>JAEWRE010000033.1 GCA_023460235.1 Bacillota bacterium
TAACAATATCACCTATAGCAATAACATTAACAGATAATGATGGTGGAAGTGGAATAAGTAAAACAGGAAGTAAATATGTAATAGACCAAATAGCAACAAATTACACAGAAGATGATTTAATATGGAACTCAGCAACAAGTTTTACAGCAGATAATTTTACAGGAAATACGGCAACAATAACAAAAGAAGTACCAGCAGATGGAGAATACTATATACATGCACTAGCAGTAGATAATATGGGAAATAGAAAAAGTGCAACATCAAGTAAAGTTATAGTAGATACAATAGTACCAAATGAAGCAGAAATAACAATACCAACAAATACAGCAACAAATAATGTACAAGCAACAGTAAAATTAAGTGATAATACAAATGGAAGTGGAATTGATTTAAGCAACTGTAAATACATATACAGCACAGTAACATTACCATATGGAGATACTGAAGCAATATGGAATACAGCTACAATATTTACAAGTGAAACACAAACAATAACAGTAACATCAAGTACAGATGAAGTATACTATTTACATGTATTGCTAGTAGATAAAGCAGGAAATAGAAGAGAAGTATTATCAAGTGGAGTAACAACAAATACAAGTACACCAGTAGCACCAAGTATAACAGGAACAACAGCAACAAATGTATGGACAAAAGATGATGTAACATTAACAGTAAATACAGTAGCAAGTCCAGGAGTAACAAAATATGAATATAGTATAAATGGTGGAGCTTGGCAAACATATAACAGTACAAATAAAATAGTAATAACAAGTGAAGGAACAAGTGCAGTAAAAGCAAGAGCAGTAAATAATGTAGGAACATTAGGAGCAGAGAGCACAGGATATATAGTAAAAATAGATAGAACAAATCCAGGCATCACACTTGGAAAAGATGGAGGGCAAGATCCAACACAGGCAAGTACAAGTGTAAATATAACAGATTCAGGAAGTGGAATAAACACAAGTAAATTACAATATGTATGGGATACACAAAGTAGCACAATACCATCAAGTGGATGGACAGTATTTACAAATGGATCAACATTAACAAAAACAGGAGATGGAAGTTATTACTTATGGATAAAAGCAGAAGATAATGTAGGAAATCAAAGAATAATTGCTACAAATAAATTTACGGTAGGTGAACTATTAGAAATAGTAAGTGAAATAAAAAGTATAAATACTACATTTAGTGGGGCAACTAGCGGATATTCATATAACAATCCAGTAATACCAGCAGGATTTATGGCAGTAAATACAAATGATGCAAAATGGACAAATTTAGGGACAGATTGGAATAATGGGCTTGTAATAGTAGATTCATATGGAAATCAATTTGTATGGGTACCAGTTGATGGAACAAATGTAACGTATTCAAAATGGTGTACTAGTGGATACTCGTATTCAATAACAACGGATGATACATTGCCAAGTGGATTTAATGAATATACTGCAGTGAGTAAATATAAAGGGTTCTACATAGCAAGGTATGAGGCTTCCAATAATAGTGGAAAGGTAGCAAGTAAAAAAGCATCAGTATGGAATAATATAACTTATACAGATGCAAAAGCAAAATCAGAAGTAATGTCAGACAATTATGGATATAATGCAGCACTTATAGGGACTAACTTAATAACAGGCACACAATGGGATACAGTAATGAAATGGATACAAAATAGTGGTAAAAATGTATCAGATAGTAGAACTTGGGGAAATCATAATGATTCGATTTCACCAGCTAATGTACCTGGATATAGTGGCTTACAAATAACTGGATATAGTAATTACTGGAAATGTAAAAATATATATGACTTAGCTGGAAACGTATGGGAATGGACAAATGAAAAATATTCATCGGCTCTGTCTACTAGAGGAGGAAGTTATGTCAATACTGGTTATACTTATCCACCAACTTATCGTCATAGCATTACAGCACCTGATATAGGTACTTTCCGCGGATTTCGTGTAGCATTATACATAAAATAACATAACTAATAGAATATTAAAAAATTGTAATTATAAAAAATTAAAATTGTTGAGAAATATATTTTTCAACAATTTTATTTTGTTTAAATTAACTAATCAATATTAAATTTTAGTTACAATATTATTTTAAACTAGATATGTAATACGTTTATGTAGCATAAAAAAGTTGAATTCTTACAGTACCAAATAACTGCAAAAAATGACAAAAAAAGCACCAAAATTTCTTTATAAAATTATTAGAAATTCCTTGACAATCAATTTTCCTAATGATATAATTCTAATCAATGAAACACAATATATTGTGTTGATGCATAAGTAACTATACAAGGGATGGTGTTTATATGATTACTATGATTGTTAAAAGAGATGGAAGAACAGTTCCATTCAATGTCGAAAAAATAGCAAAGGCTATCTACAAAGCTGCAGAATCTGTCGGAGGACACGATTATGATCAATCAGCTCAAATTTCTTCTCACGTTTGTGAATATTTAGAAAGAAAACTAAATGGTGGGGCTCCAACAGTTGAACAAGTACAAGATGCTGTTGAACATGTATTAATAGAAGAGGGGCATGCAGCAACTGCTAAATCATATATATTATATAGAGCAGAAAGAACAAAACAAAGAGATATGAAGTCTGATATAATGAAGACTTTTGAACAACTTACTTTTAGCGATTCTAAAGACAGTGATGTTAAAAGAGAAAACGCAAATGTTAATGCTGATACTGCAATGGGTACAATGTTAAAATATGGTAGTGAAGGTGCTAAAAAATTCTATCAAATGTTTGTACTAAAAAAAGAACATGCTGATGCGCATTCTAATGGCGATATCCATATACATGATTTAGACTTTTTAACACTTACTACAACGTGTTGTCAAATTGATTTAATTAAGTTATTCAAAGGTGGTTTTAGCACAGGCGAGGGTTTCTTAAGAGAACCGCAATCGATTGGAAGCTATGCAGCTCTTGCAGCTATTGCAATACAATCTAATCAAAATGATCAACATGGTGGTCAAAGTATTCCAAATTTTGAATATGCTATGGCAATTGGAGTTAGAAAAACATATAAAAAAGAGCATTTAAAAAATTTAGCAAAAGCAATTGAACTTTTAACTGATGTTGAAGATTCATATAAATATGCAAAATCTATTGTTCAAGAAATAAAATATGACAAAGATTTAGTTGCAACACTTGAAGATACAAATGGTTATTTAAAAGAAGAAAGAAAAGTACTTTTAAAAGACTTTGATGAAAAAACTGTAAATAAAATACAAGAATTCGTAGTAAAATATACTGAAAAAGAAGTTGAAAAATCAACTTACCAAGCAATGGAAGGTTTTGTACATAATTTAAATACAATGCATTCTAGAGCTGGTGCTCAAGTTCCATTTAGTAGTATAAATTATGGACTTGATACGACTCCAGAGGGAAGATTAGTAATGAAAGAATTACTACTTGCTACAGAAGCTGGACTAGGAAATGGTGAAACGCCAATATTCCCTATACAAATTTTAAAAATAAAAGATGGAATAAATTATAATCAAGGTGAACCTAATTATGATATATTTAAACTTGCTTGTAGAGTATCTGCAAAAAGATTATTCCCTAACTTTTCATTTATAGATGCGCCATTTAATTTACAATACTATAGACCTGGTGATTATAATACAGAAGTATCATATATGGGATGTAGAACAAGAGTTATGGCAAATAGCTATGATAAAACAAGAGAAGTAACTTCAGGAAGAGGGAATTTAAGTTTCACATCAATCAATTTACCAAGAATTGCTATAATGTCAAATGGTGACATTGATGAATTCTTTGGAATGCTTGATGAAAGAATTGATTTAGTTGAAGAACAATTGCTTCATAGACTTGAAATACAATCTGCTAAAAGAGTAAGAAATTATCCTTTCTTAATGGGTCAAGGCGTATGGTTAGATTCAGAAAAATTAAATATTGATGATGAAGTAAGAGAAGTATTAAAACATGGTACTTTAACTGTTGGATTTATTGGTCTTGCTGAAACATTGAAATCTCTTATTGGAGTACATCATGGTGAAAGTGAAGAAGCTCAAAAACTTGGACTTAGAATTATAGGCTATATGAGAGAAAAAATGGACAGAAAAACAGAAGAGACTGGACTTAATTTTTCACTTATTGCTACTCCTGCAGAAGGTCTTTCTGGAAGATTTGTTAAAATGGATAGAAAGAAATTTGGTAAAATTGAAGGGGTTACAGATAGAGATTATTATACAAATTCATTCCACGTACCAGTTTACTTCCACATAAATGCATTTGATAAAATAAGAATTGAAGCACCATATCATAATTTAACAAATGGTGGTCATATAAGCTATGTTGAACTTGATGGTGATCCAACAAAGAATTTAGATGCATTTGAACAAATAATAAGATGCATGAAAGAATCAGGTATAGGATATGGTTCAATAAATCATCCAGTTGATAGAGACCCAATATGTGGTTATACAGGTGTAATTGAAGATGTTTGTCCACAATGTGGAAGACGTGATCATGAAGAAAATAAAGTTGGATTTGAAAGAATAAGAAGAATAACAGGATATCTTGTTGGAACTGTAGACAGATTCAATAATGGAAAAAGAGCAGAAGAACACGATAGAGTTAAACATTTTATGAGCGAATGCAATTGTGATTAAATTTTAGTAATAAATAAGGGGGAGTTTTTATGAAAGTTAATGTTATTGGTGGAGAAATGAGTCAAAAGGAAATAGATGCATATGTTAGTCATATAAATGAAGAATATCCAGAAAAAAATATAAGTACTTTAGATATAAAAATTGATGGGGAATATGTGGATATTAACTATACATTTGAGTCAGTACCTTTTGAAAGAATAAGAAGAATAACAGGTTACTTAGTTGGAACAGTAGATAGATTTAATAATGGAAAAAGAGCAGAAGAACATGATAGAGTTAAGCATTCACTTGAATGTAGTTGTGCAGAATTTTAGGAGATGATTTAGGTGGAAGAAACATTAAGGATAGCAGGTGTTGTAAAAGAGTCAATAGTTGATGGACCTGGAATAAGATATACTGTATTTACTCAAGGCTGTCCTCACAAATGTTTTGGATGCCATAATCCCCAAACACATGATTTTAATGGTGGAAAACAAGTTAAAATATCAAGTATTGTTGATGATATTTCAAAGAATCCACTAATAAAAGGTGTTACAATAAGTGGTGGAGATCCCTTTGTTCAAGCTCCACAAGTTGTAAAATTGATTGATCAATTAAATAGTAAAGGTAACTATAATATTATTGTTTATACTGGATATACTTATGAACAATTAATAAAAAGTTCAACATATGAAAATGGATTTGAAGAGCTTCTTAGTTTAACAGATATTTTAATTGATGGAAAATTTGATATGGAGCAAAAAGATAACTTTATTCCTTTTAGAGGAAGTAGTAATCAAAGAGCTATCGATGCGAAAAATAGCTTAGAAAAAGGAGAAATTATACTTCATAATTTCTAATATATAGAGGTGATATATGCACTGTGTAAAATGTGGTTTTGAAGAAAGTAAGGTTGTAGACTCAAGATCTATCGAAGAAGGGAATTCTATTAGAAGAAGAAGAGAGTGCTTAAACTGTAAAAACAGATTTACTACTTATGAAAAAATAGAGTATACTCCTATTATGGTAGTAAAAAAGAATGGTTTAAGGGAGCAATTTGATAGAAATAAAATAATAAATGGTATGTTAAGAGCTTGTGAAAAACGACCTGTATCAATTGAATCCATTGAAAAAGCAGTTGATGAAATTGAAATGGATTTAAATAATTCAATGGAAAAAGAAGTTGTTGCATCTAAAATAGGTGAACTAGTAATAGAAAAAATAAAGGCACTAGATGAGATTGCTTATGTAAGATTTGCATCTGTATATAGACAATTTAAAGATATAAACGAATTTAAAAAAGAACTAAATAAATTATTAAAATAAATGTAATTTAAAATAGAGTATTGATGATATCAATACTCTATTGAACGTATAAGTGTAATTTATTTATATCTAATATTTCAAAGAAGTATTTATTAAATCTTATTATATTTTCTTCACTCATTCTTGAAAGTTCTCTTGACATTGAAGGTCTAGAAACATTCAAAAAGTCAGCTAATTCATCTCTGTTTAGTTTTATATTAAACGATAAAGAATTCTCTTTAATGTACATATTATACAGAAAAGTGGCGATTTTTCCACGCATACTTTTTATAGATAAATAGTCAATTTTTTTATTTAGTATATATGCTTTATTTGCTAGTTCAGATATTATATTTTTATATACAGTATTAAAATTTGAATTCAAATTGTTATTTTTATCATGTATAATTGAGTTAACATCAATAAATATTATTTTTGTTTCTTCTAATGCAATAACTGTAATGTTTTCATTATATTTAGTTGATAAAGCTATTACTTCACCGAAAACATCATATTTACTAAATGTAGATATGGTAATTTTATCACCTATTGAATTATGTTTTGATACTTCAATAGAACCCTCAGCTATTATCCCTAATTTTTCTAAATTTTGTTCTGGATGCATTATTGTTTCTAATGCATTAAAAGACTTTATTTCAATATTTAGTTTTTTAGTAACTTCATTAATCTCTGATTTGGTTAGGCTATTAAATATGTAACAATTTTCTAATATGTCTATATAATTATTCAAAATATCACCTCTTTTGTAGCCATAGCTACTGAATTAATAATGAAATTATACTATAATTATATATATAAATCAAGGAGGAAATAATGAAAAGAAATATAATAAAAGTTGATGAAGAAAAGTGCAATGGCTGTGGTATATGTATAGCTTCATGTCATGAAGGAGCGCTAAAAATTATAGATGGAAAAGCAAAATTAGTAAAAGATTCATATTGTGATGGATTAGGGGCATGTTTACCTGCATGTCCAATGGGAGCTTTAGAAATAATTGAAAGAGATGCAGATGATTTTGATGAAATTTCTGTATCAAAAAATATGAATATAAATACACATTTTAGAGGTTGTCCTTCTTCTAGAATGAAACTAAATATAAATAAAAGGAGTGTTACAAAAAAAGTAAATGATGGTTTAGGCACAAATTTGATGCAGTGGCCATGTCAGATAAAGTTAGTACAATCAAATGCATCATTTTTCAATAACTGTGATTTACTAGTAGCAGCTGATTGTACAGCGTTTGCTTATGCAAATATTCAAGAGGAAATGAAAGAGAAAATAACAATCATAGGATGCCCTAAATTAGATAATACTGATTATTCAATTAAGCTTAGTGAAATTATACAAAAGAATAATGTAAAAAGTATAACTGTAATACGCATGGAGGTTCCTTGCTGTGGTGGGGTAGAAAATGCTGTAAGAATTGCAGTAGAAAATTCTTATAAAAATATTCCAGTAAAAGTATTAACAATTTCAACAGATGGTAAAATTATTTAAAATATATATTAAATATATAAAGTATAGATCAAATCTATACTTATTTTTATTTTTTAAATATATAATATGATTTAAACATCAATTAAAACATTGATTTTATAATAGTTATTTGATATACTAATAAATATAGAAAAAGAGCACATTTTGTCAAAAAGAGGTAATATATTATGAACAGTAAATTTAAGCTAAGTTTTCCACAAGAAAATATATTTCTAGTAGAAAAAATGAATAGTAATTCATCAATAAATATGATAACTGCTATTTTAAATATTAATAATATTTTTGATGAGAAATATTGTAAATATTCAATTAATAGATTATTTAATGATAATGATTTACTGAGAGCTAAGATAATGGAAGAAAATAATATACATTATCAATTTATACAAGATTTTGAAGAACAAGATATTGAAATTAAAGACTTTACAGTATATTCTAAAAACGATATTAACGAATATATATTAGAATTTTCGAACAAACCTATTAGCATAAAAAGTAGATATTTATGTGAAGTAAAAATCTTAAAATATTCAAATAATTGTGGAGCCATATTATTCAAAATACATCATATAATTGCAGATGCTTGGAGCATATATAAAATAGGTACACTTCTAAGAAAATATTATAATGAAGTTTTATATGGCATACAAGAAAATGACACATACTCTGAAAATTACTTTGATTATATAGTCACAGAATATGAATACAGAGAATCTGAAAAATATGAAAACGATAAAATGTTTTGGCATGAATATTTACAGGGTATGGATAATGTAATAGATTTAAAGGAAAAGTCAATTACGACTTCAACAAAAGCAAATAGATATTCAACTAATATAGATTTAGAATTAAATAATTATATAGATGATTATTGTAAAAATAACAATATATCAAAATATTCATTACTTTTAGGTGTTATATCAATATATATTCATAACTTAAAAAATGAAAATGATATCACAATAGGTACACCTCTTTTAAATAGATCTAATTTTAAAGAAAAAAATATGTTAGGGATGTTTGTATCTACGTTTCCTTTTAGGATTAAAATAAAAGATAATCCTAAAGTTGTGGATTTTTTAAAAGAAATTTCTCTAAATACAAAATCCATGTTAAAACACCAAAAATATCCATACTATAAAATATTGGAAGAAATACATAGCGAAACTAATATAAAAGATAAATTGTATAATATTGTACTTTCTTTTCAAAATGGAAAAGTTAATTTTCAAGATCAGAATTTTAAAGTAGATTGGGCATTTTCTGGTAATATTCAAAATACTCTTGAAATACATGTATTAGATCCAAATAATAGTGGCATATTAACAATTAATTATGATTATTTGATTGATTTGTTTGAAGAAAAAGATATTTTCTACTTAAATAAACGTCTTATGAATATTATAAGTTTAATTGTAAAAGATGAATATATAAAAGTTGAAGATATAGATTTATTTGATGAAGAAGAAAGAAGTTTAATATATAGTATTAATAATACAACTTTGCATTATCAAAAAGATGAGAATTTTATGAAATTATTTAAAGAGCAAGTTGATAAAAATCCTAACAAAGTCGCTATAGTATTTAAAGATAAAAATATAAGTTATAATGAATTAGATGTTCAATCTAATAAACTAGCATATTATTTAAGGGAAAAAATAGGGGTATCGAGAAATGATATTGTATCAATAATTACTAATAGGGGTATTGAGATGTTGGTAAGTATAGTAGCAATATTAAAATCACGGAGCTGCATATTTACCTATTGATCCTAATTTTCCTAAAGACAGAATCAATTATATGATTGAAAATAGTAATACAAAGGCAATTGTATTTTCAGATAATATAAATATAGATAATGAGATTCCTAAAATAAATATTAATAATTGTGAGTTTAATGAAATAAGTAATATTGATATTATAAATGAAACCAATGATATAGCTTATATAATGTATACTTCCGGTACCACAGGTAATCCAAAAGGAGTATTAATATCACATAATAACGTAACCAACTTAATATTTTCAGTAATTAATTACCAAAAATTAGAAGAATGTGAAATTTGGGGAAACTTTTCAACTTATTCATTTGATATCTTTATTTTAGAGACTCTAGTGCCTTTAGCATTGGGTAAAACTGTTGTTGTTGCAGATGAATTGGAACAAAAAATACCTAAAAATACAATTGAATGTATTTTGAATAATAATATTGAAGTAATAAATATGACTCCTACAAAATTTAAATTGTTAATTGATTACGATAATAGTAATGCTTTTAGAAATTTAAAAAGATTAATGTTAGGTGGGGAAGTCTTCCCAACTAATTATTATGAGAAAATAAGAAAAAATACAAAGGCTAATATATATAATGGATATGGGCCAACAGAAACAACAGTTTGGGTTACTTCTAAAATGATAGAGGATAGTACTAAAATAAATATAGGAGTACCACTCCCTAATATGAAGGCTTACATATTTAATGAAAAAAATAAAGTTTTACCTTTAGGTGAAATAGGAGAATTATGTATTGGTGGAGATTGCGTAGCAAAAGGATATCATAATCTTAATAAATTAACAGATGAAAAATTTATATCAACAGAATATGGTAAAGTATATAGAACTGGAGATTTATGTTATATAAATTATAGCAAAGAAATTGTTTATATAGGGAGAAAAGATTCACAAGTTAAAGTTCATGGACTTAGAATTGAAGTAAGTGAAATAGAAAATATAGCAAGAAATTTTAAAGATATAAATCAGGTGGCTGTAATTGTTGATGATTATCAAAGCTTGTGTATATATTATAATACAAATAAAAAAATTCAAAAAGAAAAATTAAAAGAACACTTAAAAGCTAAATTACCACCGTATATGGTACCAAGTAAATATATTGAAATTGATGAATTTCCTATTAATGATGTAGGGAAACTTGATAAAAATAAACTTCCAAGATTTGATAATAACCAAAGAATGGAACGATATATAAAACCGAATACTAAGATACAACTATTTTTAGAAAAATCTTTAAAAGATATTCTTGATGTTAATGAAATAAGTATTCATAAAGATTTAAGGGAACTTGGATTAGATTCTTTAGGAATAATAAAATTAATATCAATTTTAGATGGTATTGGTATAGATATTACATATCAGAACATATTTAATAATTCAACAATATATGATATAAGTAATCTAATTAAAGAATTTGAAGATAAAATTAAATATAAGAATAGATTAAATGATGTTAATGAATTACCAATAAATTCTGATCAAAAAGGAATTTTCGTTAATTCCTCAATAACAGAAAATAAATGTTTATATAATATACCATTTGAAATAAAGTTTTCAAAACAAATTGATGTAAAAAAATTAAAAGATGCAATTATTAAAACGGTATTTAACAATGTTAATTTATTTACTAAAATAAAAATAAAAGATAATGAAGTATATCAATATTTAGATATTGATAATAACTATTCTATTAATGAGCAATATGTTTCTAATGATCAATATATGCATATAAAGAATATGTATAATAAAAATTTTGAAATATTAGAAGATAGATTATTTGATATTAATATTTATAAAACTGAATTATGTATATACGTAATAGCAAATTTTCATCATATTATATTCGATGGAAGATCCGTATATATATTTCTAAAAGAAATATCTGATTATTATAATAATATACATGTTGATAGCGAAAAATGTAATATTACGTATTTAATAAATAATAAGGAAAAGTATAATATATCAAAAAAATATTTTATCAATCAATTTAAAGATGAATTACCAATTAACTATTTTCCATTAGATAATCCAAGACAAAAATTTAGAACTTTTAATGGAGAAAAAGTAAAATTAACAATCGATCAAGAAATTGTTGAAAAGTTAAACATATATTCAATTAATAATAAAGTTACATTGAATAGTATATTTCTTTCTTTATTTACATTTACATTATCAAAGTATATGTATAGTGAAGATGTTATTATTGGTATGGCCACAGATTTGAGAGTTACTAAAGAACAATTAAATTCAACTGGAATGTATGTATCTACAGTACCATTTAGAACCAAATTAAATTTTGATAATTATACAGTGGAACATATAAAGAATATACAAAATGATTTAATGCATATATTGGATAACTCTTCATATAGTTATGATGAGCTTATTAAAGAACTAAATATTCCAAGAGATTCTTCAAGGAATCCTTTATTTGATATTATGTATGTTTATAATAATTATTTTACACCAGAGATAAAATTTGATAACGATAATATTGAAGTGTCACAATTATATTATAATACTTCAAAATTTGATATGACTTGTGAAATATTGCCTAATAATAATATAATCGATATAAATATTGAATATTGCAAAGATATATTTAACAATAGTACTATTGAAAGATTTTGTGAAAATTATTTGAATTCAATTAAATATATATTAGATAATGGAAAAACTAAGTTAAGTGATATTGAAATTGTTTCTAATAAAGAAAAAACTAAATTATTAGATGAATTTAACAATACAACAAGCTATTATGACAAAGATTTAAATATAATAGATATTTTTGAAAGTCAAGTTATAAGGAATCCAAATTCTGTAGCGGTTATTTTTGAGAATAGTAATTTAACATTTAAAGAACTCAATGAGAAATCCAATTCTCTTGCTCATTATTTAAAAGGACAAGGTATTAAAAAAGGGGATATGATTTGCATAATGCTTGATAAGTCTTTAGAAGTAATGGTTGCAATATTAGGAGTATTAAAAATCGGTGCTATTTATGTTCCTATAGAGATTGATTGTCCTATTTCAAGAACACAATATATAATTGATGATACAAATTCAAATTATATACTGATTTCTGATAAAATGGATTATGAGATATATAATTGTAAGCTTATTGATATAAATCTAAATAATAGTAATATATATACTGAAGATAGTATTAATAATATAGATCAAAATATATTGCCAATTGATAATGCTTATGTTATGTATACTTCTGGGACTACTGGAAATCCAAAAGGAGTATTGGTAAATCATAGAAATGTTATTAGCTTAGTTAAAAATACAAATTATATCAAAGTGCAATGTGATGATAGAATATTACAGACTGGTTCACTTGCATTTGATGCAACAACATTCGAATATTATACTGCATTATTTAATTCAATTCCTTTGTACTTTATGAAAAAGAATAACTTATTGGATTTAGAAAAATTTGAAAATTATATTGTTAATAATAGAATTACTATAATATTTATAACTACTCAATTATTTAATCAACTAATTGAATATAATCCTTTAGTTTTTTCTAATGTTAGAATTATACTCACAGGAGGAGAAGTACATTCAATTAAACATATAAATACTGCATTAAAAAAATGTAAAAACATGGAATTAATTAATGTATATGGACCTACTGAAAATACAACATTTTCTACTTACTATCCAATTACAAAAGAAATGAAAAAAAATGTGCCTATAGGTAAACCAATTTCAAATAAAACTTGTTATATTGTTGATAAATGTGGGAAATTATGCCCAATAAATGTACCAGGTGAATTGGTAGTTGGTGGTGATGGTGTAGCTCAAGGCTATTTGAATAAGCCTAGTACAACTAAAGATAAATTTTTATCTAATACATCATATAGTAATGAAGTTTTGTATAGAACAGGGGATTTAGCAAGATATGATGATGATGGTAATATAAATTTTATCGGTAGAATAGACAGTCAAGTAAAAATAAGAGGATTTAGAATAGAACCAGATGAAATTAGTAATAAAATACTTGAAAATAATCTTATAAAAGACGCTGTTGTAGTCTTAGAGAAGATAAAAAACAATAAAATCCTTGTTGCGTATTATACATCAGAAGAAGAGATAACAGAAAGTGAATTATCAAGCTATTTAAAAAAATATTTTAATGGTTATATGATACCTAATTATTTTATTAAAGTAAATATTATTCCAATCAATACTAATGGGAAAGTAAATAAGAATGAATTAAGTAATATATTTAAGAAATATATTGTTAGTGTAAATAAAAATAATAAACATAAAGAATTATCAGGTATTTATCAGGAAATTTTTGAACTTTTTAGAGAAACATTAAAAAAAGATAATATAGATATTGATGATAATTTCTTTGAAATCGGTGGAGATTCATTAAGTGCAATTAATTTAGTTACAAAAGCTATTTCTAAAAATATAGGTTTAACCTATTCAGATATATTTAAATTCTCAACTATAAGAGAAATTGGAGATAAATTAAGTAACTTGCAAAGTGATAATAAAAATCTAACCGATAAAATAAGTAAGTTGGATTATACAAGAATTAATAAATTAATAAAAAATAATGTATATGATCCACATATTAAATTAAGTGAAGATATTGGAAACGTCCTATTAACAGGAGTTACTGGTTTTCTAGGTGCACATATATTAGATTCATTTATGACTAATGAAAAAGGAAAAATATATTGTATAGTTAGGAAAAGAAATAATGTGGATGTCTATGAAAGACTAAAGTCAACTCTTAAATTCTTTTTTGGAGATAAGTATGATAGCGATATCGGGAGTAGGATATTTGTTATTGAAGGTGATATAACTCAAGAACAATTTGTAAAAGATGATAATGAATTTGATAGTATAAAGAATAATATAAATACAATAATAAATTGTGCTGCATGTGTTAAACATTTTGGTGATATAAATCTATTTAAAAAAATGAATGTTGATGTAGTGGACAACTTAGTTAAATTTAGTTTAGAATATAATAAAAAAATAATACATATTTCAACACTAAGCGTATCTGGAAATCTTTTAGAGGCTGGAAATCTTGAACAAAGCAATTTACCACCTGATACTATATATGATGAAAAAATGTTTTTCATTGGACAAAACTTAGACAATGTTTATGCATATACGAAATTTTTAGGTGAAAAAGTTATTTATGATGCAATTATAGAAAAAGGTCTTAATGGCAAGGTTATGAGAATGGGAAATTTGACAGGTAGAACTAGCGATGGAAAATTTCAACCCAATGTTGAAGAAAATGCTTTTGCTAATAGATTAAAATCTATGATATCAGTTGGAGTAATTCCAGATAATATATTAAAATTATATTTAGAATTTACACCTATTGATTATGCAGCTAATGCTGTTATAATGCTTTCAAAAATAGAAAATAATTTTAATACATTTCATTTATTTAATCATAATCATGCTGACATGATATTTGTCGATAAGGTGCTTAATAATATTAAAATTAAATTAAAACATATTACTAAGCAAACTATGTCAGATATGATAAAAGAATACTCAAGCAATGAAAATAAGAGTAATAAATTAAATGGTATAATATTAGACATAAATAAAAATCAGGAATTGGATTATAAAACTAATATTATAGTTAAATCAGATTTTACTATAAATGTATTAAATAAAGTTGGTTTCAATTGGCCAATAATTACCGAAGAATATATTAGTAAATATATAAAATATTTATTTGATATCGGATTCCTAAATATTATGGAGGAGTAATTAACATGAATAAAACATTAATAATATTAATAGTATCTTTATTAACAGTAATTTTTGTAATGATAGGTATATATTGTAAGAAAAAAAAGAATGATTTAGATAAACAATTCTTGTTATTAAATTTTTCTTTAATAATCGATTTAATGGGACTTATAATTCAAATAGTTTTTAGAAATACAAGTATACATCCTGTATATTTTGATTATATAACATATACGGGAGGTATGTTTATACCAGTTATATTTATGAATATATCTTTGCTATACAATAATTCTTCTTTATTTAAAAGTAAACTAAAATATTTATTTATAATACCAGCTATAAATCTTATATCTTTATTCACAAATGATATACATCATTTGTTTTATAAAGTATATTCAGTAAATATGACTGAGACAGTTGTCGGACCATTATTTTATGTATATTCTATATATTCGTATACTTTGATATTTTCAGCAATTGTAGTATTGATAATAACATCTATGAAAAAATCTGGATTTTTTTCTATACAAACAGCACTTATTATACTTGGTGGACTTGCTCCATTAATTATAAATATTTTAGGGACTTTAAAAATAATATCTATGACAATTTATGTTACTCCTATTATGTTTATATTTACTTCAATATGCTATTCAATCGCTATTTTTAGATATAAAGCTTTGAATATAGTTCCAATAGCATTTAGGACAATAATAGATACAATGTCAGATGCATATGTAGTAATATCTAATGATGGTACTATAGTTGATTCTAATAAAACTTTTAGAAATAAATTTAATGATATACTTAAAATAACTAAAGATGATAATTTATTCTCAATAGTTGATAGTAATAAAGTAATAAGCTTATCTGAATTAAAAGATGATATAAAATTGACTAGAAAAAATGGAATAATTATATCAAAGGAGTATCACATATCAAATGATGAGTTTAATCATTATTTTGAAGTGGATATACATCCTATTAGCTCTGTAGAGAACACATCCGATTATATAGGCACATTACTTTTATTTAAAGATATTACACAACATAAACAAGATATAAAAGAATTAAATGAAAAACAGGATGTAATAGTTAAACAACAACAGCTTGTGTCAATTGGAGAACTTGCAGGTGGCGTTGCACATGATATTAATACACCAATATCTGCCATAAAAACTGGTATATTAATGTTAGAAGAAATGACTGGAACAAGAACTGATAGCGAAAAAGAGATATTAATGAGAATGGATAACTGTGCTACTAAAATAATTAATATAGTAAATAGTATGAGAAACCAAATAAGAAACTTAGGAGGAGATACTAATATTGATTTTAAAATAAGTAGTGTGGTAAATGATATAAGAATAATAACTTATCACGAGTTAGCTAAGAATAAAACAACAATAGATATAAGTATAGTAGATGATCTATCAGTCAAAGGGGATCCCACAAAACTTGGTCAAGTCCTTACTAATCTTGTAGTTAATGGATCACAAGCTTATGGTGAAACTGGTGGAAAAATTGAGATTATTGTTAAGGAAGCAGATGAAAATACTGCTATGATAACAATTAAAGATTATGCAGGTGGCTTAGATGAAAAAATTAAACCATATATATTTAAGAATATCCTTACAACAAAGGGAACTTATGGTACTGGTCTAGGATTATATTTAGCATATTCAGTTATAAAAGGTAATTTTAATGGTGATATAACTTTTGAATCTGAAACTGGAGTAGGTACTACCTTTATGATAAAAATTCCTAAAGCTGGTTCTAGTATTGAAGAAATTTCAAAAGAACAAGATACGCCTGAACATTAAAATAATAAGAAATAAGAAGATATATTGAAAAATATATCTTCTTATTTTCATGCATGAAATCTAACATAATATTAGTCATTCTTTGGACAAATATCTTTTATTGGACAGATATCACAGAGTGGTCTTCTAGCAATGCAAATAGCTCTACCATGATAAACTAATATATGATTTATTGTAGCCCAATATTTTTTATCAAATTTTCTTATTAAATCTTTTTCAATTTTCTCTGGAGTATTAGCATTTGAAAAGCCAATTTTTCTAGATATTCTAGTTACATGTGTATCAACAGCTATTCCTTCTACTTTTCCAAAGCACTCCTGAAGTATAATATTAGATGATTTTCTACCAATTCCTTTTAAAGTGCAAAGCTCATTCATAGTGTTAGGAACATTTCCATTGAAATTAGTTGCAATTATTTTTGCAGTATCTGATATGTTTTTTGCTTTATTTACGTAAAATCCGCATGGTTTAACTATTTCTTGGATATCAAGTACATTTGCTTCACTAAGACTATACACATCTGAAAATCTTTCAAAAAGTATAGGTACTATTTTATTTACTCTTTCATCAGTACACTGAGCCGCCAAAATTAATGCTACAACTAATTCAATTGGAGAAGTATAATTTAAACTACATATAGCATCTGGATATTCTTTTTCGAGTATTTCTATAACTTCTTCACATTGCTTTTTATTTTTATCAATATATCTTATATTTTTATTCTCTACATTTTCCAAAACACTCACCACTTTTAAATAATAATCATATTATATAATAAATATTTTACAATATTTTTATCTGTTTGTCAAAGGGGGAATTAAATTGTTCTTTGGGGCATTTAGGAAGACAATAGGAATGTTTTTACTAGCATTTGGAATTGGAGTAGCAATAGCAATATTACTCCCTGTTTGGTGCTGGATAATAATTGTAGCAATAGCACTCGCTGCACTTCGGTATAAGCTGGTTATTTTGCTAAAGGAGGTAAAAGATATGAAAATAGTAGTATATCAACCTGGAAAATTTATGAGGATGATACTTAAAACAATATTTAAAATATAATACATAACTCGTCTTAAAATGGGCGAGTATATTTTTGCATAAAAAACAAGCTAAATTTTATTTAGCTTGTAAAAATATCTATTTTTAATTAAACTGCTCTTTGAACTTTTCCACTTCTTAAGCATTTAGTACATACATTCATTTTCTTAGCAACACCATTAACATTTGCTCTAACAGTTTGAACGTTTGGTTTGAAAGTTCTAGCTGTTCTTCTATGTGAGTGACTAACTTGAAGTGAAAATTGTACTTCTTTGTCACATATTTCGCATTTTGCCATTTTAAAGCCCTCCTTAATAAACTATAATAAATTACTTATTAATTTTAACATAATTATATGAAATAATCAAGTGTTATTGTAAATTTTACAAAAATAAAGCGGTCATAATAAAATTATATGACACACTTTAAAAAAATTTACTTTAAAACTATATTTTAAGTATTGTTCCTGTAGCTTGGTTAGCTAAGAATCTAGCTTTATTTTCTGTAGGGAAACCACCACTTAGAACAACAGTATTTCCTTCTTTTAATAAACCTTCAGCTTTTAATAATTCAATACCTTTTTCAAGTATTTTATCAAAATCATATTCATTTGCTACATATACAGCTCTAACACCACTTTCAACACCCATTTGTCTAAATGTAGTTTGATTTGCAGTTATAACGTATACTGGGCAACCAGGTCTAAATGATGAAATCATAGATGGAGTGATAGCATGTTCAGAAACAGCTATAACAGCATCAGCATCAGCAAACATTGCAGAACAACATACAGCAAAATTAGATTCTAGTTTGAATTCTACATCGTCAGATATATTTGCTTTCTCGCAGTTAGTTAATTTTTCAATATTTCTCTTTTTAAATCTCTTCCAATAATCAATATTTGCTTCAGTAGCATCAGCGATTTTAACCATTGTTTCAATACATTCAAGAGGATAATCTCCTTGAGCAGATTCCCCAGATAACATTATTGCACTTGTTCCATCATATATTGCATTTGCAACGTCTGAAACCTCAGCACGAGTTGGTCTTGGATTAGTTTGCATTGAATCTAACATTTGAGTAGCAGTTATTACTGGTTTTCCAGCAGCAACAGTTTTTCTTATCATCATTTTTTGTACAGCAGGTAGTTGTTCCATAGGAATTTCAACACCAAGATCTCCACGAGCAACCATGATACCATCAGTTACTTTTAAAATTTCATCAAAGTTATCTAAACCTTCTTGATTTTCTATTTTAGATATTATTTTAATTTTTTCATTACCTAAAGATTTAAGTAAGTTTTTAATATCCATAACATCTTGTGGTTTTCTAATAAATGAAGCAGCTATAAAATCAAAATCATTATCAACAGCAAATTTGATATCATCTATATCTTTTTCTGTCATAGCTTGAAGTTGAAGTTTAGCACCAGGTAGGTTAACGCCTCTTTTACCTTTTAATGTACCATTATTTTGAATTGTACATTCAATTTCAGTACCATCAATTTTATTAACTATAAGGTCAACTAGACCATCATCAATAAGTACATGAGATCCAACTGATAAATCTTCTGGTAATCCCTTGTAAGTTACTGATAATATATTGTCGTCTCCTTCAATATCTCTTGTTGTTAAAGTAAATTTACTACCTTTAACTAGTTTGTGCTTTTGTCCATCTGCAAATACACCTGTTCTTATTTCAGGACCCTTTGTATCAAGCATAAAAGCAACATTTGTACCAAGTTCAGCATTGATTTCTCTTAATGTTTTCACTTTTGAAAAATGTTCTTCATGGTCACCATGTGAAAAATTAAGTCTCATAACGTTAAGTCCTGCTTTAACAAGGCTAGTTAGAACTTCTTTTGATTCACTTGCAGGCCCGATAGTCCCAACAATTTTAGTTCTTCTCATAAAATTTCCTCCTTAAATATATTATGCATTATATATTTTGCATACTGCAACTATTAGTATACATTTATTTACAAAAAAAGTCAATAAAATTCAAGAAAAAAACAAAATTATAGGCTTTGTACTAATTATAATTATTAAATTTCATATTAAAATGTTATAAAATTTATATATTTTAAATATATTTTTAAAAAATATCTATATTTCAAAAACTAATGTTACACTTTTTAATAATTTTTTGCATAAAAAGTGTACAATATAATATATTTGTAGTAAAGAAATTTGAACTTGGAGGTAAAAAATGAGAAAAGAAGATATTTATGAAAGTATATCATCAAGAACTAATGGTGATATATATATAGGAGTAGTAGGACCAGTTAGAACAGGTAAATCTACATTTATTAAACAATTTATGGAAAACTTTGTAATACCAAATATCGATAATGAGTACAAAAAGGATAGAGCAAAGGATGAACTTCCACAAAGTGCTGCTGGAAGAACAATTATGACTACTGAACCTAAATTCGTACCAAACGAGTCAGTTGAAATAAATTTAGATAATAATGTTAAAATGAAAACTAGACTTGTTGATTGTGTTGGATATCTAGTAGATGGTTCTGTAGGTCATATGGAAGATGGACTTCCAAGAATGGTTAGAACTCCTTGGTCAGAAAAAGAAATGCCATTTTCAAGAGCAGCAGAGATAGGAACAGAGAAAGTTATAAAAGATCATTCAACAATAGGATTAGTTGTAACTACTGATGGTAGTATTACAGATATATCAAGAGAAAGTTATGTTGATGCTGAAAATAGAGTTATTCATGAATTAAAAGAAATTAATAAGCCTTTCGTGGTATTACTTAACTCTGTACATCCTGATGCAGAAGATACAGTAAGGCTTGCAGAGGAGTTAAAAGAAAAACATGATGTATCAGTAATGCCTGTAGATATTGAAAAATTAGGTCAAAAAGAATTAACTGAAATATTTGAAAGAGTATTAGAAGAATTCCCTATAACTGAAATAGGATTTAAACTTCCTGAATGGTTTACAATACTTGACTTTGATCATTGGTTAAAACAAGATGTTATTAATGTAGTAAAAGATAGCTTTGCACAAAATTACTCATTAAGAGAAATAAATGATTTAGTACAAAGAATAACTAAGGAAAACGAAATATTTGAAAATGTTAGTGTTGATAATGCAAAAATGGAAGATGGAAGCATAAAGGTAAGAATTGATATTAACTCTAGCATGTTCTATAAAGTATTAAGTGAAATGTCAAATATAGAAATTAATTCTGATGGAGATATATTTGCACTTCTTAAAGATTTCTCAAAAACAAAACAAGAATATGATAAGATTGCAATGGCTCTTGAAGAAGTTAGAATAAAAGGATATGGAATTGTTACTCCACAAATGGATGAATTAACACTTGAAGAACCTGAAATTGTAAGACAAGGAAATAAATATGGTGTTAAATTAAGAGCGAGCGCTCCAAGTATTCATATGATTAGAGCAGATATCCAAACTGAAGTTTCACCAATTGTTGGAAGTGAAAAACAATCAGAAGATTTAGTAAAATATCTATTATCAGAATTTGAAGCAGATCCAAGTAGAATTTGGCAATCAAATATATTTGGAAAATCATTACATGAACTTGTTAATGAAGGACTTCATAATAAATTATATAGAATGCCAGATGAAGCTCAGATGAAACTACAAGAAACACTACAAAAAATAATAAATGAAGGTAGTGGAGGATTGATTTGCATAATACTTTAAAAAAGATAAAAGAATGCCGAGTAGAGATTATATATAGTAGTGCCTAGATTAATGAAGATTAATCTAGGCATTTATAGTTGTTTTAACTGATTATATATTTAATGTATATATTGATTTGATTTGAATTTTAATGTAATATATATAAAGAGGTAAAAAACATGAGTTATTCAAAATTGTATGTTAATTTAAATAATATAAAATATAATATAGAAGAAATAAAAAAATATCAACAAAAATGTGGAGTAATAGCAATGGTAAAAGCTAATGCTTATGGATTTGGGATGATAGAAGTTTCAAAATATCTTGAAAAAAATAATTTAGTAAATTATCTTGGAGTAGCATACATTAGTGAAGCTCTACTTATAAAAAGCAATGATATAAAGATTCCAGTCATAGTTTTAAATTCAAGTTTAGTAAGTGAGATAGATGATATATTAGAATATGAAGATATCATTCCAAGTGTTTCAAGTTATGAATATGCCTACATATTAAATGAAAAATGTAGTGATTTAAACAAAAATAAAAAGATACATATTGAAATAAATACTGGAATGAATAGATTTGGTTTAAACTATAATAATGCTATAGATGAAATAATAAAAATAAATAGTCTAGAAAATATAGAAATAGATGGTATATATATGCATTTTTCAAGTGCAGATAGTGATGAAGACTATACAAATAAACAAAATAACATATTTAATGAGCTAATAAATAAACTAAAAGAAAATGATATACATATCAAAAATGTACATTCAAGTAATAGTGCTGCTTGTATAAATGTTAGAAATGGTAATTGCAATTTGATAAGACCTGGAATAATGATGTATGGATACTATCCTGATGGCTCATTAAAAGATAAAATAAATCTTAGACCAGCTTGCAAACTGGTTAGTACAATAACAAATATATTTGATGTAAATGAAAGTACTTCAATAGGATATAACAGAAAATATATAACTAATAGAAATACTAAAGTTGCAACTGTGAATATTGGTTATGCAGATGGATTTAGTAGACTTTTATCAAATAAAGGAAAAATATTAGTAAATGGAAAGATATGCAATATTATAGGTAATATATGTATGGATTCTTGTATGATTGATATAACAGAAATAGATGATGTAAATATAGGCGATGAAGTAATAATATTTGATAATAAAAATATATTGCTAGAAGATATTGCAGGTATGTGTGAAACAATAAACTATGAGATTTTAACAGGAATAGGAAATAGAGTAGAAAGAACATATAATGTTTAGAAACTATTCAATAAGTCCTATAAAACTATAGCAGGGTTAAACTATCACTATGATAAATTTAACTCTGTTATTTTCCTATGGACTTTTTTACTTTTTTTTAGTATAATTATGGTGGGTGATAAATATGGGTTTTGTACACTTACATATGCATACAGAGTATAGTTTACTTGATGGTGCAATAAGAATAAATGATTTAGTTGAAAAAGTAAAGCAATTAGGGATGAACGCAGTAGCTATAACTGATCATGGTAACATGTTTGGTGCTATTGATATGTATAAAAAGTGCAAAAGTGAAGGTATAAAACCAATTATTGGATGTGAAGTATACGTAGCACCAAGAAGTAGATTTGAAAAACAAGGTAAAATTGATACTGAACCGAATCATTTAATTTTACTTGCAATGAATAATACAGGGTATAAAAATCTTGTAAAACTTGTGTCAAGTGGTTATACAGAAGGTTTTTATTATAAGCCACGTATTGATATGGATATATTAAAAGAATGTAGTGAAGGAATAATTTGCTTATCCGCATGTCTTGCTGGTAAAGTCGCAAGACAAATAGTAAATAAAAATGTAGATGGAGCAAGAGAAACAATAAAAGAATTTTTAGAAATATTTGGAAAAGACAGATATTATTTAGAAATGCAAGATAATAAATTAAGAGAACAAATACTTGTAAATCAACAGTTAATCGGGCTATCAAAAGAACTAAATGTTGGTCTTGTAGCAACAAATGACTGCCATTATCTTGAAAAAGAGGATTATGATTTTCATGAAGTATTACTTTGTATACAGACAAGAACTACAATGAATGATGAAAATAGAATGTCATTTCCTGTAAATGAATTCTATGTTAAATCAGAAGCAGAAATGAAAAACGCGTTTTTAAACTTTCCAGAGGCTATATCAAATACTCAAAAAATTGCTGATATGTGTAATGTTGAGTTTGAGTTTGGAAATACTATTTTACCAGAATTTAAAGTGCCAAATAATGTAAGTCATTTAGAATATTTTACTAAGCTTTGCTATGATGGAATAAAGAAAAGATATAAAGAGGAACGTGAAGATGTTGTACAAAGATTAAATTATGAAATCTCAATAATAGATAAAATGGGATATATTGATTATTTTCTAATAGTTGCTGATTTTATAAATTATGCTAAATCAAAAGGTATACCTGTAGGACCAGGTAGAGGTAGTGGAGCTGGATCTATTGCGGCATATTTAATGGGAATAACAGATATTGATCCTATAAAATTTAATTTAATATTTGAAAGATTTTTAAATCCAGAAAGAGTAAGTATGCCTGATTTTGATATTGATTTTTGTTTTGAAAGAAGGCAAGAAGTAATTGATTATGTATGTGAAAAATATGGACATGATCATGTAGCACAAATTATAACTTTTGGAACAATGGCAGCACGCGCTGCTGTAAGAGATGTAGCAAGAGCTTTAGAAATACCATATCAAAAAGCAGATATGATTGCTAAAATGATACCAAGAGAACAAAAAATGACAATATCAAAGGCATTAGAAGCAAATGATGAATTAAAAATGCTTTATGATACCGATGATGATGTACATAAAATAGTTGATATTTCAAAAAAAGTAGAAGGACTTGCAAGACATGCTTCTACTCATGCAGCAGGAGTCGTAATAACTAAAGAACCAGTTGTAAACTATGTACCTCTTTACACAAATGCAAATTTAATATCTACACAATATACCATGACCACTCTTGAAGAACTAGGCCTTCTAAAGATGGATTTCCTTGGACTTAGAACTCTAACTGTTATTGATGAATGTAAGAAACTTATTAAGAAAATTCGTGGAATAGATATAGATTTTGAAAATAATATGGACGATAAAGAAACATTTAAAATACTATGTGAAGGTAAAACAACTGGGATATTTCAAATGGAAAGCCCTGGATTTAGACAAGTAATGATGAGATTAAAACCAGATTCACTAGAAGATATAATTGTTATGATATCGCTATACAGACCTGGGCCAATGGATCAAATACCAAGATATATAAAAAATAAAAATAATCCAGAACATGTTGAATATACACATGAATCTTTAATTCCAATACTTAAAGTTACATATGGATGTATGGTATATCAAGAACAAGTTATGCAAATATTTAGAGATTTGGCAGGGTATAGTTTAGGAAGTGCCGATCTTGTTAGACGTGCCATGAGTAAGAAAAAACTTGACGTTATGAATAAAGAAAGAGAAATATTTGTTAAAGGTGCATTTAGTAAAAATGGAATAGATAGTGAAAGTGCAAATAAAATATTTGATGAAATGGTAGAATTTGCAAAGTATGCATTTAATAAATCACATTCAGCAGCGTATGCTGTTGTGTGTTATCAAACAGCATATTTAAAGACACACTATCCACAAGAATTTATGGCAGCTCTTATGAATAGCATGATTGGAAATTTAAACAAGATACCAGAGTATATTAATGAATCAAAAGAACTTGGAATAAAGGTAATAAGACCAGATATAAATGAAAGTTATATACGATTTGCAGTAATAAATAATAACATTAGATTTGCTCTAAGCTCTATAAAAAATGTTGGTGATAATGCAATTAAAGAAATAATTAATGATAGAAAACAAAATGGACCATATAAAGGATTTATTGATTTCTTAGAGAGAACATCTGGGGAAAATGTTAATAAAAAATGTGTTGAAAGCTTAATTAGAGCAGGTTGTTTTGATGAAATTGAAACTAATATTAATAGATTTGATATGCTTGACTCATATGAAAGTATTATGGAAAATATAGGACAAACAAGAAGGAATAACTATAAAAATCAAATAAATATATTTGATATAGGTGTTGAAGATACAGAAGTAAAAGTTGAAATTAGAAAAAGTGGAAGAATCCCAAGTAATAAAGAGTTACTTGAGATGGAAAAAGAAGTTCTAGGGCTATATATATCCGGTCATCCACTGGATGAGTATATGGACTATATAAAGAAAAATGCTACTGTATATAGTAATGAACTTAATGAAGCCTCAGAGGAATCAGAAGAAAGTACTGATGAAAAAGTAGAAACTGTGAATGAAAGTTATGATTCTAAAATAGTTACATATTGTGGTATCGTTACTAGTTCTAGAATATTATACACAAAGAATAATAAACAAATGATGTTTGCTGAGATTGAAGATTTATACGGAAGCATTGAAGCAGTTATATTTTCAACTGCATATCAAAAGTATTCAAATATTCTTACAAATGAAAATGTTGTAAAAATAACTGGTAAAGTAAGTTTAAAGGAAAATGAAAAAGCTAAGATATTAGTAACAACTGTTGAACAAATAACTAGACAAAAGAATATATACATAAAACTTCCTAAAGATAAGTTTGATATGGAAGATAAGGTATTAGAATATATAAAAAATTTACCAGGTGAATGTTTTGGAAGTAGTCCTGTAAATATTTTCTATGAAGGTACTAAAAAAATAAAGTTATTAAATAGAAAAGTTTGGCTAAATACTGAAAATAGTACTATAGAAAAATTGGAAATCGCTTTTGGAAAAGAAAACATTAAGATAAAATAATAAAAATGGAGGGAATATATGCAAATATATCATATATTTATATTTTTAATAGCTTATTTAATATGTAGTATAAATCCTGCAATAGAAGTATGTAAAATTAAGAATGGTAGGGATATAAGAGAGTTAGGAAGCAAAAATGCTGGTACAACTAATGCTATAAGGGTATTAGGTAAAGTACTCGGTACAGTTGTATTTACACTTGATATTTTAAAGGTCTTCGTATCATTTTTTATTATAATATTTATTAGTAATGTATTTAATTTTGATGTTTCTACAGCTGAGAAAAGTATATTTTTGATTGCAGCAATTTTAGGACATTGTTATCCAATATACTATAAGTTTAAAGGTGGAAAGGGTGTTGCTGTAACAATTGCAGCAATATCAATAATAAACTATGAGATTGTACTTGTTTGTGTTATTGTAGGAGTAATTTTAATACTAGCAACAAGAATGGTATCTGTTGGAAGTATTGGTGGTATGATACTTCTTGTTATAATGACATTTGTTATGATACCAGAATATATAATTTCTAATATAATTGTATCTCTTTTAGTTATATTTAAACATAGGAATAATATAGTCAGAATATTTCATGGCAATGAAAATAAATTATATTAGGAGGAACTAGTATGCAAATTTTAATTGATGTCTTTGGATCTGATGATGACATACAAGTACCAATTGAAGCTGCTTGTAATATGGTAGATAAAATTAGTGCTGAAATTATGTTGGTTGGAAAAGAAGAAGATATTAAACAAGTAATAAGGTCAAAACATAAAGGTAATTTTGAAAATATAATTTCTAAAATTAAAATATTAAACTGTAAAGATTATATAACAAATGACGAGGAACCAGCATGGGCTATAAAGAATAAAAAAGAATCAAGTATAGTAGTTGCATATAATTATATGAAAACTAATGCAAATAATGTATTTATTTCTGCTGGTAGTACTGGTGCAATAATGGCAGGAGCTCTTCTTAAAATTGGTAGAATTAACGGTATTCATAGACCAGCACTTGTAACTATACTTCCAACAATAACTGATAAAAAAGTAATATTACTTGATTCGGGTGCTAATCCTCAAGCAAAGGATATTTCAATAATACAATATGCAAAACTTGGAGTAATATATTCTCAAACTGTCCTTAATGAAAATAACCCTAAAATTGCACTTTTAAACATTGGGGAAGAAGAGGAAAAGGGAACACCGGAGCTTAAAGAAACATACAAGACATTAAAAGAAAATTTGTCTAATTTTATAGGTAATATGGAAGCAAGATATATATTAACTGGAAAAGCAGATGTAATCGTTTGTGATGGTTTACTTGGAAATATTGCATTAAAATCTCTTGAAGGAACAGCTAAAACAATGAAAAAAGTAATAATGGATGCATTTAAAACAAGTTTATTAAATAAGGTTAAGGGACTAATTATAAAATCGACATTAACAGACGTGTTAAAAAAATATGATTATAAAGAAAATGGTGGAGCAGTTTTATTAGGTGTTAAAAAACCAGTTATAAAAGTGCATGGAAGTTCTAACGTATCAACGTTTGAAAAGGCTATAATTCAAGCTCAAAACATGCTTGAAAATAATATAATTGAAAGAATTGAAGAGAGTATTAAATAGTATAAAAAGCTAAATATATCTTATATAAAAAATTAATAATTAAAAGTATAAAAAAATGTTGAAAAAAGATAAATTATATACTATAATTATTCGAGTGGTGAGATATATGATTGATTATGCTAAAAGGAATGTTGACATGTATAAGGTATATCGTATGGTTGGATATGATTACTTATTTTATACTGTCATTTCTTTTTTATTTTATAGTATTGCAAAAGGCTTAAGCGTTGCGCAAATACTTTATTTATCAGGATTTTATGCTGTATTTGTTGCAGCTTTACAAATTCCTACGAATTATCTAGTAGAAAAAATTGGACTAAAGAAAAGTATTGTAATTGGCAATTTCTTTTGGATAGTACACTGTTTTATATATATTGTTTCAAATCAGTTTATATTTTTCATATTAGCAGAAGCGTTTTGTGCATTTGGTACAACTTTAAAGAATTTATCTGAAACCCAAATGTTATATACTAGTTTAAACAAGATAAATGAAAAAGAATTATTTTCTAAGATTGAGGGAAGCGGAGTAGGACTATTCTATATTTGTGAGGCCGCATCTGCTCTAGTAGTTGGTTATTTGTTTAACTTTGATAACTATTTACCTATATATATAACTTTTACAATACTTGTGATTTCATTTGTTATGTCACTATTTTTTGTTGATGTTCAAGATAGAAGGACAAGAGTTACTGAAATTAACATGAAAGACTATGTTAAAGGAATAAAAATGGTATTAAAAAGTACAAGAGCAATATCCATTTTCTTATATGGTTTTATTATGAATGGCGTTATAAATATATTATCAACTTTACAAAAAAGTTTACTTGTTGAACTAAAGGTAGATACAATAATATATTCATATATACTTGCAGCATTAACTCTTTGTGTAGGAATAGGTTCAAGATCTCAATTTTTACTAGAAAGAGTTACCAAACGTAAGACTTTAACAGTAATAGGGTATACATTTGCAGTAAGTATGATATTCTTGGGAGTATTTAATAATTTATTTAATGATTCTGGAAATATATTAAAAGTTACAATAACAATATTAGTTTTGTGTAATTTACTTATAGGTATGTATAGAATATCTATAAAAAAATATATGAATAACTTCACTACTTCAGAGACTAGAGGAAAAATACTTTCAATATTTTATATATTTGAAAATATAGGACGTGCTTCAATGGTATTTGTAGCAGGTATAATTCTTGATAATGTGGGTACTAGAAATACAGCAATAATAATTGGTGTGGCTATTACAGGAATATTATATATAATACTTAAATTTATGAAAACAAGACTTGGACTTAATCCAGAAGAATATAAAAGAAAAGATATATTTGGTATAGATATAGCAGAAGAAATTGAAGATTAGTTTTTTATAATAAAAGAAAAACAAGAGAAATTTAAATAATTCTCTTGTTTTTTCATTTTAATTATAAAAGTAATTCTTTTATATGATTCCAATCTCTAACTCTTTCTGCACCTGCAGAATTTAATTTATCATCAGAAACTTTAAAATTATGATATGCAGTGAATAATAATTTTTGTTTTGCATTTTTTAAATTATCTAATCTATCATCAATTTTTATATCAAAATCAAGAACGGATTTATCACTTAAAAATATATATTTATATGGACTTATAAATGGTAAAGTTTTTCTTAGATAGTCGTATTTTTGTAATAATATTTTACCAGATTCATCAGGAATTTCAGGATAAATATATGATGTTCCAATAAATATATCATACTTTTCATTTAATTCCTTTAATACATCATAAGCACTAGGTAATAGTTCGCAGTGATCATAAAGATTGTGTCTCAAGAAAAATTTAAAGAATTCATCTTTATTGGGTATAACATCTTGCATATAGAATTCAGTAAAATCACTTTCAACATATTCAGTTCCTAAAAACTTATTTATTAGATAAAGAAATCCTCCATTTACTATAACATCATCCATATCAATCATTATTTTCTTCTTAATTTCCATTTTAATCCTCCTAAAATAAAAATACTCTGTGATATTTAATATAATATATATCACAGAGTAAGTAAAATTATTATTTGTCTTATTTATTTTTTAATATTTCAGTTGCTGCACCTAATGCACCCATTGCTTTTGTTGCATCAAAAGGAATAAATACTTTATTAGCTGAACCTTGAGAAATTTTCTCAAGAGCTTCAAGAGATTTAATTGCAACAAGATTTTGATCTGGTTTAGAATCCATTATAGCAGTATAAACCATTGTAATTTCTTTTGCTTTTGCATCAGCTACTTTTTTAATTGCTTCTGCATTACCTTCAGCTTCTAATATTCTTGCTTCTCTAACACCTTGCGCACGTCTAATACTAGATTCACGTTCAGCTTCAGCATCAAGAATTGTAGCTTGTTTTTTACCTTCAGCAAGGGTAATGTCAGCTTGACGTCTACCTTCAGCTTCAAGTATAGCGGCTCTTTTATTTCTTTCAGCGTTCATTTGCTTTTCCATTGCATCTCTAATATCAACTGGTGGTTTAATATCTTTTATTTCAACACGTTCAACTTTACAACCCCATCTATCAGTAGCATCATCAAGGATTTGTCTAAGTTGAGTATTTATAGAATCTCTTGAACTAAATGTACTATCAAGATCCATTTTACCAACGATATCACGAATTGTTGTTATTGCTATATATGCAATACCTTTTTGTAGACTTTCAATTTCGTACACAGCCTTTTGGGGGTCTGTTATTTGATAGAACACAACAGTATCAATTGTTATTGTAACATTATCCTTTGTGATAACACTTTGAGGAGTTACATCCATTGTTTGTTGTTTTAAACTAACTACAGCTCTTACTTTATCTACAAAAGGTAGTATAAAGTTAAGTCCAGCTTCAGCAGTTGTATGATATCTACCAAAACGTTCAATAATTCTAACTTCAGATTGTCTTACTACTTTGATAGAAGCAAGAGCAACGATTATAACTATTACTAATAATATAATAAAAAATAGCATAAAAATCCTCCTAATTTTAATCTTTTAATCTTTTTACTTTAAGTTTTACACCTTGAATTTCTTCAACGGTTATTTCAGCACCTTCTTCAAGGTCTTCACCATCTTCGGTAATTGCTGACCATAATTCACCAGATACTTTTACTTGACCAATTGACTCTATATTATCAATTCTTTTAATAACAATACCTGTTTTACCAATTATAGATCTACTATTCATTGATACATCTTTTGTTTTAAATAATTTTTTTACAAGTGGTTTCATAAAAACTATCATCAGTATTGTTGATACTGCAAATACACCCACTTGTACCGAAAAACTTGCATTAAGTGCTGCTGCTATGAATGCTAAAAAAGCTCCGATTCCAGGCCAAAACATTAGGAATGATACTGTGAATATTTCAATAAGTAGGAATATTCCACATAGTATAAGCCACATAGCCCAAATAGGAAGTGACATATAATTTCCCCCTTCCAAGTTTATACAACTTATAATATAATTATACACTAAAAGTTACATAAATACAACAAATTTATAATAGCTTTATGAAAAATTAAATATTTTGTGACAATATCATAAAATATGGTGAAAAATTTAAAATTTTATAATATTATTATGTGAAAATATTGACATATAATAATTATTATGTTAATATATATGTATTACGAGAGTGTGCATAAGCATTTTGCGAGCTGCACAGCCACTAGGTACACATATGAAAATATTTTCATAAAAGGAGTCTCATTATTTGAGAAGCTTTTTATGAGAATATTTTTTTCTGTTTATTATACAGAAAAACGTATTCCTAAAACAAAAAATAAGATCAAGAAAGGTGGATTTATATGCTAATAACTGTAAATGATTTAAACAAAAATTTTAGTATGAAGATTAAGGAGGAAGGACGTTTCTTAAAAAAGAAAATCATCAATGTAAAAGCTGTAAATAATGTATCATTTGATATTAAATCAGGTGAAATAGTGGCTTTTATAGGTCCAAATGGTGCTGGTAAATCAACTACAATAAAAATGCTTACTGGTATCATACAACCAACAAATGGTAACATTGCAGTATCAGGTTATAGTCCATCTAAGGAAAGACAAAAACTTGCATATGAAATAGGGTGTATGTTTGGTCAAAAGTCACAGTTATATTTACATTTATCTGTTATTGATAGCTTAAGATTACTTGGAAGTATATATGATATTGACAAGACAAAATTAGAAAAAAGGATAGAATATATATCTGAACTATTTAAAATTGAGCATTTATTAAATTTAACAGTAAGAAAACTTTCTCTTGGTCAAAGAATGATTTGTGAAATAGCAGCATGCATACTACATGAACCAAAAATTATTTTTCTTGATGAACCAACAATAGGTCTTGACATAATAGCAAAATCAAGAATAAGAGAGATTATTAGGATGTTAAATGAAAAACATGGAACAACTATATTTTTAACTAGTCATGATGTTGGAGACGTTGAAGCATTATGTAATAGAATAATTGTTATTAATGAAGGAACTGTTATTATTGATAGCAGTATGAAAGATATAAAAGAAAAATATCTTTGCAAAAAAAATGTTACAATGTACTATGATACTGATTTGAATGATGTAGAACTTAAATATAATTTTACTTTACGTGAATGTTCAAAAATTGTAGTGCCAGTAGACACAAGCAAGGAAAAAATAGGAGATATTATTTCATATTTTACTTCAATTGGTAATGTAACAGATATACAAATTGAATCAACACCACTAGAAGAAGTAATAAAAGAAATATATGAAAAGAGGTGTCTGATATGAGTAAATATTTAGATATTTTTAAATTTAATTTAAAGTCAAAACTTAATTTTAAAATTAATTATATCGTTTCGCTTTTTTCATTTACAATTCATATTCTTGTATTTAACACTTTATGGGATTTTATTTTAAAAGATAAAACTGTTTTAGGATATACGAAGCCAGATCTTATCTGGTATATTATAATTGGTGAGCTTATAATTTATACAACATCAAATAACTATAAGAAAATATCGCAAATGATTAAAAGTGGTGATATTGCTAACTTGTTGATCAAACCTATTAGTATAACTAAGTATATACTTGCTGAAGAATTAACTTGTATAGTAAATTTTTTAGTTAATTTAGTATTTGCTTGTATTTTAGGAGTAATCATAGTCGGAATACCACATATATCAATGGTTAATTTAGTACTTTTTATATTTTCAATGTTATTTGGAGTAAGTATACTTATAGGTATAAATATAAGCATTGGATTGCTCGCATTTATAACTGAGGAAAATGAGCCATTTTATTTAGTGTTATCAAAAGGAGTATTAATACTCGTACTAACTCCACTTGAATTTTTTCCAAGTATAGTACAAAAAATATTACTTTGTATTCCTACAACATATGTATCATATCCAGCTTCCAAAAGTTTTGTTCACTTTAACTTGGAACAAAATATTAAGCTTATCATATTTCAGATATTATTTTTACTTTTAGTTATGATATTTAATAAACTTTTGAACTTGAAAGGAGTGAAGAATATAAATGTTAATGGTGGTTAAGAATATTTTAAATAATATAAAATTTTTATGTGTAGCAGTTAAATGTAGTATAAAGTCTGCTGTAGAATACAAAATAAGTTTTTTAACACAAAGTGTATTAATGTTTGTTAATAATATTGTCTGGCTTATATTTTGGTCAATAATGTTTAATGTAAATGGTAGCAATATAAATGGCGTAACATTTAATACAATATTATATCTTTGGTCACTTCCAGTTATATCATTTGGAATAAGTTATTTTTTCTTTGGTGGAATAGATAATATAAATAGTTATATGATTACAGGGCAGTTTGATAGCTATATGCTACAACCTAAATATCCACTTTTAAATGTAATGACGTCAAAATGTAATTTTTCAGCATTTGGTGATATGTTGTATGGTTTAGTAATAGGATTATTTGCTGTAAATTTTGATTTAGTAAAATATATAATTCTAGTAGTTTTTGGAATACTTGGAGCAGTAATATATATTTCAACAAGTATAATTATAAGATCATTATCTGTATGGCTAGGGGATACTGAAATAATTGCAAATAAATATGTTGGAACTTTACTTACTACTTTTTCAGTATATCCTGAACAGTTATTTAAAGGTATAGTAAAGATATTACTTTATACAGTTATACCTGTAGGATATATGGCATATATGCCAATTAATTTTGTAATTACATTTAATCCAAAGTATCTGGTATTAACTCTAATTGGATGCACATTTTTCACTGCACTTTCCATAGTTATATTTAATAAAGCAATGAAAAGCTATGAATCTGGAAATACTATTTCAATGAGAAATTAGAAGCATTAAAGTTTTAGACTGGTATAATAAATATTATATCAGTCTAGTACTTTCTTCTAATTGACAAAACTAGACTCAATTATAGACTCTAGAATTCTTGTTATGGTATGGTTAGTATGCTAAAATTATATTATGAAAAATAAAAATAAAATTGTTATTTTAATAACAGCTTTAATAATTATAACTATAAGATTTTGTGATAAAAACTATGTTTTTAATGAGAAATATAAAAATGTAGAATCAATAAAGATGAATGCTAGTATTATTGAGATTTCAGATATTACAGAAGATAAAATATCTTATCTTGTAAAATATGATAAAAACAAATTTTTACTTAATGTATATAATGATAAAAATAGTGCTCAAAAAGAAGATGTGGATAATAATTTATATGAACTAAAATATGGTGATATCATTGAGTTTACTGGAACTATGTCTAAAAATAATAAACTAGGAAACCCATATGAGTTTGACTATAAAAAATACTTAAATTCAAAAAATATAGTTTCAACTATTTCAACATATAACATTAAGCTTATAGGAAAAGAAAACTCTAATTTAGTATATAAATTTGCATATTCACTAAGAGACTTTATAGAATATAGAATTGATGAATTATTACCAAATAGAGAGTCAAATTTATTTAAAAGTATAATGTATGGTGATGATTTAAATTTGGATGAAAATATAAAAGAATTATTTGATAAAAATGGAATACTCCATATAATATCTGTTTCAGGATCTCATATGATATTAATTGTATCTTTTATATCCATATTAAAAAAGTACATTAATAAATATATATTCTTTGGTTTAAATTTTCTTTTAATATACATTTTTTGTATAATTTGTTCTATGGAACTTTCTGTGTTAAGAGCTGGAATAATGGCACTAATTCCTTTATGTTTTTCAATATATAAAAAACAAGATTTTAAAATCAGTATATATTCTAATATCTTGTTATCTTTTTTGATTTTATTTATATACAATCCATATTCGATCTTCAATACTGGAATGTTAATGTCTTATGCAGCAGTCATAAGTATAAAAATGTTTTACACGCAAATATATAGTTTATTAAATATAAAACTATTAAAATTACTTAAAATAAACTATATAAAAAAGAAAACTTTTAAATCTCATATATACTATATTTTTAATATTATAAATAAAGGAATTTCACTTAATTTAGCAGTTCAAATATTATTGATACCAATGGAAATTCAAAATTTTAATAGGTTTGAACTAGCATCTTTTATTTCAAATTTACTAATTGTCCCTATTGTTTCATTTCAAAATTTCTTAGGATTTTTAACATTATTTTTTATTCATATTCCATTTATTTCCGATATTTTAATAAATTCAAATTATATATTACTAAAACTTATAGTATTTTTATCTGAATTATTATTTAAAATAAAAATTCCAACTTTATATATTCCTGACCTAAATATATTTATAATATTTTTTTATTATGCGGTAATTATTATTAATAATTATAAAAAGTATATAATTGTAAGATTAAGCAAAACTAAAAAAGAAATATTAAGGTATTCTATTATTTTTTCTAACATATTAATTTCAATATTAATAATTTTTAATTATATTTATGTTATATATATAGAAAATTATATTTATTTTTTCTATGTAGAACAAGGAAACATGGCAATGATAAGGGAAAGTGGAAAAACTATAATAATGGATATTGGTTCAAAAAAAGAAAAATTAGCTGCTAATGTATTAAATAATTTTTTGCAGGCAAAAGCTATTAAAAATATAGATTTAATAATACTTTCTCACATGCACGAAGATCATGTAAATGGGCTGTATGATCTAAATGATAAACTAATAGTAGATAACATTGCATTTGGTATGCAAAAGAATAAGGAAGAGGAAGAATATTTAAAAGTAATAGATTTTATATATAAAAGGAAAATAAATAAACTTGAATTAGAAAAATATGATAATATAAATTTTAAAAATATTAGAATTGATATTTTGTCTCCAAATTCAAATAAAAATATTGATAAAACAGATGAATTAAATTCAAATAGTGTTGTTTCGGTAGTGTCTACAAATAAGAAAAGAATGTTATTTATGGGTGATGCAACTAAGAAATCTGAAGAAAGTATTATAAATGATTTAAACAATATAGATTCAGTAGAGAAAAAAGATTACTATTTTAAATTACTATCTAATATCGATATATTACAAGTTGGACATCATGGCTCTAAAACATCTACATCAGGTATGTTTTTAAATAATATAAAAGTTAAAAATGGTATAATTTCTGCAAAAAAGAAAGTTTATGGACATCCATCAAAAGAAACAATTGACATTTTAAATGAATACAATATAAATATATTGAATTTAGAGAATTCTGGTGCAATTAGATTTTGAATAAATGTATAAATTTGTTAAAAAGACAAATTATATTAGTAGGTGATACAAGTGATTGAAACGAAAAAATATAGAATATTAGTAATTGCAGTATTTTTTGTTTTACTCTTTGGAGGTATGTATATTGGATATAAAACATCTTCTAAAGGAAATAAAAACTTAAATGAAAATACAGAGCCGGTTGTAAATAATAAAGATAATGAAAATGAGGTAAATGTATACGAGCCAGTGAGCACTAAAAAGTATGATGTTAAGATAATTTATCAAGATTATTATACTTTATGTGGAGAAACTATTACAAGTGAAGAAACTAAATATGACATTACTTTAGATGATCTTAAGACTAAGGTAATAGATGTTGCAAAAGAAAAAGGATACGAAGTTATAGAACAATCAAATGATGAAGTAACTTTGAGAAAAACTCAAAATAGAAATTGTCCAAATCATTTTGAAGTAAAATATGAAAATGGTAGTATTGTAATATATGAATTAGTTGATGAATCTGTAAAAACAGAATATAAAAAACTAGATATTACTGCTGATCATATAAGAGCAGAGTTACTTGAAGAATTAAATGAAGGCATAAGAGTTAATAGCAAAGAGGAACTAAATCTTTTGATTGAAGATTTAGAAAGCTAAGTTTTGTATAATATTATAATAGATACACCATAGCAGGATTAAAATATATTCTGTTATGGTGTATTATGTATTTTATAATTTATAAAACTATTTACTTATTAAGCCCTACATGATATAATAAGCTTGTTACTTAAATCGGAGGAATAATAATGTTTGGTATATTAAAAAAGAAAAGTAGTAAAGTAATTATTGCATCTACATTAACTATAGTTATTGCAACTGTTACATTTGCTATGTTATCTAGCAAAAATGTACTTGCAGATGATGATGTCATAACTTATGATACAAGAACAACTGATAATGTTAATTTAAGTGAAGCCGATAAAGAGGCTATTTCAAATAGATTAAAAGTTATAAATGAATGTATAGAAAAGATTAAATTGAATGTAAATTCAATAAATAAATCAGTTGAAGAAATAAGAGAACAATCAGAATATGAAACTTATCCTGCTGTTAGATTAAATGTAGATACACCACTTTTTGGAATAGTATCAGTTATAAATAATAAATTAAAGATTACAGAAAATGTTTCAACAATGGATGTAGCAAAAGGATATTCAATAAAAGATATAATAAAACAAAACTCTATTAAAGTTCCAAGCTTATCAGTTGGATCTTTTGTGGTGCTTACACGTGATGTGAAATTTGATGAGAAAATAACTATTGCTGATGCTGATAGTGCAATATTACAACTATTTAAATATATAAATCAGACTAATGATATAAAACAATTCTTGAATAATCAAACGACTAAGATATTTCAAGGATATATATCAAAAGATAAAAAAGATTCAATGACTGATACTTCAAATAGAATTGATAGTATAGTATCAAGTTTGAAGAAAATAGATGCTAAAGTAGTAACAATTTCTATGTTATACGCAGACAATGAAAATTATAGTACATACGTAAATAAATATAACAGTATAATTGATGAAGCTTACTCTTTAAAGAGTAAATTAAAAAATATATTAATTACAGACACTGATTTAAAATCAGTTCAAAAAAATTGTGCTACTCTTGAAGCTTCAACTATAGATTTTTCAGAAGATACTGATAGAATTTATTCAGAAGTTACAAAAGATGTAGACTTACTAAAAATGTTTAAGAGGGCGACAAGCAATTTAAATGAAAAGAAGCAAAATATTAAAAGTTATTTAGATAATTCATATAAAGAAGTAGTAATCAATGATAATTCTAATACTTCAACTGGAGGAGTAAATAGTGCAAATATAAGTAGTAAGCGACAATTTTATCCAGTTATTTCATCTGAAAGTTTAAACACTCTAAATGATTTAATAAATAAAATAAATGAACTTATAGTTATGTATATACCATCTGATAGCTATATAACAGATATACCAGAAGAAGTAATTAATAAGGCTGACGTTATAAATGCTCAAAATCATACTGAGCTCACTTCAGAGAAGAAACTAGAAATATTAAATCAAGTTGTTATAGTATATACAGATGCAGTAAAACTAGAAAATGAATTTTATTTGAATAATATTGATGTTTTGTTACAAGACACTCAAAATAAGATAGGCGATATTATTGAATATACAGACAGTGCTTCACTAAGTAACTTAGATGATATATATATTGATATTCCAAATGATATAACAAATATTAACTCAAAATTTGATATTAATTTAACTTTAAATGTGGATATACTTAATAACTTACTTATTCAAAAAAATAACAATTTACTAAGTTTAAATCAAAAGACTGTTAAAGTATATATAGATAACAATACAAATAATGTAGTAAATTCTACAAGGCAGTAATTTTAAGAGAGGTTTTTATATGCAAAATGTAACAAGACAAGATTTACTTAAAGTTGAAAAACCTGCAAGATATGTTGGTGGAGAATATAACCAAGTATTAAAACAAAAAGAAAATATTAAATGTAGATTTGCATTTTGTTTTCCAGATGTATATGATATAGGTATGTCAAATCTTGGAATGAAAATATTGTATAATGTTTTGAATAAAAGAAATGATACATGGTGCGAAAGAGTATTTGCACCATGGTTTGATTTTGAAAAGATAATGAGAGAAAAAGATATTACTTTGTATGGTCTTGAATCAAAAGACCCTATAAATGAGTTTGATATAGTTGGTTTTACACTTCAATATGAAATGAGTTATACTAATATTTTAAATATGCTTAATCTTTCTAAAATACCAATTCTATCTAAAGATAGAGATAAAGATTATCCTTTTGTAATAGCTGGAGGCCCTTGTGCTTCTAATCCTTATCCTTTAAGTAAATTTATAGATATTTTTCTTCTTGGAGATGGAGAAGAATTAATCAATACAGTAGTAGAAAAATATATATTATGGAAAGAAGAAAAATTACCTAAGGTTGAATTTTTATACAGTATAAAAGATATTCAAGGTGTCTTTATTCCATCAATACATACTAAGAATGATGTAATAAAAAAGGCAGTTATTGAAGATTTAGATAAACTTGATTATCCTACTAATTTTGTAGTTCCAAATATGGATATAATTCAAAATAGGATATCTCTTGAACTATTTAGGGGATGTGACAGAGGATGTAGATTTTGTCAAGCTGGATATACATACAGGCCTGTAAGAGAAAGATCTGTAGATAAAATTTTAAAACTAGCTACTGAATCTTTAAAGAATACTGGAATGAATGAAATTTCGCTTTCTTCTTTAAGTACTGGTGATTATTCTAATTTTAACTTACTTACTAATTCTTTAATTGATGTCTGTAAGGAAAAAAATGTAAATATATCACTTCCATCTTTAAGAGTAGATTCTGTAGATAATGAATTAGCACGAAAACTAAAAGAGTTTAAAAATAATTCTGTAACCATAGCTCCAGAGGCTGGTAGTCAAAGATTACGAAATGTAATAAATAAAAATATTACTGAAGAAGACATATTAAATTCATGTAGGACTGCTTTTTCAAATGGTTCATCATCAATAAAATTATATTTTATGATTGGTTTACCAACTGAAACTTATGAAGATATTGAAGCTATTGTGACCCTTGCAAATAAAATAGTAGAAGAGTACTATAAAATACCAAAAGAACTAAGAAATGGAAAATGTTTGGTTACAGTTAGTACATCTACATTTGTGCCAAAACCACATACTCCTTTTGAATGGTTTGCACAAAATACTATAGATAAAATTGAGCTTAAGCAACAATTTCTAAAAGAAAAAATAAAAGGAAAAAATTTAAAGTTTAATTGGCATAATCCAAATGTAAGTATGCTAGAAGCAGTTATTTCAAGAGGAGATAATAGAATATGCGATTTAATCCATGAAGCATACAAAAACGGAGCTAAATTTGATAGCTTTGGAGAGAAAATAAATATGGATGCATGGAATAAAGCATTTAAGACTACTAAAATTGATCCAAAAGATTATGCTAATAAGGAATATGGATTAGAATATGAATTTCCATGGGACAACATAATGCATGGAGTTAATAAAGAATTTTTAATTAGAGAATATAATAAGGCTATTAGTTCTGATATGACTAATAGATGTAGCGAGAGTTGTTCTGCATGTGGAGTAACTAATATTTCAAAATGTAAATTTGTAAAAGTAGGTGATATTGTTGGATAAAAAAGATATAGTTAAAAGAAATGATATATGTATAAAAAATAGGGAAATAACATTTAAATATGAAATTATAGATAAAATGGAATGTGGAATTGAGCTTAGAGGAACTGAAGTTAAATCAATAAGAAATTCGATGTGTAATCTAAAAGATAGTTTTGCTATAATTTATGGTAGAGAAATTATACTTAAAAATATGCATATTAGTCCATATGAACATGGAAATATAAATAATGTTGATCCAACTCGTGATAGAAGATTACTACTTAATAAAAAAGAAATACTAAAGTTTAGTAATAGTATTAAACAAGGCGGATTTGCACTAGTACCAAGTAAACTTTATACTTCAGGAAAATGGGTTAAAGTAGAGTTATGTTTATGCAAAGGAAAAAAACTATATGACAAAAGAGAATCAATGAAATTAAATGATGCAAAAAAGCAAATCAATGCTTTTAAAAACATGTAATATTAAGACTAAAAAATAATAATTTAATTTAAAAATGATATTGTAAAAAGATTTTATTTATGCTAATATTTATGTAATAATAATCATAGGAGATGAAGTTTATATATGAACGCAATAAAATCTGTTATAACTATATTAATAACTGCCATATCATATATAAACTTTGTCAGTAAGAAAATATTTTTGCAAAATTTCAGTGTAATATAATAAATTAAAATTTAGACCTAAATTGTAGTATAATTCTATAATTTAGGTTAGTTTGGTTGTAGATGCTTTGGAGGAAATATATGAAATTAAATTATAATAAAAAGGAAATAAAAGGTATAACTTTGATTGTGTTAGTAATTACGATAATAGTAGTTATAATACTAGCAACAGCAATAATAATAGGATTAAGTAAAAATAATCCAATGGATAGTGCAAAAAAAGCAAAGTTTATAGCTAACTTCACTAATGTAGAAGAGGCAGTTGGAGTATATTCAATGAGCAAATTGTCAGCAGATAATACTGAATATCAACTACCACTGAGTACTAAAGTGTCATTGAGTGAAAAGCAAGATATAAAGAAAAATGTACCAACACTTGTAGCAAAAATAGCAGAGCTAAATCCGGGTAAAACGATAGATGATATAGATTTGTATCACATAGACCCAACACTAATTGGAGCAGAAAGTTTGTATAAATCTAAAACAAAAGGCTACTTAATAGATATCTCAACAAGACAAATATATGATTATAGTGGAGAATATTTTGAAGAAGCAAGATGGCATACATTAGACTCAGGAATAAAAAATGGAACACTACCAGAGATAGTAGATGATGTTGTAGATACATGGGATGGCTGGATTAAGCTAACACTGTTTTACCCATCAAACTCAACTGAGAGAAAATGGAGACTAGGTGAGGCCGGAGAAATAAGAACAGCGACATATAACAACTGGCAAGATTATACAGGACCAATAACAGTAAGACTATCAGATGTAGAGAATATATGGATAAGTTATGTAGTAGATAATAAGAAAGTAGTAATACCACCACTAGGAAAAGTAGTAGTAGATATACGAGCTGACTCAAGTCTATCAAGTACGGCAACAAGTGTAAAAGTAAATATAGTATATGATGAAAGTGCAACAGTAAAAGAATATAAAGTAGGAGATGGAAACTGGCTAGCATATACAGGAGAATTTACAGTAACAGAACCATCATTAGTACAAGCAAGAGCAACAAAACCAGATAATGTATATGATACAAATGGAAATATACTTCAAACAAGAAATGCGGTAGGAACAGACGCATATTACGTGGGATATGCTAGTAGCACAAACCCAGGTGGAGGAACTGGAAACCCAGGAGGCGGAACAGGAAATCCAGGAGGTGGAGAAAGTGGATATCCAAATAGTGGAGATCCATCAACAGGAGGAACAAATCTTCTATGTGGAGACTTAGTACCAGCATTGCCAACAATAACATGGACACCAACAGCTAAAGCTAGTAGTGTGAGTGTTAGTGTAAATGCACCAGTAAATGCAGATAGAGTATATGTAAAAGTGGGAGACTCAGGTTATGCAAGATATCAATCACCAA
>JAEWRE010000034.1 GCA_023460235.1 Bacillota bacterium
GTGCACCTTTAGTAGTATTAAATACAGAAGATCCAGCAAGAGAAGTAACAGCAACTATACAGTACGAAAGTAGTTTAGTTAAAAAACAATACAAGGTAGTAAATCCAGATGGAACAGTGAGTCAAGATTGGACAGATTATACAAATGAAATAAAAATAACTAAAAACAACACAATAATTTATGCAAGAGGACAGGACGATGCAGAAGTATGGTCATCACAAGCAGTAAAGAAAGTAACAAATATAGATGAGATGCCACCAGAGATAAAACTAACAGCAGATTTAGAAAAAGTGGCACAAAGTGTCCAAGTAAAAGTAGCAGTAACAGATGATGTAAAAGTGGCAAAAGTAAAATGGGCGAGTGGACAGCAAGGAGAAAACTTCTTTAAAACAGGTGGAACAGAGATAAATAATAACAGTGTAGTAAAGATAACAGCAAATGGATACTATACATTTTATGCAGAAGATGGAGTAGGAAATGCACAAGTATACACACTATATGTACCAAACATAGATTTAACACCACCAGCACTAAATATACAAGTAACACCAGAAACAACAGTAGGAACAAGTGTAAAGATAACAATAGATTATGGTGATAGTGTAACAAAACAATACAAGATTGGTGAAAGCAACACAACATGGACAAATTACACAGGAGAGATAACATTAACATCAAGCACGGTACTAGCAAACAACTGGAAAAATAGTGATGGAACAGTAACAATATATGCAAAAGGAAAAGATAGTGTAGGAAATGAGAAAAATGAGACTAAGAAAATACTAAACTTAGATGTAGATGCACCTAAGGCACCAGTGATAAATTCAAGTGCAGGTTATCCAACAATAACTTCATACGGAGTAATATATGATGCTACAACTACAATAACATATGATACAAGAAATGATATAGATAATTACTACAGTATAGATAATGGAGTAACATGGAAAAAGTATACGGGAAGTTTTAATTATCCAGTAGGAAATATAATAGCAAAGAGTGTGAAGAAAGATACTTTACTTGAAGTAAGTGTAAGTAAGACTATTAGTATGCCAAGTGATGCGATAACACCTAATGCTTACGATGGTAATACAAGTACATATATGAGTGGTTTAGGAACATTTTATATGAAAGTAGATAGTAGTTTAATAGGTAAAAAAATACTATTTACATATTATACATTCCCAAGTTGGAATAATGTTATGAATATAATATTTTTAGATAGTTCAAGAAATACTATATCAACAGCTGCAATAACATCAAGTTATACAGTACCTAGTAATACAGCATGGATAATGTATAGTTCAGCTAATACAGGTAATTTTATTTATGAAATACAAGTTGGAAATGAACCTACATTTAATGTCACAAATGGATATATGTTGTTAAATTCAGATACAACTAAAGCAGTTAAAAAACCATATCAAATGATAGATATATCATATTTTCCGACAAGTGTACAAAGGCTATATAGAATAGGAACATCAGGAGATTGGCTAAATTATCAAGATAAATCAATACTAGTAAATCAAGGTGAAACAATATATGCAAAAGGAATAGACAAAAATGGAAATGAGACTAGAACTTTACCTAGTTATACAGTAAATGTAACAGATGCAATAAAATCAGAAGCATATGACGATAATACTAGCACTCGTATGCTTGGTGCAGGAACATTCTATATAAAAATAGACAGTAGCATAATAGGTAAAAAATTACTTTTAACATATTATACATATCCAAGTAGTGGAAACTATATGAATATATATTTTTTAGATAGCTCAAAAAATGTAATATCAGGAGGAACAATAGCATCAAGTTATACAGTACCTAATAATGCAGTTTGGTTAATGTATGTATCAAATCACACTGGAAATTATATAACAGAAATACAGATTGCAAATGAACCAACATTTAGTACAACAAACGAATATATGTTATTACATGCTGATCCAACAAAAGCAATAAGAACACCATATCAAATGGTATCGATTTCATATTTTCCAACAAGTGTTCAAAAGCTATATAGAATAGGAGCATCAGGAGATTGGCTAAATTATCAAGATAAGGCTATATGGGTAAATCAAGGTGAGACAATATATGCAAAAGGAATAGACAAATATGGAAATGAGACAAGAGTTGTATCAAGTTATACAGTAAATGTAACAGATGCAATGAAATCACCAGCATACGATGGTAATACTAGTACTAATATGACAGGAGCAGGAACATTCTATATAAAAGTAGATAGCAGCTTAATAGGCAAAAAGATACTTTTAACATATTATACATATCCAAGCGGTGGAAACTATATGTATATAGCATTTTTGGATAGTTCAATGAATGTAATATCAACTAGCAATATTACATCAAGTTATACAGTACCAGCAAATACTACATGGATAAGATATATGTCAAATCATACTGGAAATTATATATCTGAAATACAAATTGCAAATGAACCAACATTTAGTACAACAAGTGGATATATGTTACTACATACAGATTCTACCAAAGCTATAAAAACACCATATCAAATGGTAACGATTTCATACTTTCCTACAAGTGTTCAAAGACTATATAGGATAGGAACAACAGGCGATTGGCTAAGTTATGAAAATAGTGCAATATGGATAAATCAAGGATTAACGATATATGCAAAAGGAATAGATCAATATGGAAATGAAACAAGAGTTGTATCAAGTTATACAGTAAATGTAGCAGATGCGATGAAGTCTCAAGTTTACGATGGAAGTACTACAACTTATATGAATGGGGCAGGAACATTTTATATAAAAGTTGATAGTAGTGTAATTGGTAAAAAGATAACTTTGACATATTATACATATCCAAGTGGTGGAAACTATATGTATATAGCATTTTTAGATAGTTCAATGAATGTAATATCAACTAGTAATATTACATCAAGTTATACTGTGCCAGCAAATACTGTATGGATAAGATACATGTCAAATAATGGTGGAAATAATTTATATGAAATACAAATAAATACATAATATTATTACGTTAATATTACAATTTTATTAAATACAACAAAAAATATATGATTTAATTCACAAAATTATAAAAAATGCTTGCAATATCTAAACGCATACTGTATAATATATGTGACATAATGAGAGTGAGAGGGTTCAAAATCCTCTCACTTCTGTTTAGATATTGAGATGGTAGGTGAAAATATGAGTTTTAAAATAGAAGAAAAAATTGAAGAAACAATATCTGGTAAGGTAAAAGAACTTGGATTTGAAATAGAATATATTGAATTTGTAAAAGAAGGAAATCAAAATATATTAAGAATAGTAATTGATAAGCCTGAGGATTCAATTTCAATTGATGATTGTGAATTAGTAAGTAGAGCAGTTGAAGAAGATATAGATATATTAGTAACAAAAGAATATATTTTGGAAGTTTCTTCACCAGGTCTTGAAAGACAACTTAAGAATATAAAACTATATAAGAAATATACTGGAAGTAGGATAGATATTAAATTGTATAAAAAATCAGAGATTGGAAAAGAATTTGAAGCATTACTAAAAAATATTGATGATGTAAATGAAAATATTGTTATTGAAATTAATAATAAAGAGCATGTAATAAATTTAAAAGATATTTCATCAGCACATACTGTATATAATTTTGATGAATTACTAAAAATAAATAAAAACGAAAAAATTAATATGAATGAATTAAAGAAATTCTAATACATTTTCAGGAGGAGAAAGTAAAATGAAAAGTGAAAAAATTAGTGCAAAGGAATTGTTTAATGCTATTGATCAAATATATGAAGAAAAAGGAATTACAAAAGAATATTTAATTGATTCTTTGAAAATGGCTTTAGAAGCTGCATATAAGAAAAATTATGATACTAACGAGAATATACTTGTAGATATAGATGAACAAAACATAAAAGTATATGCTGTTAAAGAAGTTGTTGAAGATGTGGAAGATGAGAGCAGACAAATCTCTTTAAATGAAGCAAAATCAATAACTAAAAGAGCAAAGATTGGCGATACAGTTAATGTTGAAATAACACCAAAGAATTTTGGTAGAATTGCTGCTGTTGCAGGAAAACAAATAATTGTACAAAGATTAAGAGAAGCAGAAAGAGATTTAGTATATACACAATATAGTGATAAACAAGGAAAAATTGTAACTGGTATTGTTCAAAGAACAGATAAATTTGGAACAATAGTTGATCTAGGTAGAGTTGAAGCAATGATACCATTAAAGGAACAAGTAAAGACAGAACAATTACAAACACATCAAAGAATTAGAACATATGTTGTAAGTGTTACTGAATCTGGAAAATTTGGACCACAAATAATACTTTCAAGAAAATCACCTGAATTAATTAGAAGACTTTTTGAGGCAGAAGTACCTGAAATAATAGATGGAATAGTTGAAATAAAAGACATTGCAAGAGAAGCTGGAAGTAGATCAAAAGTATCAGTTTATTCAAATGATGAAAATATAGATCCTGTTGGAAGCTTAGTTGGTAAAAAAGGTATAAGAATTCAACCAATAATTCAAGAGTTAAATGGTGAGAGAATAGATGTAGTGCCATATAGTGATGATGCACCAAGTTATATAATTAATGCACTATCTCCAGCACCAATAATTGCTATAGATGTAAATGATGAAGAAAGACAGGCAACTGTTGTTGTACCAGATGACGCGTTATCATTTGCAATAGGAGCAGGCGGTCAAAATGTAAGACTTGCTGCCATACTTACTGGTTGGAAAATAGATATAAAAACAGAATCACAAATTAAGGATACTGTAATAGAATAAAGAATAGGGGATGTTTTCATGCCTGAGAGAAGTTGCATAATATGTAGATGCAAAAATGAAAAAAAAGATTTACTTAGAATTGTAGCTGATCAAAATTGTATAGCTACTTTAGATACAAAGCAAAATATAAATAGCAGAGGAATATATATTTGCAATAATAAAGAGTGTTTAACTAAATGTAAAAAACTAATAAATAATGGAAAGTTTAGAACTAAAATTAATATTGATAATCAAAGTTTAGAAAAAGTTATAGATAATATTATTGAATTGGAGGAGTAAATTTGGGAAAAACAAAGGTATATGAACTTGCAAAAGAACTAGGAATGTCTAATGCAGAATTAACCACAAAATTAGGCAAACTTGGTATTGAGGTAAAGTGTCATTTATCAGTTATTAGCGATGATGATGTAATAAAAGTAAAATCAAATATAAAAAAATATATAGAAAAAGAAGGTAAAAAGAATATGGAAAAACCACAAGTTCACATTATAAGAAGAAATGTAAAGGTTATTAAAACAGATGGCGAAAAAAGCGAAGTTGAAGAAATATCTACAAATGTAAGTGGTGAGATAAAAAAATCTCACCATACAGTTGGCGATACTGAAAAAAGAAAAGAAAATTATAACAATACGGAATCAAATGGTACTAAAAATAGGCAACCATATTCAAATCCAAGAAATAAATTTGCTGGTAATAGAAATACTAATGTTGTTATAACTAGAAATGGTAAACCAATGCCAGCTCCAGATCCAGTTCAAAAAGAAGAAGAAAAAGAAGTATCAACTGAAAGCAATGTATCAAAAGCTGATAATACTGAAGTTGTAAATAGTTCTACTGAAGTAAAAAGCACTGAAGTTAGAAAACCAAGAGAATATAATAATGATAATAGAAATAGATCTTTTGATGGTGAAAGATCAAATAATTATAATAGAGATGGTCAAAACAATAATTATCAAAGATCAAATAATTATAATAGGGATGGTCAAAATAATAATCAAACAAGGCCAAATAATTATAACAGAGATGGACAAAATAATTATCAAAGAACAAATAATTATAATAGGGATGGTCAAAATAGTCAACCAAGAACTAATAATTATAACAGAGATGGACAAAATAATTATCAAAGACCAAATAATTATAATAGAGATGGGCAAAATAATACTCAAAGACCAAATAATTATAATAGAGATGGACAAAATAATTATCAAAGACCAAATAATTATAATAGAGATGGGCAAAATAATACTCAAAGGCCAAATAATTATAATAGGGATGGACAAAATAATTATCAAAGACCAAATAACTATAATAGAGATGGACAAAATAATTACCAAAGACCAAATAACTATAATAGAGATGGACAAAATAATTATCAAAATAGACCAAATTCAGGATACAATAATGGGCCAAGAAGACCGAATACAGATAATACATCTTATCAAGTTAATAGGTTCATGAAACAAGAAGGTGCTATTCCTGTTGAACAAAAAGAGACTAGAGAATATTCAAATAATATAATAGACAAGAAAAAATATAATAACGATAAAAATGTAAATGATGCTAAAAAAGAAAAAATTGATAAAAATAAATTAAGAGAAGAACATTCAAGAGTATCTACATCAAAATTAAAAGGGCTTGAAGTTGATTCTTCATCTGAAATGTTAGATTTATATGTTCGTGAAAGTGATACAAGAAGAGCTGGTTCAAGAAGAAAACCTCAAAAACAAAGACCAACATTAAATCAAACAAAGATAATACCAATGACTGAAGTTAAATTACCAGAATTAATGCTTGTTAAAGAATTTGCTGAAGCAATAAAAAAACAAGCCTCAGAAGTTATAAAAAAATTATTTTCACTTGGAATACTTGCTACTGTAAATCAAGAAATTGATTTTGATACAGCATATTTAATTGCTCAGGAATTTGGAATTACAGCAGAAAAACAAGTTGTTGTAAAAGAAGAGGATATACTTTTTGATGATACTGAAGATGATGAAAAAGATCTTACTCAAAGACCTCCAATAGTTGTCGTAATGGGACACGTAGATCATGGTAAAACATCACTTTTAGATAGAATTAGAAGTGAAAGTGTAGTAACAGGTGAAGCAGGTGGAATTACACAACATATAGGTGCTTATAAAGTAAAATGTAAGGATAAAGAAATTTGTTTCTTAGATACTCCTGGACATGAAGCATTTACTGCTATGCGTGCAAGAGGAGCTCAAGTAACAGATATAGCTGTAATTGTTGTTGCAGCAGATGATGGAATAAAACCACAAACTATCGAAGCAATAGATCATGCAAAAGCAGCTGGAGTTTCAATCATAGTAGCTATAAATAAAATCGATAAACCAACAGCAAATGTTGATAGAGTAAAACAAGAATTACTTGAAGTTGGTCTTGTAGCAGAAGAATGGGGCGGAGATACAATCTGTGTACCTATATCTGCAATGACTGGTGAAGGTATTGAAACTTTACTTGAAATGATATTACTTGTAGCTGAAATGAAAGATTTAAAAGCTAATCCAAATAAACAAGCAAAAGGAACTGTACTTGAAGCTAGACTTGATAAGAGTAGTGGTACTACAGTATCAATGCTTATTCAAAGAGGGCAACTAAATGTTGGTGACACAATAGTAGTTGGAGATATAATAGGCAAAATACGTGCTATGAAAGATGATAAAGGCAGAAAAGTAAAAATGGCTGGACCTTCAACTCCTGTTGAAATTATTGGACTTTCTCAAGTTCCACAAACAGGTGACGTATTCTATGAAGTTGAAAACGAAAAAGTTGCAAAACATTTAGTTGAAAAAAGAAGAGCTGAACAACGTGTTAACCTAATAAAACAAGGTTCTAAAGTAACTCTTGATGATTTGTTTGGACAAATTAAAGAAGGAAAATTAAAAGATTTAAATATAATAATAAAAGCAGATGTTCAAGGATCTGTTGAAGCTCTTAAGGATTCATTAGAAAAATTATCTAATGAGCAAGTAAGAGTAAGAATACTACATGCTTCTACTGGTGGAATAAAAGAATCTGATGTTACACTTGCTAGTGTATCTAATGCAATAATAATTGGATTTAATGTTAGACCAGAAGCTCAAGCAGCAGCTCAGGCTGAAAAAGAAAAAGTTGATCTTAGACTTTACAGAGTAATTTATGATGCGATAGATGACGTTCAAGTAGCACTTAAAGGTATGCTTCCAAAGAAATACAAAGAAATTATGTATGGAACTTGTGAAGTTAGAAGAATATTTAAAATTACTGGTGTAGGTATAGTAGCAGGTTGCTATGTAAAATCTGGAAAAATTGTAAGAGGCACAATGGTTAGACTTGTTAGAGATTCTATAGTTATTTTTGAAATAAAAATAGATTCTTTAAAAAGAGAAAAAGATGACGTGAAAGAAGTTGCAGAAGGCTATGAATGTGGAATAAGACTTGAAAAATTTAATGATATCAAAGAAGGAGATATATTCGAATGCTTTGATATGCAAGAAGAAAAGAGTGAATAAATTATGCAAAGACACGAAAGATTAGAACAAGACGTAAAAGTTGCTTTAAGTAATATTATTTCATACAGTTTAAAAAATACATCAGTTACAGGATCAATGATATCTGTAACTGATGTACAAATCACACCGGATCAAAAATATGCTAAGATTTTTGTTAGTGTATTTGGAAAACAAAACAAGTCAAAAGTTATGGAAGGCTTAAAAAATGCATCAGGATATATAAGAAGTGAATTAGGTAAAAAAGTTAAAATGAGAAATGTACCTGCACTTACATTTGATTTGGATGATTCTGTAGAATATGGTAATCATATGGATAAAATAATTAACGAAGTAATAAAAAATGATAACAATCAAAAATAGTATATTTAGGAAGTGATTAGATGTTTGATGGCGTAAAGGAATTAATTGATAATTCTAATAGTATTTATATAGTAGCGCATGAAAATCCAGATGGAGATGCAATTGGATCTACTTTTTCAACATATTTGGGTTTAAAACAATTAGGAAAAAATGTAAAAGTTTTAATGAAAAGATGTTCTGATTCATTTAAATTTCTACCTCATATATATGATGCTGTGCAGAATGTGGATAAGTTGCATTATGATTTATTAATATGTGTAGATTCAAGTGATAAATCAAGACTTGATATTTCAGATGATGATTTTACTAAGGCAAAATCTGTTCTTATGTTAGATCATCATAAGAAAGTAGCTCCATATGGAGATATTAATTGCATTGATGAAACAATACCCGCTGCTTGTGAAATTATATATAACTTTTTGATACATATTGGGGTTGAAATTAATAAAGAAATAGCTACATATTTATATACTGGAATCATGACAGACACAGGAAGCTTTAATTATTCTTCAACTAAACCTTCAACACTAAGAATAGCTGCTAATTTAATTGAGACTGGTGTTAATTTTTCTGATATTTGTAAAAAATTAAATGATACAATAAGAGAAGAAAAACTAAAACTTATAGCCAGATCAATTGATAATATGGAAGTATATTTTGATGGGAAATTTAGATATACATATGTTGATTATGATACGTTACAACAATTAGGAATAGATGATGAAGATGCAGAAGGCATGACTAATTATTTAAGAATGGTTGAAGGAACCGAAATAGCTGTATATGTTAGAGGAAAATCAGACGGGACAAGCAAAGTTAGTATGAGGTCTTCTGGTAATATTGATGTTTCAAAAATTGCAATATCTTTTGGCGGCGGTGGCCACGAAAGAGCAGCAGGATATACAATTAAAGGTAATTTTGCTGAAGAAAAAGCAAAATTGATAAAAATGGTAGAGGTGATGCTTTAGTGTTAGTACCACAAATTCCAAATGGAATTTTAAATATAAATAAACCACAAGGTATAACATCCCATGATGTGGTTGATGTTATAAGAAAAATATTTCCAAAAACTAAGATTGGTCATACTGGAACACTAGATCCACTTGCTACTGGTGTATTGCCAATATGTATAGGTTTAGCTACAAAACTTACTGATAAATTAACTTCCGAAAATAAAGAATATAGAGTAAAAATGTTACTTGGTGTAGAAACTGATACTTATGATATAACTGGTAAAATCGTTTTTGCGAGTATTGTAAATAAAGATGAAATTTATATCAAAGAAAGAATAAAAAGATTTGTTGGAAAACAGCTTCAGACACCACCAATATATAGTGCAATAAGAGTTGAAGGCAAAAGAGCGTATTCTTATGCAAGAGAAGGTAAAACTGTTGAGCTTACTCCAAGAGAAATAGAAATATATTCAATTGATAATATAAAAGTTGATTTGCCAAATAGAGAAGTTACATTTGATGTGAAATGTAGTAAAGGCACATACATAAGAAGTCTTGTTAATGATATTGGAAAAAAAATTGGCTGTGGAGCAACTATGACTTCATTAGAAAGAATAGAGACAGGCAATTTTAGTATTAAAGATAGCATTAAACTTTATGATTTTCTAAAATTTGACTATGATGACATGATAAAACAAATAATTACCATTGAAGATTATTTTTCTAAATCAAAAAAAGTAAACCTTAGTATTGAAGAGTATGATAAGTTTTTAAATGGCATAAAATTTGATATTGATACAACAGAAGTGATAGTTAGAGTATATTGCGAATCAAGATACAAAGGACTTGGAATAGTTGAAAATAAAGAATTAAAAAGATATATTGTTGAATAAAAGTTAGTAGTATTTGCACTACTAGCTTTTTTAATTTTATCATTTTTAAAATTATTATATTACTTAATATCTTGAAAAAAGTAGTATAATATGCTAATATAAAATCGAAACAAAATATTAGAATTTAGCTTCAAATAATAGAATATTTTCTTTTGTTTGAAACTATTTTATACAATAATGCTAAGGAGGAATTGGATATGAAAAAAGTAAATAAAAAGGGAATAACATTAATCGTATTAGTAATAACAATAATAGTAGTGATAATACTAGCAACAGCAATAATAATAGGGTTAAGTAAAAATAATCCAATGGATAGTGCGAAAAAAGCAAAGTTTATGGCTAATTTTACTAATGTAGAAGAGGCAGTCGGTGTATACTCAATGAGTAAGTTATCAGCAGATAATACTGAGTATCAATTACCATTAAAGGATAAAGTGACTTTAAGTGAAAAACAAGATATAAAGACAAATGTCC
>JAEWRE010000035.1 GCA_023460235.1 Bacillota bacterium
CCCTAGTGTACGGTTATATGTACACCCCCTAGTGTACTTATACATGGAAAAAATTTGTTTTATCCCCTAGCAGAACGCCAATTCTCTAGGGGAAAATTTTTTTAAAACCTGTCCCAAATTCTACGTCTAAAATCACCTAAAATTCAATACCTTTATAAAGCTGATTTATAAGCCTTTCAATTATAAATCTTGCAGTTGTTTCTAAAGTATCAAGACAAATAAAAGGTATAACCTTCAAAAACTGCCATTTTTTAACCATTTGCAGCTTGCTTTAAAATTTGCAATTTCAAATCGAATTCACGTTGGTTAGTCACCAACGTTCAATACGTTCCAAGTGGTTCAAGCCCACTTAGAACTTGATACAGGTACAGTAGGTCATCAGATGGTCGCTATTTAGGGTTGAGTTTTATCGACTTCGATGTACTGATTTTTTGACTGTTAGGTCGTCAGCTTGCTCCACCCTATCGTCAGATATGCCTAAATTTAAATTCTGTTGCGTTTCTAGGGGGTGTCCGAGCATTTGACGAAGTAAGGTATTATCCGATGGTTCAAGCCCCGTATTTTCAAAATTTAGAGCCTTAGCGACAATAAAAGCAGCTCTTAAAGAAGTCTCCTCTTTGGTTTTGCCTTTAAGTACTAACTCATCTTGGTGCTTACTCATGTATTTTTGAACCCATGAGTCAACAATATAATAATTTTCATTAGGGAAGGTTTTTGCCACATAATCAACGACTCTAGTTATGTAAGCAGGTGTTAAACATATTCCTAACTTCATCGTGTCAATTTGAAGTGATTTTTTAACGTTCCTAATCTCAGCATTCAATGGCTTGTAGTCGTCTTGACTGTGAATTTGCTCTTGTCCTTGCTCTTTTGCTTTTTGATTTTCAGCAACCCATTGAGCTTTTTGATCTTCCAAACTCTTTAGCTGCTTTTTTAGTTCTTCTATCTTTTTGTTTTTTAAAGACAATTCATTTTGAAGATCGGTGATTTGCTCCTTTGCCGTGTTCAAGGCATTAAACTTTTGAAGTAAATCCTGGTACACATCAGTGCGCTTGATTTCATCAGAAGTCATGGAGCGAGGGATAACCTTAGGCTCTTTAGGCTGATTTAAGAAGTTTTTGACAGAATCAAAAAGGGTAGGTTTTTCAAGCCTTAGCTCTAGTTTTTTAAGTTCTTTCATCAGCTCTTTTTTTTGACGTCTATAAGATAAAGCGTTTTTAGTCGCCTTTGAGCGTTTTTTTGAGAGTTGCTTAATCTTCTTTAGCAGCATTTCTTTTTCTTTGATGACTGCTTTGTATTGCTTGTGTTCAAGTCTTTGGGCTTTTGAGTTCTCCTTGCCACGTTTCATTCCCAAGATTTTGGCTACATCAGTCTGAAGTTTTGACATTAGTCTTTTGGTCTTACCAAGTTGCCACATCTGCTTGCCGTTTTGCATTGTAAAGAAGTGCAAGTGAGCATGATGATTAAAGTGAATATTGCCTAGTTCATCTTTGTAGCCTTCATCGTGATGAATAGCGATACAAGTGCATTTAATACCAAAAGTTTTTTCGCATAATTCAGCAACTTTTTTGACATCAGCTAAGGTATGATTTTCGTTCAAATTAACGACAGCTTCACGCAAGCAATTTTCTAACTTTGGTCTTTTGCCACGCCCTTTTAAAAGCTCCATTTCTGAATTAAATAAATCAATGTCTTTTAGCGTTGGCTCTTGATACTCGTTCTCTTTTTGACGATCTTCAGGAGCTAAAAGATATGAAGGCAGCTTGTCGGATTTTCTGAACATGTGTTGCTCCCAATTTGGTTTTGATTTATCAAAATGAATTGAGCTCTCTGCCATTTTTTTTTACTCCTTTTTTTTGTGAATTTATGAACTAAAAAAAAGCGCACCTAATAAACACAGCTTGCGAGTTTTATTAGATAGTGCGCACTATCTAATAAAAAATTATTAGCGTGCGATTTCTTTAAGTATAAATCACTCTGCAAGCGACGTGATTTATTCTTAAATAAATATCAAAAAAAAGTTCTGATTGTATCTTGTAATGTATTACAATTTGTATTACAATATGTATTACAAATTAAGTATTACAGGAGATAAAAAAATGACCTTTTTAGAAAAATACAAAGCAAGTCTTGAAAGAAGTCAAAAACTCATCAAGCAATTTCAGCATGAATTTTGGGAAGAGCACTCAATGTCAAAAGAAGATTTTGAAGAGCTAGTTGCTGCCTTAGGAGAGCATATCGATCACGCTGAAAAGATGATTGAATTATTCAAAGACGAGGAGCAGAAGTAATGGCAACTAAGGCAGAGCAACAAATCCTGATGTTAAAACTCAAAGCTGAAGTGCGCTCTAAAACCATATCACTACGTGTAAGCCCTACAATCAGCGAGTACTTAAAGTGTAAGGCTCAAAAATCTGTTGGTGAATACATCGTTGATCTGATCGTTAGTGACATGATTAAAAACGCACCTAACACATCTGATGTTAAGTCAGAAACTTTGGAATGCTTTAAGTGAATAAAAAGTCCCTAAATTTAGGGACTTTCTTGTTATTGGTCGATTGGTTCTTCTGGCTTATCTTCACGTAGCTGATAGTGATTATTTATCCAAGTATAAAATAAATTCTCTAACGATTCCCATTCCCTTTTATCGTCAGCTTTCATGTGAGCTAAATCGATGATGGCTTGGGATTTACAATCTTTGAATACACCACCGAACGCATAAAGTCTTGTGCCACGAGTAGCTCTGTATAAATAACCAAAATCTTTATCAGAAAGTTTATTTAAATCTGAAAAAGTGGTGCAATACTTAGCAACTTCAAAAGCAGCTGCTGTATTAGCATCAATCTCTTGATGAGCTTTCATCTTGTCATAAATACTCTCAATATAAATCGATGGATCGTAATTTACTCTAAGGGCTTTGCGCCATTCTTCAATCCATACATCTTTTTTGATGTATTTATTTGAGCTTTTATCAAAGTAGTCATTCTCTACTAGCAATATCGAGTGAATGTGAGGGTGAGCTTGTCCTGCTTGCGTATTGTCACCAAGATACTCAATCGCTCTAAAGAACCCTTTAATACTATCTTTCCAAAACTTACGATTAGATAATCTTCTGAAAGAAGTATTTAATAATTCAATACTTGAATGTAAACGAGTAATTGGTGGGTTCTTGATAGTGAAAGTTACGAAAATAACTTGGTACTTATCTCCTAAAGTATCAAGAATTTGTTTAACAATCATAGCAACTTTAAGAGAGTTGAGCTTTGAGCAAGTTGGGCAAAATTTGTTTTTACAGAAGTTGGCTTTTATGAGCTTCATTCTTTCGTCATGGCTTGTGATGTGAATTTGATGATCGAAGATAAGGAATGATCCACACTCTCCACAAC
>JAEWRE010000036.1 GCA_023460235.1 Bacillota bacterium
GAAGTGGAATAAGTAAAGAAAATAGTAGATATATAATAGATCAAATAAGTACAAATTATGCAGAGGATAATAATATATGGCAAGCAGGTTCAACAAAGTTTAACTTAGATAATTTTGTAGAAAATACGGCAACATTAACATTAAATTTAGAATCAGATGGAGAATACTATGTACATGTATTAGCTGTAGATAATGCAGGAAACAAAAAGGCATCAGTATCAAGTAAAGTAAAAGTAGATACCATAGTACCAAATGAAGCAGAAATAACAGTACCAAGTACCTCAACAAACAACAGTATACAAGCAACAGTAAAGATGAGCGATAATGAAGGTGGAAGCGGACTTAATATATCAGAGTGCAAGTATATCTATTCTTCAGCGTCTTCTCCATATGGAGATACGGAAAGTATATGGGATACAGCAACTGTATTTACAAGTGAAGAACAAACAATAACAGTAGAATCAAATACAAATGATATATATTATTTACATGTGTTATTAGTAGATAAAGCTGGAAACAGAAGAGAAGTACTATCAAGTGGAGTAACAACAAATACAACAACACCAGTAGCACCAGAGCTAACAGGAACAGTAGCAAGTAATGCATGGGCAAATAGTAATGTAGTAGTAACTGTAAATGAAGTAGCTTCACCAGGAATAGTAAAATATGAATATAATATAAATGATGGAGCATGGCAAACATACAATAGTACAGATAAAATTACTGTTTCAAATGAGGGAACAACATATGTAAAAGCAAGAGCAGTAAATAATGTTGGGGTAAATGGAGCAGAAAGTACAGGCTATGTAGTAAATATAGATAAACAAGTACCTACAGTAGTATTTGGAACAAATGGAGCAAGTAATGTACAAGTAGCAGGAACAACAGTAGCAATAAGTGATTTAGGTGGAAGCTCAGTCGATGATACAACACTACAATATGTATGGGCAACCCAAAATACAACAGAACCAACAAGTGGATGGCAAACATTTACAAATGGGGCAGCAATAACAAAGACAGGAACAACAGGGACATATTATCTATGGGTAAAAGGAAAAGATAAAGCAGGAAATAGTGTAGTAGAAAAAACAAATGGATTTGTGATGGATAATGTTGCACCAACAGATCCAGTAATAACACCTAGTACAACTGCATGGACAAATCAAAATGTAACAATTACAATAACATATCCAAGTGATGCAACGGTAAAACAATATAGTTTAGATGGAACAAACTGGACAAATTATACAGCAGCAATAGCAGTAAGCACAAATAATACAACAGTATATGCAAAAGGAAAAGATGCAGCAGGAAATCAAAGCTCTACAAGTAGTTTAACAGTAACAAATATAGACAAAGCTTTACCAGTAACTACAGCAACATTTAAAACAGCAGATGGGAATGCTTATGTTTCAGATACGTGGACAAATCAGTCAATAACTATATCTGCTACTGGAAATGATAGTGGCGGAAGCGGAATAAACAGATATCAAATTACATATGATGGTTCTAATTTTTATGATTTACCTACTAATACTATAACAATTACTGCACAGGGTAGGACTGGAGTTTGGATAAGAGCAGTTGATAATGCCGGTAACGTTGGAGCATTAACATCAACATATATTATTTCTATAGATACTAGTGGTTCTAATATATCATTTACTCCAAATGGCTCTACCACTTCTGGTAGCGCTACTGTCACTGTAAACGTAACTGATTCATTAAGTCAAGTAAAAAAATGGAGATATAGATTAAGTAGTAACTCTGGTTCAACATATACTGATTGGTCTGGTGTATCAACTGGTTTTACCCCATCATCTACATATACATTAGCACAAGGTGTTAATGTTCCAGTATTAACAGGAAATGTTATGAATTTAATGCAAGGCCAAAATTATATGATAGAATTTGATTATAGAAGTTCTAGTATTGATGTAAGATTTGATGTGGATTTATTTCCAGATGATTTACCTGAAGTATGGCCAACAGCTACAACTACTACACAACATTATATATGGGATAATGTGTCATCTAGTAGTTCTAATATGAATGTTGCAAGATTAAGATTTTTTAATAATCTTTATACAACTAATCCAGATAATATATATATTAGCAATATTAATTTATATCCAAAGGGAAGTCATAATATAGTATTAAGTTCAGCCGGAAACTGGTATATACAGATAGAAGCGTATGATATAGCAGGTAATGTCACAGTTACAACTTCTAGTCTATTTAAAATAAATTAATAAAATATGAAAAAATTATTATAATAAAAGTCGAAGTGAATAAAATTACTTCGACTTTTCAAGTATATGGAATCTAATAATATAAATCAAACATAATTGTGTATAAAATGTAACAAATAGTGAAATTTTAGTGAAAAAGAGGAATGCTTGTTCACATTTAATATCTATTGTGATATAATTATTCAAGGTGAAATGAATGAAAGAAGCATATAAATTATTTAATATAAGTGACAATATAATAAATCTTGCGAATGAAAGCGAAGAAGAAATTAAACTTTTATTTGAAAAGTTAGATGAGGTAGCACTATATAATCAAGCAAAGGTATTAAAATCATTTAAAGATGAAAAAGTATCACAAGTACATTTTGGAAAAACTACAGGTTATGGATATTCAGATATAGGAAGAGAAGTTATTGAAAAAATATATGCAAGTGTATTTAATACCGAAGATAGTTTAGTAAGGGTACAATTTGTAAATGGGACTCATACTATAGCAACAGCACTTCAAGCACTATTAATGCCTGGTGATAAAATGTTATCTATTACAGGAAAACCATATGATACGCTTTGTGATGTAATAGGAATAAATGAAAATAAACTATCATTAAAAAGTTATGGCATAGAATATGATCAAATAGACTTGTTAAATGGTAGTGATTTTAATATAGAAAAAATAAAAGAATATTTAAAAAATAATAAAATAAAGCTAGTACATATACAAAGATCAAGAGGATATGAACTAAGAAAAGCATTATATATATCTGATATTGAGGAAGTTATCAAAGTAATAAAAGAAATTGATAAAGACGTAATTGTAATGGTAGATAATTGTTATGGTGAGTTTACTGAAATAAAGGAACCTACTGATGTTGGTGCAGATTTAGCATGTGGAAGCCTAATAAAAAATATTGGTGGTGGACTATGTGAAATGGGTGGCTATATAGTTGGAAAATCTGAATATATAAACCTATGTGGTGAAAAATTAACATGTCCTGGTGTTGGAAAAGAATGTGGAGCAACACTTGGTCAAAATAAAAATATACTACAAGGACTATTTATGGCTCCAGCTACTGTAAAAAATGCGTTATATACAGCTATATTTACAGCTCAAATAATGGAAAAGCTCGGATTTAATGTTTATCCAAATGCATTTGATAAAAGAGATGATATTGTCCAAACTGTAAGATTTGAAAATGAACATCAATTAATAAAATTTATACAAGGTATCCAGGCAGCAAGTCCAATAGATAGCTCTGCTACTCCATATCCATGGGACATGCCAGGGTATACTGATAAAGTTATAATGGCTGCAGGAACATTTATTGAAGGAGCAACAATTGAACTTTCAGCTGATGCACCTATTAGGGAACCATATGTTGCATATTTACAAGGTGGGCTTACATATGAGTCTGCAAAACTTGCAATATGCAGTGCACTTCAAAACATGATTGGAGAATAAAGAATGAGAGTTATAGTTGTTGGTGGTGGTGCAAGTGGAATGATTGCAGCAATTACAGCTGCAAAAGATGGTAATGATGTAACACTTATTGAAAAAAAATCAAGTCTTGGTAATAAAATCAAGATAACTGGTAAAGGTAGATGCAATATAACATTTGATGGGGATATAGATACATTTAAACAAAATATAGCTAAAAATTATAAATTTATGTATAGCTCATTTTCGAAATTTACAAATAAAGACGTTGTCAATTATTTTGAAAGTTTAGGTGTAAAAACTAAACTTGAGAGAGGTGGAAGAATATTTCCAGAGAGTGATAAAGCTTCTGATGTTGTAGATGCATTAAAGAAAGAATTACAAAAATTAAATGTAAAAGTACTATACAATTCAACTGTTAGTAATTTAATTGTAGAAGAAACTACATTAAAAGGAATAAAGCTTGAAAATGGTGAAAAAATATATGCAGACAAATGTATAATTGCAACCGGTGGGAAAAGCTATCCTGTGACAGGAAGTACAGGGGATGGTTATAATATTGCAAAAACTGTTGGACATAATGTTATTGATATAAAACCAGGACTTATACCTCTAAAATCTGAAGATTTAGTGTGCAAGAATTTACAAGGTTTATCTTTAAAAAACGTTAAATTAAAACTAATTGAAAAAAATGGAAAATTAATATTTGAAGAATTTGGAGAATTATTATTTGCCCATTTTGGAATCACTGGTCCATTAACTTTAAGTTCTAGTAGTAAGTTAAATAGAATAGATGATTTAGAAAATAAATTAAAAAATAAAGAAATCTTTGCATGCATAGATTTGAAACCTGCACTAGATTTTGAAACTTTAGATAAAAGAATTTGTAGAGATTTTGAAAAGTATGCAAATAAAGAATTCAAAAATAGTCTTGATGATTTACTTCCACAAAAGCTTATACCAGAAATTATTCGCTTGAGTGAAATACCAGAAAATAAAAAAGTACATCAAATAAATAAAGAAGAAAGAAAAAAAATAGTGAATATTTTAAAAGAATTTAAAATAGTTATAACTGGTTTCATGCCAATTGATATTGCAATAATAACATGTGGAGGAATTGATGTTAAGTATATTGATCCCAAAACAATGGAATCAAAACTTGTAAATGGATTATATTTTGCAGGAGAAGTACTGGATGTTGATGCTTATACAGGAGGATTTAATTTACAAATAGCTTTTTCAACTGGTTATGCAGCTGGTAAAAATAGTATATAACTGATATGTAAGATATCAGAATATATAGATATTAATAAAGGAGGAGAATTTATGGAAGAAAAGATGTTTATAAAAGAAAAAAAAGGAATGCCAAATATTGCATCCTTAATTTTAGTAGCAGTTGTTGTATCTTTTTTAAGTACTGTATTTACATACACTATTTTAGATAAAAAATTTTCATTTACAAGTAATAACAATGCATTAGATAATAACACTACTGTAAAATATCAAATAGAAACTACAAATAGTCCTGTAGTAGCAATTGCAAAAAAAGCGGGACCTTCTATAGTTGGTGTAAAAGTAAATTATGTTTCACAAGGGATGTTTGGTTCCTTAGAAGAAGCAGATGAAGAAGGTTCAGGAATAATTTATAGTGCTGATGGGTATATAATAACTAATTATCATGTTATTTCATCTGCATTATCAAACTCAAATGCAACAGTTACAGTTACTTTTAGTAATAATGAAAGTGTTGATGCAACAATTGTTGGTAGTGATGAAGTTACGGATTTAGCAGTTTTAAAAGTTGATAAAACAGGTCTTACTCCTGCAGAAATTGGAGTAGCATCTAATTTAGAAGTTGGTGAATTAGCTGTGGCAATAGGTAATCCTCTTGGTCAAGAACTTGCTGGAAGTGTTACTGTTGGATATATATCTGCACTAAATAGAGAATTAACTACTGATGGTAGAACGTATAAATTAATACAAACTGATGCTGCAATAAATCCAGGTAATAGTGGTGGAGCCTTAGTCAATTCACAAGGTCAAGTTATTGGAATAAATACTGTAAAAATCGGTGCAACAGAAGTAGAAGGATTAGGATTTGCGATACCTACTGATGATGCAATACCTATAATAAAAGAATTAATACAAAACAAAAAAATAGTGAGACCATATATTGGAATAAGTGGAATTGACTTAAATGCTTCTAATGCTAAGAAATATAACTTAGCTGAAGGAATATATGTAAGTAGTATTCTTAATAATTCACCAGCAGCTAAAGCAGGAATAAAAAAAGGTGATGTTATAGTTGGCGTTGATTCAAAAGAAGTAAAAACAATGGAAGAATTAAATAAAATTAAAAATTCTAAAAATGTTGGAGATAAAATGACACTTAAAATTAACAGAAATTCAAAAGAAGTAGAAGTTACAATTACACTTGAAGAAAATGTTTCACAATAATAATAAAGACGCAAATTAATCATTTGCGTCTTTTACTTGACATAATTCAATTTAAGTAGTATAATCAAATATATTAAATAATTAATAAATCTTTAGATTAGAGGAGGGGTAAAATGTATAAATTAACAAAACATCGCACAATTAAAGATTTACGTGATGCACTTGATTTCTTAATTGAAAATGAAAATGAAAACTATTTACGGCTTCTTGATTTAAATCTTTGTAATTCAGCTGACTTAAAAGATGTGTTTGTTGGAATGCTTTTGAATAATACTGGAATTTATTCAGAGTTTGAAAATGAAATAGGTATTTTAACTGAAGAAATAATAAAAATAAAAGAAATCTTATTTGAAAATAAAAGGAATCATGCTCTAAAAGAAATATTAAAGAAATCAAGAAAAAAATATTTGCATACTAAAATTCATTTTCAACTTCTTGAATTAAGAAAAAAATCAAAAGATATTTTGGGCGAATCTGCATATATTTATTTGCTAGATTTAGCGGTAATGAGCGTTTACTTAAAGTTAATTAAATTTGAATTAACAAAAGAAATATATAAGAATCCAATTCTTATATTTAAAGTATATTTAAATTTCTAATAAAGAACACCATATGGTGTTCTTTATTATTGACATACTAATAATATTAGTATATTATATATATGACACAAATAATCTGAGTATAGTTTTATTAAGCTTAAAGGAGGCAATATGAATATTTTAGTTTATATTGTTAAAGAGTATCAAAAAGAAATTACATATCAAGATGTAGTTGAACTAGAATATAATATTTCTAACAGACATTCTTTACTTACTAAAGTAATGAAAGAGGATTTAAAATTAATTATGGAAGCAATAAAGAAAAAAATCAAAATGTCATATTTTAGGAATTTATTATTAGAAAATTATTTGTTAGAATTGTTATTAGAAAAGGATGATGAAGGTTTAGCTGAATTTCTTGACAATGTGGCATGAAATTTTGAACTGTAGGTTAATTTTACCTACAGTTTTTTGCATTTTCACAATAAATATGTTGAATAAAATGATGATATATGATAAAATATGTATGAAATAATATAAATTCTTAACAAAATTGGAAGGAGGAATGAATATGATGTACGGATTATTAGCAGGAGGAAATATAGGGCTAATATATAATGAACTAAGATACAAAGATGATAAAGCAAATGAGAATAAAGAGGAAAAACAAGCCATATATAGTACTCAAAATTCTGAACTAAGTAGAATATCTGCTAGTGAAATCTTTGCTATTGCAACTGCTGAAGCTATTTTAGATTTTCATAAAGGTAAAACATCTAATCTAACTCTTTCAGTTTATGCAGAGAAGTATAAGAAGTATTTTGAAAAATATAAGAATGAATTGATACACGACGAACAATTTTTTAAATCAGGTTTTAAAAATGTTTATGATTGGATTAATGGCAAAAATGGTGTATCAAACAATGCAATAGCAGTAAGTAGAAGTGCTCCAATTGGAATGTATTTTTCAAAAAATGAAATCGAAAAACAAACGAGACTTTCTTGTCTTGCTGGATTTAACAATGGAAATTGCGTAATATGGTCAAATGCATTCTGTTTGGCAATATTATACAGTAAGAAGGAAGGAAATAATTTACTTAAAGCAATTGGAGATGAAATTGATTTTAAACCGATAAGCATTAATCAGATAAAAAAAGAAAATAGATATAATATAACAGCAGAAAAAGTTGTTCCAGTTTCAATTTCAATTTTCTTAGAATCTAATAGTTTTGAAGATGCTATGCAAAAAGGAATTGAGGCTGGTGGAAATTCTACAGAAATACTTAGTATGGTTGGCGCACTTGCTGAGAGTAAATTTGGAATTCCACAGAAAATAATTGATACGGTAAAGAAACATTTAAATGCAGAACTTATTGAAGTTGTTGAATCTTTTAATAAGATTGCAGTTAGATAAGTGAAAGTAATATATCATTGAGAATATAGTTAATTTAATTAATAAATTAGCTATATTCTTTTTTTATTTGAAATTTTGAGATTAATATTATATAATGTATATAAATATGTATATATGTAATAGGAGAAAAAATGGGCAAAAGTGTAATAATAGCAGAAAAACCAAGTGTTGCAAGAGAATTTGCAAAGGTACTGAAAATAAATGGAGAAAATAAAAATGGATATATAGAATCTAATGAATACATTGTTACTTGGTGCGTAGGACATCTTGTTACGATGAGTTATCCAGAAAAATATGATGAAAAATTAAGATTTTGGAATTTATCAACACTTCCGTTTATTCCAAATGAATTTAAGTACGAGGTAATTGATTCTGTATCCAAACAGTTTGAAATTATAAAAGAAATACTAAATAGAAATGATGTAGAAAAAATATATGTATGTACCGATTCTGGAAGAGAAGGAGAATATATATATAGACTTGTAGATGATATGGCAGGATCACCGGATAAGGAAAAAAGAAGAGTTTGGATTGATTCGCAAACAGAAGAGTCAATATTAAATGGAATAAAAGAAGCAAAATTATTATCAGAATACAATAGTTTATCAGATTCAGCATATTTAAGAGCAAAAGAGGATTATCTTATTGGAATAAACTTTTCTAGACTTTTGTCACTTATATATGGTAAAGCATTATCAAAAAAGTTAGAAGAGGAAAAAACGGTTATATCAATAGGTAGAGTAATGACTTGCGTTTTAGGTATGGTTGTAAATAGAGAAAGAGAAATAAGAGATTTTAAGAAAATAAGTTTTTTTAAAATCCAAGGTGATTTTAAAGATAATGAATCTGGAGAACTATTAGCTGAATGGAAGGTGACTGAGGGATCAAAATATTTTTCATCACCAGAATTATATAATGAAAATGGATTTAAGAAAAAAGAAGATGCAGAAAAATTTATTAAATATTTAAAATCATTGAATAAAGATGGAATTATAAAAGAAATAAGTAAGAAATCACAAAAAGAAAATGCACCTTTGTTATTTAATCTAGCTGAAATTCAAAATGAATGTGCAAAAAGATTTAAGATAACTCCAGATGAGACATTGCAATTTGTACAATCTTTGTATGAAAAGAAGCTCGTAACATATCCAAGAACAGATGCAAGAGTTTTATCAACAGCTGTAGCAAAAGAAATATCAAAAAATTTAAATGGTCTTGCAAAATCTAATTTAGATGAAGAAATAAAAAAACATATTGATACTATGATAAAAGAAAAGTATAAGACGGATTTATCTAAGACAAAATATGTAAATGATTCCAAAATTACAGATCACTATGCAATAATACCAACTGGTCAAGGATTTGAAAACTATAATAAACTTGATAGTCTTACTAAAAATATATTTCATTTAATAGTAAGAAGATTTTTAAGTGTGTTCTATCCTCAAGCAGAGTATAGTAAAATATCAGTTACAATATCAGTTGAAAACGAAGATTTTTATGCAAATGGTAAAGTATGTACTAAACTGGGATATCTAGAAGTATTGAAAAGTGAAAGCAAATTACAAGATGATAAGAAAGATGATGATGCTGATGAAAAAATAAATAATGTAGATATATTGGCAAAATTTAAAAAAGGACAGTTAATCCCACTTAATGAACTTTTCATTAAAGAAGGAGAAACTTCTCCACCAAATAGATATTCTTCAGGTTCTATAATTCTTGCTATGGAAAATGCAGGAAAATTGATTGAAGATGAAGAATTAAGAGAACAGATTAAAGGAAGTGGAATAGGAACTAGTGCGACAAGAGCAGAAATAATAAAGAAACTAGAGAAAATTGGATATATAAACTTAAATAGTAAAACTCAAATAATAACTCCATCTCAAAAAGGTGAAGAAATATATGATGTCGTGCAAAAATCTATACCAGATATGTTAAATCCTGAACTTACTGCAAGCTGGGAAAAAGGTTTAACTATGGTTTCAGAAAAACAAATTCCTGCTGAAGAATTCATGGATAAATTAGAAACTTATGTAAGAAGTAGAGTTGTAAAATTTAAAAAAGCAATAAATGGAATATATTAAAAATTAAAACCTAATATATAATAAGTTATAATATTAGGTTTTAATTTTTTTAAATATATTGATAAATGTTTAAATTTATATTATTATTTTAGTATAAATAGTTTTAGTAAAGGCAGAGTGTTAATAGTTGTACTTTCATTTCTGTTTTTTAGAATGATGATAAATGAATTTGTATATTTGGTGTAATATGTTTTAATTAGCAATAGGTCTAAGTTAAAGAATTAACTTAAGATGTTTATATTAAAAAAATATATAATTTAGGGAAAAGAGGTAAAAAATACAAAGGGGAAGATATATATGAATTTAATAATTAATAATAAAATTAGAAAAAATAAAAGAGATGGAATAAGTTTAATAGTATTAGTAATTACAATAATAGTAGTAATAATATTAGCAACAGCAATAATAATAGGGCTAAGTAAAAATAATCCAATGGACAGTGCAAAAAAAGCAAAGTTTATGGCTAACTTCACTAATGTAGAAGAGGCAGTTGGTGTATATTCAATGAGTAAGTTATCGGCAGACAATACTGAGTATCAACTACCCCTAAGTACTAAAGTGTCATTAAGTGAAAAGCAAGATGTAAAGACAAATGTCCCAACACTTGCAGCGAAAATAGCAGAGCTAAATCCTGGAAAAACGATAGATGATATAGATTTGTACCATATAGATCCAACATTAATTGGAGCAGAAAATCTGTATAAGTCTAAAGAAAAAGGCTACTTAATAGATATATCAACAAGGCAAATATATGATTATAGTGGCGAATATTTTGAAGAGGCAAGATGGCATACATTAGACTCAGGAGTAAAAGATGGAACTTTACCAGAGGTAGTAGATGATGTAGTAGACACTTGGGACGGATGGATTAAGCTAACACTGTTTTACCCATCAAACTCAACTGAGAGAAAATGGAGACTAGGCGAGGCAGGAGAAATAAGGACAGCTACATACAACAACTGGCAAGATTACACAGGACCAATAACAGTAAGGATGTCAGATGTTGAAAACATATGGATAAGTTATGTAGTAGATAATAAAACAGTCGTAATACCACCATTAGGGAAAGTAGTAGTAGATATAAAAGCAGATGGAAGTTTATCAAGTACGGTAACAAGTGTAAAAGTAAATATAGTAT
>JAEWRE010000037.1 GCA_023460235.1 Bacillota bacterium
ACCTACTGAACGATTCCGTTTGGGTATGGCAAAAGTACCTCGTAATGCAACAGTAACAAGGTTGGGTGAGACAAATGTTTAAGTACAATTGGCACCACTTCGAGATAACTTCATGGACAGACGCTGAGCTTATGCGTAGTAACTTTCTAGCTACTACGCATGCAGCTACAGGGTTTGACACAGAAACAACAGGTCTGCATCCTATTTATGACAGACCTTTTCTGTACCAATTTGGTTGGATAACAGAGGAGCCTGAGTGTAATGGGTACACTTACGTAGTAGACATTGAACAGAATCTTGAGCTGGCAAAAAATACGATTCAGCTTTGGCACGCCTTAGCTGCTACAGGTCCTAAGCACCTTGCTCATAATACAAAGTTTGACCTGCACCAATTGATTAACATTGGTGTACCTTACACAGCCAACAATATCTCTGACCTAATGATATTCATACGACTAGGAACAGACGCTGTTGCTGTGAAAAATGGTGGAGCACCTATGCGTCTAAAAGATTTTGCAAAGCGTTACGTAGATTCTTCTGCAAAAGATTTTGAAAAAGAATTAGATGCAGAAAAAGAATCTATTGCAAAGTCTTTTAATGTACGTTTACGTAAACGGTTAGGCTGGACGCAAAAGAAGATTGATGAGTTCTTCAAGGATAAGATTCATTCTGTAGAAGACTTACCAAAAGACAAGCAACAGAGTTATAACGACTGGTTGATGTTAGACCTGCCGCTTTATTTACGAGATGTTGTGACTGGTAAAGTTACAAAAGATATGATACGCTATAACACTCTTAATCGAGAGACAGTTATAAAGTATGGACATTATGATATTGTCTGGCTGCTAGAAAGTTATGCACGCTTAGTAACAGCTGTACGGATTCGTGGCAATGAAGCAGGTGTTGCTTATGAAGAAGCAAACATTTATCCTGTACTCAGTATGGAACGAGTAGGGCTTTGCGTAGATGTGCCTTACTTAGAGCAGGCTCAGAAAGATATGAAAGCCTACATCAAAGAACGGAGAGAGGACTTATATACATTAGCAGGAGAACAGCTTTCTGTAGGACAGCATGATAAGATTAAAAACATTATTGCTGAACAATATGGTGTAACTGTACAAGCAACTGGTAATGATGAGCTATCTCGTTTGTGTTCAGAACTAAAACACAAAAACGAGAACCCACAGTTAATAGAGTTTATTGAAACAATTCAAGAACTCCGCACCTTAGAAAAATGGTACAGCACTTATATTGTAAGATTCTTAACAACGCTACGTAGATTTCATACTGACCGTATCTACACACAAATCAATCTGAATGGTACAGTATCAGGACGAGTAACCTCAGACTTTCAACAATTCCCAAAAGACGCTATTGTCAGTATTGATGGGAGAGAACTGTTCCATCCAAGACGCATGATTAAAGTAGACACAGAAGCAGGCTATCAAGGGATTGTGTATCTGGACTACTCTCAGATTGAACTACGACTACAAGCAATGTACACCATACTGGTTGGACATCCTGACTTAAACCTGTGCCGTGCTTATATGCCTTATGAATGTGAAACTGTACAGAACGGTGAACGAGTGCCATTTGATTGTCACAATCTTGAGCACATCAAACACGCTTATGATTGGACATGGTATCATAAGGAAGACGGAACTGAATGGGAAGCATTGGATGTCCACGGTGCTACAACGAAAGTAGCGTTTGATATTGATGAGAGTCATCCTGACTTTCACAGATTGCGTTACATCGGCAAGCGTGTAAACTTTGCTAAGAACTATGGAGCTCAACGTGGAAAGATTGCTGAGATGTTTCCTGAGTATGATGACGAACAGATTGATAAAATAGACGCTGCCTATTACAAGGCGTTCCCCGGTGTAAAGGAGTACCATAACTATTGTTATCAACTCGCTCAGCAGCAGCCATATGCTCAGAATTTATTTGGTGTAAAATACTACAACGTATCAGGACACAACTTAATCAATATGCTTATTCAAGGAACTGGTGCTTACTTCTTGAAATCTAAGATAGTTAAGGTGTATAATTATCTTAAAGAGCATAACTGCAAGAGTAGACTGCAAATGCAGATACATGATGAGTTATCCTTTGAATGGCATAAAGATGATGACATATCTATCTTCTATGACATCAAAGCTATTATGGAAGATTGGGATGATACACTCATCCCTATTGTTGCAGATATGGAAGTAACTAAAACAAACTGGGCTGAAAAAGTGGAGGTATGATATGCAGTGTCCTAAGTGTGACGGTAAAACAAAAGTAATTGATTCACGTCCTTATATCGGAGGTATTTACCGTAAACGTAAGTGTACGTTATGTAACTATCAATTCTACACAGAAGAATTTCCTACAGAGGATGTAGCATCTGTACGCTCCTGTATGGCTCACCACCGTGCTAAGGCACGTGCGAAAAAGAAAGGAGAAGAATTTACAGATGAAACGTAAGTATGTGTTAGGCATAGACCCTAGTGGTGCTTTTAATGAGGGCAAGGGCACCACAGGTATGTGCCTACTTAGTAAGACAAAGCGTTATAGGTTAGATAATGTCTGGGAAATTAGAGCAAAAGATTTTGCATCTGCGGAACAATACTGGTATGAACATATCAGACGTATCGAACAGTTGCACAAGCGTTATTCTAACTTAGTTGTAAGCATTGAAGATTATATTCTTTATGCACAAAAAGCTCAGGAACAGATACACAGTCACTTTGAGACTTCCCAATTGATTGGTGTGATTCGTGTGTACTGTTGGTTGCATGAAATTCCTTTATATATCCGTCCAGCTGTCAGAGTAAAAAAGAGATGGTCTGATGAGATACTGGTACATAAAGGACTTATCGACTATGACGAAGTAAAACACTGTCATACCTGTGCTGTTAAGGAAGGAGCACTCAGCCCTCATATCAAAGACTCCATTCGTCATGCGGTACACTGCATGGCATTTGAATTAAGAAAGGAAGATGACGATGGACGTAGAAGAACGAATAAAAAATAGTGGACTGCATTTAGAAGAAGTTGTACCCAACGCTTCTGAATTAGCAGAAACAGACCAGCACGCTTTTGCTATGCTACGGCGTGTAGGACTGGGTGCTAGTGATTCTTCTGTTATTCTAGGAGTAAACCTATATACAAAGTTAGATGAATTGATTCAACAAAAGCGTAGTACAGAAGTTACAGAAGAAGAACGTAAAGTAGGTGAACTTGAGAATGTACGAAAAGGACGAGACTTAGAGCCTATCATCTTAAACTACTTTGCAAAACAGTTTGGTGTAGAAGTGCATAAGCCAAAACCAATGTACCGTCTGACAGACACACCTTGTCTGACAGTAAACTTTGATGGTGTGTTCGAGTTAAATGATGAACTGATTCCTGTAGAAGCTAAGTTCGTTTCTAAGTATGCTAAGAAATACTGGCGGCGACCGCTGCGTGTAACAAGTTTACAGGATGCCATTATACGAATGCGTACTATTGAGGTGCAGTATCATACTAAGATTGAAGAGCACATTCGACTTTGTGCAGAGGATTGTGGAATCCCACCTTATTACTACACGCAAGTACAACAGCAGTTGTTAGCATTAAATGCTCCCTTTGGTTATTTGACTTCCTTATGGGACGCAGGCTGGGAATCTAATACATTCTTAATTCCAAGAGATTTAATTACGCAACACGCTCTAGTAACAAGAGCTGAACACGTTTGGAAACAAATAAAGGGGCAGGTTTAATACCTGCCCCAAAATCTTAGTTGGTCAAATCTGTACTGTCTTACAGAATGTTTATAACGATTTACCTTTATCTTAACCAGTGCCTGATTATTCTTTGGTACTTTTCTGCGAGCAGTTACAATACTGTTTCTTCGTTTCATTCCAGTAGGATATGTCTGCATCCGTGTGCTTCGCATAGACGGTGCCTTATAACTTTTAGCTACAGGTGTTGTGACCGTACCGTTTTTATATTTCTTCGGTGAATACTTGTTAATATTAAACTTGCTATAGTACACTCTCGGTGAGTACGGGTCAGCATACTTTTGACTGTTCGGAGATTTCTTAGGGTAAATCATTCTAGGTTTCGGAACTCTCGTAGCATAAGGTACATAAGGCTTTCTGGAACACTTCTGTGTATAGCCACTGTTATATTTTCCAGACCGTTTTAAGAAGAAGCCACTGTCATACAGTTTCTGGAAATACTCTTTAGACTTCTTTGTTTCTTTGAAGTATATTTCTCCTGTGTCTGGGTTAAGCCACATATTTTCCATATACTTAAACCCATTCTTTTTATACCAATGTTCTGCAAAAGTATCACCATCACCTTGCGGATTGATACGTTCTTCTTTTGTTACATAGTCAGCAGGGAAAGGAGCCTTACCTTCCTGCCATAACTTCAATTGCTTATAGGCTTTCTCATCTCGTTCATTCAAGTCTGCACGATTTACTAAGTCACCTGTTACAGCAATGTACCAACCCTCAGCCATCTTACCAATAATTTCAGCAGGCTTCAAACCCATTGCTTCATAGTATTTATAAGTACGGTTATAAATAGCGTTGCCTTTCTTAGAGGCTAACCAGTAAGGAATCTTTTCTTCATTCTTATAAACGGTGTAGCCTTGTTGTTCATAAACATCTACTAGGTCTTCACTGATACCTGTTCGATAACCGTTCTGAATAATGTAGTAGTCCCAACTTGCAATAGAGTTATAAAATGTAGAAGCGTCTACATCATACTTCCAACCTTCTCGCATCATCTGCCATGCAGTTTTTTCTGAGTACCCTGCCTGCAACAGATGCCCATAAGTATCTACATACTTTGTAGGGTCTTTTGACAAGAAAGAAGGAATATAACTTACGCCCGGTACGTACTGATGGGTACGGCGGTATTCTGCATCCTGCTCATACCAATCGTAACCCACAGGTTTGTTGTTATCTTTTACAGCTCCGAACATAGTGCTAACAATAGGCGTGCTGGCAAAAGCAGCAGTAGTCGTATCTTTTAGCCAGCCCTGCCTATCTGCATAGGCTTGTGCTTCACTGAACAGACCGGGGAACAGCCATTGCAAAATACTGTCGCCTACTTCAGATTTAGCAGTAGGAGATGTCCAACGCTGCCATGTAACGCCAAGCATAGGAATTAAATTCAGTAATGCCTGCAACGCTTCAGGTGCGTCTGCACTGTCATATATTTTGTTTCGAGCTTCTTCATCATCTAACCAACCACCGTTATCATAATACTCCTGCTGTAAGTCACGAATAGCGTCAAAGTATTTCCACGGTGTTTGCCCTTCCTCCCAACAGTCGTGCATAATCTGAAACAAAGTTTTCGCTGAATCTACAGAAGTGTGTAACATTTCTCCTGTTGTTCCTACAGGGTCCATTAAGAACTGGAACGCACTGAACAAACTGTAGTTAGTCTTCAGGTACAGTCCTGAATCATTCAGCATGATGTTACCATTCAGAATGGCATAGGCTAAAGATTTGTTTTCCATCATGTCTTCTGTACTCAGTTCTTCAAAAGGTTCGGGCATTGCCTGATAAACTAACTTCTGAAAGAACGTGTCTTCTCCAAGTAAGTCAATGTAGTATAGTAAGTTGTCAATTGCAAAGGAACTGAACGGAAATACTTGGTCAAACAGTTTACGTACTTTACTATTGCGTGTCGTGTTGAACTGTGACATATCAACCATATGATAAGCAGCATCCGATAAACCTGCACAGTACTCTGTCTGATACAGGAACACGTGGGCACGCATGAGTATTTCCACTTTGTTGTTCATATTCATAATTGCTTTGACAGTAGGCATCTTTGTAATCAGAAGTTCTTTGGACTGTTTTGGAATCGTGTATATCAAACGTCCAATTTCTTCAGGTACATCAGGATTCTGTTTGATGAACTGTCGCACAAACTCTCTATCTTCCAACTCCAGATTCTTTTTATAAAAATCATAAAATGTTTTTAGATGTTTCTCTTTATCAGGTATCTCTAAATCCTTTGTACGTTTGCGTAACAAAGACATAATATCCTGTTGTAAATCTAACTGTCGAGCAGTGGGCGAAGCACTGGAAGAATCAAAGAACTGTGAAAGTTTCTTATATAAAGATTCTCCTAAGATACCTTCATCCTCAGAGTGTCTAACAAAGAACGCTGCTATATTTTTCTTAGACATATTACCTTCTGTCTCGTCGTATATCATAGCGTAGGTTCTATCAAACTGGTCTAAGATTTTCTTTGTAGTATTAAACATTTTATAAAAATCAAAGAACCGCCCACTCTGAAAGGCTCCTTTTGTTGAGGAGTCTATTGTATTACGAATAGCCCAACCGGGACTAGCCAACTGTCCAATCTTAATTGGAGCCAGCCAGTACCTGTTCAGGAATTTGTATAGGCTGTTGCTGAACACATTGTCATTCAAGTGTTCTACGGCAGAAGCGTAAGATACGTAGTTCAGTAAGCACACTTGTTCATCTTTCATCAGACGTTGCAAGTGTCCTTTACCATGGATTGTGATACGCATAACTTTACCGTCTTTTAATTTACACGCAACCAGATTATGATTACGAATAGAACGCATAGCTTCATCTATGGAAGTATCACCTATGATGTGTGCTAAACTGTGTTGCCTGTTAAACAAAAGCGTAGCGTAGTTCTCTTTCGTAGCCATAAAGTTATAGGCACTATTGAATCCTGAAGCAAAGTTACTGATAGGATTACGTGAAGTCTTACTGAAGATTTCTCCTACACCATCACCGTAATCTCCGATAACTGTGTGGTTATAACTTCCTAAGAAAGCATTTTCCCGTTTGAAGTGTTCAATGTCTATCGTGTTTTTAATACCGTGCTGCTCAAAGAAGTCAGTAACTTCCTGATAATGGAACTCATCAAAAGCAGTATGGTTAGAGTAACGATAGGAATTTTCTGTTACTGTGTCCATGCTATCTAAGAACTGTAACACAGCTTGACTGCTTGCTTGTTCTTCAGGTTTAATACTGTTTAATTTAAGTGTTCTTGCCTTTTCAATAAAGTCTTCAGACTCTGCTACAGATTTGTCTAACCAAATAAACAATCTGCCATCAGCATCTTTATAAGAATGAATACCATCTGCTGCGTTAATAATATGCCGTCTCAGATGCGTTAGAAAATCTTTACCTTCTTTTTTCAAAAATATATCTGCGTTAGTGTAAATAACTTGTCTGCCTTTACAGTACTTATAAAGATACTGCATATATTTTTGTACATTAAACTTGGTCAGTTCTTCTAATTTAGCAACTGTCATATCTTTACAAATAGCGTTATTTACTTTTTGTAAAGTCTCAATAGCACGGTTGTAGTCTTCTTTAGCTTTGGCTATTCCTAATTGAGAAGGATTCTTTGCAATAGCTTTATGGTATTCTGTACGTGCACTTTCAATTGTGTCACGTAAATGGTTGTAGTAATTCTTAAAATTTTTAATAGCTTCTACTTTAATTTGTGATTCAGAAGTGTGCCAACCATGTACCTCTTGTACGAGTTCATCATACAATATACCACGTTCAAGTGTGTCACATTGCCTTACTCCCTTATCAATAGCTTCTACAGTTTCTATTAACGCACCTAAAGAAGAATCTTCTTTATAGTAAAAGCTATCTATTAAAGGAGTCAGATAAGGGTTGTATGCTTTTGTTCGTTCTAAAGCAGTGTTGTAGCCTGCCTCTGCAATTACTTTTAAGTACTCTTGATAAATTACTTTGTTACCTTTCGGAATGTGTAAAGGATTAGCATAACTACATAACTGTGTTAAAGCAGAGTGTAACATGATTAAGTCTTCTACGTCACTAACGTGTCCTCTATTTTGTGGCAGATAAGCACTCAACATATCTATCTGTTCTTGAAAACGTCCACTGTACCGTGCCACTTCATTCATGTTACCTTTACTTATAACAACATTCCCTTGTAACATTGTAAGAACATCTTCCTGAATTTTATTCCACATAGCTTCTCTATCTACCTTTTGAGCTACTTCCTGCATTAACGGCATATTTGTAATTGTACGATACACTTTTTCAGTTTCTTTTAGCGTATCATAGATTCTTAACCATTCAGCAGGAGTGTGGTAGGTTTGTGCGTTCATCTTAGAAAAGATGGAGCTGTCAAATTTTTTCACAACAGAAAGTGTACCATAGGGTAATTGCATTGCAGGGTCTTGTAAAATATGCATCACGTTTGTCTGTGCTGTTACTTTGGACAAACCTATACCGCTTAATAAACCTTCAAATTTATGCTGAGTGTCTAAGATGTCTGCTACTTCATTACGCAGTTTTTTCAAATCCTGCATAATTGTGATTGAGAAAGCATCCATCTCTGCTGTAGGTTTATTCATTTTCTTAATAAGTTTATCCAGATTTTTTACAAAGTTCTCATCAAACACAGGAGCTAACTGTACATTTGCCAAGTCTCTATATTTATTAAGTGCTTGACTTGATATGTACTTTTTATTTCCATTAAAGACAGCTACTTCATAAACAGCGTTGTTCAGTCTTTGTTGCAATTCTTTAACCATATTCTCAACAGCTTTGTAAGTGTAATCGTCAATAACAACAGCACCTTTAGTTACGTTTAGTTCCTGCAACAAATCTCTTGTAGTAAGACTGTATGCGTCAGGAGCAAAGTTTCTTTCATCACGTAACCATATCTTCGCACGGTTAGAAGAAAACAAATCAGATAAGGCTTTACTGTGTCCAAGAGCTTCTTCTGCACTGTTTGCTCCAATTAAGCGTACACCACGCTGAGCACCGTTTGCTTTAGAATAAGTTTGAACTTCTTTGATAAACTGTGCAATGTTCGCTGAGAACTCATCTCTATTTTCAAAAACATGAAGCCCCTTGTTTATTTTTACATCAGGACGTTTATTAACAGAACGATAGTAATGTTTCATGTCCATATCATATTGTGTCTTTACAAAAGATACATTCACGTCATCTTGGACACCTGCTAGACGAAACGTATGCGTACCTTCTAATTTTCCTTCAGGTACGTGGAATGTGACTTCACTAATACCACCTTGTGTACGAGCTACGCTGAACGTGACGTTGACTTTATCTTCAGTTGCCAGCTCTTTGTACAGTTTAGACAGCTCTGTGTTTTCATTGTTAATTTCTTTCATCATACGTTGCACGTTTGTGTAAGTGTCAGGCGTGTTGAATCCTCTTGTAAAGTACAAATCATGCTTATGTGCTGTTGTGTCAACGAATCGTTTAGCATGTTGTGCTAATTCCTGTGTAAATGCTTCTGCATTATCAATTCCTTTATAAGTTGCACGATTTATAACAGCGTCCAAAAATCCTGCACGTAATTCTTCAGGCATATCTATATCGTCTAAGGCACGCAGTACATAAGCATAATTATCATAAGCAGCCGCTGTTTTAAGAATCTCTGTACATTCTGGAGTGTTCCAATCTTTTAAGAATCTGTTAAGTGCTCCATCTGAATTTAACACAGATAGATATTCTTGTAAATTTGGGTCGTCCATAAAAGCCTGCACACGTGCTTGGTTAGATAACTTTACACCATACAGTCTTTCATAAGGCATATCTTTTGCTTGTACTTTAGCTGTTGCGTCCACAATAGCAGCATACTGTTCCTGTTTAGAAACAGATACTTCCAACCCTTCTACAGTTTCCTCTACTTGTTTAAGTACACTGTTCACATTCATAA
>JAEWRE010000038.1 GCA_023460235.1 Bacillota bacterium
AAATTACGGAAGATTCCGCTGAAAAGTTCGTTGCGAACATCATCAAGAGAGGCCACGAAGCTGTGCTGGAACACGCATCGTTCATCTTTCAGGTTTCATACAACGTGTATGAAGACCTCAGAGAGAAAGTCATGTTCGTAGAAAACCGTTACCCGGTGAAGATGTATCTCAGATTCACAGATTCTGACGGATACATTGTATCGGGTAATGTAAGAGCATGGAGAGACTTTTTCAGATTCAGCGGAGTGCCTCCTTACATGAACGACTTCGTAGAAGCCAACCCTAATCTGTTTCCTGAGTTCAAGAATGTCTTCCCGTTTAATCTTAAGGGAGGGAAACGGAGTATCAGACAGATTTCTGAGAATGGGCTCGTGTCTACCTATCAGCGGCTGGTTCATGAAGATGTGTCTGTGAAGTTTATCTGTGATCGAGGCGTCACTCATGAAATTGTAAGACACCGACCTGCATCTTTCTGTCAGGAGTCTACTCGGTACTGCAATTACAGCAACGGGAAATTCGGAGGAGAAATCACGGTAATTAAACCCTGTTTCTTCAAAGAAAACTCCACAAGGTATCTCAATTGGTTTGCTGCTTGCGAGAGCGCCGAGACTGCGTACAATGCAATTCTCGAAGACGGTGGAACTCCACAGGAGGCGAGGGACGTACTCCCCAACAGCTTGAAAACAGAACTCATCATGACCGCGCCCTTGATGGAGTGGTGCCACTTTTTCAATCTTCGTATGTCCTCTGCCGCTCACCCGCAGATGCGAGAGGTTGCATCTTACGCATATGATGCCATGAATTCGTTTCTGTGGGATAAACATATAATCACCCTCGGTACCTGTGAAGATACAATGAATGCCATGAGGAGGATTCTATAATGTACACAAAAGAAGACCACGAAAAGAAAGTGAAAGAATTCGTCTCAATTTGTAAAGAGATGACGGAACTCTACGATGCGAAAAATATAGACTACGGTGATAGCTTCGGAAAGAGTTTCGAAGAATGGGGTATGCCAATGCCCTGTATCAGACTCACGGATAAGCTGAATAGGTTGTGCTCTCTTACTAAGAATTTTTCTCAGAGAGTAGAGGATGAGAGTATCGAAGACACTCTTAAGGACTTGGCGAACTACTCTATCATGACCCTGATTGAGCTTCGTAGATTGAAAGGACGCTCGCATATAAAATAATAGCTATGTACCGAGATGCTCAGGCGTCACGGCATAGATATAAACTAATGGAATCTAAAAATAAGGAGAACACAAAAAAAATGAGTAATGAACCTGAAATCATCAAGTGCAAGTTTGCAGGAGACCCTGAAGACGAATACTGCTCCAAATGCGATGGACTTCACGTGGAAGAAAAGGGGGAAACGTATCTCGCGTCCGATGTGTGCGAAGCATACGAACCGTGCCTGCCGGAACCCACTGAAGAAGCCGCAGAGACCAACGAGAACGGCGCTCTCTCGCAAGCTATGCCCGACCCTGGTGCTGTACCGGTGCAAGGCGTAACCACTGTCATTCGCGCTGAAAGCGGCCTAACTCGCGAAATCAACGGAACGTACTACAAGTTCCATTTCAGTGAAGAGCGAGTCATTCCGGAAGGTGCAGACCTTGAGGCAGAAAAGGCCGACCTGTGGGATGCCGTGAACGCTGAAGTTGACAATCAGCTGGAAAGCGTTCTTCACAGCTGATACAGTAAAAATTCAAGAAACCACTATAACACCCTTGCGTTATGTGCGTGAGGGTGTTATACTTAGACTTGCCACTCGTCAACGACTGAAATACTTTTCAACATAGCCAAAAAGTTCTTGTGTTGTCGCATCCGCGACTTCCCATCTACGAATACGAACCATACTACACCGTTGAAAGTAGTTCGGTCATGATTGACGAGTGGCATCCTCAATCAGTATTCGTATTCGGGTGCGACAACACAAGAGCTTTTTTTTGTGAATTAAAAGAAAAGGAGATACATCATGATTACCTTAAATGACAACTGCTTCTATCATGTAGGAGCATGGATGAGAACGAAATTAAACCTGAAAGGCGTAGCTCTTGAAATCTTCGCAATTATATATGGTTTTTCTCAAGACGGTGAGTCTAAGTTCACTGGTAGCATAAACTATCTATGTGAATGGACAGGTGTGTCCAGACCCACCGTCATTAACACACTCAAGAGTCTTGTAGACGACGACCTAATTATAAAGGAAACTGAGACCGTAAACGGTGTAACATTTAACCACTACAGAGCTAACATTTCATACATTGTCAATTTTACGGGGAGTAAAGAATCTTTACTGGGGGGTAGTAAAAAATCTTTACACAATAATGATAGTATATATAATAATAGCTCTCATACATCATCTAAAGATGATGTACTCGAGAGGGCAGAGCCCGCGACCTCTGCAAAACCACAGTCTTATTCAGGGAAACTCTTCGACACCAAGAAAACTCCAAAGAAGAGTTCTATTCAGAAAACGAATTCGTTCATCACAATGTGTGAGAGAGTTTCAGCTAAGTTCAATTTCAGTCAAGAACTTCTGAAAGAGCTCGGAAACTATTTTAGAATGCTCGGAGCTTCCGGCTCCCTCCTGCCCGAGCAGTCCATAGAGGAGCAGATGAAGATTCTCGCGTCTGTGCGAGAGATCGATAGAGTCGGAGTCGTCAAAGATACCGTGGGTCATGGATGGAAGAGCTTGCAGTATTCAGCTAAAGAATGCAAGGAGGGCTCTACTCCGTCTTGGGACACAGCACGACCTGACGCTTTCAGGGCAAAAACCATGGAAGAGAAGAGAAGAAATCCTTTAGAGGGAGTACCTGAAGAGGATATTTTCTAAGGAGGAAAATATGGTAGATAAATGTTGGTATGAAGATGTCTGTGGGTTAAAAGGAGATGCCTGTGGGCCCACCTGCGTACGATACGCTGAAATGCTAAACTTATTTCAGCTGTCTAATATACCTAGGTACAGATGGTACCCGGAGAAGCTCGTTCCAGGTAACGGTGACCGAGATTCGTTTGTGTACCTTCGTGACATCAAGGACGACATAAAAAACTGGGTCAACGAGGGAAACAATTTGTACCTGTTTTCAGAAACCTTTGGCAACGGTAAGACAAGCTGGGCTGTGAAACTCATGTCCGCATATTTCAATCAGGTGTGGAGAGGTAACTGCTTTAGAACAAGGGGTATATTCATCTCTGTTCCTGAATTCTTTGACCGGGAGCGGCTTCGAATGAGCAACGAAGACGAAGATTTCAAGAGAATCAGGCAGAGTCTTTTAGAC
>JAEWRE010000039.1 GCA_023460235.1 Bacillota bacterium
AATCAAATATTCTTCCTAGGTTTGATGTTGTTATTGTTGTTCTTGCAATATGGAATGCATCAGAAACTATTGATTTTATTGTATAGAATCTTGCTTGTCTTAGTGTATTTGATGAATTTTGCCATATCTGACTATAATCTACATATTCTGATGAAAATGCACTTGTTGATCTCATATTTGCATCTAATGAATTATATATATAATCTTCTAATAAATCTGGTACATTCTTTGCGATACCAACTGCTTCTATATTATTTTGTTGTATATCTACAGTTGTTCCTTGTGTTTCAGTATATTGTGTTGCTTTTCCAGTTATATATCCACCAGCTGGTACTTTTATCCAAGTTCCACCTCGTAGTAATTCATTTCTTGTAAAGTTATCATAACCTTCTGATTCTGTTTTGTTTCCATATACTACTACATCTGTTATATCAAAATCACATTTTACATAGTAGTACTTTATAAACTCATTTGTGTCTACATTTGAATATCCTGCCACACTTGATGAACTAACACTTGGTGTTATTGTAAATGTTGCATTCTTCTGTAGATTTATTTGATCTTTGCTTGAATGATTTACTGTTTGATCTGTCTTTATATTTAATCCCATAGTAAGTGGTGTTAATACATTAACCTTATTTACTTGATTATCTTTATACTCATATGCCTGTGTTGAATATTCATTTGTTCCAATATTTAGACTTGTTGTACCATTATTTCTATTTTGTACTGTATCTATAGTATAATATATTTTTGCTTTTAATGTCCTTTGTCCGTTTACCTGTGTAATTGGTATTCTAAGTATTGGAGCACTTTCAAAATCACTTACATTTGTAGTAGCATTTCCTACAGTTCTATATTGTTCATAATTATATGGATAATTGCTTATTGTTGTGTCTAATGTCTTTGTTGAATTTGTAACATCTCTTATATTCCATATTAATGTTCTATTATTTGAATTAAATAACTCTGGTTTATTTACTAAAGTAAATGTATCATTTTTACCTTGAAGTGTAAATGTTAGGTTTTGGTGAGAAGCCGCTTCGTTTGCTGATACTGCATTAACTCTTGATTGAAGTCTATTTCCCATAGATGAAACTTTACTATTGCAATCACTTGTTCCATCACAAGTAGCAGGAGATTCATCACTAAGTGAATATGCACTTCCATTAAATATATAGCTTCTTGTATTATTAGTAAATCCACCTTGTAGTCTTGATTCATATGCGCTTGAAGTTTTAAGTTCATATACTGTATCTCCACCATCGAATAATATTCCACCTTGGTTTGTATATGTATCATATAGTCCGACTTTTGATATTCTATACAATTTAAAATTCTTTATTACGTAATATTTATGTTCATATGGAACTGTATATGTATATGAGTTCGATCTTGATGGTGATGCTGCGAATGGCTGACACATTGTATTCCATCCAATTATAGTTCTTGTTTGAGTAGTTTTTATTATTGAAGCAGTGTATGTTGTTTCAGGATTTGGATTTTTCTTCGTAGGCTTTGGTGTGCTAGATGAAGTACTTCCAAGTGAATAACTTATTATTTTAAGTTCGGAAGTGCTACCAGATGGTACACTAGGAGATCCACTACCTTTCCATGATGTGCTTCCACTATTTGATGATGAACTTGACCAGCCACTATATATAGGTTTTTGATGTGTATGACCATATTGATCAGCTCCACAAGAGTCATGTGTAAGTCCAGTTACAGAGCCTCTAGCGCTTATTGTTATACTAGCTTGAGCTGATGATGTAGTCTTTTGTTCTTCATAATCTGCTCTTCTAAAGTAGTATTGATATGCTCCTGAAATATATCCTTTTAATGATTTACCTGAAGCAATATAATCTATATCTTCACCTGATGTAGAATTTGAATATGCATAACTTGATGAATCAAGCGGATTATTTACAAATGAAAGTTTACCTGTAAAATCTATATTTGAAACGGAACTTGAATCTATACAATCAACACCTGTACAATTAGGTTTATAATAAAGATCTATATACGTATATTGAGTTACAGCACTAGCTAAATTAACGGGTGTACCGGTTTTACTAGTTGCATTTTGTACATTGGTTTTAGCTTGTGATTCAGTTGATCCATTTCCTATTTTATAATATTGATATTCATACTTAGATCCTGTAAGAGCTGTTATAGTCATTGTATCGGTATAACTAATTAAGAAATACTCGCTTACATAATCTGGTACTGGACCCGTAGTTTTAGTGTAAACATTATATCCATTCTTTTGAACTACACCATTTATCTTCTCTTGGGTATTTTTTCCTATTATATTACCATTTAAGTCAATATGCCTTATATATATATTTCTTTCTTCTTTAACTCCTTGGGTATAATAGAAATTAATTTGTACAGTGCTTGCACTGTCAAAACTGTTACCATCACCATAGTAATTTGTTCCTACAACTTTTGTTTGAGTGGTAAAAGTATCAAGTGTACCTTCACCATTGTTTATTTTGCTTAAAGTAGAAGCATATATTTTTTCACCTGATTTGTATGAATATGTTTTATCTTTATACGTTAATGTTTGTCCTAAATATTTATATGTAGCATCTACATCAGCACCACCTAAATATTCAAGATTATTTGTTCCATTTGCTACAACTTGATTCTTATTTAGTTTAATTGTCGCACCAGCTAAAGGTTTTAAATAATAATTTACTTCAACAGGTCTAGTATCATAATAAAAACAAATTACAGTATTCTTTTTAGTAGAATTTAGAGTAAGAGTCTTTTTATTATATCCAAATGAGTTACTAGATTTATCTATATTAGATACCAAGGAATCCATAGAAGAACTATCAGAAATTGAATATTTAACTCCAACATAGTTATAATTAGTTTTATTACCTAATGACGAGTTGAGCACACTTTTTTTTGTGGCATCATCTAACATCTTATCTATACTTGAATTCTTTGAAACTGTTAATTGTCTTCTCATTGATTTATTTTCAACATACTCACTTGAATTTAAAGTATCCTTATATTTATACATTATAGTGACAGAATTTTTAAAGACTTCTGGCTTAAAATTAAGCCAGTTTTCGTATGCTGCATATTCTCCCGTAGCTTGAATTATATTATCAATTCCTTGCCCAGCCTTATAATAATTATAGTTATATCCTGATGAAGCAGTTATATCAGTTGCATATATTTTTGATATATAAATAGTATACATTCCGTTTTTTAGTGGAACATTTCCGTTTAAAACTTGATCTTGAATCCAGTTAAAAGCTTCACCATCTATGACATTCCAGTTTATCATTGGTTTAGTACTATCCGCTCCTGCTGTTATAGTGTAATATCTTAATACATCATTAGCAATTTTGTGATATTGTATATTACCAGATTCATTTTTGTATCCTATTTTTATTCCATAATTCGTTACAGTATTATTTGGTATCATTGGTCCATATTTAGCAGTATATGATGTAACAAAATTTTGATATTCGTTTTTAGGGTCTTTTATACTATCATTTGCTACAAGATTAGTATATGAAACTAATGAATTAGAGGATATACTCATATTTTCAACATTTCCTGCTAATAAATTTGCACTTTTTGTTTTAGTTAAGAATAAATTATTCTGTTCCAAATTGCCATTTTTAAAAAAGGTAAATTTTCTTCCATTCTTGTCTTTATAAAAGAAATCTTTTGAATATTCTGAAGGATCAGATTTATTATAAAATCTAAAAGATACTCCATCCTCCCCCCATTCCCATTGTATCTGGCTTCCAGCATAGACTTCAGAAGTAGTTAATTTTAACATTGATACTATGAAAAATATTATTACTATTATATATTTCTTTACTTTAATAGTCCTCAATCTATTCCACTCCTTCCATAGGATCTGTTCCATCAGATAGATATACATTTACAACTTTTCCTGTTATAGAATTACTAAGTGCTCTTTCATCTATATAGAAATCTCCAATAAGTTTTTTAACAGGAATATCAAATAATATTTCGTTTTCTCCAGATGTATATTGCACTTTTTCAGAAAATGTATCATCAAGATATATTAGATTATTAAGATCTTTTGCACTTTTAACAGTAAAGTTAACTTTAGTTCTTACCCTATATCTCATACCATCATAATATATAATAGGATCTTGTACTTTAGCTGTACCAGTTATAACAATCTCATTTGATTTAACAAAATCAATATATGAATTTAACTTATCTGGGTCAGTATTTATTTCTACATACTTATTAATATTTTCTTTCATTTGGTCATAACTAATATTGGTATAATCTACGTTAAATAAAGTATTTAAATAGTTTTCCACTTTTGATTTTATACCATTATAATTTTGTTTATTATCTTTATAAACATCAATTGGTGATTTTGCTAGTATACCTGTAAAATAATATTGTTCCTTTTCATAAGTTGAGTTATCAACACTTTCAACAGTATATGGAAATTCATTAGCATTTGATGGCATTTTAGACACATCAGTATTAATTTTTTCATCTGAGCTAGTTAATATATTATCATTTTTCATATATTTAACAATTAGCTCATTTAACATTCCTTTAGTAGTATTTTTATTACCATTAAATTTTTTATTTTCTAGAACATCAATCGATATTAGGTTATTGATAGCAATTTTTTGTTCATCTGAAAACTTACTAAATTGTTTCTTATCTAGTTCATTAGTTGAATCATCTCTATTTAAAAGTATTCTTCTTGCATTAGAAATCTCTGTTATTATATTTATATAACTTTCTTTTTGATTCTGATTAGTAATTGTAATATAATCTTTTGATATAATACCCATATTAGCAGCATAATCCACCCAAATTTCATTTGAGTAATCATTACTTAAATAATCACTTGCTAAGTATGAAATATCATTACTATTTATAGTAGCTGCAATTATTATTTTTATTGCTTCTGATTTAGTAACAAATTGATAAGATTTAGCTGAATAATTATCGTACATTTCAGTTAGGCCATAGGCAGTCATATTTTTTTCATATTTAGAATATTTCATGTTAGTTATATAATTAATCCCTATATATCCACCTATTATGATTATAGCAAGTATAATTAATGCAACTACTAATAAAATTAATTTTTTAAAATTATTTTTAAAGAAATTTTTAACTGTACTTAAAATATTTTTAAAATTTATAACGTTACTATTTTTCTTCATATTTCTACTCCTACGAAAATATAAAATTCGTTCAATATATCATTTATATTATATACTGAACATATTTTTATTTCAATCATATTTTGCATTTTTCTACACATTTTTTTATTATAAATTATAAAAAATAGGATGAACTATTTTTCTCATCCTATTTAATTTTATAACTCAGATATAGGCTTCAATACTACATACATTATATTTGATGTAGCACTTTTAGTTAATATGGCATCTATAACCTTTTCTGTTTTACCAGAAGCATATGAAACTGCATTAGATAGGCTCATATCACCAAATATTAAATTTTTCATATCATTTGCGTTTTCTATTGTATAACTTAATTTTACTCTTGCTCTATAATTTTCTCCATCAAAGTAAACACATGGCATTTGAACCTTTGCACTTCCACTTATTTTTATATTATTTGATTTAACATATTCAATATATGTATCAAGACTTTCAATATCAGCGTAATAGCTGCTTAACATATTTAAATCATCTTTCATAGCTGCTATTTTTTCATCGCTTAAAGTTGAATAATCTATGTTTAATATAGTATTAAAATAAGTATTTACTATTTCATATATTTGTAGATATTGTTCTTTCATATCCGCAAAACATTTAAGTGCATTTTTATATTTGTTTTTATCAACTTTAGTATCTTCCTTCTCATATACTGCTTTATCAACATTTGCTAGTATATATGGATAATTTGATGCATTAGAAGGCTCCTTTTCTTTGTTTATATTAAGTTTTTCTCCATTAATTGTAATTAGTGTGTTTTTTTCAACCAAATTTACAATTATTTTATTTAATTCACCCTTATGGATTACTTTATTTCCATTAAGCTTTTTAGTACTATTTTCTAGTATTCCAGTACTAATTAAATCAGATATATTACTTTGTTCTTCTACTGAATATGTATCAATATCTTTAAAAGTAGGTGCTTCTGTTGACACTTTATTTATTCTTAACAATACTTCTTTTGCTTTAGATAAATAATTTATAACATCCATATATGTAGCATTTTTTGAAGCATTTGCCTCAGTTATATCTTTTTCAGTTATTATGCCCATGCTAGTAGCATATTCTACCCACATTGAATTTTTATATTTTTCAGAATTTCCCTTATTTTCAGTAATTACAGTATTTTCACCTGATTCATCAGTTTCTTCTTCATTAACTAAATCAGTATAATTCATATACTCTGATATATCATTTTTGTTTAATGTAGCTGCAATTATTACTTTCATTGCTTCTGATTTTGTAACATATTCAGAACTATTAACTTCACCATTATTATATAGTGATGCAAATGAATATCTCTCCATTTTATTTGAGTAACTTGAATATTGCTTAAACCTAAAAAATTCTATTAATTTATATATACCAAGTATTGATAATATTACTATTACCATAAATAGTAATACTGCTATAATAGTTATTTTAGAGCTAACTTTCTTTTCTTTTTTATCCTTCTTAATTTTAGGTGCTTTTTTAGATACAGTTGAATTATCCTCAACTTTATTTGATCCATTTTTCATATATGAAGGAATAATCTTAGATTTATTTTCTTCTTCATTCATTTAAATATACCACCTTTCAATTATGGTCTACATATTGGACAAGGATAAAAACCTTGTACTGGAACATTTTCTCCATCATCATTTTTGTATGTCGCTTTTGCTGAAGAGGCTTGCTGTTTTGTTATAACAAAAAATGGAGTTATATTTGTATGTATTGCAACTTGATATTCAGGACAACTAGTGTCTTTATGATACAAATTCATTTTAAAATTTGAATAACTTGATGGTAGTGTCAAGTAATATTTTGTTACAAGAGCTAATCTTGATATTCCGTATGCTTTCGTATTTAAATATTTATTACCTATTGATAATCCTTGGACAAAAGCTAACATACCAACATTTTGAACGCTTTCATACATTTCATCCTCAGTTGTCTCAGGGAATACAAAATTATATGTTATACCAGCTGCTCTTGCATATGAGTTATTTGAATTAACCGCATATGCCATCTCCTCTGTAACGGTTTTTGCTATTATTTCTTTTCTTTTTGCTTTTAACATTTCGACTATTTGCGATTTATTCCCATACATACCACCACCAACTAAAACTGAGTTATTTGCGTCATCAGTTAAGTAAAATGATTGAGCTGTAGCTTGTGTATTAGAACCACTTTTTACTATATCTACAAATTGACCAAGATATTTATATGCGCCTCTATGAGTAACATAATCATCCATTGTAAATTCAATTGTATGAATCGAATCAGCAGTTGATACTATTCCATCTACTACTTGTCCTCCAACTAATATTGAATATGTATATGTAAAATACCTTTTTGGTTTTACTGTATGCTTAGTCACTTTTTGACCATTTTCTTCATAACTTTCAATTGATGAAACTTTAACACCATTATAGTCAATTATTGCTATTGCAGGTACGAATAACTGAAGATATTGCTCTGCTGCAGTGTTGCCTTTAATCCCAAAATTATTATATAGCGAATTCAAAAAAGTTTGAACACCAACTTCTGCGTTTATACTTACTTTTTGATTAAGTATTCCAGAATAGCCATAATCAACTTCAGCATCAGTATTTTCTACTTCTTTCATCTGATTTGCTGCATCCTCTACTGCCTGACTTATTATTTTATTGTAATATAATTCTTGTTCTTCAGCCTTAATTGTATATGATACATTTACATATACAATTATTATTACAGGAAGTATTATTCCTATAAATATAAGCGAGAAATCTGTTATCTTCAATTATTTCACCTACTTTTATAATCCTTTATATTTTACACTATAACTTATAGAGCTTCCGCTTGTCAAACAAGAAGCATGACCTGTATCTACTTTATATGTAAATTGTAGCGTAGTATATTTCCTACTTTCATTTACAGGTACATTATTTAAACTAATACCATTACTTACACTAGCACTCGCAAGTGTTTCCCAGCTATTTGTAACTGAACTGTATCCTAATACTCTATATGAGTCATTACCATAATGTCCAGACGAAATTACAACGTTGAAACTATATTGTGTTATTATAGTACCAGGAATTACTGTACTTTGTAAAGTAGATTCTCCAACACCATTTATTCTATTTGTAGCACCAGTATTTAATGCAAAGAAACTTACAACTGCATCTTTTGAAACTGCACCAGTTGAATCAATCGCATGAACTTTTATAACATATTGTCCATTTTGAGTAGCACTTACAGTTATATTTTGAGTACTTGAAGTTGTTGTTTTACTTTCAGTAGCGCCATTTGGATATATTATTTCCCAATCGTATCTTGATATTGTTATTCCATTACCAGGATTTGGACTTTCAGCTCTAAAGTATAACGTAGTATTAATTCCTATTACTGAATTTCCATTAATTACATCTGGGCTTGCATAAACATTTGGTTTCTCCATCGGAATTGAAAGGTTCATGCTAGCACTAAGTGCTTCATTATATACGTTATATATAATTATTTGTATTGTATAGGTACCAGATGCTGAAAAATTATATGCGATTGTACTAGAATTGCTGCTATATATAGTAGCACCGACAGCATTTTTTATTGACCATTCATATCTTGACACATCGGTATTATTTGCAATACTAAAATTTATCGTCTGAGGAGTAATTGTAGTTCCACTTGCAACATATGGATTAGTAACTATTATAGGCTGAACCATATTGGGTTTAAATAATGTAAAAGTTAGTGGCTTAGATACAACTGAATCTCCTAATTGATCTGTTATTTTAATTTCTACTGTAAACGTACCGCGTCATATTTGTAAAGTTATAATTTATCGCTTTGCTTCCCTTTATTGAATTTACATATCCATCACTATAAATTATTCTCCATTCATATTCAGTTATATTAGATTCAATTATTGTACTTGGCACTATAACATCAAAACCTATAATACCAGGCTTTACTAATCCATTATTAGTAATTAAAGGATTAGTAACTATTACTGGTTTAGTAGAATTTGCGTCATATCCTATATACACAGATCTAACTTCTTTCCATGCATTGTTTTTTACAATACCACCATAATTTACAACTATCCTATCTTTTTTTGAAGTTGGAACTATAGTCTCAAAAATTGCACCAGCCATAGTTTTATTTGAGTTTTTCAATTTTATATAGAATTGATCCCCTTCATTAAGGAAATATGTTCCGCTTTTTAATGTTTTAGCATCTAGTGTTGAAGACTTTGCAATATTAGTATTTAAATTTTCAAAAATTTGATCATTGTAATCTACAATATATTGTTCAATATATTCATTTTTTGAAGTATTATCAGGATTTTTTGTAAGTACTCTTTTTTGTGCTTCTAGTTCTATATCATACATATTACCTGTTGCTGCAATATTATTTACAAATTCATCATACATTTGTTGATCTATATATCCACTATTTAAAACTTCATCAACAAAATTAGTAGTTGATTTAAGTACTAAATTATATGACATATCATCCTGTCGTTCAAAATAATTATATAAAGGAAATATGACCATTAACATAACCAAAACAATTATTGTAATGACAATACTTAAATTATCTTTCATTAAATCATATTCCTCCTTCTTACAAAATTTTCAGTTAAATTTTATCATAAAATATGAAAATTTAAAATGCTTATTTTAATTAAGTATTATTTTATTTATTTTTTATTTAAACAGTAGCATTAATTTGATCTTGTGTGGCTTCTTGTATATCCACGTAAACAAGACTATTTGTAACTGTTTTGTATGTAAGTACATATTTTGTATTCACATTAATCATAGAAATAAATTTACCTAAAGTAGTTGAATTTAAAGTACTGATTGGTGTCACACTAGTATCTGACGAAATTAATGTGCTTCCACTTTGATTTTTTATTGTAACAACATATTCAATTGTAGTTTTGTTATCACCAAAAGAATCTCTTTTAATATAATTATAAAAATATGAGACTACTTCATATCCATCTATTAATCTATATTTTTGAACGGGCGCATTTAATATTACAGAATTTTCTATAGCTTTAGCATTGTAGTTATATGCTCTATCCGCGAAGTCATTTGTTTGCTTAAACAAAAATATAGTTATTGAAAGAGCAATAATAAATATAAATATATATACTCCTGTATATATTGCCTCAAATGTTGAGTTTTCCATTAAATCACCTTCCGTTATTTGGTAAAATAAACACTAACGCTATCACTACCTTTATATATTTCAATTGTTGTAGTAAAACTTGTGTCATAACTTAAAGCTCCAGTTGTGAAACTATTTTGTATGTATGATATCCCTGCATCATTATTTCTTTCAGCCCCATTGTAATATATTTTAACTAATGGAGCATCCTTGTATTTTCTTACTGCATTAAGTAAATCGACACCTGTTTTTTTAGTATTGTTATATGCATCGAATTCATTGAATCCACTTTGTATAGATATATCAGTTTTATAGACATCACCATATATACTTTTAACTTGTCCTATTATTATTAAAATACTAGAGGTTATGGCAATTGTGATTAATATGCTTACACCAATCATTATTGCTTTATTTGATATAGCATCCATTTAGTTTCCTCCTAAATTATTTATATGATTCATTTAAAATTGTAGCCCCATAATTTATATATACCTTAGGATTTTTATTTGAATTAATTCCCATAGTAAATGAATTAAAAAGTATAGAAGCAATCGTGGTATTTTCATTTTTTATTATAACACCAAATTCATCACCAACTGACATAGTATAAATACTATTATCTGCTGTTCCATACATATTAGTTATATATGGTATATCCTCAAACTTCAAGTCAATATAACCATCCATATTTTTGTATATAATTAGTTTATTATCAGGATTACTTGCTGTTCTATCTAAAACTTTAAGAATCTCTTCTTGATTAAATTTTTCTTCTTCTAATTTATATGATAAAGTAATATTTGTATATATGTAACTTTTATATGTAAATTTATTGCTAGACTGATATGCTACATACTGATCTCTGTACTGATTATAATCTAATTCATAAAGTAATTTAGTACTGTCATTGTTATCATATATATATATAACAGGATTATATTTTTTTGCTATATGCTCAAGTGAAATACTGTATACATTATCTGTAACTGCAAGTTGATTTACAAAATCATCATACATTTTTCTAGAAATATAAGCTTTATTCTTAACATTTTCCACAAAGTTACTTGTTATTTTCAATGCAAGTGAATAAGAAATATCATCTTTTTTTTCAAATGCCATATACATAGGAAGTAAGAAAAAAATCAAAATTGCAACTAATATAGAAAACACCCTTTGTACATTTTCCTCCACGATATCACCACTTTCCTTTATTCACCAGTAATATTTAATACCATTTGATTATTATTATTTATTCTTTCTAATCTAAATTTTTGATTCGCAAAAACTTTCTTTAAAGAATTATTATATTTTGTGTAATCATTATTTATATTTTCATACATTTGCTTTTTAGTACCAATCATATTTTCATAATTAACATTTCCACTATCATCTACAACTAGAAGTTTCAATATATTTATTGTTACATTAGTGTTATTATAATAGTAATTTAACAAATTTTTAACATCAGTACCATTTAAATAATAATTAGTCGTAGATGCCTTTGAAAGTATACTCTCAATTTGTCTATTATAGTTTTCACTTATATTTGTACCCTCACCAATGCCTCTAACTGTTTGTTTTGCTGTATTATAATAATTTAAAACTACTGTCATTGTAATTATAGCAATAAATACACTAACTCCTATAGTTATTGCTCTAACTGATATACTTTCATCCATTAAACTCACCTACCTAGAACACTCACATATACTTTAAAAAATACAATTACAAAATTATATTTTTTAAAATATATATTGTACAAAAGGTATATAACCGCAATTATATACCTTATTGTACGATTTATAAAATATTATTTTTGTATAAATAAAACACCAACTGTAGATCCAGTGCTATTTTTTACTATATTTGCAGTATATCTGCCAGTAGTAACAATTCTATATTGTAAGCTTGTTTGACTAGTAAATGATCCATATGATGGTTGAGCTGTATTATCTTGCATAGTTGGTTTATTAGTTCCAAAATCAGCAACTGTTTTACCTGTAGGAACTGAAGGGATTGATATTGTAGTTGCGTTAGTTCCATACATTTTAGGTGTTGAACAAAATGCTGTTTGACCCTTATTTTGTACATAAATAACTAAACTTGTATCATTATAATATTTTTGTAAGGCTGATAAAACTTGAGAACCAGATATTTCAGTATTATCATATTGAGATGTAAGTTGTTGTTCTAATTGTCCAGATACTCCTCCTAGTTGTTCTGTTCCTCTATTAAGTAAATCTTGTCCCATTCCTGTTATAAGCATAACTGCTGCTATTATTATGATTGTGATGAAAAGTCCAACACCAATCATTATCGCCTTTTGAGCGTTTTCCATAAAAAATTCCTCCTTTTATTTTTTATATGTCAAACATCATAAAGATGTTTTAACCTTTTTTAAAATGACATTTTTGAGAAGTAAGTCATCATCTGCATGATACTTACTATCATAAGTGGAGCTACTAGATATCCTCCAACTAGTATAATTAGTGGCATAAATCCTAATACTTTTCCATAAGTTACTTTCTTTTGAATAAGTCTCTCATTTCCTTCTTTTCTTCTTTCATGATAGAAACCACGTTCTGTTTCAAGTTCATCAAATGCTGCACGTATTGGAATTCTTTCTACCGCTGATTCTAATTGCTCAACTATTCTAACAAAGTCTTTATATGGTACACTTTCTTTTAATTCTGCTAAAGCTTTTTCTGCACCCGATTCATAGTTATTTAAAGCTGTAGCAATTGGTTCTTTAAAAGCATATGAAAATCTGCAAAGCCACTCTAAAATAGTTTGAACATCTATTCTATCAATATACATAAGCATTAATATAATTGATTGGAATTGCATTATTTCATTTTCTTTTTCCATTTCTCTCATCTTATTTCTTATAGTTAAGATTAAGCTTGGTGAAACATATCCTATTAATGCAATACCTAGTGATATTAATACTTGCCAATATTTTAAATATGATGTGTTAACTTTATTTATTTTAGCATATACTCGATCTACTGCAGTTGTATCAACTTCACCAGTTGCTTCATCAGCAAGTTCCATTGATAATTGCTCTTTAGTAACATTTTTATTTTTGTATTTATCAATATATGTTTTGTCCCTATCATTTAATGCTTGAGCAGCTGCCTCTTGCTCAGTAGTAAGCTGTCCAAAAGATAAAAATTCCTCACCAATTTGTGTGTATACAGATTTTAAATCTATTCTTTGAATATTAAACATTAATATTATTGAAAGAGTAAATGCAACAACAGCTGCGGTAAGTTTATTTATATATAGCCATTCTATTGTTAAATAAGAATTAGTATTTTTTATTATAATTGTTTCTTTTCTATATTTTCTCGTATGCTCTTTTGGTTTAAAAGCATCTACTACCATTTTAACATATTGATTTTTGTATAGTTTATCCTGCCACCTTATATTTGAAACCCTGTCAAATTTTATTTCTTCTGAATCTTCTTTTATTATTTTTAACAATAAATAAGATACAAATATTGAAATTATTATAAGTGATTGAACTATAAATCCAATACTACTTGCATAAAAATTAGATAGTGCCGGAAAATTGCTTTCAGCCCAACCTTGTAGTGGCTTTATAAATATAAGAGGAGCAACTGCAATTATATTTAAACTTCTAAACATATAGTTAAGTTTATCTCTTTTTAAAACTTCAAGATAAATATCACTTAATATATTATTTAAATTTCTAAGATATACAGATGAACCTTCAACTTTTCTGTCTCCAAGTTCAAGTGTAAGATATGATACACCAGCAAAAAGTTTTAAAAATCTATTTGGTGCAGTGTCATAATATCTTTCTAGTTCAATTTCAGGATTTTCCGAAAGCATAGCTTCCTTTATTCTCTTTAACTGAGGAACTATTTCTTTTTCACCTAAGTCATCAATTGCAGCATTAAAAGATTCTTCTACCATTCCATGTTCATGAAATGCATGTCTTATACTTGTAAATGCCTCTGGCATTTGTCTTAATATTCTATCTGAAACTGAAGTAATACCTATATCAATCATCTTTTCTGATATAATAAGTACTCCAACTATAACTATCAATGACATATATAAATCATTGACTAAATTTAATATTACAAAAAGCGATACAAATATAAACCCTACGGCAATTAGCATTGATTTTCCTGTTCTTCTTCTTACTTCATATTCAGTATAATCATTTGCCATTTCCATTTTAAGTCTTGTTTTCTTAGTATAATATTTTAAAACAGGCATTCTTACAAATGTAAGATAAATTGTTTGAAATATTCTATCAAATATTTCCTTATAGCCTGTTTTATTTTTTACTACAAGAACATCTTTTGTGTATAAAGATTTATTTTTTTTATACTTATTCCTAAATATAATATATATGATCAAGGCAATTACTAAACCAATTACCGAAAATAATATTAATCCTATTGCTATATTCATTGCCATAATCTATCACCTCCAAGCAACATCAAGGAATTCATCAAATGCCTTAACATCTTCTGGAGACATATTATCGCGCATTGCTTTTATATTAACTTCAGATATAGGATTAGTGAAAACATATTGCCCATCCCTATACTCAATAATATTTTTATATGTGTAATTACTTGTTTTAGTCATGTGTTCGAAATATTCAACAGCATTATCCATAAATTTATCTAATTTATTTTCCATACTTTTTTCTTTTCTATAATCATTATTATAGTTAAAGCTTTGTTCAAGAGGTATACATTCAGTTATTCTCTCAATATATCTAGTACCATCAACGCCTCTTTTTAAGTGAATATCAAAGTTTATAACTTGTACAACCTGAACTTCGGCTACATTTTCAGAATTAAACATTCCAATTTTAAGTAATGAGTTTCTAAGTGCTGTTACTAAGTTAGGAAATGTCTTAGCATGGTGAGTAAATAGTGTAAATTTTGATGCAACCTGTGCCATTTGTATCATCCATGCTGCAACTGGATCAGTTGCAACCTCTCCCAAGATGTTAACACCACCATCAGTTTTCTTTTGAACATCCAGACCTTGTTGACCTGTTATTGTATCAGTCTCACGTAATGATAAAATGTTATGAAATGGGTAAATTTTTCTTAAGTGTAACTCGAATGCCATTTCCTGTACCCTGATTGTAATTGTTGGATATAAATATTTCATTATAGCCATTAGAAGTGTTGTTTTACCACAACCTTGTTCACCTGTTATCGCAGTTACCCTTGCACCTCTAATTAAATACTTTAATAATTCAATAACATTTTCTTTGTTTTTATGTACAAGTAACTGTTCTGCAGATATAAGTGTAGGTGGTGCAAACTTTCTTACAAAGAATGCCCATGATTCAGAGAAGTTTGGTCTTAAAACAACTACTCTGGAACCATCTTTCATTTCATTTACCTTAAAGCCCACAGATTCAGATAATTGTCCTGGATTATTATATTTGTATATATTTTGACATACTCTTTTAAGTTCTGCTTCACTACCAAAAGATAGGAAAGATAAATATGTTGCTTTACCTTTATAGAATATCCAAACAGAGTCAAATGACATTGGGATCTTTCTTCCATTCATTTGTTCAATATAGTCATCCATTCCAGATACTTGATCTAAGAATGAAGGAGGTATACCAGATACTCCTCCAGATATTCCATCTATATTCATATCTCTTATATCATCTACAACACTATATCCTTTATATCCTTGATATATTCTTTGAACAACTATTTCTAGTTTATCATCAAAGCTCAATGTATCTTCATTTATTTCTTTTGCAAAAATATCTTCTATTTCCTTTTGCGTTATAACATAAGAAGAAACTTCTTTATCAAACTCAAATTTAGGAAAGTCTAACCCATATTTTGTTATAATTTGAGTCAAAGCCTCTTGTCTAAATTCTTTTTTATATACATGCATTAATATTTCAAATCTATCTTGAGGTGTTAATTCTTCAAAATCATTAAAATTAATTGCATAATTTATATTTCTGCTATTTACATTGTAATTATTTCTAAGTAGGTCAAACATCAAAGTTTTTACATATTTTTTATCGCTTTGATCTGCATAACCTGCCCCTTTAAGAGCTTTTTTTAGTTCATACTTAATGTTTTTTCTTCTTTCGAATTCTTCCTCTGATAAAGCAAGATCATAAAGATTCATTCTTGTAATTTCATCAAATTGCTTTTTTATATATTCTTGCATAGTTAAAATGCTATATTTTTCTTTTTCTCTTGAAATATTAACATTATTACCATCTTTTGAATCTGATTTTTTAACCTTATATACAAAAAATCCAACTACAAGAGCTATTAACAAAAGTATTAATATAATATTAAATACAAATGCAACTGTCATTATCTCACCTCTTTTTTACAAATCTTATAAATCTTTAATCTTAGCTACATCAATTATTTTTTCTACTATTTTTGAAACTTGAGATATAAAATATCCATTATAATCTTTTGGATCAGAATTAATATTATTATAAAAGAAATTAATTACATTTCCATCATTACAAGCATCAGCAAAGATATAATTATGAGGTAAAACAAATAGTTCCTCTTTAGTTCTATATCTTATTTTTATATTTTGAACATTATACTTAGATCTTTGTTCATAATCTCCTACTACAAAGATCTTTGGCTTGTCTTTTATAGCGTCAATCTTGCTTATTGAATCAAAGAAATCATCAAATTTAACTGCATCTTGATTTACTGTACATACTATAATATCAGCATCAGCTAATGTATCTAATACATACTTCTTATCTGTGTTTTTAGGTAAATCTATAAACACAAGATCATAAATTTCAGCAGCTCTTTTAGATATATATGGTAAGTTATTTACAAGATCAAGATATGCTTCCTCATCTTTTTGTGTCATACCATACATTACGTCAAGTCTTTCTTTTAAAACTGGTTTTGCATAATTTTGTACTGCATCTGAAGTAAGTTTGTTACTAGTAACAAGTCTTATTAAAGCACTTATTCCTATATTAGAATTGTCAAATGCTCCACTTTCTTTTAGCTCTGCATATGGTGTAAATGAAGATTCAATTTTTCTAGAATCATAATTTCCATTCATTAAAATACTAGAGGTTTTATGTGTAATACTCATTAATGTAGAAACAGCAATTACTGAATGAGTATTTCCTGTCATTGCAGAGTCAGGGCTCCAAAATACAACTTTTGCCATTATTCTCTCCTCCTCTTTATTTCATTTTTAACTTCTTTTGATGTTACATCATCAAGTATTTCAGATGCAATATCAGCTATTGTATTTACAAAAATTTTAGTATGTTTTTTTAAACTAATAATTCCACTAAATTGCGAATCTATATTTACCATTTTATCTTGTTCCTCAACTGGTATTTCATATTCTGGTTCTTTCCAGTTAACTCCATATTCCTCTATTTTAGTATTTAAGTAATTATCAGCGGCTCTTGAAAGATATGCTTTATATACAACTTTTGTAAAGTTTAATTTTTCATCAGCCTGAGTATATACTTTCATTACTTTTACAATTTCTCTATTTTTATTTGTTGAAAGTACACCTGTATCTACGAAGAAGTAAACCTTATCAAAAGGTCTATTTCTAAAGAATTCATAAGTATGCGAACTATCTATATCTATTAATATATAATCATATAGCCCTATATTTATAGATTGCTTAGACATATAATTTTCAATGTCATGCATACTTTCAAATCCAACGGCAAAATCTATGTTATCATATTGTGTTATATAAGCATCTCCTAAATTATCTAATGCTGGTACAATATATTTCATTTTTTTGTCAAATGTTGCATCAACTACTAATACGGCTCTATCCATCATATTAATAGTTTTAGCAAGATTTAGAACGAAATCATATTTATCAACATATCCTACTAATCCTATAACTTGCATCAATTCATCCCCCTATTTTTATTATTTTGCATTTAAAAGTTCTGTTCTTTCATTTTTTTGTACAGTTATATTTTGTTGTGCTCCAGATATAATATTACCAAATTGTTCTGTATTTTGTGCTTTATAACTATTTATAGCACTTTCCATATTAGCTCTTGCAGTTGAACTTAACTTATCTTTTGCTTGTTGTAATATATTAGCATTTGTTTTCATCATCTGTATTATTGTTTCATTAGGTTGATAATTTACTGTAGATTTTGAAACAACAGCAGCAAAGTTTTTATATTTTACAATTAAATCTAATATTGTATCAGTTACACTAGCACCTGTAGTACTATTTGCAATTGATTGTAATTCTTGACTATATTGAGATGATATATATTCTCTTGCAAGGTCAACATCAGTTTTAGAACCTGTTTTTTGAGTTGCAGCATCGATATATTTTGTAGCGTATAGTTTAGAACCTTGATTTACATATGAATCTACTATTGCACCATTAAGTAATAATCTTTCATCTTCTGATATATCTACCCACATTGTACTTTCAGTAACCTTTTTCACTTGCTTTGCAGCAAGAACAATATAGTCAGTACCATTAGGATACATTATTCTTACATCTACAAATTCTCCAGAAGATAAATCACTAGGCATAACAACCATATTTAATTCTTGTTCTCTTACATCACTTGCAACTATTTCGGTAGTTACCATTGATTGCGTTATAGGAATGTTAGCTGGAATATTAAAATTAGCTACTTGTCCTATAATACTTGACATATTTAAAGCAGAAGCAGGCACAGTACTTTTATTAACTCTTACATTTTTTAACATTGTATCATTAATCACTTGTCCTTGTATTACATCTTGCGTCAACACTGCTACTTGTTGTGTATAATCTTGAATATACTTTTTATTTGTTCCAGCCTCATAACTTTTTACAGTTGATGTAGCCCACCAAATTGTAAGTCCTATTCCAATTACTCCAACACCGCCACCTATAGCGATACCTGTAAATAATCTTTTCTTAATTTGACTCATTCCTATCATAATAACTAACCTCCATAAACAATATGACTTACACATCAATAATTGTGTACAGTATATAATAAAGAAAAAAAAAAATCAACATTTATGTATCTTTTTTTTAGCATTTTAAGAAAATGTTATTTTAATGAAATATTATTGTAATACAATTGAAATATTTAATTATAAAAAAATAAAAGTGCCTATTATACGACACTTTTATTTTTTAAAAACTATATATTATTTATTATATATACATTAAATAATTTTGATAAATAATCCTTGAAATTTGATCTTTCAACATCATCTTTTATTATAAGATTAGCGCTTCCAATAACTTTAGTTCCACCTTTTTCTAGAATCTCTATTTTACCTACTACGGTATCTTTTTTTATTGGTGCAATCATATTTTCATTGATTGTTATTTTCTGATCAGTTTCAATTTTATTTCCTTTTTCTATCAAAGCTGACACTCCAGATTCTGTTATTATCTCTGCCTCTTTACCCACATTTTTGTTTATTTTTATGGTATCAACAAGTATTCCCTTGTCACTTATGTTTTTAACTTCATATGATGCGAAAGCATAATCAAGTAACTGTTTTGTTTCTTGTAATCTTATATCTGATGTTGGGGCTTTCATAACTACTGCTATAAATGTTGTTCCATTTCTTGTTGCAGTTGCAGATAAATTATATAAAGCTTGTGAAGTTGAACCAGTTTTTAGTCCTGTTGCTCCTTCATAAAATCTAATTAGCTTATTTGTACTTGATAGACCAAATGTACCATTTCTTAAAGTATCCATCCAAATAGAAGTATATTTCAATATATCAGGATGTTTAGTTATAAGTTCTCTTGACATTATTGCTATATCTTTTGCAGTTGTATAATGACCATCTTCATCAATTCCATGGGAATTCATAAAGTGAGTATTTTCCATACCTAAACTAGCAGCCTTGTCATTCATCATTTTTACAAAGTTAGCTTCTGTACCTCCTATCATTTCAGCCATTGCCACAGTAACATCATTAGCACTTACAACACAAATCGCCTTTAATGCCTCGTCTATACTTAGTTGTTCTCCTTCTTTAAACCATATTTGAGAACCACCCATTTTAGAAGCATTTGTACTGCAAGTAACTTTATCATCGTACTTTAATTTTCCTGAATCGATTTGTTCCATTATAAGTAGCAATGTCATAACTTTAGTTACAGATGCAGGAAGTAATTTTTCGTTTTCATTATTTGCATAAATAATTTTACCAGTAGTTGGTTCCATTATTATTTGAGACACAGATTGAAATGTAAATTGCGGATCTGCAACAGTACTTATACTTGACTCATCTGTTTTTGTCTGAAAATTACCTGATACATAATAAAAATTACTTGCAAATATATTTGAAACAAGTATAAAAGTGCAGAAAAATGCAATTATTTTTTTTCCTTTACTCGAAAAAAGTTTATATTTTAAAGAATTATACATATACACATTCACCTCAAGTTAACTTGCTACATTATATTACATTATTCTTCCATGTATTACAATTTTTTTATTTTTAAATTTCAAAAAAAATAATAGAAGTTTTATTCTTCTATTATTCTTTATAAATGTATATTATTTTTTATACAAGTACGTTATAAAATCTTGTTTTGCTTTATCCATATCTGTCACGAAATAATATACGCCTGATATAGTTTGACCAGATGAGTAATCAAGGCTTGGTATTTGAGTAGATACAATGTTACTTTTATATTCTCCCATATTAGATATAACTGATGTTATAAGTCCCATATAGCTTGTTATATTCATATTTGTTTTAACTTCTTTTAAAAAGCTATCCATTAAAGAAAGTATTTTAGTTTTATCCATAGTTGATATTTTAGTAAATAATGCCATTAATACATCCCTTTGTCTATTAGCTCTTGTAAAGTCATTACCAACATATCTATTTCTAGAATGAGCTAAAGCTTGCTCACCATTTAAAGTAACTTTTCCATATTTATTCATAGGTGTATACTTTTTGCCAGATATCTTATATGATTCTTTTAAATAATCATTTAGCACATTCATTTCATCTTTAGTTATTGTAAGTTCAATTCCGCCTACTTCATTAATTATATTTATAAGTCCCTCAAAATTAACAGTTACATACTTATCTATATTTAATCCAAAGTTACTATTAATTGTTTTAATACTTAATTGTTCACTACCGTAAGCATAAGCATGGTTAATTTTTGTTTTGCCATAGCCAGGTACATTTACATAAGTGTCTCTTGGAATACTTATAAGTTTAATATTTTTCTTAGCAGGATTAATTGAAGCTATCATAATACTATCAGATCTACCTGCTTCATCATTACTCATATCACGAGAATCAGAACCAAATAGAGCAACATTTACAATATCGTTAAATTCAGCTTTGCTAACTGAATCAGCAACCTCATTATATACTTCTTTATTTACATCTAAAGAACCTACATCTAATTTTTCATAATTTATTTTAGACAATTTTGACCATACTATATATACTGGTATTGAAATTACTATAATAAAAAATATAATTATTCCTATAATAATTTTCTTTTTCGACTTGTTTTTATTTCCTAATCTAACATTATTTCTGCCATTTTCCATTTTCTCGAGTTTCCCTCTTCTTGACATGAATTTACCTCCTAAAATTAAATTATATATTAATTCATCATATATTACAGCAATATTAAAATAATACTCTTATTTTAATTCTTTTTTGACAAGTTCTAAAGCCTCCGCAATTATTTTATCCATATCATAATATTTATACTGACCTAATCTTCCGCCAAAGACAACAGTATTATCTTCTTTAGACAATTTTAAATATTTTTCATATAATTCGTTATTTTTTTCATTATTTATTGGATAATATGGTTCTTTATTAATATCCCAACTGTCAGGGTATTCTCTTGTTATTACTGTCTTTTCAAAAGAGGTGTTTTCAAAATGTTTATGTTCAATTATACGTGTATAAGGTATTTTAAACTCAGTATAATTTACAACTGCATTCCCTTGATAGTTTTCTTTATCTAATAATTCTGTTTCAAATCTTAAACTTCTATATTCTAGATTACCATATTTATAATTATAAAATGCATCAATTGGACCAGTATATATAATTTTATTGGCTATATTTTCAAACTTTTCTCTATTATCAAAAAAATCACAATTCAAATTTAAATCTATATCTTTTAACATTTTTTCAATTATTTTAGTATATCCACCTATAGGTATTCCTTGATAGTTATCATTAAAATAATTATTGTCATATATAAATCTCACTGGTAAGCGTTTTATTATAAAGCTTGGTAATTCTTTGCAAGGCTTGCCCCATTGTTTTTCTGTATAACCTTTAATAAGTTTTTCGTATATAGTTTGTCCAACTAAACTAATTGCCTGTTCTTCCAGATTTTTTGGTTCATTAATATTAATTCTAGATTTTTCTTCTTCAATTTTATTTTTGGCTTCTTCTGGAGTAACTACTCCCCACAACTTATTAAAAGTATTCATATTAAAGGGTAAATTATATATTTCATTCTTATATACAGCAACTGGTGAGTTTGTATATCTATTAAATTCTGCAAATTGCTGAATGTAATCCCAAACCTCTTTATTATTTGTATGAAATATATGAGCTCCATATTTGTGAACATTTATACCTTCTACTGTTTCAGTATAAATATTTCCACCAATATGTGAACGCTTGTCTATTACTAAACATTTTTTTCCAACTTTATTAGCCTCATATGCAAATATTGATCCAAACAAACCAGATCCAACTATTAAATAATCGTATTTCATAGATTCCCCCCTAATGTCTAATTATTTTTTCTTTTATTAAATTATATATTAAAATTTATATTATTCTATAAAAATTTCTATTTTTCATTTTGTAACACTTTTACCTTGCCTTTTACTTTATTCAATATTTCATATATAAATTCATCTTTCATAAATAATAAACAAGTAAAATATGTAAAACATCCTAAAATCACCTGCGCACACATAGATATTAAATTATTAGTTAAAACTCTTCTAACAAATAAACATATTACAAACATTATTACCCCTGAAATAAAGTATTTTTTTGACAATTTAAATACTTTACTAAGGTTAAAATCATTTCTTACAAAGTACATTTGTATACTTGTTACTGCCAATTCAGCAATTACCGTTCCAATAGACGCACCTAGTGCACTAAACTCTGATATTAAGAATAAATTCAATATAAAATTAATAACAGCTCCACAAACTACTGAAATTGTAAATTCTTTTTGCCTTCTTGTCGGTAATAAATACTGGGTACCCGTTACATTACTTAATCCTATTAATAATATTAACGGACTTATAACACACATTAATATAGATACTTTTTCGTAACCCGCTCCAAAGAAAATAGGTACAAATGAATCGGATACAGAAATAATTCCGAAAATTAATGGAAATGATAACAAAAATACTATATTAAATGATTTTTTCATATAACTTGTCAACTTTTCTTTTTCACCACTTGCAAACGTATTGGCGATTCTAGGTAACATTACTGTTCCTAAAGAAGTTATTAGTGCCAAGAATATTTTTATTATTTTTTGACTTTGATCATAGTATCCGACTTCTGATTTATCTATTACTATTGTTCCTACCATAGTTCTATCTAATAATGTATATACTTGTATTGCAATTTGTGGTATAAATAAGCCTAAAGTCGGTTTCAAGTGCCTAAGTATATTTAAATCTTTTATTTTTATTTTTTCCAGAAATTTAGGCAGATATAGCCATAAAGATATATTTCCAAATAGTATTGATAATACATATATTAAATAATATATAGGTAAGTCATTTGAAGTTTTAACGAACATAAATATACTTACTATGCTTATTAATTTTACTACTATATTCCTACTTACTGTTTTCTTAAATTCTTCTAATCCTTGAAAAAGCCAGCTAATATCAATGCAATTCCCTATGATTTCAATTATCAAAATCTTATAATATATATGGTACTGGCCATATTTTGCAAATGTAAAATAAAATATTAATAAAGATATTGACATTGTTATTATTTTTAACAACACAATTTCCCAAAATATCAAACTATACTTTTTCTTATTCTTCTGATTATATGCTAATTCTCTTTGTCCATATAATGCAATCCCTAAAGATCCAAATAATATAAAATATGCTGATATAGACAATGTATAGCTATATATACCTATGTTTTCAACTCCCAATACTCTTGAAATGTAAGGGGTTGTTACAAGTGGCAATATTAATATTAATATTTGATATGTTAAATTATATATGTAGTTTCTAGTTATTGACTTCTTCATTTTTCACCATTCTCATTTAATCTAATTTTTTTACCTATATTCTTAAAATTCAATAAATCTATTTTACCTATATCTAGTATTCTTGAAAATGTCAAGATAAATATATTTTTACCAACATAAATTATATATGGTTCTACTGAAGACCATATCAGAACAAAAATTAAAATTTGTAATAAAAAGTATTTTTTTTCTTTAAAGCATTTATAAATCATAAAAGAATAAGCAAGTAATACGCAAGCAGTAAATATAATACCATAATCAAATATAATTCTTACATATGAAGTATCTACATAATTATAAACAAACTCCTTAGTTTCATCTATATTTACATATCCAAATCCTCCCCAGCCTTGCCATTCTACATTCTCTCCAAATAAGGGTACACCGTAAGTAGAAAAAGCATTGTAGTTAAGCTTAATTCTCCCGCTTAATAATGAATTTACCTTAGTTGCTGCGCCATTATCTAAACCGTACAAATATGTTAATAACAATGTTGATAAAAAAAGTAAAAATGGTAAAGTAGCAACAAGTAAATGTAAAGCTTTTATATTATTAATTTTAGAAATAATTTTATTTGATTTTAAAATTTTACCTACTAGCATAATTATTAGTATAAAAGTTATTAATATAAAGCTTAATCTTCCATCTGTAAGGTAATATAAAAAAGTATTAATAGTTTGTAATATTAATAATTCAATATAATTAAAATCATATTTCCTTATAAAAAAGTACATTAACACTATAGATAAATAAATACCTGATGTAATTGTTGTATAATAAAACCCTAATGAATGCCTTATAATATTGCCTCTACTATATGTCCAATCTGGAATAATTTTTAATAATGATAAAATAATTATTAAAAAGAAACTACATGTAAATATATAAAATGTTATTTTTATTAATTTATTAAAGTCTAATTTTTTTGTTGCAAGTAAAACAATTAATAATATAAGAATATCTGGATTTTTAGAAACTAATAAAATAGCTGCTGAAAGCGAAAGATATATGAGCATTGTATATGTTATTTTAAAGTCGTTTTTCAAGTCATATAAAATCTTAACACAAAATACCATATAACAGATGTATCTTATAAACTTAATTGCTTTTGTAAGATATTCATTTCCAAATACAATTGATGTGTTATCAATAAATAAAGTAATTATATAAATTGCAAAAAAAACATATATAATGTTTTTTACAAAGTGAAATTTATCATTTAACTTTATATTCATTTAACTGTTTCCTTTCTTAAAATCATCTAGTATTTCATAAACAACTTTTTTAGTAAAATATCCATTTCTTAGTTTTTCGGAAATTTTTTCAGCATTATTTTTTTTATCTTTATAATCACTAAAATTTATATTATTTATATCATATAGATTATTTATAACATAGCCAACATTATTTTCAATAACAAAATTTGAAACAGCTGACTTTTTCCAAACTATTACTGGAATTCCAGCAGCCAAATAACATGATAATTTATGTGGATTATTAAATTTAGTATAGTTTTTATATCCTGTAAATTCATCTTTATCATCAACATCCCCATCCCATACTAAGCCTAAATCACCATGTAAATTGTTTATAAGTTTATCAGGTGAAAATTTACCTTTATATACAATTTTTTCATTTGTTAAACCATAATTATAAGTACCATATATATTTAATATAAAATTCATATTTTCACTATTTAACTGCTTTAAAAAGTTTGCTTTATCAAGATTGCCAGTATATATAATTTGTGGGTTAACTTCATTTAATGAAATATTATCTTGAAAAAAGATTTTATTATCGGTAAGGTAATCAAATAGTTCTAATACGTAAATCTTATTTATATCTATACCTCTATCTACCAAATATTCTTTCATTTTATTATTGTGTACAATTATAAATCTACAACTATTAAAAAAGTTGATTTCTTTTTTTTCTATATTATTATCTTGCTTTCTTATTCCTTCAATATCATGTATAAAGGCAATTTTGTTTTTTGCTTGTTTAGTGAATCTTACATTATTAGTAAATGGAGCTTGTATTAATACTAAATCATTACCATGTATATATATAATTGAAAATATCGCTTTTTTTATTTTATAAATAAGTTTACTAAGTTGTTGTTTTTCTTCTTTTCCAGTTAATTTTAATGTATGTACTTTACCTTTAAATTCTTGTTTTAATATTTTTTCTACATCTAGTTTAGCTTTAGGCCCTGCATTCAATAATGTAGATAAATACTGTGATATTATTATCATAAATTTCTCCTAATTTATTACAATTCAAAACTACTTTTTTGAGATAATATTTTATCAAAACTTGAATTTATCATTTCTTTTGCTAGTTCAAAATCTTCTATCTTATCAGAATCATTTAAACATATCATTTTAAATTTTTGTTTATTTATAGCAATCTTTGCTTCTACAAGTTGTTTTGATAGATCAAAATTTATTCCAAAATTAGTTTTTCGTGGTACAAAATTATTTGAGGCTAATTGCCAGTCTCTCATAACCCATTGATTTAAATCTTCTTTTACATTTCTAAATTTATGCATTGAAGTTTTTTGCAATTCATCATTTTCTAAATTCCATAGATTTAGAAATGTTGTTTTCAAAAAATTACTTGCTATATGTATTTCATAAAACCCGCAAAATTTTTCCCACGGTAACAAAAATATATTTTTAATATTTTGTATACCGTAACAAGGATTGTACCAGTTTAAAATTTTTTTATTAATTTGGTCATTTTTATTAAAATGTTCATTTATTATTCCTATATTATTAGCTACCGTTGTTCCTATCCCTTGCTTATTCTCTTGCATTATTGGAGACAATATTCCTGAATCTTTTGGTATACCATCTTTAAAAAAATCTTCTCTGCTAACATGATTACATATGAACATATCATCATTAAAATATACAAATTGTTCTTCTAACCCTTTAATTCTATGTATATTTAATTCTATTGCATTTGAATTGAATGTAGGAAGATATTCTTTTGGCATATATTCATCATGTCTTACTATATTCAATTTTGTATTTTCAGTATTTAACCATTCTGGTATATGCCCCCATGTAACAAAATGTACTTTATTTACCCAAGGTGCAAATTTTTCTACACCTCTAAACCAATATCGTAAATTATCCCAATCTCTATATCTTATTTCTCTATTATCACTGTGATTGGAATCATATTTTAACCTTTCAGCTTGCCATTTTTTATCGTTTCCATCTACCCAAATAATTACAAAATCAATTTTATCGTTCATTTTTACTCCTGTCCATAAAAATATAACAATTCTTTCATATGTTCATCCATAGTTGTTAATTTCTTTTTATTTTTAAAATATTCATTCAATAATTGTTTATTATTTATTATCATCTCTAATTTATTAATAAAATCCTGCATATCTCCGGATTTAAAAACAAAATATTCAGACGATGATAATTCCTGAGCTCCTCCCAAATCACTACAAAGTATTGGAACTCCATGAGCCACATATTCTATAGCTACCTGTGGCAAGTTATCTTCCCAAATTACTGGTATCACCCCTAAATTGATTTTTGATAGTATTTGAGGTAACTCACGATGACTGTAGCCATTGTAATGATTAACAGAGTGTAATCTTTCGCGTAATCTATTGATCCTCTCAACTTTTTGTTCATCTTCAGAATTTTTTATTTTTGCGTAACATACGAATTTTATTTTTTTTGATAATTCTTCCGGTAAATTTTCTAATGCACTAATTAAAAAATCATATCCCTTCATTTTATCAAAATATCCCATATATGCAATAGTTAAATATTCATTTTGTATATCAAAATTGGCATAATCTAAACTATTTTTAGCAAATTCCGTACCTATATAATTAGTATATATTTTACCAGAATTAATACCCATATTTATAGCTATTTCTTTAACTCGTGTTGAAACTGCTAACACAGTATCAAAATACGTATTTATTCTAAATATATTTGACTTTCTATACTTTAAATAAATTTCAGAATTTTTTAATTTATTATTATTTTCATTATAATTTTTCTTACGCATTAGCCTTTTATTGGCTTTTTTAGAAATTAATTTTATTTTATCACTTAAATTGTACAAATGTAACTTCTCAAATAATCCATCAATTTTATAAAACGTAATAAACTTTCTTTTAGATACACTAGCATCTAAGCACTTACAACATTTAGTACCATTTTCATAATCCAAACAATTAGACATATTATTAAAAAATAAGTTTATTTGTGGGCAAAACAGACAATAGTTATGAATTGAATAAATTACTTTCGTATTAGGAAAATCTTTTTTTATTTCTAAACACTTTGAAGATAACCCTTCAATATTATTAAAATGGATAACGTCAAATTCTCCATATTGCTGTATAAACTCTTTCAAAATAATATAAGTTGTCTCATCATTTAAATAAGTATCAATTTCATCATACATAGCCTTAAATGGAGCTGTACTTGCAGAATTTACTATTTTAAATGTTTTACAGTTTTCTTTGAAAATATTTTTTGTTTTGCAAATATACGTATCTTTCCTGAAAATATCATAGTAAATTCCGGAACTAAGAAAATATATTTCATTTGTATCATTATTTGCTAAATACTCTATTAGATTTTTTTGGTAGACACTAACGCCACCACCTGAATTATTTTTTTTATCAAATTGTATCCAATTATAATATAATATTTTCATTTTTACTCCTAAAAACTTTTTTCATATTTTTTTGATAAGAATTTTGCTTTAAGAAAACTAAATCCTTTTTTAAACCAATTTATATTTTCAATATCAATCACATTTACCTCTTTGTAACTCAAATCGTTAGTATTAATCCAAACATCCAGTAACAGCTCAGAAACCCTTCCAAAAAATCTAGAATGAAAAGAATTATATTTATTAATATCGATTCTTTTTTCTAATTCAAAAAGTATATCAAATAACCATGTGCAATATTCATTCAATATTTCTTTTTTCATTATAAACATATTAAACATATGAGCTGAACTTCTTTTATGCAAATTATCAAACTCATATAGATATTTAGGAAATCTTTCTTCTATAATTTCTCTAGTTTTATTTAAAGGTTCAATATACATAGTATGTTGATAATGTGAATATAAATTTTCAATAAAATAATTTCTTTTTTTAGGAAGTATTATATTTGTGTCTTTAAATATTTCTATAGCATCAGAATAACTTAATACATTTTTTATTTTATATTCTGAACTCTTAAATACCCTTCTACTTTTAGAAAAATATCTTCTGTAATGAGATAATCCTATATACTCGGCATTAGCATTTTTCCAAGCCCAATATAAGCCTGTAAGCTCACAATAATATTTATTTTTGTCTGATATATTTTCGCCTTCACAATCTTTTTGAAATCCTATATTATTTTCTTTATTCCCTACTTGTAGTGGTAAATACATTCTATCTTCAGGCATAATATATTTTTTATGTGTTGCCACTATAACTTTTATTTTTTCCAATTTATATTCCTCGCATTTTATTACAATTATATTATTAAATATTTTTAATAACTTTTATATAGCACCCTCTTTTTTTATAACAGTTATTATTGTTTTAAAAATTATTTTGATATCTAGTAATAATGATTTATTATTCACATAATAAAGATCCATTTGAACTCGTTCTTCATAACTTGTATTACTTCTACCGTTTGCTTGCCAATACCCAGTAAGACCTGGTTTAACACTTAATAGAAGATCTTTATTATCTCCATATTTTTCTAATTCTTTTTTAACAACAGGTCTTGGTCCAATTAAAGACATATCACCTAATAAGACGTTAACCAATTGTGGTAATTCGTCAATGCTTGTCCTTCTTAAAAACTTGCCTAATTTTGTTATTCTAAAATCATCATCTAATTTATAGTTTTTCTCATATTCAAATTTTTGTTTATCAGTAAATTTATGCATTAATTTGTCTGCTCCATCTACCATTGTTCTGAATTTATATATTCCTATTTTTTTTTCGTTTTTTCCTATTCTATTGTGTACAAAGAACACTTTACCTGGCGAATCCAACTTTATTGCTATTGAAACAATAATAAATATTGGAAGTCCAACAATAATCCCAATAGAGGCTAAAATTATATCTATTGCCCTCATAAAAAACAGATATATTTTATAAATTATAATATTTCTTTTCTCTTTTATTACCAGTATTTTTTCATATGTTAAATCAGGCACATATTCCATTGAATCAGAATAATTTATTGTACCGACATAGTTTGAATCATCAAAATTTGACATTTCCCCTCACTCCTAATACAACAGTTATAATATCCAAATTATATCATTATATCTAGTTAAAGTCAATAAAATATGACAAATCATGACTATATGGCAATATATACTTCCTTTTTTTCTTAATAAAAAAACGAATAACATTATTTATATTATTCGTCAATATATTTAATTTTTTATATATTACAAATTTAAATTTTCTTTCTAATCTTGGCTAGCAAAAATGTTAATACTGGTATGCAATATCCCATTATAATATTTAACGGCGTAAGTACATTTATTGATAAACTTGATAATTCAAAACTAGTTTTTGCTATACAAAGCGATAAAAAGAATATGAGTATCATATATATATTTAAAAAAGTATTTTTTTCTTCAAGTTTAAAAACCTTTGTTATTATATGTAAAGTCGCATATGTAAGAGCAGATATTAAAATAAAGTCTGTTATAATCCAAAGTACAACAACAATTGATTCTATTCTTTCTATGGAGTCAAATAATGATACTTGCATAATTGCACTAAAAAATGGAACTGGCATTTTTTGAACAACTAAATTGCCAAAAATACCTATTGGTATTATAATTACCATAAATGATATTATGGTAATGTATATAATAAGCTTTACTGATACATTTTTAAAATCTTTTTTATCCAATATTTTATCTGCAAACATAAATATAGCTATATTATATGCCCATATTGCAAGTATACCCATATTTGCTTTAAACACTGGAAATGCATCTTTATATGTAATTGGAATTAAATTATTTATATGTATTTCTGGTATTATGAATATAACTATTATTACAAAGATTCCAAATATTATTGCAAAGAATAATTCATTCATTCTTGATAATACTACAATACCATCTTTTATAACATAAACAACTAACACTACTAGGGTCAATGTAAGTAAAACTATACTCATACTAGGGTTAATAGTTGTAAGTATTCTCTCAGCAAACATCCTAAGATTATAAGCTATCATAAGAGTAAGCCAAATCAAATATAATACGCATATTATCTTGCCCAATATTTTTCCAAATACGTCAATTATAATTTCAATAAAAGATTCTTTTTTATATTTCTTAAATATTTTAATTAACATTGCCATATATACGATTTCAAAGATAACCGAAATAAAAGGTGCTAACCACGCCGCTTGATTTGCTTCATTTACTGCAAATATTGGTATATATCTTATAGCTGGTGCAAAAAATAGCACTATAAAAAGTAACATTGCCTGCCTTAATGATATATTTACATTATCGTTTTTCATATTTCTCCTTTCAAATAACTTTAATAACTTTTTCCAATTAATTTTATTATATAGTACGTTAAACTCTTACCATATTCTGACTTTTCATAATATATTCCAGCTGTTATTGCAAGTATAGCTATTATTACATAAATTATTATCATTTTAACTTTATTTTTTTCTTTATTATCTATAATAACGTATATATCACGTATAGTAATTAATAGTATAAACATAATTATATAGATCATTTTCTATCACCATCTTTTTTGGAGTTTGGAGCAATTGAATCTCTTACATGATAAGTTCTACTTATTTTTGATTCAACATCAACACTTATATTAACATTCTTTAAAGTTTCACGCCAGTTATCTTCTATTTTTTCAAATTTCAATGGATATTTTCTATATACTGCTTCTCCAAGTTCTAATATATCCACTTCATTTTCTTGACAATATTTTACTATTTCTTCAACTTCTTTTTTTACAACAACTTGCTGCTTTTCAGTTAAAATATTTAGTTGATCTTCTGAAAATATATTATCTGAAGACATTTGCTCCGCAACATTTGTAGACAACTTTAATTTTATTTTTATTTCTGGTAAATCGCCATCATACTTTACTTCTACCTTTGAAGATGAACTTATGACTTCAAGAGTAACTTTCTTATTTTTATCATCTTCAACTATAATATCAGTAGAATCTACTCTGTTATTTACCCAATTAACACCTCTTGCAAGACTTCCATCTATAAATCCTGCGCTCTTACTATTTCTTATAACTGCGTAGCCATCAATGAATAAATCCTTTTGTGATTTTTCATCTTCTTTTTTACCACTGTTTTCCTCTTTGCTATCACTAGAATCACTTTTTTTGCTATTTTGACCATCTTGCTCATTTTCATTTGATTTTTCCTTATCTTCTTGTTGTTCTTTTATAGTTATACTTGGTAATGTAATATCATCAAATGAATTATCATATGCCTGCATTATATCAACTAATCTTATTTCTTTTGAAACTGATATTTTATTGGCATTTTCTAGTAGACTATCTATTGTATCAGGAACAAATTCCTTAGTTTCTTCACCTACTTTTAAAATTTCATTAGCAGGGGTATTTTTAGCTATTAATATCGATGTATTAAACCTAAGTTCGTGATCTCTTATGAAAAAGTCAAGATAATCTAATATGTTTTCTTTTGCGAGTTCTTCACTAATAATTATATATTTAATATGCCCCCAAAACAATTTTTGGTTGTGGAACAAACTAAATTTCCTTATTGCATCAAAGGTAGTTTCACCAGTAGAGGATGCAATATCAGCTTGTTTTGAACCTGATGAAGATTCAGAATTAGATGAAGCACCACCAAATTTTTCTGACATTATGGTTACTTTTATACCTTCACCATTATCAGCTTTATCAATAGAGGCTGCAAGTATAAAAAAGTTGTCTTCTATGTTAGTTGGTATAGTTATAGGAAATTTGTAATTAAAAAGATACATGACTAACAATAATCCAGATATACCAATTAGTACTAAAAAAATTTTCTTTTTCATTTTTTCACTCCATACCTTACTTTATTTTTCTGCTGTAAACTACTTGGCCTATTTATATTTTTACTAACAGGAACTCTTGCAATTGTGTCATATGCGACATCGTTAAAATTATTAGATACAAATGGAGACATATATGAAATTCCATAAGTTTCTAATTTACAAATTTCAAATACAAATACTATTATTGCAATAACTATTCCAATAAGTCCAAGTATGCTACTTAATATAACAAATATAAATCTCCATATTCTAATTGCATTACTAAAATCCTGATTTGGCATAGCAAAAGATGCAATTGATGTAGCAGCTATAATTACAACAACAGCAGGAGATAATAATTTTGCTGCAACAGCTGCCTGCCCAACAACAAGAGTACCTACTATTGAAACCGCTTGCCCCGCTGTCTTAGGTATTCTTATGCCCGCCTCAAACAATATTTCAAATGCCAGCAACATTATAATGGTCTCTATCTGTATAGGAAATGTGACACCCGCTCTTGATTTTGCTATAAAAAGTGCAAGATTAGTTGGCATCATTTCAGGGTGAAGTGTTGTAACTGCAATATATAATGCAGGTAAAAGTAGTGATATAACAAGCGAGGCAAACCTTATTATTCTAATTAATGTTGAAACAATTGATTTTCTTGAGTAATCTTCAGGAGTCTGCATAAATTGTATAAATGTACCAGGAACAATAAAGCCAAAAGGTATACCATCAACTACAATTCCTACTCTTCCTTCAAGTAAATCTGCACAAAATTTATCTGGTCTTTCAGTGCTAACTACTTGAGGGAATGGGCTATTTACATCATCAGATAGTGTGTCTTCAATAATTGCGGTAGAAAGAATTTTATCGGGATTTATTTTTTCTAATCTTTGTTTTACTTGTTCCACCAATCTATCGTTTACAATATTTCTCATGTAAACAATAGCAATCGGAGTATTTGTCTGTTTTCCTATAACCATAGGATCCATTGCTAAATCTTTGCTCTTTATTTTTCTTCTTAAAATAACAGTATTAGTTCTAAAATCTTCGACAAAAGAATCTTTCGGCCCTTTTGTTGCATTTTCCACTGATGGTTCAGTAATACTTCTTCTTTCAAATTTTTTCATATCAAATATAATAGCTGAATTATTCACTTCAAATATTATAGCTACTCCACCAGAAATAATTTCTTGTAATACAGTATTTAAATCTGTTTCTGTTTTTTGAGATGAATCAAATAAGTGCCCATTTTTGACATATTCAAATACTTGAACAAGATTATCAAAATTTTTGATTTCATTTGATGAAATTAAGGGCTTTATTAAAAAATCACTTATATCTGTGGAATTTACAAGTCCATCTATATATACTAAATTAGCAATCATATTATTTTTATTATTTATCATCACTTCTCTAAACTTTATATCACTCCCAATGTTTAAATTATTCTTTATATTCTCTATATTTAAAACATTGTCATCGTTTTTATTAGGTCTATTTTTCAAATTTATCACCATTATTAATATTTGCATAAGTTGATTTCTCTATACAAATATATTAACAATAAAAAACTATTAGATTTTTGTTGATCTAATAGTTTTTATTTTATACATTATTTTATTTTTAAATTTATTTTATCATATGGCACAGTAACAGTAAAATCACCAGCAACATATGGTGCTACTTGATACTTTTCAAAGAATATAATTAATCCTTTTTTATCAAATGCAAATCTACTAAAATTTTCTATTTTAGCTGCTGTTCCTGCCTTCAACATATCTTTATCATTAACTTCCTTTAGTATTGAGTTATTACTTAGCTCATTACGTGTGTATGATGATAATTGTTCAATTATTTTAGAATTACCTTTTAAAAGATCTTGAATTGTAACTACTTTATTATTTTTTATATCATAAGATATAGTCTTAACATATGTATTAGGATGAGCCCCACCTAAATTTATATATTCATTTATTACATATGAAACATAATTACCCGCATCATATGAATCAAATGTAAAATCAAATGCGAGCTTAAGCCCTTCTGCAACAGGAATTGATTCACTAGCATCCTTTTTAAACTGTTCAATATCAGCATTTATTGTACTTTTTATTTTTTCATTAAGTATTTTATAGTTAGTACATGGTATATATCCTTTTATAGTATATTTTTCATTATCTTCGTTTATTTCTTTTACTGTACAATTTGCTTTAGAGTCAGTAGCAACGGAATCTTGTTTTATATATTCGATACTATTAATTCCTTTTTCACAATAATAAGTTGTTAATACCAAAGTAAAAAAAAGAAAAAGTGCTAAAATGTATTTTTTTGTCATACTATCACCTTATACATTTATATGCACTCAATTTTAATTATATTATATATAAATATTTTATTATTTTTTAATTTAATTCAAAAGGGATATTTAGATAATCCTTTACGGATTTTGTTACTATATTTGAGTTTTCTACAGTAACAATATCAACATTCTTGCACATATCTAATATATATTGTAAACATGTTCCACAAGGAGATATATTATCTAATCCATCTGAGTCATGTGGGCCACCAACAACAGCAATTTTTAAGAATTCTCTTTCACCATGAGAATATGCATTTTGTATAGCTACTCTCTCAGCGCAATTTGAAAGCCCAATTATAGCTGGATCTTCAATATTTGCTCCAAGGTATACTGTACCAGAACTTGCAAGTAAGGCTGCACCTACTGAAAAGTTTGTTACATTTGAATAAGAATTTTTTCTTGCATTTAAAGCTATTTTTATTAAAGTTTCGTTATCCATAGTTTTCTCCTATCTTTAGTTTATTTAGCTAAGAAATTATTTAGTATCTCAACTAGTTGTGGTCTCATTAATACTATTTGATATATTATTAAAACTACAAGTATACCCAGAACTGCACTAATAACCATATATATTGGTCTAATTTTATTATTTTCAATCCTTATTTGCGCTATCATAATACTTAAAATGAATGAAACACCACAAACGAATATACTTTTAGTAATTATATATACATATGTAGTAAGGGCAAATGCAAGCATTACTCTAGCACTTGGATATGCTTGTGAGAATTTATCACCTTTTCCAAACATTCCTTTAAGTATAACAGCAAGTAGTATAACAGCAAAAATGATTGTAAAAAGTACATGCAACTTAGACTCAAATATAGAATTAATAACAGATGAAGTTGCAATATATAGTTTATCAACAAATAAAAAGTAGGCTACTATTACTGCAACAATTCCTGATATAAACACTCCACCTGCTGCAATATCTTTTGCAGCTTTTGCTCTATCATCATATTTATCTGTTACTAAGTCTACAATATATTCCACAGTTGAATTTATCATTTCTGCAAATATTACAAAACCTATTGTAAGACAAAGACAAGCAAATTCTGTTTTAGTAAAATCAAAAAATAAACTAGATATTAATACAAATAGTCCTATTATATAATCAATTCTTAGGTTTCTTTCTGTTTTAAATGCTCTAATTACTCCATCAATTGCATGTCCTAATGCTGTGATAAAAGTTTTATTTTTAACATTTTTTATATCATTTAAATTCATTTCTTTCTTTTCATTTTTCTTGTATTCCATATTATTTTGATACTCCTATCTCATTTAATATTTTTTCTTCAAGTTCTCTCATCTTTATTTTATCATTTTCTATAATATGATCATAACCAAGTAAGTGGCATATACCATGTGTTATCATGTACAGAGTTTCTCTAAGTATTCCTGTTTCATATTCTATTGAATGCTCCTCAACAACTTTTAAACAGATAAATATATCACCTAGCTCTAATTCTTTTATAACCTTATTTTTATCATGTTCATTTTTAATACTTTCTAATTCATTCATATCGAATATAGGGAAAGAAAGGACATCAGTTTCCTTATCAATCCCTCTATATTCTTTATTAATATTTTGTATTTCTTCACTTGAAACCAAAGTTATAGTTACTGAAACATTATCAATATTTATTTTTTCATTTTCTAATGCCAAATATACAATATCATATACTTTTTCAGTAATATTTTCTCCACATAGTTCATGTATCTTTTCTACTAAATTATCATCTAAGTCAATGTCTATATTTTCTTTTTTCATTTTAGTTCCTTTCAATAAATTTTCCTATTTCTTCATTAACAGTAAACTTTGTATTAACAGTAATTCCATTTTGAGTATCTGTAATGATAGTATCCTTTTGTTTTAATATACCTTTTTTAACTTTCCCTAATATATCATTATTTAGGTGATTTTCTATATCACTATTTGAGATATTAACAAGTTCTTCTTTTGTTCTTGTAATAGATATTTCATTATATTCTGAACATTTATATAAATCAAAAGAAATCTCATGTCCAAATATTTTAATAGTTTTGCTGCTTTTAGTTATATCATATTTTTTATTTTTATTCAAATAGTTTAACATATTTTCTTTAGAATCTATTCCAATTCCAATTGTATATCTTACTTTACCCGCATATTCCTTATTTATAATCTCATAATTATATTCTTTATTTAACTCATACTCCTTATCAATATTTATTATACCTTTTGCTGTAACTTTTTGAGGTTCTAATACTTTACTATACATTATTCCCTCAATAAGAACTGTACCTTCTTCAACATAGCTTCCAGCCTTAAATTTTGCAGTTCCATTTTCTGGTACGATTTTAGTAATGATACCTGATTTATCTGCTACAATATCTCCTAATCTAGTATTTTGAATATTTTCCTCATCAATTTTTGTTTTTTCTACAACTTTTATAGTGGCTTTTGTTCCATCTATTTCAAGACCTGCCCATGTAATATCTTGCAGTTCTACTCTAAAATTATTAATAACCTTCTTCTTATCAAGCCCAATTTTACTTTTTCCAACGTATACTCCTGATTCATGTAATGCAGTTATTATTTGTTCATTTGTTACATATGTATTTCCAACTACATCTATATCCCATATAAAAGTTGAAAAAGAAATACTAAAAAATATTAGTAACCCAATTAAAGCAAAAATCAATTTCCTTTTTCTATACTTATGCAACATAAAATATAATCCTTTTTTTTCTTTTATTTCCACTTTACATTTAGTCTTCTTTGATATTGGACGCAATTTTTTAAAATCACTAACATTCATTTTAAATCTGACTACACCCTTAACAATATTTCTTACATCCCATATTTTTACATTATTTATTCTACACAGATTTATAAATCGCTCTGTAAAAAATCCTTCTATTTGAACAGATATTATACCAAATAAATTATTTAAAAACTTGTTTAATCCCATTTATATTGCCTCCTATGTTACCTCTTATAGTTTATACTATATATACTCCCTGCTATAACTAGTTCAGAATCATTTATTTCTTTTATATCAAGGTTATTTCCATCTACAATAACATCTACATTTGCAGTTTTTATCTTTATATAGTCATCATAATAATCAATAATTTGTCTATATCCTTCAATCAAAACATCAGTATCTTCAATAACCGTTATTTTGGTCGAATTTCCTGCAACTTCAGGTGGCAATTCTAAAAAATCAGAAAATTTATTCTTTACTTCAGAGACATTATCTCTTAATTTCATATTTTTCATTATTTCTTTATACCATTTTTTCTTTTCTTTGTTTTTTATTTTCATAATATCTCTCCCTCATACATTATACTAATTCATATTGAAAATATGATTGAATTATGTGACGTTGAATGTCGAATTTTGTAAATCTTTTGTTTTAAAAAAATATCTAAATATGTTGACATCTACAAGTTTTTGTAGTATATTAGTATATGTGTAAAAATATGGAATTAGAGGAAAATATATGATAAAAATTGGGATGTGTGATGATAATTTTGAAACTATCAAATCTGTACAGTTTGTTTTGGAATCTCAACTAATGCAAAACGACTTTGAAGCTGAAATAACTGTAGTTACAGATAATCAAAAAGAAATATTTGATAAAATTTATAATAAAGAAATTGATATATTATTTTTAGATATGGATTTTAAAAATAGTGGTAAAAACGGTCTTGATTTTGCAAGAGATTTAAGAGACGTAAACAAAGAATTTTACCTAATTTTTTTAACCGCTCACCAAAGATACATGCATGAATCATTTTTAGTTAAAGTATTTGATTATATTATAAAACCAACTAATACAGATGTTATATCTGATTTAGTTATAAGATTAAAAGACGAATTTAAAAATAGTAATGCATTGTTTTTATATTTAAATAAATGGATTACTATTAGAACAGATGAGATTTTATATATTGAAAAAATCGGAAACAAATCTCAAATCGTTACTAAAAATTTAGTAGAAACTAGCAATAAGACTTTAGATGCTCTACTTAAAGAATTACCAAATAATTTTAGGAAATGTCATAGATCTTATATTATTAATGAGAACAAAATATTGACTTTGGATAAAAAAGAAGGTTATGCTTATTTTTCAAAAAAGCAGCGTTGCCCAATAAATTCACAGTTTAGTATATATTAGAGGAGATAAAAATGGAAAATATAATTTTAAATATAGTAAATATAATTGTTCAATGTTCTATTACTACATACTTTTTAATAAAGTTGGCAAGTATTACTGAGGACAAAAGTTACAGTAAAAATAGAATTTTTACTGTAATTATGCTGATTTTTATAGGAATGATTTTTACATTTGTAATGAAAAATGTTTTTCTTATTACAAATGTATTCATTAATAGTTTATTGCCTATGTTAACTTTAATAATAAGTTTAGTTATTATATTAAGAATAAATATTATAAGAGCAATATTTATTTACTTATCAATTTTTTTAACATTTGCAATAACAGAATCAATATCAGCATTATTTTTAATGCTAATATTTAAAATTGATGCTAACTATATATATAATTCAATGAAGCTAATACTATTACTCATTTTATTACAATCTGTTTTGAACTTTTTTATAATATTAATAATATCTAACATTCTAGAGAACTGGAAAAACTATAAAATTATGCTAGCCTCAATAAACTCAAAACAAATTATTAATTTTATTTTAATACTAATTCCTTGTATCTTACCGCAAATATTTATGACCATTTATAACTATTACGATTATCCTGTTTCTTTTCTAATTGTAAATTCAGTACAAATGATAATTGTAACATTAACTCTGTTTACTTTCTTTAAAATGACAGTTGAACGTGATAAAACACAATCCGATTTAATAACTAGCGAAATCCATAATAAGACTATGGTTGGAATGGTAGATGGTGTAAGGACCCTTAAACATGATTATAACAATATTATTCAAGCATTAAATGGTTATGTTTCAACAAAGCAATATGATAAATTACAAGATCATATAAATAATGTATTAAAAGAATGTAATATAGTAAATAATTTATCTATGATAGATCCTAATGTATTTAACGAACCAGCTATATATGGTATAGTTGGTGCAAAATATTTTCTTGCAAGTGAAGCTGATATAACATTTGATATTGATGTTATGACAGATTTAAGAGAAATAAACTTTCCTAAGCCAGAGTTATCAAGAATATTAGGTATTTTACTTGATAATGCAATAGAAGCAACAAATAAAGTTGATAATAAATATATTAGACTTGAAATGAAATTTGACAATAGAAAATGTGCAGATATTATACGAGTAGTAAATACATACGACAATAATATAGATATTAATCTTACTGAAATATATAAAAAAGGTGTATCTTCAAAACAAGAAAAATCAGGTATTGGATTATGGGAAGTCAAAAAAATTGTTACTAAAATTAGACACTCACAAGTATACGCAACAATTGAAGGAAATAAGTTCGTACAAAATTTAATTATAGAAAAAACCTAATGAAACACTTTCATTAGTATAATAGATGTATATTTTTAAAATTACTAAGACAATAATTGGTATTTTGCAGGTGAAAAATATATGTTCGCCTGCAAAATGCTTAATAACCCTTTACACGTACTAATTGCGTATATGATTTGACCTTTTGTATTTTTTATTTTTTGAAAATATATCAATTACCATAAATATTATATTATTCAAATATTACAGATTTTTTACAAAGCATTAGGTGCTTTGTAAAAAATTTACAAGCACCCTTAATGTTTTTTATCTGCTTTAATTAACTTAATATTAATAATTTAATATTATGCTTATTTTTGAATTAGACTTCTAGGTGCGCTAGTTTGATGAAAAGTACCTAATATCCAACAACTGTTTGTTGATGATTTAGCATACATTTCAATAACTTTTTTAACTAGTTTTTTCATATATTTATCACCTCTCTCATTTCAACTTTAATTCTACCATTATACTTTTACAATTATTACTTTTACGCTATTAAGTAAAAATCTTTTTTAATTTATATTTCAAACTAATTTCATTAAATAAATATACTTTGTATACCAAGTATATCAAAAAGATCTATTATAAAAGCATAATATAGAATTAATTATATATATATTAGTATTTTTATTATACTAATTTATACCTTTGTTATTAAAATAATCTTTAAACTCTTCTGACTCATAACTATATTTACATTTAAATAATCTATAGAATGGTTTTGTTGAAAAAGTGTTGATTAAAAATATTGTTGATATTATAATTGTACTTATATAATTACTTTTAATTATATATAGTGTAACAATATATATTAATAATAATGATATAAAAGCAAATAGCTTGTATCTTTTTCTCTTTTCTGAACTTAATATTGGTATTTCTTCAGTATCAGCTGGTGATATTTTTAATATAATAAATGTTGAATATATAAAAGTTATAAAGTATATAAAATATATAGCATCATTTGATAGACTTATATTTTTTGATATTATTACTGGTAAAGTAAAAAACATTAATGAAACTAAAAAGCAAATTAAATTGGTTCTTGCATGAGCTCCTCCAATAAAACCCTTATAGCATATAGTTATTAATCCAACAATTGCTACATCTTTTAATATATTAAATAAAAAACTAATTAATATTATCAATACGTATTTAGGTATATCTTCTAATATCCTAACAACTCCAAATAACATTATTTCTCTTTGGTCACCAGTGATTTTTTCATCTTTATATAGTACATTATCTAATAAATAATTTCCCAATTTATCTACCATATTTCTATCACCTGACATTATTATATATTAATATTTTCCCAATTTATTAAAATTAATTTAAAATCTCATATTTTATATGTTAAATATGCTTTTTATAATTTCGCCATCTTTTTTTTACATTTTATATACACCTTCTACATTAAGTGTCACTATACAAGCCTCTAAACAGTGTATTAATGTAACATTAATAATTTTTTTATCATATTATAAGTTAAAGGAGGTCTTTTTTCGTGGAAAATTTTAATATAAAAAATAATACTGAGAAAGAAAATCTAGATAATAGAGGCATCACAATTATTTGTGAAGATGATTCTAGTACACCAATGATTGGCGATAAAGCTCCATTATTTACAGCAGATACAACGATGGGACAAATAAAATTAAGTGATTACATGGGGAAATGGGTAATATTATTTTCACATCCGGGTGATTTCACACCAGTATGTACTACTGAATTTATCGCTTTTGCCAGAATGTATCCTGAATTTGAAAAGAGAAATTGTGATTTAATAGGATTATCAATTGATAGCACACTGTCACATATTGCTTGGTTAAATAATATACATAAAAATACAGGAATACAAATTCCATTTCCGTTAATTTCAGACCTAACAATGAGTATATCAAAAAAGTACGGAATGCTAGCACCAAATGCAAGCACTACAAGAACAGTGAGATGTGTTTTTGTAATTGATCCCGAACAAAAAATAAGAGCTATAATCGAGTACCCGCTTCAAATTGGAAGAAACATTGGAGAAATCTTAAGATTATTAGATGCTCTACAATTTTTTGATAATAACAATTTATATACGCCTGCAAATTGGTTACCAGGTCAACCTGCAGTTGTTCCACCACCAAAAACTTATCAAGATATAATGGATAATGTAAATAATCCTACAGGTTTTAATTGTATGGATTGGTATTTGTGCTTTACACCTAGTTTAAATTCTATTTCACAAATGAATCTTGAAGATACAAACAAAATTATGTCTGATAATTTTGATTTTTTTAATAAAAATAATATTCAAATGAATAATTGTAATTCATTTACAAGAAATTTTTAAAATTTTATTTAAGGAGGGATTAATATGAATAATAATTGTAATAATACAAGTAATGATATTTGTGGTTGTTTAAAAAATTTATTTTGTGGAAATAGTTGTATATTTATAATACTTATTGTTGTTGTACTTCTATGTTGTTGTGGAAAAGGAAATAATACAAGTAATGACAATAATTGTAATGTAGATTTATTATAGTTTCAAATATTTAAAATTATATACATTTTTTGAATAATATTACAAATACTAATTTTGAGGTGAATATTATGGATGGAAATCTTCCTGTTGGTTTTTTATTATCAATATCTCAAAATGAAAAAGCATTAAAATATTTTGCAAATCTGGATAATATATCAAAAAATAAAATATCTAATTACATACGCGATTCAATAGACGGTAATGAAGCAAAAGAAAGGATAAATATTAGTTTGAATGGACTTGAAAATAATAATTTGAATTTTCTAAATTAATTAAAAGGTAACAAATACTAAATAAGTATTTATTACCTTTTAATTTTTTAAACATCTTCATCTGGTGAAGTACTTAAATAACCTTCTATTTTCTTTCTCTGTTCTGCTGAAATAAATAGATTATTAGAAATAGCAGACAATATACTAGCAAGTCTAATCTGGGTTTTAAGATCAACATTTTCAGATATATATATTGATACCATAGCTGCAATAACAACAATATCATTTATAGAATATTCGTTAATATTATTTACGTTCATCATTCTCACCTATACGTATATTCTAATATATGCTTTATTTTTTCATTATGTTATTCGCTTAAATCAAATTTCGGAACATACTCTTCTTCATGCTCTCCTAATTCTTGTATATAGCCATTTTCTAAATCAAGACTATAAAGATACTCCTCTACTTCATTATATTCTTCAATTGTAATCTTCCTGCTTATTTTAGCATCATCTTTTGCTTTATATGCCGGAAAATATTGTGCCATAACGCTTACATATACTTTATTTCCAAATTTTTTATTAATCCATTCAAGTACTTTTTTTGTATTATAAATATGACTAGGTAGTATCATGTGCCTTATAATCAATCCTTTTTTTATTATTCCTTTATCATCTAATACAGGAGTTCCAACTTGTCTATACATTTCATTAATTGCATCTTTAGCAATACTTGAATAATTTTTAATTTTTGAATATTTAAAAGCAATCTCATCATCCATATATTTAAAATCAGGTAAATATACATCTATATATCCTTCTAATAGCTTTAACGTATCTTTGCTTTCATATCCACTTGAATTATATATTATTGGAATTGTTAATCCATTATTTTTCGCCAATTTTATAGCTTCTATTATTTGAAGTACATAAATTGTAGGTGTAACAAGATTTATATTATGTACACCCTCTTTTTGCTTATTTAAAAATATGTTTGATAGATGTTCTATACTTATTTCTTTACCAAAATCTTCTTGACTTATTTCATGGTTCTGACAATATACACATTTCATATTACAATTTGAAAAAAATATTGTACCAGATCCATTTTCTCCACTTATACATGGCTCTTCAAAATGATGTATAGACGCAAGTGCAATCTTGACTTTATCATTTGCTCTGCAAAAACCACGTTTATCACAGGTTCTATCTACTTTACACTGATGAGGACATATTACACATTTTTCTAATATATTATTCATAAATTTCTCCATTTAAAATAAATTTTAATATATTGTATCATACTGAAATATCAAGTGCAACTTTTATACAGTGGTTAAGGAGAAAACATGAATATATTTGTACTTAATAAAAGAAGAATATTACGTCTATTTTTAACATTAACTATATTAGCAATTATCACTTACTTTATCTTGCTAGTAATTCATAACAAAAATAACAGACTATTTATAGGGGGGACATTAAATGATTTAGAAGAAGATCGTGGTTACGATAAAGTAAGTTCACCGCCAGATTATGAAAGCTATTTTAGACCATCTTGTGCCCCACTAATTAATACAAAAAATGTAACCGATTTATTAAATCAAAATGCAGAAATAACTAATTATACTCAAGTTAAAATAAATGATGATATATTTAAAGAACAAGAAAACATGCTTATATATTACTTTAGTATTTTAAGAGAAGCATATAACTTACAAGATGGTTTGGGAGCAGGTTGTGGAAGTTTAGGATATACCGGTACTCCATATATGATATCATATAACTTTTTATCAAATGATTATATGAAGAAAGTAAGTTACTCTGATTATCACAATTCATTTAAAAATGTTCTTCATATAAATCTTATAAAATTAATTAAAGTGCAAAATGATGAAAATGATTCAATAAATCAAAAATATTTATTTGAAATTGAAACAATACAAGGTACAAAAAATAATTCTGGTGCTTTTGTATATTATTATGGATTCATCTATGTGAAAAATCAAGATAATTTATACAAGATAAATAATATAGTTACATACCCAGAAGTATATTTATGTGCTCCATATCATGGTTGGAGTTATTCGGCTGAAGCTATTATAGATATTGAATATGGTGGATGGTGTTCTATGGTAAAAGAAAAATATGAAACTAAATATGATGGTGATATAAAAAGTATTGAGTTTAAATCATTTGATAATAAGAATTACGTGATAAAATTTGTTACATTAGCAAATGATACTGATGTGCAGATTGGACAATATCTAAAAAAAGAGGATGGAACTTTAGAAGAAACTTATATTAGTGTAACTTCATGTTTAGATAATAAAAATAAAAAAGATAAAAATAATCAATAAAACTACTATTTATAAAAACAAAAAGGACCTGTAAATATACAGATCCTTGTTTGTATAAACTTTCAGTGTGTTATCTAGCCGATCGAAATCGGACTAGATAACATCACTTCAGTCTACTCATTCAACCAATTATAAATAAAATAAATTTGTTTTCATAGTTGATTGAATGATTTTTTATTATTTAACAAAAAAATCGAAAGTTATTACAATGTTTTTTCGAGCAAAAACTAAACACTGTAACCTGCGCAGGAATTGACTTTCTTAGTAAGGCATACGTACACGGCCGTGTGTACATACATATACTCTACAATCTCTTTGTTAAACATTAAAAAGTGGGGCCGTAGAGAGAACTTACTCATTGGCTATGGTTGACGGGTTACGGTTTTATTACTTGTATTGCTTGTATTACTTGTATTACTTTATTCCCAGTCACGTTCCATAAATAAAAGGATACATGCTGTATTACTTAGTACTTTAGTATTGATTTAAAATCACCAAACTATATCATCATCTGGCGAATCATGATAAGTGTTATCTGCTGGTTGAGTAGTATCAGTATTATTTCCTAAATCATTAGGATTTTGCACTGATGTACTATCATTTCCAGCTTCACTTGTCTGATTTTCTGTATTGCTAGAATTTGAATCACTAACTGTATTTCCTGTAGATTCTGGTGTATCAATAGTTGATTTTTCTTCTGATACTGAAGTATTAGAATCAGATGCAGCAACTTTAACATCAATCGTCAATCCATCAGATTCAAAATTTCCAAGTCCATTTGAATCAATAACGACGTCAGAATTTACTGTAACAGTAACATTACCTACTGAGTTACATTTAATTGATGCCTTAAATTCCAAACCGTTTATTGTCACATCTCCTACTAATTCACCGTTTACAACGGTTAAGAAATTACTGTTTCTTATAATTAAACCTTCAGTATTATCATCACTGATATTACCTTTAACTTCAATTATGTTTCCTTTCTGTGTTGTTGAAGGACCTGTAATTATTACTTGAGGTCTCTTATTAGTTTTTTCATTGCCATTAAATTTTGTATCATCATTTGGTGAAGAATGATCTCCGCCACTAGGATTAGTAGCTTCATCTACTATTTTAGATTTTACATTAAAACTAAGACTGTCAGATGAATCAGACAAATTATGATTAACATCTTCGGCTACTTTTGATATAACATGAAGCATTCCAGTACCCGTTTCTTTACCTAAAGCAATAGACGCATCATGATACCATTCTGTATCTGATTCTTTAACTAAATTTCCAACACTAACTACAGCTCCTGATGGTAAACCATAAAAACTACTTGCTGATAGATTAACGTTACTTAAGTTGTATTTTGATGAAAATCTTACTCTTACATTAACAGTACTTTCAGAATACCAATCAGGTGTTAAATTTTCTAATACAACATTAACTTTTGATAAGTCTGGAGTAACTGTTGGTGTTTCTGTTGGTGTTTGTGTTGGTGTTTGTGTCGGTGTTTGAGTCGGTGTCTGTGTTGGTGTCTGTGTTGGTGTTTGTGTCGGTGTTTGAGTCGGTGTTTGTGTCGGAGGCAATGTTATAACTGTTCCAGGATTCGAATTATTATTATCCGGTGCAGAAGTAGGTTTTGCTTCTGGAGTAGGTGTTTGTGTCGGAGCAGGTGGTGGTGTAATTGTTGCATTAGCTTTAATTGTAAACTTAACACTACCAGATTTTTTATTACTGTTTCCTGCCTTATCCTTAATAACATTCTCTTTAACGTAAAGCACTCCATTTAAATCTTCAGTAAGGTTAAGAGACTTTTTGGCTATTACATAAACATTTCCTGTATACAAAGTATCAGTGTAATTTGAATAACTTCCATAATCATTTCCATAAACTATTGTAAAATATTCTGAACCTTTAATATTATCTTTGAAAAACTTATCCTGGTCTATTTTGCTTAACCCTACTAATCCACCTTCGCCAGCTAAACTGTAAGTAATTTTTGCTTTTTCTCCAGCCTTTAATATTTCTTGGCTGATTTCAACTTGTGCAATTGGAGAAGTTATATCTTTTTCAGGTTTTGCTTTTGTGTTATCTTTTTTGGTTGTATCTTCTGGTTTCTTAGTTACAGTAGGTTTTGAATCTTTATCTGTTTTCTTAGTTCCTTTGTCTTCAGAAACGGGCTTAGCTGGATCTGGGGTAGGTACTATAGTTGCTTTTTCATCAATGTGATTACATACTGTGGTTGTTCCAACGCATTTTAAGCAAATTTCTGAGACTTTAAAATCAAGCCATCTCTTAAGTAATGGTAACCGTCCTTCTTCGCTAAATATGTCTGCAAAATTCTTTCCTAAAGCTTTTTCATAACCTAAATAAGTGTCAACTTTTTCTTGAAGATCATCTTTTTCCTTTGTTAGAGTTGTATTAGTATTGGTTAATTCGGTATTTTCGGCTTCCAACGTTTTAATTGTTTCTTCATTCTGAGCAATTTGTTCTTTAAATTTGGATGAATTTCCTTTATCAGGAAAATTCAAATTAATAAAAAATATTACAAGTGAAAAAATAATTGCTGCGACTACTATAACTATCCGAGCTATGTTAAGTCGACTGCTTAATTTGTTTTCAGCTAATATTCCAAGACCTAATATAGTGGCGGGAATAGCAATAAAGGTAATTGCTATCGCTACAAATGCGTTAAAGAGCAAAATGTTCTTAAAAAAGCATATGCCTGCTAGTACTGTCAACAAAACTACAAATGAGTATATTGTCCATAAGAAAGTAGATGTATTTCTTATGAAATTCACTGTTTTTTCTAATTTTTCCTTCAATTCTTCCTCAGTAAATTGGGGCTGTTTTTTAACTACGGCAGATTCTTGACCCTTATTTTTGCTCATTCTTGTAATCCTCCTTTTGATTTTTTTGTTTTTTTAATTGAGTATATCTCAATCCCTTTCATTCTCTAATCTCCTTTCAAGATTTTACTATAAATCTCTAATTAATGTATTCCATAATATAATTATACCATTTTTTATGTAAATTGTCAACAATTATGTATTTAAGTTATGTAACTTAATTAATTAAAAAGAGGACAAATTGCCCTCTTTACTTTATTAATTTAGCTTGTACAACAAATCTACCATCTGTTCTTGAATAATCACAAGTTGAAAGTGTTAGAATTGTTTCATTTCCAATAACTTCTACGCCTTCATTATACATTCTTTTTGACTCCAAGTTGTATAAAAATTGTGTATACTCATTTGCATCTAGAAAATTTGTATCTATATAAAAGTCATTTATATCAGTTACATAAGTTGAAAATATCTCCCATTTATAATTTCCATTTAAAGTGGAAAATTCTATTATACCATGATCTTTTAAAAATTGTTCATTTTTATAGTTTAGAATTGGTGTAAAATTGTCATCTTTTTTTGTGTTATGACCATAAATTATGAAATGAGACATATTATCCATATTTGATATATCATTTCTATAATCTAAAAATTCTTCTCCCCATTCTGTACTTTTTTTATCTCTATCATGTTTTAAATAGTATTCATTATCTGAAGATTTAAATATTGGAGTATCGATTGATGTACCAGGTACCTTTAACCAACCAATAACATCAGAATAAGTGGCATTTAATGCTTTTGTTTCGTTTTGAAGATTTCTACCTTCTTCCTCTGATTGTTTAACTTCCATTGTTGTATCACCAATTAAAGTGTCAATTCCAATATTGTTATTACCGTCATCTTTTGGTTTATTTTTATCTATAAAATATAATGATGTCAATGTTCCTATTAAAATTATACATAAGGCTACTATTGATATAATTATAGTTTTTTTCTTATTTAATTTTTTCATATATTACCTCCTTTAGTTTAAAAATGAGACATAATTTAAATTATGTCTCACTTTAAAGTAATTTTATACACCAGTATTTGGATTTTTTACCCAATCACTTGGTTTATTATTGTTACTGTTATTTCCATTGTTATTATTGTTGTTGTTATTATTGTTATTTCCATTATTATTGTTGTTATTTTCTTCTGTTGCTTTTATTGTAAATGATTGTGAGCTAGCACTAGGGGCAATATTTCCACTTGCATCTACTGCTGTACCTCCAGAAATTGTTATTGTTTTATTTGAACCAACTGTTCCTTGTACATTATACAAAGTGATTAATCTTTGATTTCCAGTTCCTGAAACATAAATATCAGCTGTAAATCCGTTTAATGTTATTTTTGAAGCTGTCAGATCTATTTTTGATATTCCAACATTATCAGTATAATCAACAATGAATTTTACTGTTTGTCCATTATATATTTCATTTGGGTTAGCAGCGGAAATAGATATATTTGGTGCAGTAGTATCTTGTTCAGTAGTTGTATCATTTAATAAACTAAAACTTTCTGTTGCAGCTATACCTAAAGCTGTGTTTCCTGCTAAGTCATAAGCTGTATTTGCTCTTAAGCTTATATATTTTCCAGCTCCAACTGTACCATTAATATTTGATAAAGTTACTATTCTTTTATTTCCTGAAACTGCTATAGATATATTAGCTGTAAATCCATTAAGTGTTACATCACTACTATTTAAAACTATATCTTTTACTCCCCTATTGTCTCCATATGTGAAAGTATAAGATAAAGATCCTCCTTTTTTTACAGAAGTAGCACTTGGATCAGACACTACAACTGATGGTCTTGTTTTGTCAACATTTTGAGTTATATCAGGTTCATTTTGAGTATTAGAATTTCCTGAATTAACTGGATTAGAAACACTAGTGTTTCCAGCTAATATCTTAACGCCATAGCTCTTAGATGTTTGTACTGAATAACCATGTTCATTACTAGCAACTGAAGCTCTTACCGCTATACTAAATATTTTATTTACAGGCCCTTGTACATTAGATAATGTAACTGTTCTAGTATTACCAGTTCCTGAAACATTTTTTACTACAGTAACTCCATCACCAGCTATACCAACATCAGATGCTCTAAAATCGATGTTTGTAGCATTAATAAATGTAACTGTAAAGCTAACACTGCCACCTTGTTGCACATCATTTATACTTGGCGCTGATATAGTGACTGTTGGTATGCTTGTTTCAGCAGCTTCAACTACACTTATAAATGGTATATAAGCTACAACAAATATTGCTAAAATTACTGTTGATAGTATTTTTTTCATTTTAATATCCTCCTTTAAAAATAAGTTTCTATAGGATATTTTAACATACTTTACATAATTTTGCAACACTTTAGCAATAATTAATTTAATTTTATGTAAATTTTACTATTAATGTGGGTTAATATGTACTATTACATCAGAAATATAGTCAAATTTATTCTTTAAATAATTTTTAATTTCTCCACCTATGTTATGACTTTCTCTTAAGGTAAGATCACCATCCATAGATATTTTTATTATAATTATATATTCCATTCCAACTGGTTTTGAAGTAATCTTATCAACATGAATTACATCATCAAATTCTAGTATTTCATTTTCTATTTTTATCTGCTCTTCTTCTGGAATATTAGTATCTAAAAGTACAGAATAAGATTCTCTAAAAATCTTAATCCCAACACAAAAAATCCATATTGATATAAATGCTCCGATTATTCCATCAACAAAATAAAGTCCAAAGTAACTTGCAACTATCCCAATAATTGTTCCACTAGTAACGAATATATCGTTTCTATGATCTTCCATGCTAGATTCAATTAATATACTCTTTTTAATTTTGTAAACACTTCTTACATATAAAAATAAACAAAATTTTAAAATAATCGTTATTAAACAAACAACTAAAAGATTAACTGAAAATGTTAATTCTTTTGCATTAATAATGCTTTCTATTGAACTTTTGCACATAAAGGAAGCAGCAATAATCATAGATATACCAATAAATTGTGAATATATGTATTCTGCCTTGCCATGCCCATATGGGTGATCTAAATCACTTGGTTTACTTGATAGTTTAGCTCCGATATATGACATTAATGAAGCAAATATATCACCTGCACTGTTTAGAGCGTCCGCAATCATTGCCTGACTGCCGGACGCTATTCCTACAATTATTTTTAATATTAATAATAATAGATTAGCAAACATACCAAGTATGCTTACTCTCTTTGTGTAAAAACTATTTGTTGCATTTGATTTCATACAAACATCACCTAATTTAATTTTGAAATTCTATCTTCAACCTTCTCAAGTAATTCTTGATATTTTTCTATCTTTTCTTTTTCCTTATCAATAAGATTTTGAGGTGCTTTCTCAACAAATGAAGGATTAGAAAGCATACCTTTTGCCCTATTAAGTTCTGATAAGATTACTTTCTTTTCTTCTCCTAATTTTTTAAGCTCTTCATCTTTATCAATAATATTAGATAAATCAAGGTAAACACTTATATCTTTTAAATTAATAGAAACACTATCATTTAAAGAATCATCTTCATTTTTAATATAGCAAACATCACCAACACAAGCTAGTTTTTTTATAAATTCTTCACATTCGCTAAAAGTCCTACAAAAATTATTTTCTACAATTGGAACTTTAATATCTATTTTTTTACTATTAGGTATTTTATTATTTGTTCTTACATTTCTTATTTGGCGTATAATCTCCATAAATTCTTCTACATATTCTGTTTCATCAAATTTATATTTACTAGTTGGCCAATTAGAAATCATTATTGATTTTGAATCATCTTTTAAATTTTGATATATTTCTTCTGTTATATATGGCATATATGGGTGTAATAATTTAACTGAAGATGTTAAAACATAATTTAAAGTCCAAATAGCAGATTTATATGTTTCTGATTCTTTGTTATATAATCTTGGTTTTACCATTTCTATATACCAATCACAAAAATCGAACCATATGAAATCATATATTTGTTGTATAGCAACACCTATTTCATATTTATCCATATTTAATGTAACTTCTTCAACAGTATTAGATAATTTATTAAGTATCCACTTATCTTCTGGAGTAAAGTTATCAACATTATCAACATCTAAATCTGCTATATACATATTTACAAATTTAGCTGCATTCCATAATTTATTTGAAAAGTTTCTTGCAGCATCTACCTTTTCTGGTATATATCTTACATCATTTCCTTGTGAAATTCCTTGAATCAATGAAAATCTTAGAGCATCAGTTCCAAAATCTTTTATTACATCAAGTGGATCAACACCATTACCTAAAGATTTAGACATCTTTCTTCCTTGTGCATCTCTTACAAGACCATGCATATATACTTTATCAAAAGGAATTTTACCTGTATATGCTATTCCACTAAATATCATTTTACTAACCCAGAAAGTCAATATATCATATGCTGTTACAAGAGTTGATGTTGGGTAAAAATATTCATAATCCTCTGTGTCATCTGGCCATCCAAATACTGAAAAAGGCCAAAGTGCAGAGCTAAACCAAGTATCCAAAGTATCTTCATCTTGTTTTAATTTACCACCACATTCACACTTTTCAGGAGCTGTTTCTGAAACTATAACTTTTCCACATTCTTCACAATAATATGCTGGTATTCTATGCCCCCACCAAAGTTGCCTTGAAATACACCAATCTTGAATATTTTCCATCCAATTAAAGTAATTTTTTTCAAAACGTTTTGGTAAGAATTTTATTTCTTCATTTTTAACCGCTTCTATAGCAGGTTCTGCTAATGTATCCATTTTAACAAACCATTGTAACGACATATATGGTTCAACAATATTGTGACATCTATAACATGTTCCAACATTATGTTTATATGGTTCAATTTTTTCTATTAATCCTAATTTTTCTAAATCTGAAACTATATTTTTTCTTGCTTCAAATCTATCTTGACCTTGATATGCATATGCATTTTCATTTAAAGTTCCATCACTATTTAAAATATTTATTATTTCTAAATTATGCCTTCTTCCAACTTCAAAATCATTTGGATCATGTGCAGGAGTTATTTTAACAACACCTGTACCAAAATCAGTTTCTACATATTCATCAGCTATTATTTGAATATACTTATCAGTAAGTGGTAGCATTACCCTTTTACCAATAATATCTTTATATCTATCATCATTTGGATTTACTGCAACTGCAGTATCTCCAAGCATTGTTTCTGGTCTTGTTGTAGCTACTATTAAATACTTATCACTATTTTCAATAGGATATTTTATATGCCATAAAAAAGAATCCTTTTCTTCATAATCAACTTCAATATCAGAAACTGAAGTTTTACAATCTGGACACCAATTAACAAGTCTTGTTCCACGATATATCAATCCTTTATTATATAGATCAACAAATACTTTTAAAACAGCTTTTGAACAGCCTTCGTCCATTGTGAATCTTTCTTTTTCCCAATCACAAGAACATCCTAATTGTCTCAATTGTTTAGTTATTTCTCCACCATACTTTTCTTTCCATTCCCAAGCTTCTTTTAAGAATCCTTCTCTTCCTAATTCTTCTTTAGTTTTGCCTTCTGACTTTAATTTTTCAACAACTTTAACCTCAGTTGCTATACTTGCATGATCAGTGCCAGGTATCCATAATGATGGTATCCCCTTCATTCTATTATATCTTATAAATATATCTTGAATTGTATTAACAAGTGCATGCCCCATATGTAGTCTACCTGTTACATTTGGAGGTGGCATAACTATTGTAAATGGCTTCTTGCTCTTATCAATGTCACATTTAAAATATCCACTTTCTTCCCAATTCTTATATATCTCTTCTTCTCTTTTTGAATAATCAAATTTTCCTTCCATAAATTCCTCCTAGTTACAATAAATAAATCATGAATAAAGACACAATTGCTAGCAAATAACATATTATTCTAACAATCAAAACATCTCTATTTTCATAATCGCTTTTGACTCGTCTTCTTATAAGCCACCTAGTATTAAATATTCCGAATACACTAATAAATAACAAAATACACGATAAAAAAAACTCAAACTCTCTCAACATAACACCCACCAACAATAAAATATACAAAAATACAGCCAATTTCCTTAAAAATTTTAAGGACGAATGACTGTATTCGCGGTACCACCTTAATTCATATGTAAAACATATGCACTTAAACAAATTAACCGATTGTAACGGAATATACCTACGCATTTTCACTTCAGCATATCAGCTCCAGAGCTACCTTCAAATATGTTCTCTTAGAAAACCTCACAGCCACGAGTTTTCCTCTCTTAAAGTAACCTTTACTCTACTCTTCTCCTTCAAAGCATTTAAGTATTAATTTTAGAATAGTATACCATACTATTCAGTTATTTACAATACATAATAATTATTTTTAAACAAATTATTTTGATAAAAATAAAAAGCTAAATGAAACATCATTTTAGCTTTTAAATTAAAATTTAATAATCGTATATAACTTTAATTTTCTTCGTCTTCTGGTGCTCCTGTTGGGCAAACTGCTCTACAAGCTCCACAAGATATACATAAACTAGGATCGATAACATATATGTCATCACCTTGTGAAATTGCTCCTGTTGGGCATTCTGGTTCGCAAGTACCACAAGATATACATTTACTATTAATTCTATATGCCATAAAATACACCCCCTTAACTCCTACCAATAAATTATATTCTACCAATGTACTTTTTCTGCAGAATATACTTCAAATCTTTCATCTTCTCTTGTATTTCCAAATTTAATTTTAACTTTTAATCCTAAAATATCTACACTAGTTACTTTCCCTTTTTCTGGTTCGCCATCAACACTAACAAACTCACCAACTTTAGGAAGTTTCTTTAAGTTTTCCTTATATCCTTCTTCTTCATATTTTAAGCAGCACATAAGTTTTCCACAAGCACCAGATAATTTAGGCATATTTATTTGTAAACCTTGTTCTTTAGCCATTTTAATTGTAACTGGATCTAAATTTTGAAGAAATGTTCTGCAACAAACTTCTCTTCCACACATACCAAGGTTTGGATAAGACTTTATTTCATCTCTTGGGCCTATTTGTCTTAACTCAATTCTAGCTCTATATTTTGAAGCAAGATTTTTTACTAATTCTCTAAAATCCACTCTTTCTTCAGAAACAAAATATATTATTAATTTACTAGAATCAAAAGTATATTCAGCAGCTAGTAATTTCATCTTCAAACCTAATTTTTTAGATTCTTCTTTGCAAAACTCTAATGCTTCATTTGCTTTAATATCATTTTCTTTAATTTTATCAAAATCAGCTTTTGTTGCTTTTCTTATAACAGACCCTACAGTTTCTTCTTTAAAGTCATCACTATCTATTATCTTTACTACTCTTGCAAATTCTTCACCTTTTTCTGTTTCGATTAAAACGTTATCACTTAGTTTTAATTCAGTTTCAATTGAAGAACTTACAAAGTTTAGTTTTGATGTTTTCTTAAATCTAACACCAATTATTTTTTTCAAATTCATCACCTCAGATACTTTCTACTATTTTCAGTATCATATTATCTATTACTATATCATAATTTCCATTATTTTTTAGTCTTATTAATGCTCTTTCAACATATTTTGTAGCATTTAAATAATTATTTATATATAAATTATATTCAAAATAATCAAGTAATATATTAACAGAAAAATCAATTTCTTGAGCCTTTTTTAATACATCAACTGTATTTTTATTGTTTATTAATGATGTAAGTTCATCTATAGTTTTAAACTTATCAATTAGATTTTCAGATATAACTTTATTGGCATAACCAATTGATCCATCCAAATATTTAATCAATTTATTATCTAAACTTACATTATATTTGTCTAAAATATAATTAGAAACTAATTCATCTTCTAAGCCATTAAAAGATATCTTGTTAAGCCTTGATAAAATGGTTGGAAGAAAATTACTGATTGTTTGAGCTATTAGTATAAGTACAACGTATTCAGGTGGTTCTTCTAAAGTCTTAAGTAGTGCGTTTTGAGACGCAATGTTAAGAGACGAAGCATCATCTATTACATAAACTTTATAATTTCCAGTTGCTGGTACAACATATACATCTTCAATTATATCAGTTCTTATTTGTTCAATAACTATATCTTTTTTATCTTCTCTTTTACATATATATTTATAATCTGGACAAGATATTAAATTATCAGTTTTTAAAATAAGTTTTGCAAATTCTTCTGCAATAGTACGCTTGCCTATTCCAGCTTTACCAGCAAATAAATAAGCATGTGATATGTTATTTTGTTTTAAATTGTTAATTAGTACTTTTTTTTGAACATCATGTCCTAATATATTCTCAAACATATATTCACCATTTCCTATAACTTACCTATTTTATTTAAAGGCCAAACTCTGGTTACAATATATCCACTTATTCTAGACTCAGGAATACATCCAAAATATCTAGAATCTTTACTTTGAAGTCTATTATCACCCATTACAAATACTGTATTTTCTGGTACTATCACATCACAGTATACACCAGATATATTTGTAACACCATCATTTAAATAATCTTCTTGTAATTTTTCATCATTTCTATATAATTCACCTTTATCAGTTACAACAATATGATCACCAGGAAGTCCTATAACTCTTTTAATGTAAGTAAGTTTTCCAATTCCTACAAAGCTATATAAAAATTTATTTATTCCAGTATAATTGTTATATTCTGCTATCAAATTATCTTTATTGTAGTCTTCTGGACTAGCTTTAGATACTGGAGCTTCAAATGTTATTATATCTCCATGTTTTAGTTCTCTTTTAAATATAGTAGAACTTTGAATTAAAACTCTATCATTTTCTTTAGCAGTTGGTATCATTGAAACTTGTTTAACACCTGATATTGTTCCTATGAAAAAATTAATATTTAAATATATAACATAAGCAACTATGAAGCAAAAAATCCATTCTAAGATTTCTTTTCCAAATTTAGCTCCTTTTTGTATATTTTTATCATACTTCTTCTTTAATTTTTCTTTTAATGTTTCATCACCATCAGTGTATTTTTCTTCCATAATTTATATAATTATTACGATTTTTAATCGCAATACTCCTTTCATTATTTATAGTAACATAAATATTTTAACACATATTATATTAAATTTCAACAAATATTGAAAAAGAGCATCAGTTTGTATTTATTTATCTTTTATATGTATATGTGCACTGTTTTTTATAACATCTATTATAATAAAAATACGACTGATAATTAAATAGCTACCAATCGTATTTTAATTTTAATTTTCACGTTTATCTAAATATTTTTCAATTTTTTCAATATCAGAAATGTCTTTTGGAACACTTCTTTTCTTTTTAAAAGTTAATATTTGTTCAAGATTCTCTACTGAGTATCCATCAATAATTTCATAGTTAAAATTATCTTTTTTGTTAGGAACAACTTCTATAGCATTTGAAATATTGTAGAAACCACAAGCATTTTTATTTTCTTCTAAAAGATTGTATTTTTGCCTTAATTTTTCAAACAATTCTTCTGAAACACATAAATCCAAATCTCCTGTTAATTCTTTAATCCCAAACATTACCAAACTTCCACCACCTAGTATATAATACTCTCCTTCTGGTAGTTCAAGCTCCTTTAATAAATTCAATAATCCTTCTTTATTCATTATATTGTCTAGTTTCCTTTCTATGTATATAATAATATTATATACAGTAGTCATTTCATAATATATATTATATATCTATCCAACATAATTGTAAAGTTTTGTTACAATTCTTATTTGAATATTAAAACACCTTTGCTATTTCTAAGAAATAAAAAAAATACTCATAAGATTTTTTATCCTATGAGTATTTTTTTATTAATGAATTCTTGTTCCGTTTTCCAATTCTCCTGCATTACTATCTAATACAAGTAATTTAACTATATCTTCATCTCCTGCTGCAAGTAACATGCCTTGAGATTCAACACCTCTTAGTTTTGCAGGTTTTAGATTTGATACAACTACAATTTGCTTATTTAGTAATTCTTCAGCAGTATAGTATTTAACTAGCCCAGATACTATAGTTCTTACTTCTGTTCCTAAATCAACAGATAGCTTATATAATTTATCTGATTTTTCAACTCTTTCCACAGTTTTTATTTGTCCAACTCTAAGTTCAACTTTATCAAGTTCATCAATTGTTATATATTTATCTTCTTTTTTTTCTTGAATAACCTCTTCTACTATTTTATTTGTTGTCTCTTCCATATTTGTAGTCTCCTTCTTTATTTCAATTCTTGGGAATAAATTAATGCCTTTTTCTATTTTAGTGCCTTCTGCAAGTAATCCAAATTTTCTAGCAGAATCCCAAGTTTTTAATTCTTCTTCAACTCTTATTTGTGTAAATATTTTGTCTGGAGTCTCTACCATAAATGGTTGTAATAATACAGTTACAATTCTTATAGTTTCCACAAGATTATATAGCACTACATTTAATCTATCAGTCTTCTCTTCTTTAGCTAATATCCAAGGTGTTGATAAGTCAATATATTTATTTGCCTTTCTTATAACATCCCATATTGCAGTTAGTGCTTCATTTATTTTAAGAGCATCCATCTTTTCATTTACTTTTTCAACTAAGTTTTGAGTCAGATTTATTAAGTCATTATCAAAATCTTCAGTAGCACTACCTTTTTTTATAACGCCATTGTTATATTTTTCAACCATTGCTGTAACTCTACTTACTAAGTTTCCTAAATCATTTGATAGATCTGAATTAGATTTTTCTAAGAAAAGTTCTTCAGAGAAGTTACCATCTTGACCCATTACAACTTCATGTAATAAATAATATCTTAATGAATCAACTGAAGTTTCATCAATGTATACTCTAGGATCTTTATAGTTTCCAAAAGATTTTGAAATTTTTGCTCCATCAACTATTAGCCAACCATGACCAAATATTTTCTTTGGTACTGGAACATCTAAAGCCATTAGAAGTGCAGGCCAAATCATAGCGTGGAATCTAAATATTTCTTTACCTACTAAATGAAGATCAGCTGGCCAGTATTTTTTCATATTCTCATCATTTTCACTTAAGTAACCAAGTGCACTTATATAGTTTGCAAGTGCATCTATCCAAACATATATAACATGTTTAGTATTAAATGGAACTCTTATTCCCCAATTTATAGTTGTACGAGATACACACAAATCAGTAAGTCCTTTATTAAAAAAATTATTTATCATTTCATTTTTTCTAGATAATGGCTCTAATAATTCAGGATTTTCTTCATATAATTTTAATAATTTATCTTGATACTTTGATAATTTAAAGAAATAACTTTCTTCTCTTACAAGTTCAACATCTCTTCCACAGTCTGGACATTTTCCATTTACAAGTTGTGCATCAGTCCAATATGATTCACATGGAGTACAATATTTTCCTTCATATATATCAAGATATATATCACCTTGTTCATATAGTTTTTGAAATATCTTTTGAACACATGCTTTATGCTCTTCATCTGTAGTTCTTATGTATTTATCATAAGTAATACCTAGTTTTGACCATAGATCCTTTGTGTCTTTTACTATTTCATCAACATATTCTTTTGGTGTAACACCTTTTTCTTCTGCTTTTCTTTCAATTTTTTGTCCATGTTCATCTGTACCAGTTAAGAAAAATACATCATATCCTCTTAATCTTTTATATCTTGCTATTGAGTCAGCAACAACAGTACAATAACAATGTCCAACATGGAAATTACCACTTGGATAATATATAGGTGTTGTTAAATAATATTTTTTCTTTTCCAATATAATCACTCCTAATCTTTATTTTGCTTTACCACTGACATAGCTACAGCATTATCATTCACATGAGATATGCTTACATCTATTTCAATATCATATTTATCACATAATTTTATTATTTCCTCATTAATAAAAATTACTCTTGGTCTTTTCTTTAAATCTTCGACATTTTCAATTCTTAGATCTAAAAAATTCATATTTATTTTATTTTCAGTTAATATCTTAGACATGGCTTTGTATATTGCTTCTTTTGCTGCAAATCTTCCAGCATATCTTTGATATTTCATTCTACTTCTAATATTTTCTATATCTTCTATTTCATGTTCAGTAAATACATTTTCTCTAAATCCTTTTGTATTTTCTACTGCATCTTCAATTCTATCTACTTCGATTATGTCTGTGCCACAATATATTTGCATTACATTCCCTCTTTCTGTTATTAATTTTTATTTTCAAATCTATGTTTAGCCCATACTGATATTAAGTATGATGGGTAACTTATTATTGCAACTACCATTGCAGTAATAATTAAAGGTTCTAGCCACATTCCACGCACGTTAAACAATTGGAAAAGCAGTGACATACCTGAGAAAAATATTGTCGTCATATATGTTACCATAAGCACAATACTTAATCTTTCACTTCCGTTTGCACGTATAAGGTCATAATATTCTAGATATTCTTTATGAACTTCTTCAAAAAGCTCTTTTAGTTTAAATGCTTGTTGCCAATTATCCCATATATCCATACCATAGTCTGAATTAGTTATTTGACTAAACCAACTCATATGCGTAAACTTAGTAAATCTATTATTTAATTTGCTTACCATGTTTTTATCTTTTCTTAATAAATCTTGTGAAAAATTCATAAGACTTATTCTTTGATAAAGTGCAAGTAATAACATATACATGTACTTTTTCTCAAAATTATATGGCATTCGTGTTATATTATATTTTTCTTCATCTGAAACAAATACAACTCCACTTTCAGCTGAAAATCCAAATATGGAATAATCCCATCTTGAATATGTATTTTGTTTTAGATTACTACAACTATCATTAAAATTTGCAGTACTTTTACTATTCATAACGTATTGAAACTTATAAAAATCATTTTTTATATTTTCAAAGTCATTTTTTTCTTTCCAAGAGTCAACACAAACATATGAATATGTAAACATTTTATCATAGTATATTTTTTCAATATCACTACTTTCAAATCCAGCTATAATAGACTTTATAAATATAGATATATTTTCTATATTATCTATTTTTTTGGCTTTTATCTTTGACACTTTTTTATTGTGCAATGTTGATCTAGGTGTTAAATTTCTAAAAGTATAATTAAAGTCTAATACTTTGTTAAAATCGATAAATTCATTATTATCTTCTATTTCTGCTTTTATATCTAAAAAACAAACACCTGGTTTAAAGCATATTAATTTTATATTAGTAATGTCAAAATTTATTAAACCATAATGTTCTTCATCTTTTATACTTCCGTTTTTCATATTATCTAATTTATATTCAAATGTAGCACAAGATAATTTACTTACAGAATGTGCTTTTTGTAAATCTATCATTTCTTTATATGATTTTTCAGTACCTTTATCCCAGAAAAGAGTTGGAAAAAGAAATCTTCTCATATATGGTAAGAAGAAATCATAAAGTTCTTTATCATCATGATAATTATGCATTTTTAAAGACCAATCTTTATTTTGTTTTACTATTGAATTCATAAAATTAAGGTATGTATATTCTTCAACAACAAATGGATATATGAAATGTGTATATTGATATTTTGCCTTTAGTCCCATTTAATCACTTCCTATGTTAATTCATACATTATATATTATACTTTTTTAAATAAATAGTCAATATTTTTAGAAAAAATAGAATAAAAGTATTGATTTTTAAATACATTAGTGTTATAATAATTTTACGTTTCGGGGTGTAGCGCAATTGGTAGCGCGCGTGGTTTGGGACCATGAGGTTGCAGGTTCAAGTCCTGTCACTCCGACCATTATAAAAGTTACTCAAAAAAACTTGAGTTGGACATATATGAAACCGTTGGGAATTAAAGAATTCTCACGGTTTTTGTTTTTGCTAAAATAAGGAGTGAAAAAAATGAAATATTTTAGTTAAAATTTAGTTAAAAATGAAGATTTAGAAAAAAATTAAACTTATTTGTAGTTATAATTATTCAAAATGTTAGTTTATACATGGCCATATAATTAGTATAGATAAAACTAATATTAGTTTTATTGAACCTCATAGAATTATAATTACAATTAGTAATAAAGTTAATTTATTAGTTATCTATTATGATAAAGATAATATCCTTTTATATGATAGAACAATACAAATAGATTTAAAAAAATTAGATACCTTGTTAAAGAAAATCAAAAGCAAGGTGTTATAATATCTGAGAAAAAATTAAAAATTGGAACAATTGAAATAGATTAAAAATTTAGCGGCAGAGATGAATCATTTTCAAAAGGGCAGTATAAATTTAGTAAAGCCAATATGAAAAGTGAAAAGGATGCACTAGAATATATAGAATTATTAAAAAAGAAATATGATATTATAACTATGCAACCAAGAGCAGAATATGACTTCTTCCGGGATGTAGCCTTTTTTAAAGTTATAAACATTAAATTAACAAAAGCAATCGAGAAAAACAAAACATTTCATATATATTTAAAAGACCTTTAATCTACTTTACTCTATAGATTTATTAAGACTTATGATATAATATTGTTAGGTGATTTTATGAATATAGTAGAAGTTCTTAAGAAAAAAGGTGATTTAATAGGTCTTAGATATTATGGTACTGATGATATGGCTACTGGTATAATGGTTAGGCAATTATTAGAAAATAAAAATGATATATTAGGACATTTAAAAAACAATAAAATAGATAATATAGATAATTATATCGACTACATATTTATTGAAATGGTAGTGAATTTTTATAAAGTAACTCCATATATTCTAGAAGAAAAAAGAGGAGAATTTACAGAATTTTTAGATAAATGTAGTACTATACATAAAAAATATACTATAAAAAGTATAGTTAAATTTATTAATGAAAATTATTTAGAAATATATTCTTATGAAGATAGTAAAAATACTTTATATATAAAGCACGATTTAAAAGATTATACATCTGACTTTATTGGTTTGCATTTTAATTCATTTTCACATGATGTACTTGACTATTTAATAAATGATTTTACATATGACATAATAGACAACTTTGATAAATGGCAACAGTATTTTGTGAAAAAGCCTGAAGAATTATCAAAACTATTTAATGAAAATAACATAAAAAAAATGTTTTCTATGAGATTTGATAAAATGTCAAATATCTTGGAAACCTTGAATATTAATAGTAAATTCAGTGCAACTATAAATAGTGCTATAGATATCATTTATAATATAGTTAAAGATAATTACTTCATTCCAACAGAAGATACTGAAATATGGCAAAGTTATTATGTCATTAATGATTGTTTGGTTTTCTTTAAAAAGATCAAATCCCCCTACTCTTATGAATTAGAAAAAGTTTTTATTCAACAGGAAGTTAAATTCAATGAAAACTTATTAAAAACCCGGACATTCAACTAAAATTGATTTTGATTTGAAACCATTTATTGATTTTTTCGAGAATAAAGAAAAACCTTGGGAGATAAGAATTGTATATCTAACTCACTCTAAAAACGAACAAGATGAATTAAAAAGCTTTTTAGAACATGGTTCAAAATCTAATATAAAAGCTCTTACTGATGATTTAACAAGAAATAATCCTGGAACAAATGATTATTTTACTAGTTGGAGATTAAGAAATTTATCTTTATATTCCTTTGAGGTTCAATCAAGAATTATGTTTATAATGCGTGATACTAAAAATATTGGTGAATATTTATCCTGTATTTACGGAGAATTAAGATATATATGTACAAATATTAATACAACTATAGAATTAGAAGAGTTCGATAATAATATGGAAATGCTATCACAGTATTTAACTGACTTATTCATTAACTTTCCAAATAACAAATCAATAAGTGAAATAACTGTGAAAAATAATATATATGGTTGTTCTATGTTTTTATGTGGATTAATAGAAAAAATAATGAGAATTATATATAAATACAATATGCAAAAAACATCTTACATCCCAGATTCGAGCATAAGGCTTGGTAATTTACTTAATGAATATGATAAAAATACCGATATCATTTTAGATATATTAGGAATAGAACAAATAAAATGTTTAAGATACTTTATGAGTAAAGTGGAGTTTGATAATATTGGAGAAAATATAAGAAATGATCTAGCTCATTTAAACGGCAGAACTATGAGAAAATTAAATCATAATTTAATTTTAGAATTACTCTCTTACTTAAACTCAATATTAAATAGTTGTGTTTTATATTACCAAAATAAAGAAAAAAATAGAGTTTAAAAATGTTTTTATAACATTAATTTATGGCATAAATAAAAATTGGAAATTCCTTTTATTTCCCGACCATTATAAAAATCACTCAAAAAAATAGAATTAGATATATAAAAAACTATGGAAATAAAAAATTTGCAGTTTTTGTTTTGTGAATAAATAATTATGTGATTAGCATAATAAAATTGTTAAATACTACAATTTTATTAAAAAATAATTTATAATAATATTGTAGAGATGATAATGAATTTATTTATAAAGAGCAAATCTGATTAATATGAATTCTATGTATTTAGCTACTATAAGTAAATACAATATTACCTTTGCATAATGAAATTTCTAATATTTTATAAAATATATTGAAAACAAAATATTAGTTATGTTATAAGAATATAAAGGAGTATAATATGGAAGATTATGATTACCTTTCTTATCTATATGAAATAAATAATATTAAGAAAGTATTAGAATATATTAATGATATACAAAATGGAAAATATACAGAAATTAAAGTTATAGAAGATATGACAAATATTCTGAATAGAAAAAGGCTAGATAATATAATAAACGGAAAAGGAAATAAAATTAACATTTGTAATACAACAGAGTCTCCTCTTATATTTTTCGCGGAAACTATAGTTAATAATATGCTTAATGGTAGAATAGAAAAAAATATAGAATTTGTTAGAAAAATGTATGAAGGATTTATTAATCCAGTTGGTGAAATTATAAATAATGAAGAAATTGAGCATTGTTTAAGATTAGTACAAGATAAATTTAAACTACTCGACATTTTAGAAGGCGAACAGCCTGTTAATATTTTTTTATTTGATGCCAGTCATAAATATTTTAATTCAGAATTTATTGAAAGGCAAAATAAAATATCTAAAAATAAAAACTTTATATTTTTAGTATATCATATGAGAGAGAATGATCCTGAAACACATCCAATATATGTTTTTTTACATTTTTTAGGGCGAGCATTGAATTCAATATTAACTCATGGTAATGAAGCAATACCCTACTCATTTATTGAGTTAAATAAAAAGCTTAATGTAGATTTAAGTAAAGAGAATGAAAACAATAAAATGACTGTTATCTCAGATATTTTTGCTTGTAGTTCCATGTATAATACAGAATTTGAAAAACATAATCCTTTTTACTTTCCCAAAGAGATAGTAGAAATGTTTGAAAAATATTTTAAATCTGAATGTAAAAAATATTTGAAAAGAAATAAATAGGAGATATATATGGAAAATATAATAGATGAAATTTTTAATTCCAAAAATCTAGTACAAATAAAGAAATCCGTATTAAAATTAAGAAACACAATTAATAAATTAGATGATTACTTAGAAAAAGAAGAAATGCTTAACTTATTAAAAGAAAAATCGAAATTTATTATAGATTCTAATCTTATCAAATTTAAATACTCTAATTTTATAAAAATATATAATGAAGACTATGGATTTTCATGTCAATTTGCCAATGAAATATTAAATCTACAAAAATGGGAAAAGTTAGATGAACTTTTAAATTATTTAATAGATGAGTATTATATTAAGTTAAAAACTCCAAATAAAAATAGTAAAGGGATCTTAAAAGAGGATATTATTAAAGTATTAGATATATTACAAGAAAAGTATAAGTTAATAGATTTAATAAATATTTCAGAAGTATCACTTGATATATTTTTTTTAAATAGTACTTTAGAAGATAAAATTATAGATAAAAGCTCTAATAGAGGAATGGATACTGTAAATTATAATTCAATTTCAAACAAAAACTTTGCATTTTTTGTATATAGAGTAAACGATACTATTCCTTATGATTCTATTGATATGTTATTCAGTCATTTTGGTGGATTTATTAAAAGTATAATTTATGGAGAATCACAAAAAGCTCCACAAGAATTTATTGATTTATGTAATAGTTTAGACATTAATGTAGAAAGTGAAACATCTGATAGTATATATTTGTTTACTCGTTTCTTTTCATATATCAATATTATTAAAAAAAATTCAAAAATAGACACAAATAATATAAAGATATTTAGAGTGTATTATGATAATTTAATTAAAAACTATTTCTTGAAAGTTAACAAGAAAGCAAACAGAATAATAATTCCTGAAGAAGCAAATTGTCCTTGTGGCAGTGAAAAAAAATATAAGAACTGTTGTTTAAAAAGCGATATAATATATCTTGAAGATGAAGATGGAAAAATATATCAAGAAATTCAGATAACCGATAAGATAGATGAAATTCTTTTACAAAAAAATGCAGAATATAAACTTATGTATGGACGCGTACCTAGTGAGAAAGAAATAATCTCTTTAGGTGAGATTATTAATAACTTTCACAGAATTAATAGAAAAATAAAGTACGAAATGCCTGAACAAGTCGATAAAATGTATGCTTATTTTGAAACTGGTATACTACTTACAGAAGAAAATATTAAAAATTATCCAGAATTAGAAATAAATAAATTTAAAGATAAAGTAAGAGAATATCAAACTTTAATAGAGCAAGAAATTATTGAAGAGAAGGGAAAACTTCTACAAGCTACAGAGGCTTTAAATTGGGCTTTAAAGAAGATATGCGATGAGAATATAAGAGAAATAATTACTACTTTTAATATATTTATTAATGATATTGTAAAAAGTAACGTTATACCAAATAATTTTTTAATAAATAATAAAAATGATTTTATTGTTTTTTGTGCATATAAATTAACTAAAAATTTAGAAGCTCTGATAATATTAATTGATGAAGGCCTTAACGAAAATTGTATGGCAATAGTTAGATTTTTATATGAAATTTTAATTAACGTAAAAGTATATACCAAAGATGACGAATTATTTAATAATAAAATCTTACCACTTGCTGGACTTGATAAGGGAACTCATTTTGTAAGAGAAGATCAAATAGTCATAAATAAGATTACGAAAGAAGAATATAATTGCTATATAAGCATAAGTAATCTTGCTAAAAGATCAGGAAAAGAGTATGAAGAGTTATATAAAACTTTATATAAAGATTCATCTGCATTTATTCATGTTGATGCTATGAAAGTGAGTAAGATATTTTCTGAAAATAATCTATTCTATGATGTCGATTCTTGTTATTTAACAGGCTATATATCAATAATATTTTGTATAGATATTTTATATGAGTTAATTAATTGTAAGGGTGTAACACCAGTTATTAAAAAAGATATAGAATACTTCTGTAATAATTTATTAGACTTATTAGATGCTATTAACATTACATTAAAGTTAATATATGAGAATGAAAACTTATACTATATACTTGACAAAATAAGAAATAATTTTAATGAAAATTTTAAAATTAACTATGAAAGAGATAATAAAATAGATTTAATCTGATATCCCGTGAACTGCTAATAAAATAAGATTGTTAAAAATTGGAACTAATACCTTAATATAAAATTTATTATTAATTTCTTTAAAAAGGTAGATTTATCTTTGTCCTATTTGCTATAAACTAATACTGAATATATTTACTAATCTTTAGTTGCAAATTAGAGAAGTGTAATATACAGATAAATTCAATATATTAAGAAATTTCAAATTCTGTGCATAAATATTCACTTAGTAGGACATATAATTGAATGTTTAATATAAGTTAAAAAGTATTATATACACCATAAACATATTTGTTATTAGTAGAATTTTATAAATTAAACATAAAAAAAGTGCATCTATAATTATAGACACACTAAAAACAAAAATCCTACAAATATTTATTTAATTAAAATATATAATTTTATTGACCAAAAACACCTGCTATCATAGCGTTAGCAGCCATTCCATTAGTATTATAGATAAAGCGAAGTGTTCCAGATACACTCACGCCCGTAAAAATAATACTTTGTTGTCCAGAAGTCGAGATCGTTGCAGAAGATACATTAGACCAAATACCGATAATATTCTTTTTCTGAAGTGTTATTGTTACAGTTGTAGCACCTTCAATATTGTTCGCCAAAGCTGATACTGTGAGTCGTTTATACCCAGAAGGTACTGCAAAAGCTCCACCAAAATTACCAGTCATATTGCTTATGGTCATACTTTCAGTAAAACGGTAATTATCAACCCAGCTTATAGCTGCTATACCGATTCCTGAATTAACATTACTAGTTTCAGCACTAATAGGTTTAGCAAAAACGGATTGTGATGATACACATGCTAACACAATAACAAGAGCAAAGGTAAAAATGTTTCTAACTAAAGATTTTTTCATGATTTTCCTCCATAATATTAATTTTGTAGGATTCTTTTGTTTTTTAAATTTCATTAGCATATTTTAATAAATAATTTTTATGCATAATTATATTAATACTTTTCGTCAATGAATTCAATGTTAATTGATAAACTTGACATGATATGACAAAACTAGACACTAAATTAATTGCTTTTTTTTAAATGATTTATTAGTTATTAATATTATTATAAATAGTGTTAGCATAATATATGTAACTGAGAATTGTAAACTTAAGTTATTTATAGCTATATTTTCATTATTCCATAAATTTGGCAAATGGCTATAACTATTGTTGAACATTCTATCAATTAAATTAAAGTTATTCCAAGGTATGAATTTTACAAATTCTCCGGTAAAGTAATTATTTATTAGATTACTAAATACACTATCTAATATATAAAAAACCAATGTAAATCCAATAGAAAAAGATGTATTTAAAGTTGTACATGATACCATTATTGCAAAAAACATATATAATAATATTTTCACATCAATTAATAGATATCTTAAGATATTATATAATGTACTATTAATAATAAATATTTGATTATTAAAATATCCTATGTATGAACTTGCATCATGTAATTCAAAGAATAGATTGCCAATTAACTGAGAAATAATTGATATTATTACAGATGATACTATTAATATAAATGTTAAGCTTAAGAATTTTGAAAATAACAATTTTGATTTTTTTATAGGAGTCATTAAGCTTTGTTTTATGGTCCTTTTATTAAAATCATCTGATATAATAGAACCTGCATTAATAATAATGTACAAGGCTAGTATAGCTGATAATACTTTTTCTGTTATTTCTAAATACAAATCAATATAGTTTTCAAGATTAATATTATTTGTAACTATATTATTTTGTAATTTATATTCTTCTATTTCGATTTCTTGATTAAGTTTATTTTTTTGTTCAATAGATAATTTTTCAGAGTTTTTTATTAAATTTATCTTAGCTTTCTGTATAATTGACATTGAATTATATTTCCATAAACTCATCTCATCATTATACTTAGTTATTGAATATTCTCTGTTTATTTCTTCCAAATAAATATAGCAATCTCTCACATAAATATCAATTTCATGACTTTCATATTTTTGTTGATATTCTACTTTTTTAAAATCTATGTATTTATCAAAATTTTCTGTTTCAAGGATTTGTGTTAATTCATTTATTTTTTCACTAATTTTCTTTGCTTTATCTATTTCTAATTTTTCTATATTTAAATTATCATATTCTGTCTTTAATTCAATTAATTTATTTATTAAATCTAATTTCCAATAGTCTTGTGTTAAACCTCTAGAATTATATAACTCTATATTATTATTAATTGCATAATTATAATAATATGACATTGTATTTAGTTTATTTAGATTTTTCTTATCTTCAATGTTATCTGATTTTTTAGCTTTATTAATACTATTATTAATTTCTGCTAATTTTAGTTTTAATATATTATTATTTTTATAATACTCAGTATCGAAATCTCCATAATTATTTTTTATTATTATTTTTGTGTAAAATATAGATAAAATCAATATAATTATACATAATATTATGAATATTAATGTAGTCTTTTTTTTCAATATTTTAATATTTTCATTTATAATTAAATTTAAAAAATCTAGCATTATTAATTCTTCCTCCTAATTAAAGTTCTTTATTATTAAAAGAGATTGCAGTTATTATAATCATAAGAAATATTGAAATTAAAGTTATAAATATTGAGGAATCCAAAGTAATATTATTTACGTATGTATTTTGATTATAATAAAACAATTTTGGAATTATACTATTAGAATAACTAAATATTTTATCTGTTAAATTAAAATTATTAAATGGTATAAATCTTACCCAATCTAATAAAATAGTTTTGTTTATAAAACTCATAAATGCATCTTTAGATATAAATACAAATATAGCTATTCCTACTGATACAGATGAATCAAGTGTTAAAACTGATAACATTATACCAAATATTATATAAATTAATATCTCTAAATCTATACAAAACAATCTTATTATTAAATAAATAAATCCATCTAATGATTTTATAATTCCATCTGAAACAAACAAATAATTTTCATAATTATAATTTCCAAAGAACATAATACTAATAAATTCTGCCATTAAACCTATACAGAAGGTAAATATTAATAAATTCAAAATTATTGTTAAAATTTTTGAGAATATAATTTTTAATCTTTTATTAGGAGTCATTAATATTTGTTTTATTGTTCCAAAACAAAATTCATTTGACATGCTTGTACTACCATAGATTATAAAAAATATACCTAATATTGGAATTACTATTATTTCTACAATATTTAAATACGAAGATTTATAATTAGTTATGCTGGACATATCTGGATTAAACGATATATTATTTTCTAATCTATATTCATCTATTAGAATTTTATTTTTTATATTATTTATTTCATTTTTACTTAAATAATTTTGATTTTCTAATAAAGACATTTTATATTCTTTTATTTCATTTGAAATTTTACTTTTCCATAAATTTTCTAAATTATTATATTTGCCAATTTCATATTTGCTGTTTATTTCTTCTACATGTAATAAAATATCTTTTTCTTCTTTAGTTATAATGTTTAAAGAATATTGATCATTTATTTTTTTTATGTTTCTATCAATATAGCTATCAAAACTATCTTTTTTTAAAATTTCTTCTAATTCTAAGATTTCTTCTTGAATTTTTATTTTTTCTTCATTACCTTCACTTGATAGATTATATAACGATGTTTGCTTGTCTATAAGTTCTTTTACAACTTCGTACTTATAGTAATTAGTTTCCTCACTATTATCTAAATTTATATTGTTATTTATTACATATTGATAAACTTCCATTTGTGATTTTAAATTATTAATTTGTTCAATATTATCAATTGTATTACTTGCATAATTAAATACTTCCTTAGCATCATTACACTTCTGATTAGCAAATTTATTATCTTGTGTAATTTCATACTTTGGTTTATATACATTTTTTATTGAATAATTTAATATTACACAAACAAATAAAAGTATTATAAAAATAATTATCATAAGTATTGTAGATCTTTTTTTATAAAATTTTATATTCTCATTTATAAATAGATTAAGGAAATCAATCATTAGAATTACCTCCTCTAATTACATTTAGGAAATCTTCCTCCAATGATTTTTTCACTCTCATTATTTCATAGACTAAGACATTATTATCTGATAATACTTTTACAACATCTGTTATTCTTTCTTTTAGTAAGTATAAATTTATTTTATCATTGCTATTTTCTAATATTTCAATATTTTGTAATAAGAGTATTTTACTTGTCTTTTCATTATCACTAGTATTAATTTCATATAGCTCCTGTCCGATTCTTATCTTTCATTTCTTCTTTTGCTTCTTTTATAGTTTCTATTTTTATTATTTCTCCATTATTTATCATAGCTACTCTATCACACATTAACTCCATTTCACTTAATAAATGACTTGAAATAAATACACATATTCCTTTATTATGTGCCAAATCCTTTAATACATTTCTTAGTTCATGTATTCCCTGGGGATCCAGTCCGATTTGTAGGTTCATCTAATATAAGTAATTTGGGATTTCTAATTAATGCGAGTGCAAGTCCTAATCTTTGCTTCATTCCTAATGAATATTTGCTTACCTTATCCTTTATCCTATTTTTCAATCCCACGGTTTCTACAATTTCATTTAACTTACTATTTTTAACTTTATATATTCTTGCTACTAGTTTTAGATTATCGTATCCACTTAAATATTCATATAAGTCAGGATTTTCAACTATTCCTCCTACATATTTCATAGCATTCAAAAAATCTTTTTTTATACTATACCCATTTACCAAAATATCTCCAGTATCAATATTGGAAAATCCAACTATCATCTTTATAGTTGTACTTTTACCAGCTCCATTTGGGCCCAAAAAACCAAAAATTTCTGAAGAATTTGCACTTAAACTAATATTTCTTATTATTTTATTTTTACCAAAAGATTTACTAACATTAATAATTTCTAAAACTTTATTTTCCATTAATTTTCCTCCAATGATATTACTAACCATATAATAATTTCTATAACATGTAGTATTTTGTATTATATTGTATTATAATTTCAGAAACAATAATGTCATAATTTGTCGATTTAATGTTTATTGTTAATATTAAGAATTTATATTTTTATCTCTATAAAAAAATATCTACTAGTTAGTAGATATTTGTGTTACTATAGATATAATTATCTTGTAAATCTCCATTGTTTAAAAAATGTACATTTATTATCTTCATTTAATGATATTTGGAATATTCCATCTATTTCTTGTTCTAAATTAGTTTTAACCATTGTTCTTTTCATTTGCCAATTTATAATACAAGTATTATCGTTAAATGCTACTATATTGAATTTATACTCTATATCTTTTTGATTTTCCTCAACTATTTTCCATAGTTCTATTACTTCATCAAAGTTTTTACAAGGCTCATCTATAGGATTTTCATAATATTTAACATTCTCATCTAATGTTGTTAAGACTTTTTCCCAATCTAATTGTTTCCATGCTTCCATAAATTCATGAGTCCATTGTTCATATTCTTTATACATATATTTACTCCTCCTAAATAATATATTTTAAAATTCCTTCAAATTTATTATATCCACTTTCACTATTTATGTGCCCTGCACCTTTTATTATTTCTTTTTTAGTAGCTACTTTATTTGCAAAGTCTTCTTCGTATTTAAAGTCAACATATGGATCATTGTCAGAATATATACAAACTATATCGTTACAATATTCATGTATTCGCTCTATATCTTCTAAAAACATACTTTCATTAACTTTATCATATTGTTCAGGATCGATAAAAACATTATTAAATCCAGAAACAAATATTAATTTTTTAATTTTTAATTTATTTTCTAATATAAATTTTATTATAAATATTGGTGCTATACTATGTCCTATAAATACTGTATTTTCATTTATTAAGCCTAAATCTAAATAATATTTTAATAAATTAGACCAATTAGTATAATTTTGATACCCTACTCCTATTGGAAATTGAGGACAATATACTTTTCTACCACTATTTTCAATTTCTTTATATAGCCAATTAAACCAATTTATAAATGGACTTCCAAAACTACCATGTACTATTATATAATTATTCATAATATGATTATCCTTTCTTACAAATAATAATTAATCTATAATTCCATAATTCAAATTTATTATTAGTTTTCTCTACATATTATATTAAGATTACTACTGTTTAATTCTATGGTTATTTAAACATATATCTTAGCACTATCCATCCTGACATTGAAGAGTAACATCTGATTTTTTATTAATTATATTTAATTTTATCACGTTTAATATATTTTTTATATATTTTCATTAAAATTTAATAATTTAATTATTAGTTTGTTTTATTAATTATAATATAATTTATTTTTCCTTTCTTAATATCTGTACTCATTAAAACTGTAATTTTTCCTACTTAAAACTCTTTCAAAATTCATGTCTTTTCCGTTTACAGCGTCCCAACAGAGTTCCAAACAAAAAAATTATTACTCTCAAATATAGCTATATCAATACTTTCATAATCCCAAGTTTCTGTCACTCCGACCATATTTTTTAGAGATAGAAAGTGTATAAAAATCAATAATAGCAAGGGGTTGGTGCTCTTGCTATTATTTTTTTGTTTTTATTTCCAAAAGAAACACCTCAGATTCTATTTTCCTTATTTTTTCAACATTTATAACCCTTTTCATCTCTCGGATTTTCATAGCCTTTTTCAACTTTCAGCGTCCCAATGGTGTCTCACTATGGCGTCCCACTATTATAATTTATTAATAATAACTTATTCTTTTTAAGCACAAAAACACTCTGGCAATAATACTTAATTAGTATATTTGCTAGAGTGTTTTTATGCTTAAAATATCCAAAACTTCTTTCTTATTTTTCCTGTATTTCTATCAAAAACATCCAACTTTTTATCTTTTGAATGTTCTATATAAAACCTGTTCTTTTCTTCATTGAAAATAATATTTCTACTATCTTCTTTCAATATATACTTTTTGGGATTAGCTGAAGATATTAAGTTATACTTCTCAAAATTTTTTCTTACTAAAAAATGTCCTTTTTTTTCAAGAGAATTTGGAATTTCAGGAAAAAATTCTATTTCTTCAAACCACTCTTTAAAAAGATACTGTTTCGTGTCAATATTGAAAATATTCATTGACTTATCTTCAGAACTCATACACGATCTTCTTACATAAAGAAAGTGTCCATCCCAGGATATTTCTCTAATATTTATATCTAAGTCAATATAATGTTTTATTAATGGATTGCAGATTCTAGGAATATCATGACTATCCTTAAAAATAATATAAGTGTGTTCAATGAACCCAGTGTGCGCATTACTATACTGCATTAGTTTAATATTGCTCTTTAAATCTTCCATATGATAATCGTCACACAAGATCCTGATTTCACCATCATAGTTTTTGATAAGCTTCAATTCGAATAAATAACTATTACGAATTCTATATACATTTAACTCTTCAAACCATGCATCGAATTTTATCCTACCAGTATTGTCGATTACATTGTAATTTCCGTCTTGTCTTCGACAATATGAAAGACCATGCAGAAATCTTTCACAAACATCAATATAAAACAAATCCTCTACTTCCTGACCATTACTATAAGTTATGTTGTACTTTTTAAAATTTTCCCGCATAATTCTAAAAAAAAAGTTCTCATTTTCCATAAAATCTCCTCCTTTTAAATAATCATATCAAAGTAATATTTTATTATAATTTTGATTAATTATATCATGTTTTCTTATTTATGTCAACTTTTCCAAATTTATTAATATATAATAATAGAAATCAAAATAAACTTTATTAATCTTTATAATTACTGCTTTTTAAATTATAACCTTTGTTGAAAAATCCCTTTTATTCTTTATAGCGTCCTTACACCGTCCTATTTAATTTCATAACACATATCAATCTTAGTAATCTCAAGGCTTTCAAGACTTATAATTTGGTTTCACTCCGACCGATTTGTAAAGTTTTTACGGCTTCTCTTATTTTGTGTTTTCATTATTTCAAATAGTTCACGTTTTTCAAACTTTGTCAAACCCTGTCATTTTTTATATCTATGGCGTCCCAACAGCACCCACTTACAGTGTCCCACTTTCTACATTGAAAAAAACAGGCTTTCACCTGTTTCCTTATTTTTTATAACTATATATTATTTTCTAATATTTTTATAACTTCATCTTTGTAATCTATTGTATTTACTTCAAAATATTCTGAATATATAATTTTTTTAAATTCATCAAATGTTAACCATTTAACCTCTGCCACTTCATTAGGATCAAGCTTAAAATCACATTCATTACTATCGACTTTTAATAAATATATTTGTGCTAATTCCCAATATTTATCATATTTATATTCTTTAATAAATTTAAATCTATTAGCATCAAACTTAATTCCTAGTTCTTCATACGTTTCCCTAACACAACCTTCTATGCTACTTTCACCAGAATGAACATGACCTGCACTTGGCATATCATATAATCCAGGACTTGATTCTTTACAATCAGCTCGTTTTTGGACTAATATCTCTTTCTTTTCATTTATTATCCATATCCATACTGGCTTATGATATACTCCTGGATTTATTGAATGGCAAAAGGATCTTGTCTTAACGCCTACATAATCACCATTCCTTGTAAAAACATCAAATAATTCTTCCATCAAATGTCTCCTTTCAACGTTATTTTTTCCACTTTAAAATGTTCCTCTGTTTCTTCATACATCCTAAGACCTAATTTTCCGTATATTTTTTTGACAAGATTATCCTTAAACACTTTTAATATGATTTTTCTATTTTATTAATATATGTTATACATATAAACTTTACATCGTCACCATTACATATTAAAAATTCATACTACAGTTAAACAGTAATCTCATAATCCAATTGTATAACTGTTAGGATCAAGTTCATCAATATCTACTTTAGCAACTTTAATTTTTGGATTAGAATTCGGAAATATCTCTTTAAAAAATCTAATTACTACATTAGTATCTATAAATTCAATATTTAAAGAATCTCTTAACCCCATATATTTTCCAGTGTCATCTTCTTTAACTTCATATAACCATTCTTCAAACTTTTGCTTTATTGTTTCAACTTCTTTTTGTTCTATATTACACTCAATAATTGAACCATATAGATCAAAACAAATATTAATAATCATCAAATCTACTCCTTAAAATTTAATTAACAATCCGTATCTTTATTACTGTTTAAAATACTTCTATACAAATAAACTCTTCACATATTTCTTCAAGTGATTTATTTCTAATACATACTTTATTAATTAATTCCTGCGGAGTTGAAAATATCTTAATTGAATCTGAATTATTAAACTCAGCAAATATATATCCATCACTAGAATTAGAAATTGAACATTTAATCCCTTTATACTCAAATTCTATATCTCTTCTTGTATTTATATATTCTTTTAATTCTGAAAAACTCATAAATCTTAACTCCAATTCTATACTAATATTATATATCTTTTCTATCTACCTTTTCTTTCTTTTAAATGTTTCTTCAACTGCTTCATCTCATTTTTACTTCCAAACATGCTCTTGAGTTTTTCATTTTCAAGTTGACGTGCATTAAGTCCATCATATGTCATTTCTCGTTTCAATTTCTGATAATTTTCAAAACGTTTTTCTGACAAAATCCCATTTTCTATTGCTTTTTTTACATTGCAATCAGGTTCCGATCCATGAGAACAATCTTTATATTTACACCCTAAGGCTAATTCTTCTATATCATCAAATGTTTTTGAAACATCACCAGTATAAATCTGTAATTCTCTCATACCCGGTGTGTCAATGACGATTCCACCATTTGGCAGAATCAGTAATTGTCGATGTGTTGTTGTATGTCTACCTTTATCGTCTCCTTCACGAATATTTTTGGTAACTAGAATTTCTTTACCCATAAGACGATTAATAAGTGTTGACTTACCCACACCTGAGGAACCTATAAACGCAATGGTTTTACCTTGTTCTATATAATCGTTAATAGCTTGATATCCATACTCATTTTCTGATGAACAAACAACTACATCCACACCCATGCTCACAGATTCAATTTCCTTCATTTTTTGATCCAAATCCTCACACAGATCAGATTTAGTTAAAACTATAATAGGTTTTGATCTACTTTCCCATGCAATCGTCAAATATCGCTCAATTCTTCTTAAATTAAAATCACTGTTTAAAGACATACAAATAAAAACATTATCAACATTCGCCGCAATAACCTGTTGTTCATTTGCTGTTCCTGATGCCTGTCTTGCAAAAACACTTTTTCGTTGTAAGATGTGATGAATAACTGCATTTCCAGTTCTTCCATCTGTTCTATCTACCATAACCCAATCGCCAACTGCCGGAAAACTCATTAAATTATCTGCCTGATAAGCAAGTTTCCCTGAAACATTAGCATTAATCTCTCCATACTCGGTAACAACCTTATATAAATCATGATGTTGTTCTAGGACCCTTGCAAGAAACAAATCACTATTATATAAAGTTGCTTCTTGTTCGAAGCGATCACTTAATCCATATTTTTTTAAATTATTATACAATAATTTCCCCTCTTTCATAAAATAATTTTTCTTTATAATTTTTTTCAATAAATGGTATATTTAATTTTAATAACCTTCTCATAAAAAATTAGACATTACATTCTATTATACTATTTCTTTCGTAAAATAAAAGCTATAAAATTAAGATACTTTCCTCCACCAGCTTCCATTGCCTTACGATCATTTATTGCGATTTCATTTTCTTGACTTAACCATACATCCCAAAGATCTTCATTGGCTTCCATCTCGTATATTGATATGATTTCAGCATCTTGACATTGTTGTAATATTTCTGTCCAATACTTAATATCACGTAAATAAATAAGTTGCTCAGGTGTCCAAGAAAGAAGTAATTCTTTTGGCAAGTTATCATGACAATCTTTCTTCATACCTGGAACACATGCATAAATATATGATCCACTCTTAACAAAAGGCAATAGTTTTTCATCTAGGTATTTTGGATCACGTCCCCAATAATTATATGAATCTGTACTGACTACTGCATCAAAGAATTCCTTTTCAAATGGCAAGTCTGTTGCATCAGCTTTAACTGGTATGATCTGTTCGTGTGTTAATCCCATCTCGTCAAAGAATTTGCGATTTTCATTTGGTTCACTCCAAAGATCACAAGCATATACTGTGAATCCATAATCCTTAGCTAGCATAACACTGGTAATTCCTTGTCCACTGCCTAAATCACAAACAAGACTTCCAGACGGAATTTTATGATTTAAAAGCATTTCTTCCATCAATTTTAATGGATTAGGTCCCATCATTTTCTCTTTTAATTTAGGTAAACTATATTTTTCACTTTTAATATATTCCATTTTAATACTCCTTTTCTTTCTTATTTTTCACTATATTTCTTATTATGAATTGTTCAACATGCTCATTTAGAAGATTTTTAACTTCCTCTTTATCATCTACTGAATCAGAAATGCTTATTAACAAATAAAATGGAGAATAAAAATCAATTGCTAGTTGCTTTGGATTGTTTTTTTCCAATACACCTTGCTCCATCATCTCTCTAAATATATCTTCCATATAACTTACTGGACCGCTTGTAAGACACTTATGATATAACTCTGCTATTTCAGTATTTCTATATTGTTCTAATACTAGTATTTTACGGAAATTACAAGCAAATTCGTCTTCTATCCAAAAACAGAATTTTTCTTTTATGAATATCTTGATATTTTCTATAGATGTATAACTATACGGTAATGGTGATTTATCAAATGTCTCTTCTGGTACTTCACATTTTTTTGCATGTTCAACATCAACCTTATATATACGTTCTACAATACGATCAAATATATCCTGTTTATTTTTATAATGTTTATACAAAGCTCCTTTTGTCATTCCGAGTTCATTAGCTATAGTACTTACTGAAACTGCTTTATAGCCATCTTGTGCAAACAAACGTAGAGCTGTCAATAAAATGTTTTCCTTTGTGTTTGACATTTACTTCCTCCTTGTCAGTAAACGATAGTTTACCAATATAGTATAGCAAAATATATTTTATTTGTCAAGAGACTTTAAAATATTCAAGTTTTCATCACACCGACCATTTTCTAATTTTTATTAACTTGCATAGAAATTAGAACCAATTAAAAAGAGTATTAATCAATTTTTTTTGATTAATACTCTTTTCATATAGTTTTTAAATTAATATATTTCTATATTTTCAAACTTATTACAAATCTTTTTTATTAAATTACCTTTAATTAAGAGCCTAGATATTAAATCATCGGCTTTTTCATATATTTGTTGATTATATTCAACACCCTTTTCTGAAAATAAAAATCCATATGCAGAATTTGTTATTGCATATTCTTTTCCTTCATATTCAAATTCGACATCTCTTCCATCGATAATGTAATTTTTTAGTTCTTCGAAATCCAATTAAATCACCCTTTTTTACTACCATCCATTGGTTTAATTTAAACAATATGTGTTTCTACAAACCACACCTCAAAGGAATAATACTATTTTAGTCGTTCCCTTAACCCCCATTAATATAATAAACATTTATAAAAAATATATTCAATATATTATCAAACTAGCATTATTCTATATTTATATTATCACTATAGAAGTATACAAAATCTCTATCAGGATAATTCCAAACACCTTTATAACTTTTAGGTTTTAATATTCCATCAACCTCAACATAATTTTCCATAACTGATGTCCATTTTAATTGAGTCATTGAATTATCAGAATTTGTAATGTATCTATCATTTGTTTCAAATGATAGATACAAACCATTCTCATCAAATGTAAATATTCCGCTTGCAGAAATATTATAATATGATATAGTAGCTTTAACATGCAAATCATCAATTTCTGTCCATGTAATATAATTTTGTAAAGCTATACCTGGCGATAATAATGATTCTGCAAGAAATGTTGCAAGACAAGACTTATCCATTTTATCACCTCTGATATCAAATAAAGTAATAATTTTACCCATAACGCCTTTCATACTTCCTACTCCATTTTCGTATGAATCAAATCCTTGAAAAGGAATACCTAATACAGATGACTTTATCAAAGCCAACCTTATAGGTTCTTTTGAGAAATTGTATTGTAAATATTCTACATTCAATTTCTTTCCATTTGAGATAAGAATTGCATCTTTTATATATAATTTCATATATGCATTCTTAGAAGTACCTATATAGCCACAATTATTAAAATATTTTTGTAATGGTTTAGGTAAATTTTCAATATCTTTTAAAGTAATAATGTTACTTGTATTATTTGGTATTAATACATTCCTATTTACAGCAATATTAAAATCATTTATTGTTTTTGAATATGGTATATAAAAAAATATAAGAATACCTATTATAATAATTAAAATACTAATAATCAATATCATAATCTTCTTTCCTTTCACTCTATTAACAAAATTTCTCTTTTAAATTATTATCTTTACTTAAATAAAACTATTAGTAATATTTTAATAAGATAATATGTTACTTTTAAAGTATATTTTAATTTATTCTCCAGGTCCTCTATATCTCTTATATATTTTAGGATCTGCTACAATGCCGTTAAACGTTATTGCATATACTGGACAAAAGTTATAGCATCTCATACAAGCTGTACAATTATCATCAAATTTAAATTTTTCATTTTCATATTTTATATTTTTTGTGGGACATTTATTAACACATAACATACACTTACTACATAAATCATTATCTACACTTAATTCTTTATAATTATTTTTAATTGCTATTGTTGATTTTTTTCTAATAATTATACCAGGTATAAGACATGGTCCAATCCCTTCTATAAAACTTTTGTTATTAATTATCTTATTAATAATTTTATCCAATTTATTTATAGCATTTTGTTTTCTTTTTAATAATGTATGTTCATCTACGAAATTCAATTTTATTTTAGGAGTTGATATATTACTACACATTTTTATATTTATGTACGTATCTAATTTAAATTTTGTGCCAATAAATAATTTCTTAGCACAAAAATAACCAAATGCATTAACATATGCATAAGTATTTATCATATACACTTTTTTATTTATATCACCGTTTTCCTTACATATTCTGTCTATAAATTCACGCATAATATTAGGAATATTAGCACCATAAATTGGTTGAGCAAACCCAATATAATCATATTCATTGATTAAGTTAGCTACAAAATCCTTATCCTCTATTTCTTTAGATTCAATAGAAATAATAGAACTAACATGTCCTTTTTTATAAATTATTTTTTCAAATTCTTCACATACCCATTTAGTATTACCAGTACCACTAAAATAAAAAGTCAAATATTTCATTGTAAAACTCCTATAATTATCTTTACAGACTTTAATTTTTTTCTATAATTTCACATCTTTATAATTTTTTAAAATATCTTTTATAGTATTATTTACTTTTAAATTTATTTCTACTTGTTTCATTAAATTCACTACTTATAATATATCACATATAAAAATAAACCTCAATAACATAATAATATATAAATGTTAAATTTTCATATTCTTTGCTATATAATACATTGAAATTTGAATTTAAAAATAACATTATCAATTTAACATATATTAAAATTAATGAAATAAAAAATATATATTTACAAAACCTTTTATTTATGTTGTAAATAGTATATAATATACTGTATAGTAAAGCAAAGGAAATGATAGAAAATGAGTAAATATAATCCCTTATGGCAATATCTTAAAGAGAGCAACAATAATTTAATAAAATTATCTTTTGAAGATATAAAAAATATTCTTAATTTTGATATTGATCATTCTTTTTTAACATATAAAAAAGAAGCAAAAGAGTATGGTTATGAAGTTGGTAAAATATCTTTAAAAGAAAAACATGTTACATTTATGAAAACAAATAATTAATTTATAAATTTTAATTTTATTAATCTCTTTTAAAAACATAAATGGACTTAAAATTAATAATTTTAAATCCATTTATGTTTATTTATTATTTTTTAATTCCATTCATTTTAATAATATTAACATATTCTTGGTAAAGAATCCTCATATAAATGTTCTATACATCTTTTTCCACCTATTAACGTATTCATTATAACTGTATTTTTATATTTGTCACTAATTATGCTTCCTATTATATTTGCATATTCACAACCTTCAATATTTTGTATTTCATTTAACATTTTTTCTGCTATATTTTCATTAACAACAAGTAACATTCTTCCTTCACATGCTAGATACATTGGATCAAGTCCTAATATATTGCATACACTTTTTATACTATTTTTAACAGGTATACTCTCTTCTTCTATTTGTATACCAACATTATAATAATTAACTACTTCATTTAAAATAGTTGCTACCCCACCTCTTGTGGGATCTCTCATTATTTTTATATCTTTTATATATTTTAATAAAATAGGCTGTAGTTTAGTTAATGGCATACAATCACTTAAAATTTCAGTTTTACTATTTATATTATATCTAGATAATGCTATAGCAGTACCATGTTCTCCTATTCCCCCTGTAACAATTATCTTGTCATTGTTACATACTTCTTTGCTTTCATAATCATTTATCTTTTTACCTACTCCAGTTGTAGTAATATATATTCCATCTGCACTTCCCTTTTCTACTACTTTTGTATCACCTGTAACTATAGCGACATTTGTAATTTTAGATATATTCGCCATTGAAATAACTATTTTTTCTAAGTCTTCTATATCAAATCCCTCTTCTATTATAAATGCAGCACTTATATATAATGGAATAGCGCCTGATACCACTAAATCATTTATAGTACCACACATTGCTATTTTTCCTATATCACCGCCAGGGAAAAATGTAGGTTTAACAACAAAAGAATCTGTAGTAAAGCAAATTTCGCCATCTACTTTAGGCAATATTGCGGAATCAATACCTTCATTTAATATATGATTATCAAAATGTTTCTGAAATATATTCTTTATTAGTTTTTCTGTATTTATTCCACCATTGCCATGATTTAATGTGATTTTATTATTCATAATTTACCACCTTCATATATCTATATATTGCATTACAACTTCCTTCTTGTGAAACCATACAAGGTCCCTTTGGAGATATTGGCGTGCACATCTTACCAAACAATTTACAATCATTTGGTTTTATTCTTCCAAGTAAAACATCTCCACAATTACAAACCGTTGGTTTAATTTTTTTTGAATTTACAATATTAAATTCTTTTGTAGCATCTAAATTTTCATATTCATCTTTTAATTTTAGACCTGACTGCTTTACATTTCCTATACCTCTCCAGCATTCATCAACAGGTTCAAAGTACTTACTTATTATATCTTTAGCAATTATGTTTCCTTCTACTTTAACTACATTGCTATAACTATTAATTAATTTAGGATATTCTTCATATTCAATCTGTTTAACAATATGATAAATTCCAGTTATTATTTCAATACCATTAAAACCACAAACCGCACATGGTATATTGTATTTATCTGCAATAAAATTAAAGTAATTACTTCCCGTTATTGCAGCTACATTACCCGGACAAATAATTCCATCTATTTTATAATTTTCTTGATTTAATATATATTCTAAAATTGGTTTCATTACTTTTAATGCAGTATAGAAAAAAAGATTAGTTATTCCCTCTTCTATGGTTTTTCTAATAACAGCTGCAATTATTGGTGCCATAGTCTCAAACCCTATTGCTAAAAATACTATTTTTTTATCTTTATTTTCTTTTGCCAAAACTATAGCATCAAAAGGTGAATATATTATTCTTACATTTTTACTATTTCTCTTATCTAATATTGAATACTTTGTACCTCTAACTCTTAACAAATCTCCAAAGCTAACAATTATAACATCATCATTTTTTAAAAGTTCTATTGCATTATCTATATATCCTTCATGTGCCACACATACTGGGCAACCTGGTCCAGATAAAAGATTGATATTTGAATGTAATTTTGACCTTATTCCAAGATTAGATATCACATTGGTATGAGTTCCACATATCTCCATTATATTTATTTCTTTTTTTGATATATTGTTTATCTCATCAAGTACTTGTTTGCTATTCATTATCAAACTCCTTTAATAATCTAGTAATTTCATCTGAATATTCTCCACTTACTTTTTCTATAGCATATCCAGAATGAATTACTAAATTATCACCTAATTTAGGTTCTTCTATTAATTCTACATTAACATCCATCTCTATTCCAAGGACATCAACAGTTGCAGTATATCCATGCAAATCTATAATTTTACCACAAATACTAATACACATATTTTCCCCTCTTTATCATTTCTTCTGCAATAGTAATTTGACCAACAGATAAACCATTATCATTAAAAGGTATCTGTTCATTAATGTATACATTCATTCCCATATCTTTTAATCTTTTTAAAGTATTCTTAAGTAAATAATTATTATCGAATACTCCTCCTGATAACACAACTTTATTTATATTATAATCTAAACTTATTTTGCTTACCATATCTATAATAATTTGTACAATTGTATTATGAAATTTAGCTGATATAACTTTGTTACTTACCTTAAAATCAATATCATCTAATATTTCTTCAAGTAATGACTTATAACATACTTGATAATACCCATTATCACAGTTTATACTATAATTATATTTTTCTTTTACTTTTGCTGAAATAATATTTTCGAGTCTAATAGCAGCTTCTGCTTCATATGAAGAATAGTGGCATAAACCAAGTAATGCAGATACTGCGTCAAATAGCCTTCCTATACTTGAAGTTTTAAAACAATTAAAATTATTATCTAAAGCCTGTTCTACCATTATTATATCTTCATCTGGTATATTTTTAATGTACTTTTTGTAATCTCCTCCAACATAATGTAAATAACTTACAGCTATTCTCCAAGGCTCTTTTATAGCAATATCATTTCCTTGAATATATATATATTCCATTTGACCTACTCTATTAAATTTATATCTATCTCCAACAAAAAATTCTCCACCCCAAATTGCATTATCATAACCTAGCCCAGTTCCATCAAATATAACTCCAATTACTTTTTCATGTATTTTATTTTCAACCATACAACTAACCATATGTGCATGATGATGTTGTACCCTTAGCACTTCTAAATCTCCACAAATATTAGAAGCAAATTTATCACTTAAATCACATGTCACAAATTTAGAATTAGAATTAATTAGGTGTTTTAAATTATCTATTCCCTTTTTATATGTACAAAAAGTTTGATATTCCGTTATATTTCCAAAATATTGACTCATATATATACATCCGTTTTTGGATATACAAAAAGAATTCTTTAAAGTAGAGCCTAAAGAGATAATTTCATTTTTAATGTTTTCTTTTATCATATATGGTGAGTATCCTCTTGATCTTCTAACGACTATTTCTTTATTGCTAATTACTTTTACCACAGAATCTTCTACTGGTATATTTATGTCTCTATCATTTACAACATAATAATCAGCTATATCTTTTAAATTTCGAGTAGCATTTTCATTTATATATTCAATACCAGCAGAACTCATATTTCCACTAGTCATAACTAAATAACGTATTTCATCATCAAATAGCATCATGTGTAGTGGTGTGTAAGGCAAAAAAACTCCATATTTTTTTGAATCACATGATACTTCATCTGCTATACTTTTATTTCTTCTTTTTCTTAATAATACTATTGGTTTTTTATTGCTTTTAAGTAACTCTTCTTCTTTTTTATTTATATAACATATCTCTTCTATATATTTATATTCTTTAGCCATAATTGCAAAAGGTTTATATGATCTATTTTTTCTATTTCTTAATATACTGACTGCATTATTGTTTTTCGCATCACAAACAAGATGAAATCCACCAATTCCTTTAATTGCAATTATATATCCTGATTTTATATACTCTCTTATTTCTTCAATCTTATTTTCTACATTTACTTCTTCACCATTTTTATCCAAAATCTTTATTGATGGTCCACATTTTCCACAGCAATTAGTTTGAAAGTGAAAATGTCTGTCATTTGGATTTAAATATTCACTTCTGCATTCATCGCACATTAAAAATTTATTCATAGTAGTACTAACTCTATCAAATGGAAATCCTAACATAACTGAATATCTTGGACCGCAATGTGTACAATTGGTAAATGGATACATATATCTTCTATTATTTTTATCAAATATCTCTTTTAAGCATTCATCACAAATACCTGCATCAAAAGGAATAAATCTAGATATATTATTTTCTTGTATGCTCTTAAGTATTTCAAATTTACTGTATCCTTTATATGCAGTTTCTTCAATATCTATATTATCTATAATCGCTAATTTAGGTGGATCCTTGGATATACTATTTAAGAATACATTAATATCATTATAATGACCTTCAGCTTCTATAATTACAGCTCCACCTATATTAATTATATTTCCATATATATTTAGTTCATTTGCCTTTTTTACAACGTATGGCCTAAACCCTACACCTTGTACTACACCTTGTATTTTAACAAGGTAGCTTTTTATTTCACTACCTTTATTTAGCATACTATTCACCTTCAATACTTGTAATTATTGCTGTTTGGTCTTCAATATTATCCTTTTTTATGTCTAAATGTGCGTTTGTAGTAACCACGTCATCTAAATGATGATTTAGCTCATCAAGTAACACCTCTTCATTTATATGACTATCATTATTTACCGTTAAAGATAATTTATTTATTTTGCTTATTTTATTATCTTTACAAATCTTATCAACAGAATCAATAATTCTTGTTATTAAATAACTATCATGCATACTATCCCTCCTTTTTAATAATTGAAAATATATTTTCTAATATTCCGGTTCTTATTATACCAAATTTATTATTCAATTCATCACTCAAATTATCATCAAAACATATTTTTGATATTTCTATTCCTAAAAAATATCCTTTTATATCAATACTATTTTTACGTAGCATATCAATTAAATTTTGATCGTGTGAAAATGCATTGTGTCTCTTTAATTCTTTTATTCCTTCCAATTTCATACATGTGACATCTCCAGGTGATATTCCGAAATATGTTGAATCTACTATAATTAGAAAATCATTTTCTTCTATTTCATTAAATGTATACTCTACATCTACTTCACCTATTACTACTTTTACATTTATTTTTTCTAGTTCATCTTTTATAGACTCAACTATTTTAATACCTATACCATCATCACACATTATACTATTTCCAAGTGCTACACATTTTATATTCATATTAATTAATCCTTACATCAAATGGTGAAAATCTATCACTTACTACGTGAGTTGCACAAGAAACACAAGGATCAAATGATCTTACTATTCTTCCTATTTCAATTGGATTTTTAACATCATTTATATATGTTCCAATAAGTGCCTTCTCTACCACCCCATATACGCCATTTTGATCCTTTGGAGATAAGTTCCATGTAGATGGACTTATAACACTATAGTTTTTAATTTTTTGTTCATCTATACTTATCCAATGCCCTAGTGTGCCTCTTGTTGTATCAATTAAACCTTTTGATTTTAGCGGCTTATTAAACTCATATCTAGGTAATGCATTATTTATAGGTTTTATTTTTTCTAACAGCCCTTGCAATATACATGCTATTTTTTCAGTTTCTAATACTCTTGCTATTGTTCTATCCATTGTAGATATTCCACCATCATATAGCCCACCAAGTATCATTCTCGCTAGTGGTCCAACTTCCATAGCATATCCAGCATATCTTGGTGTTTTAATAAATGAGTACCCATTTTTATTATCTAAATCAACATCTTCAACAACTTCTAAATCATTATCTTTATTCTTCATATACCATGAATGATATACACCCTCAGAAATATATTCAGGATTAAAGTCAAATTTAAAATTATTTATAGAAACTCCAGGACCTACAAAAAATATATCTTTATCATCATAATGATCAAATACTCCATATGACATTAGATTATTATATCCTGCACCATTAGAAAAATATTCACTATAATATTTAGATATAATATATACATCTGGTATCATTATATCTGTAATGAATGCTTTTATATCAAAAAGTATTGATTTTAGTTCAATATATTTTGAACTGTCTAGATTTACAGTTACTCCACCTGTAAATATTCCATGAGAATGAGGTGCCTTACCACCCAGTATTGCAAGCATCTGGTGGGATTTTCTACTAAATTCTAATGATTTAATATAATGCTCTGCTAATTTTTCTTCTATAGGCTTTGGTAATCTATAGTCCATTTTTGCCTCACTATTTAAACTATCTTTTGAAAATGGATCTTTAATATAATCTGGCAGGGTAAATTGATAAAAATGCCTTAAATGATTTTGTAAAAATTCACTTCCATGCATAAAATCTCTTATCATTCTATCTTCATTACTTATTTTTATTTCTAGTGCATTTTCTAATGCCATTGTTGAAGCAATTGCATGAGCAGTAGAGCATATCCCACATATTCTCTCAGTAAAATATGTGGCGTCTAGTGGACTTCTTCCTTTTAACATTTTTTCAAATCCTCTAAACATCATTCCACTACTTTTTGCATCTATAATAACATTTTTTTCCACTTGCACTTCTATTTGCAAGAAACCACTTATACGCGTTAGAGGATTAATAACTATTTTTTCACTCATATAAACACCTTTATTTAATCACTATATTTAACAAAAGGAGTGGCAGGAAATGTTTTACTTGCACATCCTATACACGGAGTATTGTCCTCAACTGGCCAATTATTTACATCATTCCATTGCCTTATTGGACAATCCGTTTTGGTTCTTGGTCCTTTACACCCAAGTTTAATCATACACTCTTTTTGTCCTAATTTATCTGCAAATATACCTTTATCAAAATATGATCTTCTTGTACATCTGTCATGTATGGTTATCCCATAAAACATTACTGGTCTATTTTCTTCATCTAATTCTGGCATACCAAAATATATTAAATTTGCTATGGTTCCAATAATCCAATCAGGATGTCCAGGACATCCAGGAATATTAATAACTTTTTTATCACTTAGTATTTTATCTAAGCTAGTACATCCAGAAGGATTTGGTTCTGCAGCAGAAATTCCACCATATGATGCACATGTACCAACTGCTAATATATACTTGGCTTTTTCTCCTGCCATTTTGGCAGCATCTAATCCGGTAATATATCTATCGTTATATCTTGCTATAATGTTATATCTTCCATCATCCTTAGTTGAAATTGCACCTTCAACTACTAATATAAATTCTGTATCTAGAGTATCAATAAATTCTTGAAATGCTTTTTCTCCTTCTTGTTGCATTAAATTATTACTATATTTCAAAGTAATCATTTTATTGAATAAAAAAGCTATATCTGGATTTTCTCCATTCATTAAAGAAATTATATTACCTGCACACCCATTTGTTTCAAGCCATATTAAATTCATTTTATTAATATTATCATTATCTTTACAAACTAAATTTGAAAGTGTTCTTCCAGTTATGTTTTTATTTTTTATCATTGGACAATTTGAAATTTGATAAAATTCTTTACTCAATTTAAACTCCTAACTATAAATCTTTTATAAAATATTATTATTTTTATACACTATATGATTTATATTTTGAACTTATACTCTTTTTAAAATAGAAAAAGACAAGAATGTCATTCTTGTCTTTATATTGTTTTAATTTAATAATTATAAAATCTATATATTCAAATGAAATTTATTTAAATAATTAAAAATCTCTCTAAAGAAATATCAGAAGATATTTACTCTAAAGAGATTATTTAAACGTTCCTTTATATTATGAATTTGTTGTTACTTGTAAATCAAATGTAATATCTGAACCAGATGCGTTATTTTCACAGTCAACATCTTGTCCTTCTACCCACATATATACTCTTATTTTTGTAATACCAGCTTTTAGTGTAACTAATGATTGATTTGCATCAAATCCAGATACAGTTGATATTGATGGTACAACTGCTGAGAAGAATGTAGCATTATTTGCAGATGTTAATAAAATATTATCAGTTTCATCTATATTAGCTTTTACTCCATAATAAGGTAATCTAGCAGCACCAGTAGTAGTTGTTGTTAAACCATAAGTGTCATATGCATTTGCAACAGCAGCTGCAGTATGTACATCATAGTTTAATTCCCATAATTTTGTAGAAGCAGTATTACCAGCATTTAAAGCTTGTATTGTTGCAATTTGAGAACCAGCTGAAGTATTTCCTTGATCTATAAAAGCAATACGAGAAGCATTTTCAAGTCCAACTGAAGTTGTTCCATTTTTAGCTTTAACTCCTGAAGCAGTGCTTAAATATACAGGTGTATCTTTTTCTACTTTAAAGAATAAATCAAAAGTTATATATCTTCCAGTAACTCCTGCAACATCTGTTTGCTTAGCAGTAGCTAGAGTGTAATCACCATCTACATTTGTTCCAACTGTTCCATAGAACATATCTAATTTACCATTAGTCACATTTCCAGCTGATGAAACTGGTTCTAAAACTGATGGTATTTGATTTACATTAGTTGCATAAGTACTAGTAGCATTTAATATATCCTCATTTTGTATTATTGATTTCCAATTTGTACCATCGGTAGAAATTTGTAAACCGTTTTTTGCTTCAACATTTACATTTAAAGAACTAACTGTTACTGTTTGATTTGACGTAAACCATGCATAAGATGAAGAAATTAATAATGTTGCTGCAACAAATAATAACAATAAACTAGATCTAAGATTATTCTTTTTAATCTTTTTATTCATAACCATACCCCTTTTCACATTTCCTTTCTATGAGATATTCTAGCATAATAGAAAAAAAGTGTCAATATTTTTCATATAATGTAACTAAAATGATATTTTTGAGTAATAATTGTGTAATATTTTGTATGTTATTGTCAATTTAAGAACTCTTGATTTAATTCCATATTAAGTTTTAATTGACCACCAATTATTGAATCAATACAGTCTGGATCGTCACCTTCTAGCCAAACAACTATTGTATATTTATCTCTTTGACCAGGTTCTAGCCCAATTCTTTGTTCTAATGCAACCACATCATCTGAGTAAAAAGGTGTTGTATTTTTTTCAGGTTGTCCATCTTTACCAATTTTAGCATATATTTTTCTATTATCATTTTGGTAAATCATTACTCTTACAGCTTCATCTACATTTCTTATAATACTATATATAGGAATTCTATACCAATAATTTATATAATCACTTCCCATATTATCAACATAAAAAGTATATGCAATATAGTTACTACCATTATGAGTTCCATTTGCTTCTTTATTTATATCTTTTGGCAACCAATCTATAGATATATTATCTAACAATCCTGCTTCTTTAACTTTTAAAATTAACTTAGGCTGTTTGTTGTCTGGATCTTCATATATAACCATACCAGTTTTTTTAGAAAATTCTCTATCAAGGTTTATGGTGAATTTACCATCAGCATAAACAATTGATAACACTAAATATATAACTATCAAGAAAAATGAGCTTACAAGTAAACTAAATTTAACATATTTTAGTCTTCTTTCTCTTGATTCTATTTTTTTTGTACTTAACTTTATTTTATTTTTTTCTACCATATAATAACCTCAAATAACTGTTTAAATTTTATATTTATAATTATAGAACATATAATAAGATTTTTCTACATATTTTCCTATTTTAAATCATTTTAGTTAATAATTTATTTGCTTAAATATATTATATATGATAAAATTTAATATATATAATTGAGGTGAATTATATGAAGATAGCTAAAAAATTACTGCCTATATTTGGATTTATGCTTTTAATTATAACAATATTTGTATTTGGACAAACATATGCTAAATATCTAACATCCGCGTCTGGAAATGCAAATATGACTATTGCAAAATGGAATATAAAAGTAAATAATTTATCAATTAAAAATAGTAGTGATATATCTTCAACAATAACGCCATCTTTTCCTGGAACTGAAAATATAGCAAGTGGAATAATAGCACCTAATGCGGAGGGCTATTTTGATCTTAATTTTGATTTTTCAAATGTTGATGTATCATTTGAATATCAGGTAATAACAACTCCAAATAATCAAAGTATTGTTAAAGATTTAGTAGCAACTGGTTATAGTATAGATAATGGGGAGACCATTTCACTTGATTCATCTGGAAATATTACAAAAGAAATAAATTTGCAGACCAAACCTTCTACCCAAAAAGTTCGTATATTTATTAAATGGATTGAAGATGGTAGTCAAAAAATGGATAATACTGCAGATACTTCAGTTGCAAATTCATCAAATCCAGTTGCAACATTGGACGTTACTGTAAAATTTAAACAAATATAAAAGGTTAGAATAAATTCTAACCTTTTAATTTTGTTTTGCTTCAATTAACATTTCTATATGTAGACTCTTAGTCTGGGGATTTGAGTTATAATATTCATAAGCTTTTTGTCCCCACAATGTATCTAGTTCATCATTTCCAGATTCAAAAGGCCATTCTACTGATATTGAAAATGATGATGATGAATTTCCTTCTAATTTTGCATTATTTTGTAAATTTATTACAATTTTGAATGGAAAATTAGGGCCAAGTATATCAGTAGTTTCATCAGTATTAGTATTAATTTCATATGTTTGTCCTAAAATTTCTATCTTTTGAACTTCATAACTAATAGTAGCAGAAACCTCACCAGTATTTTTTACAGTAACTTCTTTTGTATACTTTTCCATACCAGGATATATTCTATCAACATCAAAATTAATATTTGTTTCAGTATTATCATCACCAACTTTAAACTCGATATTCCACGATGATATATGAGCTGACATACTTCCAGAAACCTTAGTAGCATAGATAAACCAAGCAAATGAGTTAAATAAAAGTAATACTACCATTATCAATAATGTGCTAATTTTTACATTTTTTCTTATAATCTTTAAAACTTCTAAAATTTTCATATATCACTCTTCTTTATTATTTTTATCCTCTTTAATACTAGAGTATATTTTTATAATATTTATAAATATTATAATTGCAATTGGTATAAATATCACAAAATACATTGAATATAAGTTACTAATAATCTTTGATAAAAAGCTTAATATAATAAGTTTATGAACAATTACGCCTTTTATTTGACTTCCATTTACAACAGGATCTTCTACTTCATTTGCAAGTCCTTTTGTATGAAATTTATATGTTCCATCACTATTTTCTTCTATTTTAACTATCTGGTGAGTAATATATTTACCAGCAAAATCTGATTTTTCTCCTAAATATACAACGTCATCTCCCACTTCCAGTTCATTTAGTTTTACTTCTTTTGAAATTAATACATCACCAACTACATATTTTGGCACCATACTCTCTGTAACTATATTAAACATTCTAAATCCTGCTAAACTTAAAGAATTATTTGATACTCTTTGAAGAATAACTACAATTAACATTAATACAGCTATTGCAAATAATATGTAATATACAATATTATATATTATATTTAAGATTTTATTTTCTTTTAATTCTTTGATTTTATTTATCCATTTTAACATTCTAGTCATTTATCCTTTCAAAATATTTATCTATATGTTTTTCAAATATATCCTTTATGTCATTTAAATTAATAGATGTTTTTTCAACAGCTAAATTATATTTAATTCCTATCATTTTTAAAATTTCTTCCTGAGTAAGGTCACTATTTAATGCAATAAGTTTTTCAATAAGTTGATTTGTTAATTCCTCTCTTGTTAGTTCATCAGAGGTATTATTTTTAGATGTCTGACTACCATATTTAGTAGTTATTAAATAGTTTAGTAAAAATGTTTCATTTAACAAATTAAGCAAATTCTCATCATTAGACAAATCCTTATTTTCATTACTTTGTGTTATTTTATTTTCTAAATTATTTTGTAAATAATCCCATAACTTAATTGCATATTGAAAATTTACATTCTTTAAAATAACATTTGTCTTCTTTATTGGCGGTGTTACAAGAGCAAAATGTTTTTTATCTAATATTTTATATACCTCAGAATTAGTTATATCAGTGATTTTTCTTTCAAGATTTTGTATTCTTGCAGATATTTCTTCATATTCACTTTTTAATCCATCAGTTGCATCAAAAGCAGAATTTAACTCTAATTTTATATTTACGTCTTCGCCTAAAAATTCTGTTTTAGCCGAATACTCTAAAATCTTGTTTTCATTTTTTTCTATATTGGTTAAATTTTCTATGTAACTTTTTTTCTTACTTATAAATACTTTCATATTTTGAATTAATGTATATATAAGTCTATTTTCATAAGTATCATAACTTTCTTCTTTATTTATATTCAAGATTTTTGAAGGTCTAACATCACCTGTCTCTTTATTATAATCTTGAATTAAATTAGTATTTTTTGATAAATGCTTTATACTTTCAACTGTTATTTTTCTTGCAAGTTCAATTTTTACAATATCTTCTTCATTTATTATAAATCTATTTGGATTTCTAAATATGTTATCAAGATACTGTATAGTATCCTCAATTTTTTCTATCCATTCTACATCAAGTACTGTATCTTTTGAATTAATGTTAAAGTTTAGATTAGAATCCAAATCATTAAAGAATTCATCAATGCTATCGTTATTGTTTTGCTCATATATATTTAAAACATTTAAATCCTTCATAACTTACATCCAACCTTTCTATTAAGTTAATTTTTTCAGTCTTGTCATGTATTCTATACACTCTTTCATTTTATTTTTACCAAAAGTCTTATTTAAAAAATCAATATATGGATCTAATTCATCTCGTATATATGATATATTTAATTGTTCAAATTTTCTAAGTATTTTTTTTGCAATAAAATAATCAACGCCTTCTATCTCATCTCCACCACATGCAACATATACCGGCACAAATTTCCTCATATGTGAAACTATACGATTACCAAAGGCTATTCTAAAATGTTGTATTACGTAGTTATCCATTTGTTCGACTTTGTTTAAGGTTTCTTCAGAAATTTGATTATTAGCCATAGCTTCTTCAAATAACTTATCTATATAACTATAATTTATATCCATACTAGGTGTATCTGCACACTCAAATACTTGTCCTTTATCATTTATATCTATTGGCATAGCTCTATCATAAACCTTATCAGTTACCATGAAAGTAGAATCATCATTGTTTATTGTTCCGATATACCACATATTAGCAGGTATTTTTAATTTACCATTTACTAAATTCTTAGGATCTGTTTTCCAGCTATTTGGTACAAGCTCAATAACCCATTCATTTTTATTTGGCATTTCTAGTATTGATAGCATTTCAGCAAAATAATATTCTACACGTGATATATTCATCTCATCTAGTATCACTGTATACATATCATCTGTATATCCAGCCATATACATTTCTTTTAACGTTTCAGTCTCATTGAACTTTTTGGTAAATTCATTGAAATATCCAAATAATTCAGTTCTGTCTCTCCAAGAAGGTTGAACAGATGCCACACAAGAGTCATGCTTTAGAAATTTTCCCCAAGCATATGCTAGCGATGTTTTACCAGTTCCAGATATACCTTGAAGTATTACTAGTTTTGTTGATGATAAAGCAGCAACAAATAATCTCATCATTTTTTCACTATAAAATAGTTTTAATCTTGAAGCTGAAAACAATCTAAAATTTTCACAAAGTTCAGGTAATGTAAAACTATTAGCATAATCTTTAACCTTATAACTTTTAAAGATTTCATCAATTTCTGCAAGTTTAGCAAATCTTTTATCACCAACAACTTTATTGTCCTCTTCATTTTTTTCAGGAGCAGGTCCAAGTAAATTTGATTCACCTGGCTTTAGTCCAATTTGTGACACTTTCATTGCAAGAATTTCTTCTTTTTCCTTAACCAATGAAGCAACTCTTCCATTTAAACCAGATATTTCTTGCAATAATACTTCTTGATCAATTGCCTCTTTTCTAAACTTTAAATATTTCTTTAAAATTAGAAATATAAATAAAGCAAATATTAATACTATAAAGACTATTATAACAATTGATATTATTGTAAGTATCCACCCTGGTGTAGATAAATCACCTTTATATGTACTTATTATATCATTATATGTATTTATATCAAAAGTTTGGGCAATACCTTTTCCAATTGACGTTACAATAGTTATTATCCCAGAGAAAAATTGCGATAAAATCTCATATAAAAATCTTGTAAATGTTTCCATTACACACCTCTTATCTATTAAATTTCTACTATATTACTGATAATATTTTTATATTTTAGTATTTGGCTATATAAATCCAATTTCCTACTTACTAAAACATATTTAAAGAGAGTGAATCTCTTTATTTCTAAGTCATCAAGTTTAAATGTTTCATCAAGCATAATAGAAAATTTAAATCCTTCTTTTATTAAATCATATATCTCTTCCCTATAGCTAATGAAAGTGGCATAATCAATTAAAATACTTATTCTTGACTGTGTTGAATAATTATTAATTATATCCAATAATCTATTTAATTTTTGTTTCTTCTCAAAAAATGTATTTGTAAATTCTAATATATAATTTTGATTATATACTCCAGATTCAATGTCATTTATAACTTGAACTGTTGTTAATATATATTCTATAAATAACTTGTCCTCACTTACAATACCACTATTAAATACCTTACTTATTGCACTACTACTGTATATCATTGGAAATTTAATATTATGCTTTATATTTATTTGGCACAAATTGTTTAGTATTTTTTTCTTTTCTATATAGAATTCTTTAGTTTCATATTTTTCCAAAAATTCTTTTTTATTTAAAATATTTTCTTTAATTTTAGCTATAAGTATATCTTTAAAATCAATATCTTCTTTGTTTAACTTTAATTTTCTAAGTTCATGAATATTTTCTACACTATTTTTTATCGTATCTTTTTTATATGAACTTTCAAGTAATAATACTTCATCAATAAATTCATAAGTGGCCTCAATTGATTTTATTTTTTCCATATTCGCTTCTGAAGAAATCAGATTATTACAAAGTTCTTCTAATTTTTTTTTCATTTCATCCTTATGTCTTGATTTTTTGTCAATTGAGTATGTATCATAATATACACTATCAATATACACATTAATGAAATCATTACATATATTTTTTATATACCTATTTTCCAATATGATTCTCATATATTCATTAATATCTTCTCTTAATAAATCTAAATAATCATTAATAACTGCATACGACATTATATATCACCTCTAAATCATATATTTGTAAGTTCAATTATAGAAAAATTATTACTATTTGGATATGTATAGTTTTGATTTATATCCTTTTTATAGAATCTAACTCTAGTGCTAGAAATCGCATCTAAATTAAAAGTGATTCCCGATACATAACTATACGAATTTATTTGTTTGTTTTTTACATTAGTTGCATTTATGTAGTTAGTATCTGTAAGATCCAGTACAACTTTTGTAGGATCAAAGTTTAAAGTTATAATACTTGAATAACATTTTTTCTTTTTCTCTGCCGTCAGATTTAAATATGTATCAATATTTAATTTATTTCCGACAGAATAACTGTCAAAAGCTTCTTTTACAGTATAATAGGATAATGTATTAGTTATATTTAGCTCAATATACTGACTTCCAACCTTATCTACAATCTCATAACTTAAATTTTCTTTTCCAACAACTAATGTAAATCTACCTTTTAATATTTTTTTATAAGCAGTCTTAGAAGTTGCAGTTATTTCAACAGCAACTTTATCACCTTGCTTTAATTGTGCATTTGGCGTTACTGTCAAATTGAAAAAATCTTTATTTGTTGATGAATATATTACTCCAGTACTTTTACTCAAACTACAAATTGCATTATCTGAACAAGTATAGCTCACATCATAATCAATATCATACGATGTAGCAAGTATATTATTATATCTACTATTCATATTAACAGTTATTATATAATTATCAACACCAGACCAATTTTCGACTGAGAATACCGGATTATCAAGTCCTAATTTATCACTATTAAAGTAAAATTCTTTTGAATTAGTATAAAATTCATTAAATTTGTTAGAAACATATCTTGAAAAAGTTCTTCCAAATGGAATAAAAGCTAATATTATAAAAAATATAATAAAGATACGTTTTTTGTTATAAACATTAAAGATATCTTTTTTTATATGCTTCATAATTAGCTTTTACCTCCTTATTAAATTACTTGTTTTGATTTTACATTTACTTCTATACTTTCTAAAATGTCCTGGTAATCTATACTGCTGTATCTACTATCAAAATATATAACTAACGTATATGTATTTGTTTCATTATTTTTGAAACCAAAAGATTTCTTTTCTGTACTCATTAATCTAAAATATGTACCGTCAGAATCTTTTTCTATTGAATCATTTTTTATTATATTTACAGCATTACCATTCCTGTAATCTTCATTTAAATAAAGTTTATATTCTAATGGTAAATTAGTAGTAGTTTTTATGAAAAGTTCATACTCAAGGTTAGTTTCTGTAATATTTTTTCCATCATTATTTGATATAGAAAATGTATATACATACGGTTCAGTTCTTGGAATCATTGCACCAATACTAATATTCATAGATTTATAATCTTCATTTAATAAATACATGGCTGTTTGAATATTTGGATCAGAAACAGCAGATGATTGATACTTAGAGAATGTATTAACAGAAATATATAATATAGCTATTAAACATACGATAATAAATAGAAATTTTATTCTATTTTTTTGTTTATTCATGATGTTTTACCTTCCTTATTAAGTATTACTTTTACTATTATCATTACTTTTTTTATTTATAGAAAAAGAAATTACAAATAAAGAAATTGTTAAACAACTCAATATAAAGACTTTTTTATCTAAAAGTACACTTCTAAATATTCCAACTTTAGGTATTACAACTAATACTTTACCTATAATGTTTTCTTTATTAATTGGATCATCACTTGAATTATTTGCATCTCCCTTGGTTATCAAGCTATTATCTTCACCTATAGCATAAATTCTATGTGTTACAATATAGTTTTCCTCTTCAAAAGAGATAATATCATTAACTTTTAAATTATCTTTTTCATTTTCGTTAAGTATTTTATCTATTATAATATCTCCTATTTCAATACTTCCAGACATACTTCCAGTTTTAACTTCAAAAATTGTAAAACCTAAAATATTAAAATAATTTTTCTTAAGTATTGATGTTTGAAAAACAGCATAAATAGACAGTATAAGCAAAATTACAATAACTATTATTAAAAAATTCAATAATAGTTCGTAAATTTTCTTTATATATTTTAGCATATAAACCCCTTAATATTTTATTTAGATTCCTGAATATGGAACAATATTCTCCCCTAAATATTGAGTAATAGAAACGTTAATAGGAATATTTAATTTATTATTTTTTAAACTTCCTATTATACTGTCTTTTTCATTATTTTGTTCATCATTATTCCAACTAAAGCAAATTTTAACATTGTTTAAGTAATTACCATTTATCTTTGATAATTTAATAATTCCTGTGTAAGTGCTTTCACCTGTTCTAACTAAGTCAACACCATCATCAGCAATTTCATCAATTGAATCAAATTTTATATTACTATTACTTAAATTAGATTTATCTATAGTTATATCATACTTTATAGATACATTTGTATTAGTAGGATTAATAATCAAATTAAAGCTCCCAAGTGTCCCAGGAGCTAATTTTCCAGCTTTTACATTTGAATTAGATTCAATAACTAGACTATCAATCTCGAAGTTGTTATTTACACCTGAAGATATATTAGTATTATTTATTTCTATATTCCATTTACCAATGCTACTTCCAGATTTTCCACTCATTTCAGAGTAGAACACCGCATAAGTTTGCCTTATTTCAAGAATAGTTATTACCAAAGTTATAATTGCTAATGTTCTTAACAATACTATTTTAGCTTTCATAGTAAACCTATTGTTCTTTAGAGTTTTTAACTTCTTTTACAACTTCAAGTATTTCATAAAGAAATCCAAGTAAAGATGGTAATACTATTAGGAATAGATATCCCCATTTTGATTCTAATACACTAAGAATTAAACCTATTACAGGTATTGTAGTAGAATTGTTTGTCTTACCAATAACAAATTCACTAGATAATGATTTTTCACCATCTATAGTATAAGTAGTTTCACTATCTGTTATTTTTTGTGCAGCAGTTACTTTTGCAAGGCTAACAGATGCATTACTTTCATAAGTGTTATAGAAAAGAATCTCATCTCCCACATTTACTTTTTCATCATTACTAACTACAACAAGACTATTCTTACTATAGCTTGGTTCAAAATCCTTACTGTCAACTATAATTAGGGATGTTTTTCCAAATTGTGTGATTCTGTGATCATTAAACGAAATAAGACATACTGTTACAAATATAGCAATAATTGCATATAAAACTATAAAGAAATTGCATATAAATTTTTTCATAAATTCCTCCATTTTCCGCTAAAAACTTACATTTTTTTGTATTATATCATAAGAAAAATATATATTCAATACATTTTTAGTAAATTTTGTCTAAATTTAGAACAAAAAACTATTGCATATTTTATTGAAAATATTATATAATTTAAGTTATATAATTCGGAGGTTTCGAATGATAAAACTAACAAAAGAAATTATTGACAATTCAACCTTTTTAGATTTTATAAATATAGAAAAAAATTATATAAATTTATCTCTTAAAACACAAGAAGATTTAAAAAATGATTTATTATATTTTCTAAAATCACTAAGCTGTTCAATTGAAAATAAAGAATTACAATGTATAGATGAAAAAAATATAAATGATCTTGAAAATATTGCTAACTTGCTTAAATTATCAAGTTCAAATATATTAGCAATAAAAAGTCTAGTTAATAGATTAGATGAACTATGTAAAAATTTATCATTAGATGATGATAATTTTAAACATCTTGAAGATAAGCTTGAAGAATATAACAATCTATATTCTAATACATTTTCTGATATTTCTGTAAATAATAATAGTATTCAATTTTTTATAAATAAAAATAAAGATATATTTCAAAATAATATTAATGACGAAGTTATTGAAGTAAAAGAGGAAGTAAAAGAAATGAATTTAAACCTTGATTATCCTGAAAAAACATTACTAATTTCTGAAATTGATAATAAAGTATATCTTCCTTATACAAATAATGAGATTACTCAAATATTGAATAACCCAATTCTAAATTTTAAGAATGAACAAGAAATCGTAAATAAATACTACACAGTACCAACTTCAAACTACAAATCTTTTTCTTTTTCCAGATTTAAAGAAGCATATAAATTAGTACGTGAAAAGGAGAAAGGATCCCTAAGTCAAGCCATTGAACTTGGTGTTGAATTATTTACAAATTATAATTTACATCCTGCGATTATAACTGCTTGTAAAAATTTAAACGAGCTTGATGTTTATTTATCTTGCCTTGAATATAACGAATTGGATGATTTTAATTTCTTTAAAATTGAATTTAGAGCAACTCCTTCTGCTATAAATATAAAAGTATAGTTATCAACTATTTTAAATAATTGATAACTATACTTTATTTTAAATAATGTATATATTATTTATATTATATCATTTTTTCTTTTATTCTTTCTCATAATGCTATTTTTTATATGTTTTTCATTTACTACAAATTTAATAACAAATATAATGAAGATTAAAAATGTTACAATCTTACTTCTAAGTATTACTAATAATACCCCTATAGATCTAATATTTTTATCTACTTTACCGAGTATACTATCATCATTTATATTATCATAATAGTATAAATTTTGATTTGCTTTTACTGTAATTTGATCAGATTTTATATTTATTATTTTTGCAATTTTATACTCATCATTATATTTAAATACTACTATATCATTTATAATATATTTTTGTTTTTTTAATATTAAAATATCATATTTATATATATCCACTTTCATAGAATCAGTTTGACAAATAAATGGAATGTTAATATTAAATACTTGATAACTTAAATTATATAATAAAATTATTAAACAGAATATATTTAAAATATTAATCTTGTTTATTTTTTTCATCTTCTAACCTTTTTAACTTTCTTCTCAATATTTTTTTATTATATTTTCTTCTATTATGCAGATAAAGTGTAATAAATATTACTAGTATTATAAATATATAAAATGAATTATTAATCAATTTTATAATATTTCCAAGTGCAGGAATTTTAAATACTTTTAATCCCAATATTTCATCACTTGTCACAATAAACATATCTTCAATATTATTATTATCTCCTTTAGTGACATATCCGGTCTCAACTTTATTTACAATTCTATGTGTTATCACTTCAGTATCTTTTCTAAATGTTATTATATCACCTTTATTTAAATAATTATAATTTGCTTTTTTTACTATTATAACATCACCAACACTAAATGTAGGACTCATACTATCGGTGGTTATTATATATCCTTTGTATCCAAATATATCAGTAGTTTTATTTTCGTAAGAATCTGAAACAAATACTAAAAATATATTATATACAATTACAATAAACAAAATAAATATAAACATTTTAATTATATTTGATATATTAATTTTTATAAAATTTCTTTTTTCTATTGATCTTTTATCGTATTTCATTTTCCACCTTTATTATTTTATTATAAAATATTCCATTACCTGTCCAATATATGTGTTCTTATCGTATAAATTATATACGAGTCTATAAGTACCAGTTTTCATATTTGGTCTTATACTTAAGAAAAATGTACTACTAGCTTGAGGTGATTTTGATACTACATACTCACCAGTCTTAAATTCTTCTAATTCATTAGTAACATATCCTTTTAAATCCACTTTATCATAGCTTAAAGAATACGTATTACTATAATCTCTTCTTTCTAAAGATACAGTAATAATAGGATTAGTTAATGAAGATGTATATTCTATATGGCTTAACAATGTATTATTACCATATAACGTATTGCCTGTAGTCTTATCAACAATCTTTGTATTATCATCAAACCATACTTTTAATCCATATGTTCCATTTATTATATTAACATCTTTAGTCACACTATCAGAAGATTTTAATCCATAATAAATTCCATCAGGCGATCCAAATGATTCTACTTTTATCGTATATTTACCAGTAGCTAGCGTTGTATTTTGTTTAGTATCAATTTTAATTTTAGACATAATGTTTGAAACTCTCTCTGCAATATTTATTCTTACAGTTCCATCTACTCTTGGATAATATGTTATACCATCTAGTGTAAATTTAATGCCGAGTAGACTATCACTATTTAATTGATTTCCATTACTATCAAACCATGATATCTTTATTCCCATCTGTTCATCAAAGTATTTTGTATCATAAACTATCTTCGAATTCATAACGTTTTGTAAAAAGTTTGTAGTAATATCAAGATTAAATGCTTGACCTAAATATATTAAATCTGAACTTAAATTTGAATCTACGTCAATTAAAGCCTCTTTATCAGGATAAATACTATATTTACATGAATCTCTTTGAATTCCTAAAACCCCAATCAAAGTTTGTCCATCTTTATTTTGTAGTTCCATAAGCAATGATGCGTTAACAATAGCATCGCTTTGATTACTTTCACTAAAATCTACTTGAAAAATAAAGCTTTCGTATTCAACATTTTGTGAACTATTATAATAACTAGCATTTGATAATGTTTTATTATAGTATTCATTTGTACTACCCATTTTTTTAAAATCAGATAATTTATATATATTTTTATTTGAAGTTTCATCTTGTTTCGTGACTACATAATAGTAGGTTGTATTGGTTACCAAATCAATCATAGTTATTTTTGTGTTTTCTTTGTATACTAATTTTTGATTATCTGATGTCCTTGATACCACTGCTCTTTCATCACTTGCATAATCACTATAATATTTACTACTACTAAAATCAGGAATAAATAGTGAATAATAAGTTGAAAATACACTTTTATTAGTTATTGAAGTTTCTGTTGAGCTAAATAATCCAAACTCTTTTCCTGGTGCAATAGCAGATTCATAATAATCATCCTGATATAGTGCTGTTATTAAATTTATATTTATATCTATATATGATATTGAATATGATATATCATCAATTGGCGTTAAAACCTGCAATCTTATTTTTACATTTCCCAAATTTTGCTCTAATGTTAAATTTTGTGAATGATAAAAATAAAATGAAAGTGTTGGCGTATAATTTGAGTTATCTGTTATATATTGATTGCTTCCCGAATAAGTTGCTCCATCCTCTGTGTAGAAATTAGTTTCACTATTAGTTCTCCAACCATTTTTTCCGCTTTCCATACTAAGTCCAAAGTTTGTATTTGATACCTGATCAGTTTTATCAATTGCTTCAATATCTGATTTGTCTAATAGATTTATTCCTTCATTTAATCCAGATGAAAAACCCGATAACATGAATTTTGTATTAGGATGTGAAAAACCAGTTAATAACAGTTCATAACTTCCTAAAGTTATATATTTAGAAGCCGTTAGTGTTAATTCAAAATTTGTTACATTCAATTGTTCACCAACAGACCATATATAGTATAAATCATTTTCAGGTGTTACATCTATATATTTTGTTTTTATATATCCATCATTATTAATATTTGTATAAAAACCATCTGAGCTGGTATTGTGGTTTGATTTATGTTCTGCAAGTACATATGAGTTCGAAGAGAATGTTCCCATATTAGTTATTTCTTGTCCATTAGAAAATACATGATTGTATAAACCTGTACTTGTGCTTGGATTTGTGTTATTTGTATACATTCCTAAAAATGTCATTCCATAAACTTTTCCATAGGCTGTTACTTGTTCATTTGTTGCTATGTTAAGAACCTTACCCTCATACATGTATACCCTGTTATCCACATTTTTAACAGTATTTCCTGTATCTGTATCTATTGTAACTTGTGCTAGTGTCTCAGCTCCATTAATATCTATCATACTGTAAAGGTTTTCTAATAAATTCACGCCACAACTCAAATAAAGTGTAGAATTATTCTTTAATTTTAAACTGTTAACCCTACTTATTGAAAAATTTACATTAGAGTATTCATTAGTCCTATCTTTTGCGCCAGATAATGCAATTGCTGAATTATCCATTATAACCCCAGTTGCTCTTTGTATTGATACATTTTTTTGTGGATTATCTATATTACCATAATTTTTTATGTTTATAAAGCTACTTCCACTTGTACTAGAAGCATTACCAGATCCAAATATGCTACCTTTTATATAAAACTCTGAATAATTATTTGCGTTAATATTAATATTTGTTCCATTTGTTACACTTATATATGAAAAGTCATATACCTCAGAGCCAGACTCATTTGCTTCTCCACCACCAAAAACTGTACCTAATATATTTATATTTCCTCGCTCTAGCGAAGAATCTCCAACAGCATCATATCCTATATTAGTTTTAGTGGCTCCATATACAATAGAAGTATTGGCACCTCCATAAACATTCTTACCAATTCTACCTCCAACAATATTTACTGTACTAACAGAGTTTTTTACGTTTTCGTCTCCTGTTATAGCCTTATTTCCTCCACCAAATACACTATTTGTAACATTATTTGTAGTTCCATCCATTACTAGATTTGTATTGCCATATACTGTCGCATAAGCACCGTTTCCACCTGCATATACACTGTTATTTAAAGTGGAATTTTTAATTCTAACATTAGTATTACCTTGAACTGTACCTTCATTTCCTCCACCATAAACATTGTCTCTAACAGTAGCACCTGTTATATTAACATTAGATGTAACAACATCTGCTTGGTTACCGCCACCAAATACAGAACCTTTTATTTCGCTTGTTATATTAACATTAGTTGTCTTAGTTGTAGCTTGGTCGCCACCCCCATAGACATTTTGAATAGTTCCATAACCAATATTAAGTTTTGATTCAGTTGCTATTCCACCCTGATTATTCCCACCATAGATATTATTAATCGATAATGTTTTATTAGATATATTAACTGTACTATTTGTTACATTACTGTTACTGCTTCCTTGAGATGGATCTGTACCAACTCCATATGTAATACTATAGTTAGAAGCCGGTTGCATTGTAAGCATATCAAATGAAAAACTATAACTGCCACCACTGGCTATTGAATTAGCACCATACCATTTATTTACCTGATTGAAGGTAAAGACATCTCCATTTTTTGCAACATCTGTACTAGAACTATTTGCATATATAGCAGAATCCGATGATACAATATGACCACTCCAAGTACTAATTGTACTGCTAGTTGGATTTGATACTGTAACATTAATAGTAGCTATTGTTGGATAAGTTGTACTTTGCCATGTTGTATTAATAGCACTGCTAGTTACAGTTATATTAACACCTGCCTGAGTAGAAGATTGAGTAGCAACTGAAGATACTGGAATATTAAGTGTATTAACTGTTTTTATATTTGTTTTGCTAACATTTCCACTTGTATTAGAGCCTCCAAATACATTTTCTATTTCTCCACCTGCAATTTCTATATTTGATGAATATATTCCTGCTTGATTTCCTCCACCATATAAATTGCCAATTTTACCTGCTCCAACTTTTATATATGAATTATCACTTGATGCTTTTTCTCCGCCTCCAAATACACTTGTTATTTGTCCACCTGTTATATTAATATTTGAAGTACTAGTAGTACCACCTTGATTATTTCCGCCATATATGTTTTGTACACTTCCTCCAGTTGAATTTATAACACTAGCTGAAACTGAACCTAGCGAATTAGATCCTCCAAATATATTATTAGCGCTACCGCCTTTTAAATTTATAACTGCTGTAGTTACCCCTGCTTGATTTCCGCCTCCAAATATACTAGGCACTGTGTTAGCTGAAGATTCCAAATTTATATTTGTGGCATTAGAGTCAACTCTATTACCGCCACCATATAAATAGCTAGTAATATTTGCACCATTTAATGTTAAGTTTGTAACTCCAACTTTACCACCTAAATTATTTCCTCCATATACAGTATCAGCTGTTCCACTTGTTAATGTTAAATTTGTATTATCTACATTACCACTAGTATTTGAGCCGCCATATATTGTATTAACTTTTGTTCCAACTAAACTTATATTTGTTTTGGTTACACCAGAAGATTTTCCACCACCATATACATAATTTGCATTTCCTCCTATCAAATTAATATATGATTCGCCTGTCACTTCTCCTAAATTGCCACCACCATATATTTCTCCAAGAAGTGTACCACCATTTACACTGACATTAGTTTTTCCAACTGTACCAGCTATATTTCCACCTCCATATATGCTAGAACTAATATTGGATTGTAATGACAAATTAGTATTGCCTGTTAATTTTGCTGTTTCTGCATAATTTGCAATTCCTTCACCAGCTCCGTAAATAATTCCATTAATTACTGGTGTATTTGTTACAGATATATATGTATTACCTTTCATCTTAGCAAGCTCAGTTTTACCAGAATAACTCGATGTTCCTCTTCCTGCTCCGTATATATTTCCTGTTATGCTTCCTCCACTTATATTTATGTATGAATTTCCATATAGTGCTCCGCCATCAGTTGCAATAGTAGAACTATCCAAATATTTTGAATATCCATATCCTGCACCATATATATTTCCATTTATTGTGCCACCAGTTATATTTATTGTTGATTTCGTTTCAATATTTTTACCATAAGATTTATATGGATCAGTAGAGTTTGCATCATATCCAGCAACTCCTCCAGCTCCTGCACCATAAACATTACTATTTATAGTTCCTCCACTTATATTTATTTCAATATTGCCGTAGAAGTAAACATCACTTTGATTTCTTCCAAGTGAGCCACCATAAAGTTCACTTATATTTCCACCAGATACAGATATTTTAGTAGAACCAAAATATGAGTTGCTAGGATAACCACTTATTTGTCTATCAACACCTATACTGCCTCCAATTATTCTTCCAATTTTGCCATTTTTAACCTCTAATTCAGTATTAGAATATATATTTCCATCAGTTTGACCGCCTACAAGTAAATTTATATCATTAGCATAACTTGCAGAAGTTGTAGACTCTTGTATATCAATTACAATTTTTGTATTAAATGGATTTGAAGATGAACCTGTTATATTATGTGACGTTGAGTTTGTTTGAGTATTTCTAGTACCTGCGAGAATTCTTGAATATGTGCCGCTCATGATTGTTATTGTATTATTATTGTTTGTAGAAGGTATACTAGTAGAATTGTAGTTTAAGAATGCACCTACAATATGAAAGTCTGGAGCATTACCATCAGCTAGTGCATATGAAGTAGCACTCACTGCATATCTTTGCATTGATACACCTTTATCTATTGTTAGGTTGTATCCTTGAACATACATAAATGCTGCTCCAGTACTATTAGCAGAGGTAGCACCATAAAATTTTAAATACATAAATCTAGTATCAGCAAATATAAATGTTGCTCCACTTCCTTGATATAGGTATAATCCAGCGCTATAATCATTTGATTTATATATTCCAGTTACAGTCGCTTTTTTAGAATAATAGGTACTTATAGTTGAAAGATTTGAAGATGTAGCATTTAAATAATCAGTATTTAGATAATCACCTATAACAACAATTACATTAGAATATATTGAACCATTTGTATCTAATTTTTCATAGGCTTTTTTCATAGTTTTTACTGCTGTACTTGTAGTCAACCCATTATTTGAATCATTACCAGAACTATAATTTACATATATTACAGTTCTATCAACATAGCTAAAGCTAGCTTGTGCGGATAATTCAGGTATACGATTATTAGTTGCTATAACTTTATAATCAAACTCTTCATTAATACCACTTAAGGTTTTGGTATTAGCTCCTTCTATTTTAGTACTTGTCCCAACAATATCTTCTTTATACCACTCATAAGTATAATCAGATAAAGATATATACTTTAGTGCTGTACCCGTAAGATTTGCCGTAACAACATTATTTGTTCGATCAATATTAAATTCCACTTGTATATATAATCTTGGTATTGCAAATTTTACTATAGCATAGTAAGTACCATCATAAATCAAAACTTCTACATTTTTATCAACAGTATATGATGCATTTATATTGGCTGTACTTCCAGTTAAACTAGAATCAATAGAATCATTAATATACCATCTATATGCGTAATTATTTATATTATAATTATCACTAATATACACTTTATAGTTAAAATCAGTTGTCTCATCAACAGTTGCCGATATTCTTGGCACTAAAGAAAATTCATTATTTTCATACTTCCATAATATAGTACTTCCTGAATTAGCATTAAAATTTGCTAAACGAGTACTCACACTACTAACATATATTCCTTTGTTTATTCCTTGGACATAACCAATATTTGAAGTACTTGTACTAATTCTATAACTAGTTGTTGTACCTGTTGTACCCGTTGTAACACTTTGTGTAAAACTAGTATTGTTTGCTTTATATGCTGTATAATAACTGTTAGTTGTTAAAGCTGAAAAGTTATTACCATTCCACATATCATTATACTGACCGGTACCATAGCTTGAACTAGTAAGTACTGTTGCAAATATAGGTCCAATAAAACCTTTAGCATTTATATTTCCTTCAAATAAACAATTTGTAGGCCAAACACCCTGATTTCTTATTCTTCCAATTATGCCACCAACGTTATATTGGGCAGCATAACTCATACTACTAACACTTATATTATTTAGATCAATATTTACTTTTGAGTAGCAGTTATCTATTGAATACCAAGCAGCTGTTCCAGGATTGCTAGGAGTTGTTGACATTGTAGACTCTGCTAAGGTTTCACCCACAATACCTCCTGCTAAAATTCTAGCAGAATTATTACTAAGAGCTATTGTCTTACTTGCTGTAATGTTTGAATTTTTTACAATAACATTGAATATAGTAGAATTTTTAAACATAGTACCTGCAACAATACCCATACTATATCCTCTTTGATTGTTTCCGCTATAAGTACCTGTTGATGCTAATGTAATATTTACATTATTAAATTGTACATTTGATATTTTTGATCTTGCTGTTCCACCACCTACTGATCCAAATATACCATAAGTGTACATTGTATTTGTTGGAAATGCTGTGGCAGAAGTTATAGTGCCATTTGATATGCTATGTCCTGCACCATCAAAAATACCTCTAAATGAATATGTATAATCGCCTATTGGTGCCCATTCTCTTGAATCCAAATCAATGTCATTTGCAAGCTGAAAATATTTTCCTTCATACATTTGTCCAGCATCCACTTGTGCAGCCAAATAGGCTAGATCTGCTCCATTTGCTATTATATATGGATTATTCTGATTGCCATTTCCAAAAGAAAAGCTATCAGAAATTGATCCATCCCATTTATCTCCAGTTTGAACAATGCTATCTATACTAAGTGCTTCCACTCCTTCAGACATCATACTAAGTGCAGTTTCTTTTATCTGTGTCTTATCAATTAATATATATGATGTTAAATCATTCACAATAAATTGTAGTTCATTATTGTTTATTGAATAATTTGAACTTAAATCTTCAATTTTACTTTTCATATTACTACTATCTTCTAGTGATAATAGTTGATATGATAAAGAATTATCTATACGTTTATATGTTACTTTTATCTTCTCTCCATAATTAGATGGTATATAATTATTTTCTCCATCTTTAATTTTAATATCATATGCCCATTTTATATTTCCATTATATTGAGAAATTATTTCATCAGTAACTGTTGAGCCTATTTTATTAATCAGTAAACTTGAATTTACTGGCATATATCCTTCAGCTTTTATGCTATTTGAATCATCTATTTTAAACTCCAATAATTTATTATATAATTCTACTGAATTTACAACTTTAGTATCATAAATAACTTCTAAACTCAATGATAATTCATTTACTTCATCTGCAGTAAGATATATAGTTTCTCCATAGCTTTTTTCAACATATGAATCAGGATTAGTTAAATCACCATTATTTATATTTTTTTGCTTTATATAATACTTAGATATTATCTTATCATTTAACACTCTTGGTAAAGTAACATAAAATCCATTACCAGCATCTTCTTTTGCTAGTAATGTAACAAGCTGTGTATCAAGTATTTTTTTATTATCAATTATACTTACTTTTACTTCTAATATATTTTCTGCTTTTGATTTACCCCAATCAATAATTTGTATTATTAATACAATTATTATGCAAAAAATGGTTAGAAATAATAGCTTTTTCTTATCCTTTTTTTTCATATTCTTCACCATTATTTTTAAATAATATTTATTTTTTAATACTCTTTAATACCTTATTAAACTCATATAAATCACTAACTAAATTTAAATCTATTTTATTTTTCATAATAGAGTAATATATTTCAAACTTTTTCAAAGATGTAATTAAATTATCTAAATTATCCTCATCTAATTCTTCTTTAGTAATAGTTATATTGGATAATTGATACTTGTCCTTAATAATATATAAAATATTTTTATTTTCATTAATAGTTATATTATTTAAAATATTATAAGTAGGCTCTTTAATTAAATATCTTAGATCATTTACTATTTCTTTTATTTCATCTTGCTCGATTCCTTTGTTAGTTTCATCTACACAATTAAACATATAATCGTAAAAACATGATGCTAAATACAATACGTCAAATAGCGTAGAATTTTCATTTATTTTTGTTTCTATTTTGTAATTAACTTTGGATTTATCCAGTTGCTCATATAACTCTTTTGTTTCCAAAACTATTGCTGTTTGTTTAGCTAAGTTTTCATCTTCAGACTTGCTAAAAATTCTTTTTTTATTAATGCTTAAAATCTTTTTTTCTTTTTTATTTATTTCTTTCTTTAGCTTCTCATATAATTTCTTATTTTTCTCTTTTTTTTGATAAACATTATTTATAATATCAATTATAAATTTATATTTTAAATATAATTTATATTCTTTTAATGTACTAGTAAATTTAAGCATTTCTAAATTTAGATCTTCTATTTTATCATCATCCAATTTTTCCAATACTTCTTGAGAAACAAAACCAGAAAGTGATGAATTATTTTTTTCTTTTGTATAGTCCTTAAAATTAATACTTCCATCAATAAAATTATTAATAAGTGTATTTTTATCTGTTATTTTTCTATAAATAAGGTCTTTTTTTAGCTTTATATAATCTTCATAAATATTAGGATTTAATTTTAGTATAGCTTCTTTCTTTTCTTGATAATATTTATCTATTTTTTTCTCATTAATTAAATATATATGTCTTATATTTAATTCAATATAATTTATAATTTCTGGACATTTCCAATATATTTTTTCAAATATTTCATTTGTTTTAAGAGTATTAGGAATATACTTTTCTTCAAAAAACATTTCTAAATATTCATTTACATACTTATTAAAAGAGAAATCATCTTGTGATATATTAATGCCTACTTTTTTAAATTTAGATATGCAATCAGAAATATTTTCATTTATAAGTGTTAAATCTTTCATATAATAATATTTAAGATTATGGATATTTATATCTAACCCCATTTTCTCATATGAAGTAGTTATATCATTTAGTATATACATATCTTCTTCTATATTAAGAATTTTTTCTTCTATATTATTTATTTCTAAATCTTTTTCTACATCATTTAATTTATTAAATCTTCTCTCTATTTCTTTTATTATTAATGAGTCTTTTTCTAAAAATTCATTATACGAGTCTTCAAATCTTTTATATGAGCTATTTATATTCCTTATATTATTTGTTGGTAAAATAGCCAAAATTTCTTTTTCAACTTTTATTTTTTCTAATTCTTCTTCAAATTTATTCATTATCATTCCTCAATTTCTCTAAATTTTTAACTTCTTTTTCGAGATAATTTATAAATTCAATATTTTTTTTATACAACTCTATAAGCTCTTGATTGCTTAAATTTTTATACATATTACACTAACCCCTTAGTTTATTTTATCAAATTAGATTTTTACTATATATACATATTTTTTACTTTTAATATAATATATGATATATAATAACACTATCTTTGTCAACAATTTTCGATGTTAAATTCATATTAGAAGGAAATAAATATCTAATTTTGTCATTATAATAATTATATATTAAAAATATTAATACATCAAGCTTTTTAGTAGTTTAATTAATTAACTTTTTTATAAAAAAATAAGAGCATAAACTCTTATTGTAGTAGATTAAGTCTACCAATCTGAAAAAAGGAAGCAATTACGCTCCCCTTTTGATTTTATTTTGTTTTCTTTTCTTCTTTTATTAGCTTTCTCAATTTTAGAAAAGAAGCTACAAGTAGTAAACAAAATAAAAAGAAGAAAATCAAATCTAAATATGAGTGTTCTTTTAAAAAATCATATATGAACCTTCCAGCTAGTAGCACTGAAAACAAAATCGACATTAAAGCTCCTCTCTTATTTGATTTTATTTTTTCTTTTGGTTCTTCACTATCTTCTGTCATATCTTCCACTTCTTCTAAAACTTCAATTTTACTTTCTAGTTCTTGGATAATTTCTTCTAAAACTTCTATTTTTTCTTTTGGTTCTCCCGGAATTTCGTCTAAAGTTTTAATATTTTCTTTTATTTCTTCTCTAATTTCTTCTAAAGATAAAATATTATCTTTTTGCATCTGAAATCCTTTCATTAGGGTATTTTTACAGTTACTTTAACTAATTTATATTATATCATATTTCAAAATTTATGTCAAACTACATTTTAGTTAATATTTCCTACACCAGGGATAGCAAGTGTCTATTTATTTTACTTTTCCATTCAATGTAATCTTTTTGCGATACAAATGTATAATATTTATTTATCTAATATTTTCAATAATACTCGCGTATGTTCTTTGAGTATGCTTATTAAAATGAACATACTCAAATTTTGCTTAGATTCAAAAATTGATAATTTTTATAATATAAAAAAATTAGTGAATTTTATATTCACTAATTACATTTGTATTTATTATTTTTATTATTCCTCATCAAAAGCTTTTAGAGCTATAGGTAATGATTGTATTACACAATTACCAACAGCAGGTAACCCAATTAAAATACTGCTTATTATTTCATCCCTTGTTGCACCAGATGCCTTTGCCTCTTTAACATGAAAAGGTATGCCTCCTTCTAATCTTGCAGCAGCTAAAACTGATAAATATGCAAGTGTTTCTGTTTTTCTATCTAATTTGCTAATATTACTTAAGTTAGAAACAAATTGCATCTGTGCATTTTGATATTCAGGTGCATTTTCCATAAAACATTTAAAACTTTCACTTATACTCATAAAATACCTCCTTTTTTTGAATTATATCACTTTTTAAAATTAAAGTATATATATCTGGATTTATTTTATAAATTAATACTATTATATATTTTTTAATATTGCAAAGGTCAATAATATATGTTATACTCTTAAGAATAAATTGAGGGTGATACAAATGAATGAAAAAGTACTTTTTACAGCGAAAGAAATTGATGATAACTTAGAAGTAATGGCTAAACAAATTGATAACTATATATCTACTATCCCAATAAACGAAAGAGAAAACATTATATTTATTGGTTTGCTTTCTGGTTGCATACATTTTGTTAGTGATCTTACGAGAAAAATACAGTCTGATCATAAATTAGCATTTATAAAAGCTAGTAGTTATTTAAACAATTCCAGAGGAGATTTAACTTTAGACATGAATATTAGCAGTGTTAAAAATAATCATGTAATAATACTTGACGATATATGCGATACTGGTATAACATTAAATGCTGTTGTAAATAAATTAAATCAAGATGGACCTTTATCAATAAAAACTTGTGTTTTAATAAATAAATTAATTGATAACAAAAATCATACTCCTGATTTTAAAGTTTTTGATATTGAAAATGTATTTATTTATGGATACGGTCTAGATTATAACGAGTATAAAAGAAATTTAAAAGATATAAGAATTAAAATATAAACAAATAGCCTTAGATAAAAAATCTCAGGCTATTTTCAAAATTTCTAAATTAATAATCATGTTATATCTATAATAATATTATTTTATTTATATTTAAATGCACATTAATGTTTCTCATTAACTTCTAAAATAGAAAATATATCATCATTATTTAGTTCTTTAATATTTATAAAGGCTCCAATACCTGCAACAATTCCTCCAAGGCTTTCTATACCATTTACCATAGCTTTTATAGTATTTCCTGTTGCATATATGTCATCTATAATGTAGAATTTTTTCTTATCATATACATCATCAATAATTTTGGGAAAGCATAGTATATCTTTACCATATTCTTTTTCGTATTCTACTTGTAATTCAATTGTGCTAGGTGGTAATTTATTCTTTTTTCTTACTGGTATAAACGGGATATCTAATATTGCTGATACTGGACTACCAAGTAAAAAACCTCTTGCTTCAGGGGAAATTATATAATCAATATTTTTATCCTTAATTTCATTTATAAATTCATTAATTATATCTTTATAAATTTTAGAATTGGTAAAAATTGTATTAATATCAATGAATTCTATCCCTTTTACAGGGAAATCCATTTCGGTTCTTAATTTTAAATCATATTCTAATCTAGTTTTTATTATTTTCATAAAATCGCCTCATTAACATTATATCATAAAACAAATAAATATGACATTTCGCAATAAAAAAAGGAATAACCATGTGCACTTTAGTTATTCCCTTTTACTATTTATTCGTCTCCTATATAATCTAATGCAATTTTGATTTCATCAAAGATTTTTTGTACAAAAGCAATAATTGTATCTTTATTAACTATATATTTGGAAAATGATGGTAAAATATCGTCTATTTTTTGTATGACATAATTAAATTTTTCTGAATTTTTACCATACTCAAATATTTCTTCTGCTTCAACTATTAACTTTATAGCTGCTTCTCTTATACCTTGTTTTTTTGCAGTAACATAGAAATTAAAAGCAAAAAATACTACTATTATAGCAAGTACAAATATTATTAATATATTCATGTATAATCAACTCCTTTCTATGTATATTAAAAAAATGAAATGAGTTATCATACACTAATATTATATGCAAAAAAATATATTGTTGTTTTATGTAATATCAACACTATTAGCGTTATTTATATAACTGTATAATTGTTTTAATTTAATTACTAATAGTGTATCATAATATAAATGGATGGTGATAATTTGGAAGACAAAATAATAAACAAAAAATTATTTGGAAAGAAAATAAAAGAAGCAAGGGATAGACTTGGGTTTACGCAATTTGAATTAGCAGAAAAGATTGGTGTCTCTCAAAATTTCTTAGGAGACATTGAAAGAGGTATAAAACTTCCTAGTTTAAATACTTTAATACAATTATCAAATATATTAAAGCTTAGCTTAGATTCTATGTTTTCTGACTCTTTAAATAATATTGTCGCTGAGCCTGAAGATTTATATTATACTGATAGACAATTAACTATTATGAAAAATATAATAAAAACTATTAATGATAATTTCTAATATATATATATTCCTATACATAAATATCACCTCTAAACTTTATAAGTTAGAGGTGATATTTAATATTTAATTTTCCTTTATCTTAAAAAAGTTTATAGCATTTTTATATACTTTTTCAGATACATAATCTTGATCCATTTCTTTATATTCAGAAAGTTTTTTACAAATAATTGGCAAGTTAGCAGATGTATTTATAGTTCCTCTATATGGAACTGGTGAAAGATATGGAGCATCAGTTTCTATTACAATTTTTTCAATAGGTATTTGCTTTATATATCTTCCAAAGCTTTCATTTCTTTTATATGTTATATTTCCACCAAAAGCAACTTTATAATTATCATTATTTAGCACTAATCTAACCAAATCATCACTTGGCTGAAAACAATGAAATAACGCACCATATTCAGGTCTATTTTCTTTTATAATGTTATATGTGTCTAAAGATGCATCCCTAGAATGAATAACTATAGGTAGTTTAAGTGAATTAGCAAGTTCAATCTGATCAATAAAAAGATCCGCCTGAGCTAACTTATTATCACTTACAAAAGCATAATCAAGTCCAATCTCACCTATTGCTACTATTTTTTTATCAGTATTAGCTTGATATATATCGTATATATCTATTGCCTTATCTTTATCTACATCATGAGGATGTACACCAATTGCACAATAAATATAGTCATATTTTTCCGATAATTCTAAGCTTTTTTCTGAACTTAATTTATCATATCCTATATTTACTATATATTCAACTCCAACTTTTTTACATTCATCTAACACTTTATCTAAGTTGTCTTTATATGCATCATCATTATAATGTGCATGTGTATCAATATATCTCATGATTCCCTCCCCTACATTTTGGTTGGAAGTGCAACTATTACCTCTGTACCAACATCTACTGTACTTTTTATATCTATTGTTCCGTTATTTCCATCAACCATTTCTTTTACAATTGAAAGACCAAGTCCTGTTCCACCCATTTTTCTAGATCTAGCTTTATCAACTCTATAAAATCTTTCAAATATTCTTCCCAAATCATCTGCTGGTATTCCAATACCATTATCTATTACTTTTATATATACACTTTCATTTACTGAACCAACATAAACTTTTATCTCTCCTCCCTCAGGAGTGTACTTAATACTGTTACTTATAATATTCATTATTACTTGTTCAATTGAATCTTTATCAGCATATACATTTGGTGTATCCATAATAGTATTAAATTCTAGTTTATGTCCTTTTTCCTCAGCAGAATATTTCATTTTTTCACAAACAACTTTAGCTAATTGATTAAGAGAAAACATTGTCTTTTTCATAGTAACTCTCTTATAATCAAATCTAGAAAGCTGTAATAAGTCAGATACTAGCCTGTCCATTCTATTTGCTTCTTGATTTATTACTTTTGAAAACTTAAATATTTCTTGATATGTTAAATCACCATTCATTATAGTTTCAGAATATCCTTTTATTGATGTAAGCGGTGTTTTAAGCTCATGAGAAACATTTGCTACAAATTCTTTTCTCATATTATCAAGTTTTACATTTTCAGTTATATTTTTAATCATCATTATAACGCCCATTGGACTTAATTTATCACTAAAAAATGGTAAGAATACTATATTTAAAACATTATCATCAAAATTAGTTTTAGCCTCTATACTTCTATAATTAGGCAAATACATTATTTTATCAAAATCAAGTTTTATGCCTAATTTATTTGTTATCTTCTCAAAAGTATCATCAGTTAGCTCTATACCAAGCAGGTCCATTGCAGATTTATTCATATGAACTACTTGTTTTGATATAGAGAAAGCTACAACGCCATCATCTATATGTTCAAGTATTATTTCTGTTTTACTTTGCTGACTATTTAGATCAAAGTGATTCTTTCTTATAACACCCATCATGGCAGAGTATGACTCAATCATATCACTTAACTCAGCAAACTTATTATATTCTTTAAAATATTTAGTGTCATTAATTTTTCCATCTGCTACATTTTTCATACTTTTTTCTATTTTTTTTATTGGAAAAATAATTATTCTTGAAAGTATATTAGCTACAATAGCAAAAACTACACACATAGTTAAAAGAATAATTATATTATTTATATCAAATATATTACTAATATTAATAACTTTCGAAGATAGAATTATAGTAGTTATATATACTATAACTACTATCGCAATACTAAGAAAGATTATACTACCTTTTATAGATTTTTTCATAACTTTCTCCTAATATTAATTAATCTGCAATAAAATATCCCATTCCTCTTTTAGTTTGTATATATTTAGGATCCGCAGTATTTTTTTCTATTTTTTCTCTAAGTCTTCTGATAGTAACGTCTACAGTTCTTACATCACCATAGAAATCGTAACCCCAAACACCTCTTAAAATTTGTTCTCTAGTAAATACTTGATTAGGATTAGCAGATAACATTTTTAAAAGTTCAAATTCTTTTATTGTTAAATCAATAACTTTTTCATCTATTATTGCAATATATCTTTCAGGGTCAATAGTCATATCCTTAATTTTCATTCTTGTTTTTGATTGTTTTTTCTCTTCTTGTCTTTCAAATAAAACTTGTTTTCTAAGATTTGCTTTAACTCTTGCAATAACTTCTCTGATACTAAATGGTTTTGTCATGTAATCATCTGCGCCAAGTTCTAAACCAATAATTTTATCAACAACTTCTTCTTTTGCCGTAAGCATAATAATAGGGCAAGTCAATGTTTTCCTAATTTCCTTGCAAACATTAAATCCATCAATCTTAGGAAGCATTACATCTAGAAGAATTAAGTCAGGATTAATAGATACCGCAAGCTGTATTGCTTCTTCTCCATCGTATGCAACACTGGTTGCAAACCCTTCTTTCTCTAGATTAAACTTCAAGATATCTACAATTGGTTTTTCATCATCTACAATTAAAATCCTCTTTTCGTTCATATATTTTCACCCCATATTATTTCAATAATGACATTATACCATGTAAATTTTTTTTTTGCTATATTTTTTAAAAATATTTTCATTTTTTTGTAATATTTTTGTAATTATTGTATAAATCATTAGATTTGCGCTAAAAATAGCTATTTATTGCTTAACTATAAATTTTAAATTACAATCAGAAGGCAATATTTTTTTACAGTTTTCTTCAAAGTTGTTTCTATAATCACTCATAATAATGTGTACAATATTTTCTTTTTGATTATTATCTATATTTTTTATTTCAAGCCATTCTTTATTCTTATTAAGATTAACAAATGCATTTCCAGCATCAATTATTTTTATATCAGGAAGCCTGTTTAATATGTATTTTTCTAATAAAATATAGTGTGTACAACCAAGAATAACAGTATCAATAAGACCATTATATTTTTCTACATATTTATTTACAGTATTTTGTATATATTCTTCATCACTTATATTATTTTCTATAATATTTACGAATTCACTACAACCTTCTTTATATATTTTCAGATTTGAATACTTCTCTCTTATTCTATTTTCAAAAACGCCCTTCTTAATTGTAGCAGGCGTAGCGAGTAATAATACTGAATTATTTTTCGAACTATCCATATAGCTAACAATGGGATCAATTATATTATGAACTTGTTTAATTTTGTTGTTTTCATTAAATATAAAACTATTTGATATAGAGCTTAATGTTCCACATGCACATACACATTCATTTACTTTAACTTTTTCAAGTTCATTAATTATATTTGAACCTATTTTCTCTAACTCAGAATAATCTTTTTCACCATATGGATTATTTTTCAAATCAGCATAATAAAAATATTCATGATATGGATACTTTAATATTAAATCCTTTAATACTGTTATGCCACCAAGACCTGAGTCAAACACTCCAATTTTCATTTTATAGTCCTCCCTATATAACTACTTTTTAATTAAGTAATTATTTATACATTAAAATATTAAATATTATAAAAAAAGTGGAGAAAATATATATTCTCCGCCCTACATTTCTCTTCTACCTTCTAATGCTTTTATCAATGTAATTTCATCAGTATACTCTAAATCTCCGCCAACTGGTATCCCATGTGCTATTCTAGTAACAATAATCCCAAGTGGCTTTATAAGTCTTGAAATATACATAGCAGTAGCTTCACCTTCAACAGTTGGATTAGTTGCAAGGATTACTTCTTTTATTGATTCATCTTTTAATCTTTCAAGTAATTCTTTTACTTTTATATCACCAGCAGTAATATTATTCATTGGAGATATTGAGCCATGTAACACATGATAGTATCCTTTATATTCATGAGTTTTTTCCATTGCAATCACATCTTTTACATTTTCAACTACACAAATAATCGAATTATCTCTTTTTGGATTAGAACAGATGTCACAAGGATCTTTTTCCGTAATATTATAGCACTTTGAACAAAATCTAACATTGTTCTTAGCCTTTATTAAAGTTTCTGCCATTTCCTCTGCCACACTAATTGGTGATTCCAATACATAAAATGCAAGTCTGACAGCAGTCTTATGACCAATTCCAGGCAATTTTTCAAATTGATTGATTAGTTTTGTTACAGTTTCTGAATACATATATCTACCTAGAATAATCCTGGAACGTTAAATTGTCCAAGTTCAGCTTGCATCATAGAATCAGCTTTATTCAATGCTTCATTTACGGCAGTTAGTATTAAATCTTGTAGCATATCAATATCATCTTTATCCACAACTTCAGGTTTAATTATAATTTGTTTTATAACTTTATCTCCTGTAGCCTTAACAATTACAGCACCGCCACCTGCTGAAGTTTCAATTTCTTTTTTTGATACCTCTTCTTGCTTTAATTGCATGTCTTGTTGCATTTTTTGTGCTTGTTTTAACATATTTTGCATGTTTCCAAAGCCGCCACCGCCACCTGGAAATCCTCCAAATTTACCCATATTAATCTCCCCTTTCAATGTTTACTAAACAATTATAATATATTTGATCATATTTTTCAATCAATATTTACATAATCAACATTGTTTTCATTAAATAATTTTTCTACTTTACATACATTGTCTTCATTTTTATCATTAAGTTCTGCTCTAACAGACAAATCCAGTTCAAAATTTTCATAAAATATTGACTTAATTGACTCTATACTCTCTTGCAATTTTAAAATGTTATATGCAAATGAATTAGATGAAATTACTATTGCCAAATTGCCAGATACATATATATCAGCACTAGCAAGTGCAGAATACAATTTTATTTTTCCACTTTCAACTATAATTTTCTTTAGTTCATCTATCTTATCAAATTTTCTAACATCTGCTGTTGCAGAAGATTTTATAGAATCACTATTTTTGGTTTCAGATCTTCTTATATTGCTTGGTTCTTGAGCAACAATATTAGATGTAATTGCAGTAGCAGAGTTCTGCTCATTATTACCAATGCCAGTTGCAATTTTTGATTCAATATTTGATATTCTTTTCTTTATATTTTCAATATCAGTATTTTCTACTAAATTTTCATAGTCTTTAGAAATAACTGTATTATTTGAACTAATGTTATTATTACATAATTCAACCAAACAACTTTTAAACACTATTTCTGGCCTTGCTGTTAAACGTAAATCATTATCAAGTTTTGAAAATTTATCTATTATTCCAACATATCTTGAAATCTCATTACTATCTTTCAATTTTATTAATTTATCTAAAAATTCGTTAGTTAATTGATATGCGAGTTGTCTTAAGTCTTTACCTTTTTGAATTATTTTATCCACACTATTAACAACCAAAATAGCATCTAAGTTTAAAATTCCATCAACCATTTCTGAAATTAATTTTGTGTCAATAGCACCAACTATTTCTTCAACCTTCGATTGCTCTAATACATCGGATTGCTCTGATATGCATCTATCTGCAATGCTAAGTGCATCCCTTAGCCCACCATCAGCAAGTCTAGCAATATATTTAATTGCTTCTTCTTCATATTTTATATTTTCTTCATCAAGTACAAATTTAACTCTATTAACTATGTCTATTTCAGATATCTTTGAAAAATCAAAACGCAGACATCTTGAAAGTATAGTAACAGGAATTTTGTGTTGTTCTGTAGTTGCAAGTATAAATACTACATTTTCTGGTGGCTCTTCTAAAGTTTTTAATAAAGCATTAAATGCACTTGTTGTAAGCATATGTGCTTCATCTATTATATATACTCTATACTTAACATCAATTGTTGCATAAACAACTTCTTGGCGTATTTGTCTAATGTTTTCTACACTATTGTTTGAAGCCGCGTCCATTTCAACAACATCTGTTATATTACCAGATATTATTCCCTTACATACGCTGCATTCATTACATGGCTCACCGTCTATCGGATTCAAACAATTAATAGCTCTTGCAAAAACTTTAGCAGCACTTGTTTTACCAGTTCCTCTACTACCACTAAAAATATATGCATGTGATATTTTATTTGATTTAATCTGATTTTTAAGTATCCTAGTAACATTTTCTTGCCCAACTATACCATTAAAGTTATATGGTCTATATTTTCTATATAATGCCATATATGCCATGTTTATCACCTCATACAAAATTACACCAAACACATAGAGTGGGTTGTTTATTGCTGCTTCCTTCCGGATCTGACAAGGTTCACAATACTCTATTGTCTGGTGTATGATTATTATACAATAAATATAATAAAAAATCAAGTAAAAATAAAATTATAAAGTATTTATACGCCGTTTATACTATTATTTTATATAAAATCTATAATTATTTACATCTTCTCTTATAACGCTTATACCGTTGCTTAAAAGTTCTTCAGAAGGAATGTCAAGTTTGAATTTGCAAACATTAACTTTACCAGTTGAATCAACAATATTTAAACTAAAGTTTAATTTGAAGTTTACTTCACTTATTTTTATACCTAGTGTATTAAGTAAAGTACCATCAAATGTAACAGCAGAAGTATTATCCGGTAAGTTAGCATTAGTAAGAAAATTACTGTTTATAACATTTAATTGTATTAAATATTGTCCATCTCTATCTACAGGATATATATCTATTTTCTTTATTTCATTAATATTTTGTTTTTCTTTATCACTTTCTGAAATAAATATATTACCTTTTTTTTCAGGGCCTTTAATTGATATATTATCAATATATATACTTTGTGCCTCACTATCTTTTGCAACTAATATTGAAATTTGATTTTCCTGAGAAGCATTAAATTTAATATCTGATATAGCGCTAGCAGTCGTTTCACTTTGTATTTCCTCAGTATTTACAACAGATTTTACTATTAAGTCATTTACTCTAAAAACTCCTTGATTTATTTTACCTGTATTATCAAGTACAAGCTTTGATACTATTACAATTAGAGCAACAGCTATAATAATTATTAAAAATGGAATAAACTTATTTTTTTTCATTAGAAACCTCCATCTATACTAACTAATTATACAACAACATTCATAAAAACACAACATGTAAAATATATTTTATATAAGAGGTGTTGATATGAATAATTTTTTTAATGGTAATTTTAATCTTTTCAATAACTCTGATTGTGACCTAGATATAAATAAATTACTCGTAATTTTACTTCTACTTACTGGACAATTAGAAATAGAAGCAATACATGTATACAGGAATAACTTTATAGTTTCACTTGGAACTTTCCCAAATGCTAGCTTGTTATAAAAATAGCTAAACTATTAAATTATAGTTTAGCTATTTTTTAGTGATTATCTGTAGAGCCAAATAGTTCATCAAATTTCTTTTCCAACTCTTTTTGTAAATCAAAACTTTCTTTTTCTTCTGGAATTTGTCTTTTAGATAATTCTTCATTTTTTATTTCTTCTTTTACTTTTTCTTCTTCTAATTTTGCTTTTGCCATGCTCATCCTTTTATCTAAATGTCCCACGACATCCATTGTCTTTACTTCCATTTCGTCTGGCTTTGGCATTTGAGTTATATCTCTTATTTCTGTCTGTTTAGCTATATCTCTTTGTGGATGGTATTTAAAATACCAAGCTTTTTTTGCTCTTATTGGTCTAAGACCTCTAACTAATACTATTTCATCATCTGAAGGAAGTCTTTTCAATTCATCTATTGTCATTAAATCTCTTCCCTGACGTTGTTCACTAAATGAAACACCTTGTTTTTCACGTTCACTTTTATCTTTACTTACAGATCTACTTTGATATTTAATAGTCTTTTGACCTAAACTTTTTGAAAAGTATTCACAAGTCTTTATTGATTGACTTCCAAGAAATAGATGAGTATCACAGTTACCAATTATATTTTCATATGTATCTTTATATAAAGATTCTATTTGGTCTAAACTTTGTACTACTATTGACATACTTATCCCTAAACTTCTAGTTGTACTAAGTTTTTTATGGAAATCTGGTATTTGTCCTATGTTTGCAAATTCGTCCATTAAGAAATATACTTGATTTCTAAGAGTTCCACCATTTCTATCAGCTTGTGAATACATTATTTGTATCATTTGGCTAAAGAATATAGTTAATATATAGTCATAAGTACTCCTATCTGCAGGTGTTATAACAAAAAGTGCAGTTTTTTGATTAGATATTTCTTCAAAGTCTATATTATTAGATGTAGTTACTTTTTGCATCGCAGGGGTATCAAAATCAGATAATTTTGATACAAGAGATATTGCTATGCTTTGTTTAGTTTTATCAGCGCCAACTCTTATTCCTTCATACTCTTTTCTACCAGGATGTTCAGGTTTAAGTTCATCAATAAAAAGTCTATCAAAGATCTTTTCATCTGCTCCACCTTGTCTAACTATATTTAAACAGCTAGATAAATTTTGTTCTTCTTCTGGGAGTACTGATATAACATAATAAATACATGCTTTAAGTAACATTTTTGCAGTATTATCCCAAAATGGATCTTGTGACTGAGTATCAGCTTTACCGCCCTTTATAATTGTATCTGCGATTATATCAACATCTGCATGATCTCTTATATGTGCAAGTGGATTGTATCTATCGCTATATTCTGAATTAACCAAATTTAGAGTTCTGATTTTATATCCACTATTCTTTAAAAATATAGAAGTCTCTCTATACAATTCACCTTTAGGATCTGTTATTACGTAAGATCCAAGTCTTTGTAATATATTAGGTTTAATGTAACAAGCTGATTTACCAGCACCTGATCCACCAACTACTAATATATTCTTATTTACTTTTACTTTCTTTAAATCAGTTCCTAAATAATGTGTTTTACTAAGTATAAATCCTTCTTTTTTATTTAATATTTGGCTTCCATCTGGTAATCTATCGAATTCTTCACCATTTTTACTCCAGTCACTTGAACCATGTTCCTGATCCTGATACTCATATGCTTTAGCAAATTTAATTTTCCAAAAAATGTATAACACTAAAAATGCTATTAAAGTATAAAATGATGCAGTCATAAAACCAATAAAATCAACAAAAATAGCAGTAAAAAATTTAAAGCTAGTCAAATTAGGCATAAAATTCTCTACTATCTTTGTTATTCTATCTACTGAATTAACATCAGCAGGTAGACTTTTTATTGATATAATTAAAGTTCCTACGATAATTATATCAAATATTAAATATGCTATTAAAAAGGGCATTAATTCCCTTTTTAATTTATTCATCTTAGATCTCATATATTTCCCTCTTTATTTATTCTTCCTCTTTATAAATAATTATATTATAGGTTCATCTTCCCCCGGATATTTTTTTTCATCTTTTTCTATATCAGATTCTTGATTTCCTTTAAGCCTATTTTCTAAGTCTAATTTATTATTTTCTTTGAATTTTTCTATTTTATCTTTATCTACAAGTATACTTCTCTCAAGGTTTAAAGGTTTATCTAATTTTGCTATTATTTCAAAATCTTTTCCTTTAAAAACAGCAGCACTCACTTTTACCGTTATTTTTCTCTTTTTATTATCTATTTCCATTATTAAATCCCTCCATAGTAGTATAAATTAATATATCTAAACTACATATTACTACTAATTGTGTATTTTTATCAACCTATTCTTATTCAAACTTTAATTCAAGTACAATGTATGGTCTATTTGGTAATAGTTTACATTTACCTTTTATATCACCAGTAGATTCATCTGTATATAATACTGGTCTAACTTCTTCACAACTTTGTGTATCAATTATTGAAAAATGTCTTTTCATACTAGGTGTATACTCAACTTCTTTGTATTCAATTCCTTCTTGGTTATATATTGTTCCATAATTTAATGGAATGTTTGACTCAGTTGCTGTAAATCCATTTTCATCAAGTTCTCCTGTGCTTATTATTGCTTTTGAACTTGTAAGAGTGAGCAAAATAACTAGTTGTTTTTCGTCACTAGTTTTTATTATATTGAAAGTTTTCTTGATTTTTCCACCTTCTTCAGTGTCAATACTTTCAATTTTTTGTAATGTAAGTAAAGCTTTTCCACTTCTGTAATCATCTTCATTTTTTTCAACAACAAATGCAATAGTATTCATACCAGGCATATCTACCAATTCAAACTTATTCATTTGTAACAAAGGTTCCATATTTTTTACCTCTTTTCTTAGGATTATATTGCTCCTATTCTAGTATATTTTTATTATACAATAATATATTTTCTTATGCAATACTTTAAAATGTTTTTTTATTGGTTTTTTAGCTTGCACCAGCTCCAGATGGCGCTTGATTATTTACATTAGCTGTTCCTATTCTAACAACACGTTGTTGAGGGTTATATGTATCCCTTGATAACATAGCTGAACTCACAACAACTCCATTTAATTTTTTAGTTATATATCCTTCTGAAACATATCCATTAACGCCCTTAACATCGACAATTTCTGTCCCACTTGCAAGATTACTATCGTATACATATTTTGTGCTATATGCTATTGTTGAAATGTATTTATGTGTTAATTCTATTTCATATTCTGTTTCTTCTTTTGTTCCATAGATACTAATATTTAGACTTCCTGAATTACTATATGAAGCAATAATCTTTACTGGATATTTTCTATTATTTTTAAATTTAAAATCAAGGACTGGCGAATAAACTGTAGCATCCAAACTTGGTTGTACATAACCTACTGGAAGTCCATGCTGATGTCTTTCTACAATTCCCAAATTAGCTTTTAGTGCTGCGTCATAAAGAGTTGAAGTAGTTTGGCATATACCACCACCAAGTTCCATTACAACAGTACCGGCTTTAAATGTTGCTGCTTCTAAATATCCTTTTGAAGCAGTAGTATCACCAATTGTAGCATTGTATGAAAAAGTTTCTCCAGGCATTACAATTTTACCATTTAAATAGCTAAGTGCTAACGAAAGATTATTTGCCCTTGCTTTTTGAGATGCATCAAAATATGTTGTTACACCAGATAATTTATCATTATATAAGTTTTTTGTTATATCAGATAATTTTACTTTTGGTTCTAATACTGTAAGGTCAAATGAAATTGATTTGCCTTCAGTTTGATTTTCTTGTTCACTAAGAATCTGTTTTAGTTTTGTTATATCAACATCAAAACCTTTCTTCTCAGATACGTATCTATTTGGTGTTACGCTCTCATCCACATAAGCATTCTCAGGGTCTCTTTTAATATTACTATATATGTCATCAACATTTAATTCTTTAGGTTCTTTTTTTATAATATTAAGTTGATATATATTTTTTGAATCAATAAAATTTTTAACAATATCATCTTGTGTTGTGTTATAATCTATTGAATTTCCTGAAGTACCATTTACAATTATTAATCTATTATTTTCTTCATCTATACTATAACTATCATCAACAAATCGACTTTCTACACTTAAATCAATGTTTTTAACTATATCCTCAAGTTTTTGCTGATTATAACTATATTCTATATTTAGACTTTTGCTACTAAATAATACCTTTAGAATTTGTGCGTTATCAACAAGTATATTACCTGTTCTTCCAAATTCCATGATAGCTTTTGTTGTTTTTTCAACATCGATTCCAAACTCTATGTCTTCAGGTTTAACTTCAAATATCTTTTGAGTCCCTTGATATAATTCAACTTTTTCTATACCTGTAGCTTGTTTATTCTTTTCATTTAAAAATTCTACTACCTGTTCAGAAGTTTTACCAGATAGATTTTCACCTAAAATATATACATTTTTATACACATTAGTGTTAAATCTATTGATACCAGCTATCATTGCAAATGTTAAAACTATACATATAATAACACCTACAATACTAATTAATACAATAATTCTAGTTTTTGAACTATCTTTATACTCTACTATTTCTTCACCATTACTATTTTTTGTTCTAAATAATTTTCTTCTTTTTTTAGAGTTATTTATATCATCTTCATTTAAATATTCATTTTTTACATATTCTTCAAGATTGCCTTCATTAATATTTACTTCTTTTTCTTGATCTTTATCTGAGCCGTTTTCAGACATAAATACCTCCTTTCCAACTAACTATTAATTATTTTCTAATTTTTCCTCAGCTAAGTTTACTATTTCATCATTTTTACTATTTTCTTTTTTTCTTATAAGTACAAGCGGCGTAAGAGTCTTTACTTGACCTGCAGGATTATCTTTTATCATTGCCTTTAGCTCTTCATCACTATATGGAATACTATCTGCTTTTCCAAGAATTTCAACGTTAAAATCATTTGCATCTACTATCATACATTTAATTCCAGTTTTTTCAAACATTTCATTACATACTCCTGTAGAATTTTCTGGTATTCTTATACCAAAATCAGCATAGTCAGAAAAAACATCTCCATAAAAACCATCAAGGCCACTTATTTCAGGTCCAACAATTTTATAAAAAATACCTTTTTTACCAAATAATTTTCCAAATCCACCTGCTACTGCTGCAAAAATAACTTTTGCTCTGCCACAAAGCATTATTGCAAACTGCATTTTGTATGGATTATCTACCCCAACACCAGCATCACTTCTCATTGCAAATTTAGAAAGAAATTTAGCCAATTTACTTACTCTTACATCTTTCTTATATATTACTCTTTTTTGACAAAGTCCTATTATTTTTTCACTTATAGAAATAATATCTCCTTCTTCGTAGATATCACCTGCATATTTTTTTATTATATCAATATAATCTTCACCTATTTGAACGTAGTGCGTTTCAATAGCATGTCTCAAATATGTTTGACCATTTACATTAATTTCAATATTTTTTTTAGGATTAGCTCTAAATTCCATAAAATTACCTCTTTTCTCAAATCTTGTCACAAATCAAGTATAATACAAAACAAAATAAATGTCAATGAAATTTATTAAACATTGCACAACAAATTTGTATATAAAGCTTATTAAATTCAATGTTGTTTAACAAACTAAATATTAAATATCTAGTTTATAAAATATAGTAACCGTATTCATTTTTTAAAATGTCCAATATTAATGAAATTACTTTTTTCTTTATATTTATCTTTATATTCAATAATATTCATTTGTTTCTCCCTATTATATATATATTAAAAGGTAGACCTTTCGGTCTACCTGAGCATCCTATAAGCCGGATTCTGTTTTAAATAGTCATTTATCTAGAATATGCATTACTACATATTTCGAGCCACCAACCACGAAAGACGACGGGCAGTCTTAACCTTTCTTTTTTGGTGTTGCACCAAGTGGGGTTTACACAACACCTATGTCACCATAGATGTTTGTGAGCCTTTACCTCACATTTTCACCCTTACCAGTTTACACTGGCGGTAATTTTCTGTTGCACTTTCCTTAGGATCACTCCCACTAGACGTTATCTAGCACTATTGCCCTATGGTGTCCGGACTTTCCTCTTGTAAATACAAGCGACTATTTCGAATACTCTTAGTAATTATATCATAAATTAAGACAAAAATAAATAGATATAATCAGCATTTTGACTATATCTATTTATTTTTTAATTATTCTTCAATTTCTTCATCTTCTTGTGGTATTTTTGCTATATTTATTACTTTTCCACCATCAGAAGTTCTCATTAATGTAACACCTTGTGTATTTCTACCAAGAACACTAATATCTTTAACATTTAATCTTATTACTACACCTGTATCAGTTATTAACATTACATCATCTGTATCGTTAACAATTTTAATACCAATAATATGACCTGTCTTAGAAGTAGTCTTGTATGTAAGTACACCCTTACCTGCTCTTGATTGTTGTCTATACTCTTCTGCTTCTGTTCTTTTACCAAAACCATTTTCAGTTATTGCAAGTATATAATCTTTTTCATTCGCTATCGGTTCCATACCAATAACCTTATCATCTTTTGCTAAGGCAATTCCTTTAACACCCATTGAGGTTCTTCCAACAGGTCTAACTTCTTCTTCAGCAAATCTTATAGATAGACCATTAGTTGTAACTAAAACAACACTTGTATCTCCATTAGTAAGTCTAACGTCAATTAATTCATCATCATCTTTTAATGTTATACCTTGTATTCCAGATTTACGTATATTACTATATTCTTCTAATTTAGTTTTCTTTACAAGACCATTTTTTGTAGCCATTAAAACATATAATGGTTCATTATAATCATGAACTGGTATAACAGCTGCAATCTTTTCGCCTTGTGAAAGTTGAAGTAGATTTACAATAGCAGTTCCCTTTGCAGTTCTACTAGCTTCTGGTAACTCATATGCTTTAAGTCTAAATGCCCTACCTGAATTTGTAAAGAACATTATATAATCATGTGTTGACGTTATAAATAGATGTTCAACAAAATCTTCTTCTCTAGTGTTCATTGCAGTTAAGCCTTTTCCACCACGCTTTTGGCTTCTATATACATCTGCTGCAATTCTTTTTATATATCCAAAATGAGTAAGAGTAACAACATTTGTTTCTTCTTTTATTAAACTCTCTAGATCAATTTCACCATCACCATGAGTTATCATAGTTCTTCTTTCATCACCATAAGTATTTTTTATTTCTGTTAATTCTTCTTTTATTATATTTTTTACAAGTTGTTCAGAGTCAAGAATTTCTTTTAAACTAACTATTAACTTTAATAAGTTGTTATATTCTTCTTCAATTTTTTCTCTTTGAAGTCCTTGAAGAGTTCTAAGTCTCATTTCAAGTATAGCATTTGCTTGAATTTCTGATAATCCGAATTTAACCATAAGTCTAGTTTGTGCATCATCATATGATTCACGAATTATTCTTATAATTTCATCTATATTATCAATCGCTATTCTTAATCCCTCTAAAATATGAAGTCTTGCTTCAGCTTTTTTTAGATCAAATCTAGTTCTTCTAACTATTACATCTTCTCTATGTTTTATATATTCACCAAGTATTTCTCTTAAAGTTAAAACCTTAGGTTGTCCATTAACAAGTGCAAGCATTAACATGCTTTGAGTTGTTTGTAATTGAGTATGCTTATATAGTAAATTTAATACTACATTTGGATTTGCATCCCTTTTTAGCTCTATAGCAATTCTTAGTCCTTGTCTATCTGATTCATCTCTTAAGTCAGATATTCCTTCTATTGTTTTTAATTGAACTAATCTAGCAATATTTTCAACTAAAGCCGCCTTATTAACTTGATATGGTATTTCTGTTACTATTATTTTATATCTTCCTCTATTGTCTTCTTCAATTTCTGCTTTTGCTCTTACGCAAACTTTACCTCTACCAGTTGTGTAAGCATCCTTTATTCCTTCTTTACCGATTATAATTCCAGCAGTTGGAAAATCAGGTCCTTTTACATATGCTATTAATTCTTCATTTGTAATTTCAGGATTATCAATTTGAGCAATAACACCATTAATTACTTCAGTCAGATTATGAGGTGGTATATTACAAGCCATACCAACAGCTATACCATAAGATCCATTAATTAATAAGTTTGGTAGTTTAGCTGGTAAAACTGATGGTTCCTTTAATCTATCATCATAGTTAGGAACATAATCAACTGTTTCTTTATCTATATCAGATAACATTTCAAGTGAAATTTTGTGCAATTTTGCTTCAGTATACCTCATTGCAGCTGGTGGATCATTATCAATTGATCCAAAATTTCCATGCCCATTTACTAGTGGGTATCTAAGTGAAAAATCTTGTGATAGACGCACTAGGGCATCATATATTGCAGCATCACCATGTGGGTGATAATTACCCATAACATCTCCAACTATACTTGCAGATTTTCTGAATGGTTTTTCTGGCCAAAGTGATAATTCACTCATTACATATAAAATTCTTCTATGTACTGGTTTTAATCCATCTCTTACGTCAGGAAGAGCACGTGAGGCTATAACGCTCATTGCATAATCAATATATGATCTTTTCATTTCTTCTTCTATGTTTACAGGTACAATGTTTTGAGCACCTAAAATATCATCTTCGTTCATTTCATACCTCCATTTATTGATACTCCCCTATTATACAAGAAAAAAAATAAAAAAGCAAGCTAAAATTATTGAAAATTAGATAATTTATGATATAATGTAAATTATCAATAGGGGTATAATAAGGAGCAATATATGAAATATAAAAATTACTATGACATACTAGGTGTAAATAGAAGAAGTAGTAAGCAAGAAATAAAACTAAATTATAGAAAACTAGCAAAAATGTATCATCCTGACACAAACAAAAGTGAAGAATCAGAATCAATGTTTAAGGATGTTACCGAAGCTTATGATACATTAATGAATGATGAAAAAAGAAAAAAATATGATAGACAAGTATCAAAATATGGATATGGTATTGCACAAAACGATTCAAGTCTATCACAAGTTAGGTATGAACTAAAATCCGGGGTTACGGTTATAAATGATTTATTAAATACTATTTTAGGTCTAAAAAAAGATGATGCTCAAAATTTTGGGGATATTGACAATGGCCCTAAAGAAGATAAAAAGCCAAAACAAAAGCCAGAAAAAGGTACAGATATTATTACAAATATAGAAGTTACACTAGATGAGGGTCTATTAGGAGTTGAAAAGAAAATTGCAATAAAATCATCACTTTCTGGAATGCGTACTTATTCTGTAAATATTCCAATAGGTATTAAAAATGGTGATAAAATAAGACTAGCAGCACTTGGAAATCCAGGTAAAAATGGCGGGAAAAATGGTGACTTAATTATTCATGTAAAATTGCTTGAACATGAAGTCTTTAAATTAGACGGTGTTAACCTAATTAAAAATATATATATTTCACCAGCTCTTGCTGCTCTTGGTGGGAAATATAAAATCAAATTATTAAATGAAGTTGCGTTTGTATCATTGCCTAAACACTTAACAAATTCTGAAATTGTTACTGTTGAGAAAAAAGGTTATGTTGCAGAAGATGGTAAACGCGGAGATTTACTGTTAAAAATATATATTGATATGCCAAAAGACATATCAGAACGTGAAGAAAAATTATATGAACAATTATTAAAACTTGAAACAAAAAAAGGAAAATAAAAATATTGTAATAAATAAAAGGGTAATAGCAATTTTTCATTGCTATTACCCTTTTATTTATTATGTTTATATTCCGCTGCTAGGTATTCTTTTTCTTTTTATTCTAATATCATCACCTATAAATTTGCAAGCAATAAATCCTCCAAGTATTCTCGATACAACTCTTTCATCGTAAACACTATATAATTCTTGTAAATTTAAGTTTGTTGATATAATAATTTTTCTATTTTCCAACAATCTTGTATTTATTATATTAAATAACTCTGTAAATTTATTGTTGCTCATAGTCTCTGTTCCAAGATCATCAATAATTAATAAATCTACATCAAATAATCTTTGATAATTATCTTTATTAGAACTCTTTTTATCAAAATTGAATTTATATTCCATGATAGAATCCATTAATAGTGGTGCTGTTTGATATATAACAGTTTTACCTGCTTTTATTAACTCATTTGCAATACAATTTGCAATAAAAGTTTTACCAAGTCCAGTATTTCCTACAAATAGTAAATTTTTCTGTTCATTATCATCTATCTTTTCAATAAAAATTTCCGATATTTTCTTTATATTTTCTATATTTTGCAATGGTGATTTAGTCATTCCATACTTTTCTTTATCAGTTTTTGAAGAGTAATAGCATGTGTCAAAAGTTCCAAAATTTTCTTCTTTAAGCCTTAACATATTATATTGTTTATATGATTCGTTAATAACTCTTTGTGTAAAGCAATTACAGTATTTCTCCATTCCATTTTCAATAATTTTGCCAGTATCTTTACAAATTTTGCATTCATATTGAGGTTCAAAAAAATCTTTTGAAATACCAAGCTTATTTAAAATATTTTCTATTTTCTTTTCTATTTCAGAAAGTTTCTTATTCATATTTTCTTCTTCTACTTGCCTTGTTATTGTATCACTCAATAATATATTTCTGGTGATTTTTAATGCAATTATATTTTTTTCTTCTTCTAGTTTTTGTAAATCACTATTTTCTTCATATATTTTTTTCTTCCTAAATGTAACAATAGATTCAGCCTGTTTTCTTTTAATTTCATATTCTCTTTCAAGTTGATTATATATATAATTGCTCATAAAACACCTCTTTTCTTCTACATATTATCATAAAATGATTCTAAATCATCATAATTTCTTTGTCCATAATTTTGATATTTTGATTTAGGAGTAGAATTAGAATTTACTTTAATATATTTTTTATTCTCTTCATTAGTATCATTTTCAATATCTGCTATTGTCTTATATCCTTTTTTATACCAATTAGCAAGAATTCCATTCACATAGCTAAGTGTAGGATTAGGCTTAGAAACAGTTCTTTTTAATGCTTGCTCTATTATATCAAAATTATAGTTATATTCTTTTATCCAAGTATCAATATATTGTTCTTCATATTTCGTAAAATTACGTGACAATCTTAATCCTTTAGAAATCTTTTGCTTTATTTTTAAAATATTATCATAACTTGCTAAAAATTCTTCAAGTTGTTCAAATGTTTTAACGCTACCTTTATACCATGTCTCTGCAACTGCATGTACATATTTTCTATTTAAAGCTTTTCTTTCTTGACAATAGTGAAATAATGCTATCATTACTTCTTCCGAAAAAGAATAATTTTTAAACATTGTTTCAATATCTGTGTACCACATAAGAGTCATCATACCTTGGAAAAAGCTTTCATTAATAGCTGTTGCAGCTGCTATTCTTTTTCTTTCTTGTTCAGTTTGAGTTCTTGAAGTTTTAGTTTCAATTTTAGGTATATATGACTTATTAATAGCAACTTCTTTTAAATCAATTATATTAAATCCGTGTGAAGTCTTAGTTATTAATTCTTCAGCCTGAAGTCTATCTAAACTAAAATCAATTTCTTGTTCAGTTACCATCAATTTTTTTGAAAGTGTTTGCTTATCAGCCTCAATATCTTTTTTTGATAAAAATAGCAAATATAAATATAACTTTATATCCACTGCCTCTAATGAAACCATATAATTTAATATAAATTGGTCTGAAATATCCGTATCACTTAATTCTAAATCATTCTTCTTAATAAATTTCATAACTTTCTCCTACACATTTTAAAGTAAAATAATTATATCATTTGTATTTATATTTTACAATATCTTTGTTGATTTTAGAAAAATTATTATTAATATATATTTCATTTTTTAAATTTCTCTGATACTTTTTATCAATATATATTCCACTTTTAAATAAAAATGCTATTAAAGTTTTGATACTATTTAGTGAATTTTCGTTATTTATACTTGTTAATGCAATTGAAAGTATTGGAAAGACTAATACTGAGAAAAAATATATTGAGATTTCAAATTTTAGATGAAATAAACTTATTAATTTGACTATTAGAAAAATATATATCAATACAAACACTAATAATTTGTATTCAATTATTCCCATCCATTTATTACTTCTATTATAATTAGCATAAATTCTAATTTTACTTTCTTTTTTCATATACTATCCTTTATATAAATTTGGTTTCATTTCTGATTTAGAAAATTTGTTAAATAATTGAGAACTAATGTTATTTATATTGTATATTAATTGAATACTTCCAACTAGTATTATTTTATACATCAAACTGTTTATATCTTTATATGAGAGTGGAATAAATAGAATTATTTTTACAATAATTTGAAGAAGAAGTGAACTAATAAACATCTTTATCCAAGTGTTCCCAAGTTCATTTGTAATATGAGAAGAAAAGCATATTAATGCAAGTGGAGAAATAATTATTAAAAAGATTATTTTTACATATCTAATTGAAAAATTAATTAAAACCGATACTGCACCAAAAGATATTATCCCCTTTATCAAACCATTTACTGTTAATAAATCATCTTTCATAAAATCATCTATTGATATTATAGTTTCTTTTAAGTTTATAAAATTTACGTCTTTACCTGATACTTGATTCGTTATTTCTGATATTGCATCTGTTAAATATTCAATTAAAGAAATGATTTGTTCACATATATAGTAACTGTTGTTAGCAAGAACAGTTACACATATTATTTTTATTATAAATATATATACATTTTCTGTCTTATTACCGTTATATAAAGATAATATTAATTGAAACATATAATATAATGTTTGAAAAATTATTAAAGAATTTGCAATGATAATTATATTGTTATTATTAAATATATTATTTAAAGGCTCTTGATTTAATATTTCTACTCTAATAATTATTATTTTATCAAGTAATTCATAAACTTGCCCTTCAACTGATTTAAATAGATTCTCAGCTATTAAATTTAAGTTATTTAAAATATCACTTTGCATATTAATCAAGTACAGAATCAATGAATTTTAGAATTAAATCAATTGATATAATTATTGCATACGATATAATGGCATTTATAATTACCTTTTTCCCCATCACCATTTTTTCTTCATTTCCAAAGCTAAGTTTACGCATAAATACTCCAGATGCTATCGCTACACCTGCTGCTGGAGTTGCTAGTTTTACTAAATATTCTTGAATACGTTTAAATGCTGTATTTAATTTATTTACAAGCGTTGGAGCACTTGCTCCATATACACTTGAAAAAGTAATATATAATACAATTAATAATACGAACATAAAAATAACTTTATTAATTATATTAATCTTTTTTATATTATTCATATATCATCCTCCAATCGATATAATCTTATTTTTCTATAAAAAATACTCTTTGTCCCATCTGATAACATAGCAATAGCTTCAAATATATTTAAATTTTGAGAAAAATCCTCTTCACTAAGTAAATATTCATTTTTTTTCGAAATAGATCTACTTTCTGAAATATTAGAATTTCTTGATTTAAAATTTCTAAATAACATACTATAATTACTTACTTTAGAGTTCTCTGAAAAAGTGATGGATTCGTTATCTCTTAGATATTTTCCAATAAATTTTATAGTTTCAGAAATTGTATATATATCATCATTTCTAAACCAAATTTTATTTACGAAATTTTGTATTATTACTTTTGTTGTTACTTCAGATTTTAGCGTATTAAGTAATGAACTATAACTTTGCATACTAATAACATTTACACACATATATTCTCTAGATAAAGAAAAGAAACTCATATCTTCACTATTAGCAATTTCTTGATATTCATCACAAATAAAAAAGCTTTTTTTATAATTTCCTAGTTGAGATATTATTTGTTTTTGAAAGTCTAATTTTAAATAAGTTGAAATTATTTTTGAAATAATTTTGTTTTCTCCAATGCCTATTGATAAAATTACTATTTTTTCAGAAGGGAAATTTATTACATTATTTTTTAAACAAAACTTTTGATAAAACTTTAGATTTGATAAAAAGATCGATGTCATTCTAGTTATCTCAGATCTTATAATATTACTTGTCCTTTCATCAAGATTCATATATTCTTGTTTTAAATTAAACAATGCCGAATTTAATTCAAACAGTTCTTCATCACTAAAGAAATTATTTAGTATTTTTTCTTTAACTTCTTCAATTTTTTCAATTAAATATTCTTTACTAGTTACTAATTTATGTATTTCCTCAAAGTTAGTTATATTGTTATATACTCGTATTATAGATATCATATCTCTAATATACCCTTCTGCTTTATCTAACCAATACGGATCTGAATTATTACTATCTGAAATTAATTTTAATACATTAATTATTCTATTACTTAATTCTACACTAGATAGCTCATTGTAGTCTAACGGATTATATCCATTTCCTTTATCAATAGAAATTAAATAAATATCCTGCTCTCGATTATATTTTTTTGCGATTTTAAAAGCTTCTGAATAGAAGTTTCCTTTAACATCAATAACTAAACCACCTAAATTATTTTTTATCAATCCATCTAGTATAACACTAATAGCTGAACTAGTTTTGCCACTTCCTATACTACCTGTTATTAAGATGTTTTGATATAATCCTTTTTCATTAATATGTATAATATTTTGTTTTTGATCTTTTCCAATAAATAAATTTATTGAGTTTTTATTTAACTCACTTATATTAAGTTTATTTTCCTTATTTGTATATATATTATTTAAAATTGAATATACTATATATATGATGAAAAGATACGAAAATAAATAATAGCTTAATTTAAATATGTAAAAATAATCTCCGAGAATTTGATTTAAGATGATGTATTTGTTAAAAATTGTAATATAAAAAAAATTAGAAATAAGAAAATTATACGTGATTGAAATTTTTAATGTTATAATTGCTGTGGATACAAGCATAATAAATATAAATTGCTTGCACCACTTTTGTGATTTAAATGCTTTACTAATAAAAGAATGAATATTGTAATTATTAATATTGCTTAAAGTAAAACTGTTGATTATATTTTGGCGATTTTTTATCTTTATATATTTATTTAGTTTACTACCACTATCTGATAATATATAAGATTTATCTATAAGAGAATATAACCTTGAGAATAAAAAAAGTATATAGAAAAAAAGTTCAAAGATGTAAAGCATTTTATATCACCTATATTAATTTTAACATGTTGTAGTTTATTAGTCAATTTTTTATTATTATTTCAACAACATACAACAAAAGTAGTTGATTTTCGACATAATATTATGTAAATTGTTGATACATTAAAAGCTATTATATTGATTTATGATGTTATATGTCATCTACTTTTTATATCTTTTTTCCACTTTTTTAAATAAACCTATTGACATTTATTCGAAAGTAGTGTATTATATATGAGCAGTACATTTTGTGGGCTATTAGCTCAGCTGGCAGAGCACTTGACTTTTAATCAAGTTGTCCCGCGTTCGAATCGCGGATAGCTCACCATAAAATGGCCCGTTGGTCAATCGGTTAAGACATCGCCCTTTCACGGCGGAGTGAGGAGTTCGACTCTCCTACGGGTCACCATAGTACTGTACATGCTGGAATAGCTCAGCTGGTAGAGCAACGGTCTTGTAAACCGTAGGTCGTCAGTTCAATTCTGACTTTCAGCTCCATTTAAAAATGGTGAAAATCAAGCCTTTCTATAATGATTGGCTTGATTTTTTATTTATATTATTTTACTAAAATTACCACTTCGTAGAAAAATACCACTTTTGCCCATTCCATAGTGGCAAAAAAGTGGCAAAATTTTAATTGTTTTTTATAGTATCTATTGATCTGTAATAACTATTCATATTCTTCAACTACATTTTTTCTGTTTCATTTACATATACATATCTTTGTTCAATATAATATTATAATTAGTCAATATATAATGTTATTATTTATATGGTGGTAGGTTAAGCCTACCAATCTAAAAAAAGGAAGCAATTACGCTTCCTTAATCATTTTTAGATACCGCTATTTTAAGCTTTATTACCAAATTCTTTGAGTACAAATAACAGCATCCGAAAAATATAACTGCTAAGTAGCTTAAAACATTGGCATTTTCATGAGCAGAAATACTAGAAGTAATAAAATTATATAATGCTGCTATTTCTATAACTTGCCATGCATAGTACAAAAAATCTTTTTTTGATTCTTTCTTTTTAATTTTTACATCCTTATCTTGCATAATAAAATCCTCCATTAGGGTTATTTTTTATCGTAATCTGGATTAATCATTGGCTTGCCATCTTTGTCAAGTCTTGGTGTTATTCCATAGCGACTTCCAGATGATATACCAATATACATTACACCTGTTTCTACATCGGTAAAAAATTCTGCGCTATCAAGAAATCTGTTAGTATCCACATCTTCAAATATAATTCCTTTTGACATTTAAAATCCTCCATTAGGGTATTTTTACGAGTTACATTTCTACTAATTTATATTATAGCATATTCTCTTTATTATGTCAATTAATTTTTAGATAGTTCCCCAAACCAAACGTAATCTTCCTTTTCTGATTGAGACTAAATATCATTACCATAAATTTATAAACTGTAGGTCGTCAGTTCAATTCTGACTTTCAGCTCCATTTAAAAAATGGTGAAAATCAAGCGTTCTATAATGATTGGCTTGATTTTTTATTTATATTATTTTTGGAAAATATTTCCTATTTACTTTTTATGTAATCTGTGTTATAATATTATCACACTGTAACCGATAAAATACTTCTAAATGGAGGATTTGCGTATGATACTTGAAAAGGCTATTATTTACAAGGATATGATTGATTATTTAGACTCTTTGCAGGCAAGCCAGTATCTTTCAGAAGAAACAGAGGAAACAAAAAATCAGAGTGCTTCAAAAGTACAAGCTAAATTAAAAACTTTAAAAGAGATAATTGAATCCGGAGAAGAATACTTGCACAATAATCCTATTTCTGAAGAAGAGTATATTTGCCTTTTTTCTATCCTATATGCTCAAAAAAAGATTACTAAGGATTTACGTTTCTGTTATAATTTACCTGAAGGCTCTGTATACATGAGCAGATTTTATAACCACATATTTAAGGTTATAGAAGGGCCACAAACTATCACTTTTAGATTCTTCTAACAAAAAATATCCCGCTACTATATATTATGTAGCGGGTATTTTGTTATTTCATCATATTTACTATATTAATATATTCATTAATGCTTAATTCCTCTGCTCTAGCATTTAAACTAATATTTAATTTATTAAATACTTCCTCAATTGATTTTTTATCCATGTTATTAAATTTACAAGATTCTAGTGAATTAATCATCTTTTTTCTTCTTTGTGAAAATGCATCTCGAACTAGTTCAAAGAATATTTTTTTATTTTCTATAGTATATTTATTTTCCTTTTTTAACTTTATTACTGCAGATGTTACATCAGGAGCAGGTATAAATGAAGTGTTTGGCACTATTATTTCAATATTAGCAGTTGATAAATAATCAACCATTAGAGTAAGTACTCCATAAGCTTTACTTTTGGGCTTTGCAACCATTCTTTCCGCAACTTCTTTTTGTACCATTATCGTTATATCACTAATACCATTATTTTCTTCAAGCAATTTAAATATTATAGGGGTAGTAATATAATATGGTAAGTTTGCTACTACTTTTATATTATTAAATTTCAAAGAAGTATTTTTCTTTATTTCTTCTATTTTATCGTTTAAATTAACCTTTAAAATATCATCACTTATTATTGTATAATTATTATTTTCTTTAAATCTGTTCTCTAATACTTCTATCATATTTTCATCTATTTCAACTAATAAAAGATATGAAGCTTTTTTTATCATATATTCAGTTAGGTTCCCAAGTCCTGGACCTATTTCTATTATTAAGTCTTCCTCTGTTATATCCGCTACTTCAACTATTTCATTTAAAATATTATCATCAATCAAAAAATTTTGACCATATCTTTTATTTGCTTTTAAATTATATTTATTAAGTAATTTATTTGTAATTTGATATGAATTAATATTATTCATAATTCCCCCAATTTTATATCTAGAAACAAATAATTGCCAGTTATATAACTGACAATCAAATGTTATTAAAAGCCACCATTAGCTATTAATCTATCTCTTAAAGTTTTTATAGAGTTACTGTATTCTCTATTTAAAACACCTTTACTAAAACAAGTATTAAAGTATACACCTTCACCCATATTATATGAGTTTAATGCATATGCTTCGATAGAAGCATCGTCAGACACTTGAGTTCTTGCAGTTCCAAAATATTGAGATAATAAGTATGCTCCAGCAGTCATATTATCATATGGATCATAGAAATTACTTATACCAAGCCTAGAAGATAATTTTGCATGATTTGATATATGTATTTGACAAAGTCCATAAGAGTTTCCTCCACCAACTGCATTTGTATTATATCCACTTTCTTTAAACATCATTGCAAGAAAAAGTTCATATTGTATGCCATATTTCTTACATATATTATATGCATATTCTTGTTGAACAACAGGTAATTTAATGTTGTATTGTATAAATCCACTATCTACTGCAGTACCACTAACTGAAGTTACTATTGCACTTCTTGATACTACTGGTACTATTTTTGTACCAACTTCTATTATTTTATTTTCAGGATCAGAAGTAATTTCTTCGCCTAAAGTAGCTCTTAAAATTTCTTCATTATTTTTATATTTAACTAAATATTTAGTTGTTTTTTGTCCTTCTTTTCCTTCTTGTAGAACACTAGTTGTTCCTCTGTTAATTAATGAGTTATCTTTTGTCTCTTCACTAAATGGAATTGTTTCAACCACTTCTTCTATTTTAGCAACCATTGGTGAATAATCTTTATAATATTCATCTATAGAAAGTTTTGAAGCCTCTTGAGAAGAATATATTTTTATTTCCATACCATCAGTTATAACAGAATCTCTTGCTGGTGATACATATACATTTTCACCAACATAAATTTTATTCTGTAATAGAAAAGCATCAACTGTTCCAGATAATGTTTTAATACTTCTTACATCACCATAATAGTCAATAACAACGTTTTTGACTTGTGTAGTAACAAGTAGTAGGCCAGCTGTTGCGAATATTAAAATTATAGTTATTACGATAACCGTTTTTCTTAATATTTCGGACTTATCTTCCTTCACAAAAAATTCCTCCTTAATTGCGATAGTTTAATTATAACACAGATTAACCAATTTGTCAATTTTTTATCAAGCATATAGCCTTTTTAAGGCATTTCTAATGTACTTTTTCATTATTTTTTAAGTCTTTTTTATTAATTATATTATTTTTATTACATTATATGCGGATACTATTATTACATTTAAATTTCATTTATAATAAATATATTGCATATATTTATATAACATGATAAAATATAAATATGTCTATAAAAACGAAAAAGGAGGAATTTATATGACACTTTGGATTATCCTAGGTATTGTAATTGTTATAATATTAGTAGTTGGCTTATATAACAATTTAGTACAATTAAAAATGAGAGTAAAAAATGCATGGGCTCAAATAGATACTCAACTAAAAAGAAGATTTGATTTAATACCTAATCTTGTTGAGACTGTTAAAGGATATATGGTACATGAAAACACTACTTTAGAAAACATTACAAAAGCAAGAAATTCTTATTCTTCTGCAAATACAATAAGTGAAAAATCTGAAGCAAATAATAATTTATCAAATACACTTAAAACTTTATTTGCTGTTGCAGAAGCTTATCCTGAATTGAAAGCAAATGAAAATTTTAAAGCTTTACAAGAAGAACTTACAACTACAGAAAATAAAATTGCATATGCAAGACAATTCTATAATGATACTGTTCAAATGTATAATACAGCAATACTTTCATTCCCACAAAATCTTTTTGCAAACGCTTTCGGTTTTAAAGAAGAAGGTTTCTTCGAAGTTAATGAAAGTGAAAAAGAACCTGTAAAAGTACAGTTCTAAAAGGTAAAATTATGATTTTAAAAGAAGTTAGAAACAATAAGATTGAATCTTTCTTTATAGTATCAGGATTCTTATTATTTATTACATTAATTATTTATTTTATATGTGTATATTTTGATTTAGGGCCTATGTCAGCTGTAATTGCATTAGCATTTTCAGTCTTAACTTCAATAATATCATATTATAATTCAGATAAAATTGTACTTTCAATGAATAATGCTAGACCTGCTACTGAAGAAGAAGATAAACTACTTACATCTATATTAGATGAATTATGCATTGCTTCTGGACTTCCAAGACCTAAGTTATATGTTATTGATGATCCCTCACCAAACGCATTTGCTACAGGCAGAAATCCAGAAAATGCAGTTATCTGTTTTACAACAGGAATTATTGAAAAATTGGATAGATATGAACTTGAAGGTGTAATGGCACATGAATTATCACATATTAAAAACTATGATATATTATTATCAACAATTGTATCAGTATTTGTTGGTTTTGTTGTTATAGTTGCTGATCTTATATTTAGATTTCCACTTATGCGTGGTAGAAACAACGATAGAGAATCAGGGAATAGTAAAATAATTATCCAACTAGTAGGATTAATATTTTTAATTCTTTCACCAATATTTGCACAATTAATACAACTGGCAATATCAAGAAAAAGAGAATTTTTGGCTGATGCATCTTCAGTTGAGATAACTAGAAATCCATCAGGACTTATATCTGCTCTTAGAAAGCTAGATGATGATAGGAATAGTATGCACAATGTTAGTAAAGCTACTTCTCATATGTATATTGTTAATCCATTAAATGATGAAAGAAAAAAAGAAAAATCAAATATTTTTTCAACACATCCATCTATTGATGAAAGAATTGAAAGACTTGAACATATTAATTAATTTTAAAATGATATAGCAATCTATATCATTTTTTATTGTTTAATTCTTTAATAAATGATATAATAATTAGTAGCTTAATTGTTACTTTGGGAGGTATAACATGAATGAAAATAAAATACGAGGTTTTGAAGTATGTAATGAATATATAGAGAAAAATATAAAATTGCCAGAGAGAAAAACAAAATGCTCTGTTGGATATGATATTGAGGCTGCCAATGATACTTTAGTTCCATCTATTTGGAAAATAATATTTAAAAACTTTGGTAAATATATTACTGGCTCAAAAGATTATGAAGAAATCAAACCTACTCTTATAAATACAGGATTAAAATCATATTTTTTAGAAGATGAAATATTAGTACTTGCAAATAAAAGTTCTCTACCTTTTAAGAAAGGTCTTGTTATGGCTAATAGCATTGGTGTAATTGAAAGTGATTACTATGGAAATGAATCAAATGACGGACACTTAATGTACTCTTACTATAATTTTTCTCCAATTGATTTAAATATAAAAAAAGGCGAAGTAATAGGACAAGCATACTTCCAAAAATTTCTTATTGCTGATGGTGATAATGCAACAGGTAAAAGAATTGGTGGATATGGAAGTACTTCAAAATAGAAAATAACTGCTCTTAACAAGCAGTTATTCTTTTTTATTAAGATACTTTTTTCTGTATGGTACTAGTTACTACTTGGTTTATTAAATCCAAATAATAGACATTTTCAAACAGTTGCTTCTTTATATCAGTCTTTTTTACTTCCTTTAATTCTATCCCTATTACTTCATTACTATCGTTATTAATATAGCACTTGATTTGCACTTTATCTTCCGTAACAAACCTTTGAAATAATTCTTGGATTTTTGGATCCATCACCTCATAAAAAGGTAGTAATTTTTGTATCATACCATAACCCGCTACAAATATAGAAATCGGCTGAATCATTATATCCATTTTTTCGTTATAAAAAATATCTGTTTCACTAATTTGGTATAAAACACCTTCAACTACTCTTAAAACTGGTTTTTTCTTTAAAAAAATCATATTTTTTCCTCCTTAGTTAGTAAGTTCTAAACAAATTCTATAGTGCTAATTATACCACATATATTTTATTTTATCAATATTATGTAATCTTCACACATTAAAAATATTATGAGCATCATATATATTTAATATTTCAACAAATTGTTAAAATTTACTATTAACTTTTAGTATAATGTATGGTATAATATAGAGACTTTTGAAAGGAGGAGTATTTTTGGATAATTTATTTATATATGTTAAAAACGAAAATTTAGAAAACATATCAAGATATGGTATGAAACTATCAGAATATGCAAATAAAATTATAAATATTTTAGATAGTACCAAAAGAGGTATAACTGCCTATTTATCTCCGAAAGATACTCCTCTATATATAGATGATGATTATATTTGTTTAAGAATTAATACAAAAGACCTTAATATAATTATTTACAATAAAATATGCGAATGTACTAGTTTTATGGATCAGTTTACATGCAAGATTGAAGATTATAGAATTGGTAATTATGAAGATCCAGTTGCTTTAATATGTTCTTCAATACTACCTGAAAATATATTCGTATATAATAAAATAATAGATTTACCATTAATAATAGAAAATTCAAAAGAATATTATTATGATAAATCAATTAATTATATGATAGAGAATAACAAATTTACAAAATTTGAAATATATCAGATGTTATTAATATTAGGAGAACAAAAAAAGATATTTGATACTGAAATTACTGGTGAAAAGTTAAAAATATATAAAGATAAAATATCTGGTAAAAAATACACAAAAAAAAGTAGCTTTTAGCTACTTTTTTTCATCTACTATTACTTCGTCATATACACTTAAATCACTAGAGCTTGATAATCCAATAGCTGCTTTTTCATCTTTTGATAAATTACTAACAATATATATACTATCACTAGATGCTACAACATTAACAGGAATATTTATATATTCACTATTTTTTAATATTCTAACATATTTATATTTACCATCTTGGCTATTATTTATTGATTTAATAGGCACTGTCATTCCTGTATATTTCTTCCATATTACTTCAATAGATATTTCTCTACTATCCCCAAAATTTTCTATTCCATTTAAGATTTTAAATATACAATAAGAATTATTTCCTGAAGTTACTATTTTGACTAAACTGCCTGAAATTGTTACACTACTATCTACTAATTTTATATTGTAGGTATTGCCTTGTTTTATAAAGCTATCATTTCCATCTGAAGATTTTTTTACAACAATATATGCCTCATAATTGTTTATTATTTTTATACCAAATTTATTAGTAGCATTACTATTGTATAATTTTATCATATTTTCAAAATCAGCTTCTGTATAATTCAAGATATTAGAATTGTTATACTTTCCCTCAAGATCATCTATTTTATATGATATAATTCCAGAAGTTGTGGCTTTTATATTATCAGCTGATGCTTTACTCTGTGTTTCAAGCTTCTCACGTGCTGCAATTAATTCTCTTATCTTAGATCCTGCTGGGCTTAACTGACCAAGAATTATAACTTTTTTATATGCAAGTTCATCTAATTTTGTTTTATATTCTTGCATTTTAACATAAGAGGTAGTTTTCTTAGATTCTTTTATTATATCTGATATTTTACTATCAATGCTTGATATTTCATTTGAGTAAGTTGGCGGTAAATCAGCAATAAGGGTTTCTATGTCAGCATCCATCTTTTTTATTTGATCAGTATACTCCTCATATTTATTATTTTTGTATACTGCAATAGTTTCATTTTTTGCTACCCTTTGATATTGTTCTATTATTGGTGTAGTAACAACAGATTCGTTAATATTAACTTTTTGCTCATCTCTTACTAAATATCCTATAGAATCAGAAACTTTTTCAATATATCCATTAACTACAGTATATTTTTCAAGTGATCTAAATACATTTCTATACCAAAATACAACAAGTAAAGAAATTAATGTTAATAAAATTATAATAAATATGAGTTTTTTATTTTTCATAGTATCTCCTCTAATATTATCCTACGTTAAAGTTTTCTTTATTTATAATATCAACTAAATCATTTAAAGATTGATCTGGATTGAGCCAATTTACATCAAGTTTATTATTAAACCAAGTGAGCTGTCTTTTAGCATACTTCCTTGTTTCATTTTTTAATTTGTCTATACATTCTTCTAAATTCTTAGTTCCATCAAAATATGGAAAAATTTCTTTATAGCCTATCGCCTGCATACATGTTACATTAGATGGTAATTTCATATCATATACTTTTTTTGCCTCATCTATGAGTCCATCTTTTAACATCTCATCTACTCTAAAATTTATTCTTTCATATAATTTTTCACGAGTAAAATTTAAAGCATATATTTTAAATTCATACTTTTTATTTTCTGAATTTATTCTTTCATTTTCTTCGATCATATGTAATGATTTTAATTTATTAGAATTTTTTGCTATTTCAATTGCACGCACAACTCTCTTCAAATTATTAGGATGAATCTGTTTTGCACTTTTTTCATCTATTTCTTCTAAAATAGAATGCACATATTCATTTGACTTTTGTTTTGCCAGCTCATAAAGTTCATTTCTATATTCCTCATCAATATCTTGTTTATCAAATTGCATATCATTAACAACAGCACTTACATATAGTCCTGTACCACCAACAATTATAGGCACTTTTCCTCTTGATATTATATTATTAATTTTATCATAGCATAATTCTTTAAAATCTGCAACACTAAAGGTGTCAGTTATATCACAAATATCTATTAAGTGGTGTGGTATTCCCTGAGTCTCACTTTCTGTTACCTTAGCTGTTGCTACATTTAGGTCTTTATATATTTGCATAGAGTCAGCTGAAATAATCTCACCGTTTACTTTTTTTGCAAGAGCAACACTCATTGCAGTTTTTCCTGATGCAGTAGGACCCACAATACAAATTACTATTGGTTTCATTTTAACACCATTACTTTCTTAGAAATCTTCTTTCAATTTCATATTTTGAAATTTCATATGCTGTAGGTCTTCCATGTGGGCAAGTAAAAGGTCTTTCAAGTTTTATCATCTCAGATATCAATGTTTTTTGTTCTTCAACATCAAGTTTCATATTCCCTTTAACAGCAGCCTTACATGCAACTGTCGCAAGAAATCTAAATTCTTTTTCACTTTTTTCAGTTTTAGTAGCACCTAATAATTCATCAATAATGTCTTTAAACATAGATTTATATTCTATATCGTATCCTATGTCTGGAACCCCTGATATTTTAACTGTAGTTTCACCAAAATCTTCAATTATAAAACCTGTTTTTTCAAACATTTCAATATTTTCATCAACTACAGATTTTTCTTTTGAAGTAAGTTCAACAAGTATCGGTATAAGAAGAAGTTGACTCTGTTTATTGCTAGAATAAAATCTTGCCTTTACCTTTTCATATAATAGTCTTTCATGAGCTGCATGTTGATCAATTATATACATTTTTTCTTTAATTTGTATAATTATATATGTATCAAAAACTTGTCCTATATATTTATATGCAATATCCATTACTTGATTATTATTAATATAATCAGTTCTTTCATCACTATTTGAAATTATGCCGATTTCTACCTGTTCTGAGATATCATTAACAGTATTTTTAGTTTTATTTTCTGTTTGTAAATGATAATTAAAATTTTCTTTTATATCATTATTTTCATTGATATTTTCTTCTTTTCTATTCTCTTCTACCTTAGGTTGATTATCAAAGTCAAATTTTCTATCAATTTTAATTTGTTCATCATTAAAAACAGTTGTTAATGGGTTGATATAATTTGATTGCTGAGTTATTCCAAAATCATATGATTTTTTAATGTTGTTATCCACATTATCAACATAGTTTGGTACACTTTTTACAGATATATCCATTTCAACATTTTGTTCCATATTAGTGAATGGACTATCTTCTCTTTGTTTTTTTTCAAGTGCAGTTTTAACTGCTGCATATACTGCTTGAAATACTTGAGATTCATTTTCGAATTTTACTTCTAATTTTGCTGGGTGAACATTAACATCAATATGCATAGGATCAATATTTACATTTATAACAACAAATGCAAATTTATTTATAGCATACTTTTCAGCACATGCTTTATCAATTGCACTACTTATAGTCTTATCTTTTATATATCTAGAATTTACGAAAGTAAATTGATGCATTCTTGTTGATCTAGAAATTTGTGGTAATCCTATAACTCCATTAATACTGATTTCATTATTTTGATATTCTAGTGGAACTATATTTTGATATATCTCTTTTCCAAATATATCATAAATAGTTTCTTTTAATTCACCTTTTCCTGATGTTTGGATTATTACTTTTGAATTATTAATATACTTAAAACTTATATTTGGATTTGCAAGCGCAATCCTTATAACTACATCCTCAATGTATCCAGCTTCTGTATAGTCTTTCTTTAAAAACTTAAATCTAGCAGGGACATTAAAGAATATATCTTTTATCTCAATTTTTGTTCCTTGTGTTGTTGCAGCAGGTGACATATTTTCAAATTTACCTGCACTTACACTAGCTAAAGACCCAATTTCTTCATCTTTATTTTTAGTTGTTAAAGTAACTTTAGATATTGCTGCTATTGAGGCAAGAGCCTCTCCCCTAAATCCCATGGAAGTTATTTTCTGTAGATCTTCTTCTTGTCTTATTTTACTAGTTGCATGCCTTTCAAAAGCCATTTCAATATCATCTGAATGAAAACCTAATCCATTATCAGTTATTTTTATGTAGGAGATACCTCCATTTTTTATTTCAACAGTTATAGCTGTAGCTCCTGCATCTATTGAATTTTCAATTAATTCTTTTACAATAGAAGACGGTCTATCAACAACCTCACCTGCTGCTATTTTATTTACTGTATGTTCATCTAATAAAATTATATTTCCCATACTTTCACCACCTTTTTAATTCATTTTTTCTTTTAATTTATATAACACTTCAAGTGCATCTTTGGGAGTAAGTTCATCTAAATCAGTTTTTTCTAAAATTTTCATTACTTCTGCCATTTTATAATTAAACATATCAACTTGAATTTCTTCTGTTGTTATATTTTTCTTCTTTAATTCTATTGTCTTTTTTGCAAGTCCAATATTTTCAAGATTTTTAAGTATTTCTTTTGCTCTTTTTAGAATTAAATGATTTATACCTGCAAGCTTTGCAACATGAATACCATATGATTCATCCGCTCCGCCGCGAATTATTTTTCTTAAGAATACTACATCATCACCATTTTCTTTTACTGCAATTGAATAATTCTTTACGCCGTCTAGTTTTTCTTCTAGTTCAGTTAGTTCATGATAATGAGTTGCAAAAAGTGTTTTAGCACCTATTTTTTCTTTATTTGCCATATATTCAACAGTTGCCCAAGCTATTGATAACCCATCATATGTTGAAGTTCCTCTTCCAATTTCATCAAGTATAATTAAACTGTTTTGAGTTGCATTTTCAATGATATTTGATAGTTCTTGCATTTCTACCATAAAAGTAGATTGTCCCATTGCTAAATCATCTGATGCACCAATTCTTGTAAATATTCTATCAACTATAGATATATATGCATCATCTGCAGGTACAAAGCTTCCAACTTGAGCCATATATGTAGTTAAAGCAACTTGTCTCATATAAGTTGATTTACCAGCCATGTTAGGTCCAGTGATAATTAAAAATCTATCATCAGCATTATTTAAGGTTACATCATTTGGTATAAATTCTGTATTTTTCAGAGCTTTTTCAACTACTGCATGTCTTCCATTTATAATTTTTATATCACCATTGTCAAGCATATTAGGTTTTGCATAATTATTATTTTTGGCTACCGTTGCAAAAGAACAAAGTACATCCAAAATTGATATTACTTTGGCTGTTTTTTGAATACGTATAACTTCAAGAGCTGTCCTTTGTCTTATTTCACAGAATAGATCATATTCCAAATCAACAAGTTTATCCTTAGCTCCTAAAATTTTATCTTCTATTTCTTTTAATTCTTCAGTTATATAACGCTCAGCACCAGCTAAAGTCTGCTTTCTTATATATCTATCTTCTGGAATTAAATCTCTATATGAATTTGTAACTTCAATATAATAACCAAATACTCTGTTATAACCAACTCTTAGCCATTTCCCTTTTATTCCTGTTAATTCTTTTTCTTTTGCTTCAAGTTCCATTAACCAGTTTTGACCTTCTGTAGATGCTCTTCTATATTCATCAACACTTTGATTATATCCATCTTTAATTATTCCGCCTTCTTTAATTGTAATTCCTGGATAATCTTCAAGTGATACATTAATTAATTCATATATATCCTGTAATATGTCTAATTGGTTAAATAATTCCATTAAATAACCGTTTCCACTCGTATTTGCTATATCTTCAAGTGTACTTTTTAGCATAGGTAACTTTTCAAGTGAATTTTTTAGCGATACCATTTCTCTTGCATTTGCGCTAGTTCCTACAATCTTTGAAATAAGACGTTCAATATCATAAACATTCTTTAAAGTATCTATCAAATCAATTCTATATATATTGTTATTTATTAGAGCTTCAACTGCACCTAATCTTTTTTCTATCTCTATTTTCTCAAGTAATGGAGCCTCTAACCACTTTCTAAGTTGTCTACTTCCCATAGCAGTAACTGTTTCATCTAATACCCAAAGCAGACTACCTTTTTTAGTTTTTTCTCTATTTGATTCAAGTATTTCCAAGTTTTTTCTTGTTGAAGTATCAAGTTGCATAAATTTTTCTATTTGATATTTTTGAATATTGTTTAGTTGTTCAATACTTGTTTTTTGAGTCTCTTCAACATAGTTAATAAGTAAAGTAGCAACTAAATGTTCTATTTCATTTAATTTAGTTTCAGAACTATTTAATATTTTCTCTAAGTAGCTATTATCTTCAATATTCTCATAGTTTGATATATATACATTAAAAGTTCTGCTTATCTCTCTTGCAAGTATCATTCCATTTTTTTCTTTATCTGGAATTAATATCTCAGATGGATTTATTCTAGAAATCTCATTTAATATTTTTATATCCATATCACTTCCAGTTAAATTTGAAACTGAAAATTCTCCTGTTGAAACATCACAAAATGCAAGTCCACAATCATTTTTTCTATTTAATATTGCAAGTATATAATTATTTTTTTTCTCATCTAGCATTGTTAATTCTGTTATAGTACCAGGTGTCACTATTTTTACTACATCTCTTTTTACAATTCCTTTTGCTTCTTTTGGATCTTCAACTTGCTCACAAATAGCAACTTTATATCCTTTTTCTACCATTTTTTGTATATATGTATTTACTGCATGATATGGAATCCCACACATTGGAGCTCGCTCTTCTTGTCCACAATCTTTTCCTGTAAGTGTTAATTCAAGTTCTCTGCTGCATATTTCTGCTTGTTCAAAGAACATTTCGTAGAAATCTCCTAATCTATAAAAAACTATACAATCCTTATATTTTTCAACAACTTCCATATATTGTTGCATCATAGGTGTAAGTGCCATAAAATCCTCCTATTTTTTTGTATAATTATATCAAAAAAAAGAACTTTTTACAATAGAGAAAAAAAAAAGAGGTTATGCACCTCTTCTCTTAGTAATTTTTATTGTTTCTAGCTTTTTTAGCTCTGATACATTCTTTACATCTAGCTGGTTCGTGTAAACCTCTTTCAGCAAAAAATTCTTGTTCAGCAACTGTAAATACGAATTCTGTACCACAATCTTTACAAACGATTTTTTTATCTTCCATGACTTTTTCCTCCTTTAAGAATTTGGTTATTAGAAAACAACTTTAAAATTAACTTTAGAAACAATTCTTAAAGGATAATTTAAAACTTTCTACTTAACTAAATATAATTATATCATAAATATATTATTTTTCAATACTTTATGTGATATTTATATTTTATTCTTATATATTATATAATTTTATGCATTATATTATGCTTATTTTACATAATTTATATATATTTATTTAATTTTTGTTAATTTTTTCTGTACTAAAGTATTTATTTCCTAAAATACAAATTGGTAAGAAATATAAACACCAGACTTCTAGTACAACTGTTCCAAATATACTACTTGTTCCAGCAGTAAAGATAGGAAACATTGGCATTATTAGACATGCAAAAAAGAAGATTCCATGAATTAATAGCATATATTTTAATACTTTGTTTGATTTAACTTCTGTATTTTTAATAGTAAAGCTAATTAAAAAAGTTGATAATGCCATAAAAGCATATCCTAGTAAATCATAATTGAAAAATAAACTTCCAGTTTTTCCATAACTTATTATTGATAAAGTTTCTTCACTTAAATTTGAATTTAATCTAATTGTTGTACATTCTGAGTAATACACAAGAAATACTATAGTAGCATATATTATTGAAAACGCAATGCCAGTTAAAGCAATAGATTTTTTCTCTTTATCTTCATTAATAGAATAAATAGATATCATAAATCCTACGAATCCAATAGCAATAAAAATACTTGAAAGACAGCTTAAAAATAGTGTATTAAAAAATAGTCCAATTATCATCGATATCGCAAATGATAAAACAGCTAAACCTGTTATAATTGAACTAATTTTTCCAAATGTTTTGTTCATAAATACCTCCCTATAAACAATTTATTTCTAGTATAGCATAGGGACTAAATTTCTTCAATATGTAAAATAATATTTTATAAACTACATATATAAATTTACAATTATTATAGTAGCAATTATTGCAAATAAATCTGCAATCAAGCCAGCAATTAGCGTTCCTCTTAATTTTTTTACCTTTACTGCGCCATATAAAATTGTGATAGTATATAGCGTAGTTTCAGTTGCAGCCATTAATATTGATGCAATTTTACCTGATTTGGAATCAGGACCTACCTCCTTAAATATATCTATTACTGCTGACATAGAAGCCCCACCAGATAATGGCTTTAAAATACACAGTGGTATAATATCAGATGGTATTCCAAGTCTAACCAATATTGGATCAAGAGGTTTTATAATTAGTTCAAGAGCACCGGTACTTCTTAACAAGCCTATTGCTATTGTTATTCCAAATATATATGGGAAAATATTATATATAACCTTTAAACCAGACAAACATCCCTCAACAAACAATTTAAATACGTCTTTTTTTTCTATTACTCCTATTAACAATATTACAAAAATTGTAATTGGTATTAATGAATTTATTATATAATTAAACATTTCTTACACCATTTTTCTATTCAATATTTTAATAGCAATAAACCCTATTATTAAAGATGTTATACTAACGATCCATATAGGAACTACAATTGCTGTAGGATTACTTGAACCATATAACGTTCTAAGCGCAATCATGTTAGTTGGAATTATTTGTAATGATGCGGTATTTAAAAGAACAAATGTAGTCATATTATTAGTTGGTCTATCTTTGTATTTGTTTTCTTTTTGAAGTTCCTCCATAGCTCTTATTCCATTAACTGTTGCAGCATTGCCCACTCCAAGCATATTTGTTGAAATATTCATACTCATATAACCTATCGATTTTTCATTCAATTCTTTTTTATCAAATATTTTAGAAATAAATTTTGCAAAGAATCTTGAAAATGATTTTATAGCATTAGTATTTTCAAATACATTAAAAATACCACTCCAAAAACACATCATACCTGCAAGAGTTAATATATTCTCAACAGCACTCTTTCCACTTGTTGTTATACTATTTATTACTGTTTCTGGATTTCCAAATACTATTGCAACTGTAATACTTATGAGTAGCATAAAAGTCCATATTTTTGACATTATATCACCTTAATTTTTTCTATATATTAATAAACTATATGTTAAAATAATTATCATATTCATAAACTAGAAAAAACGACTAATGCATCTTTGCATTAATCGCCTTTTAAATATTAAATTAAAATATATTATTTTATCCATGACAAAATAATATCATTTATACATGTTAATTTATCGGTAAAAATTATAACGAAAGTTTCCCTATATTTTGGCATCTGTATATTAAGAGGCCACATATGTTTTAAGATCATATCTGCTTCAATTTCATTTATAGAAAAGTTCTTTTTTGTATTTTTTAAAGCTCTTCTTGAATGAGTAAATCCATGCTTCAAAAAGAATTTCTTAGGTCTCCTATTCCTCCAATCATATAAGAAGAAATCATGCAACAGACCAGCTCTTGCAGCTGAAATGTAATCAAATCCAAATAACTTGCATAATTTATAATTTAACATTGATACTCTTATACTATGTTCTAGCCTTGTTATATTTATATGATGCTTAAATTCATCTAATTTAAGTATTTTTTCATTTGTTATTATATCACTTATACAATCATAGTAATCATGATCGACTTTGATTGTAATATTTTTAAGTTTAATTGTTATTTTTTCCATACCAATATTATACACTATGTTTTCTAAATTTAAAACCTATTTAATGATTTTATTCATATAAACTTTTTATTCAATGTAATTTTAATAATTTACAAGAATAAAATTAAATTAGGGAGTGATCTTATGGCATATATTAATGATAATTTTTTAAATTTAAGTGAGAATTATTTATTTTCTGAAATAAGCAAAAGAAAATCTGAATTTCTGAAGAAATATCCAGATAAAAATATAATAAGTCTAGGAATTGGTGATGTTACTCTACCATTACCTAACTCATGTATAAAAGCTATGAAAGATGCTGTAATAGAACTATCATATAAAAATAGTTTTAGGGGTTATGGACCTGAGCAGGGATATGGATTTTTAAGAGAAAAAATTAGCCAAAGTTATATTGAATTAGGCGTAGACATCTCTGTTGAAGAGATATTCGTTGGTGATGGTGCAAAAAGTGATATTGCAAACATTACAGATTTATTTTCAAGTAAAAATAAAGTACTGGTAACATCTCCAGTATATCCTGTTTATGTTGATACTAATTTAATAAATGGCAGACTTATTGAATATGTCCTTGGAAGTGAAAAAAATAATTTTCTACCTTTGCCAAACAAAAATAGTAAGGCTGATATAATTTATATTTGTTCACCCAATAATCCAACAGGTGCAGTATACACGAAGGAAATGTTAAAAATTTGGGTAGACTTTGCAATAGCTAAAGGAGCAATTATTTTATTTGATAGTGCATATAGCTCATATATATCAGATGATACTTTACCAAGAAGTATATATGAAATAGATGGCTCCAAACAATGTGCTATTGAATTTTGTAGTTTTTCAAAAACAGCTGGATTTACAGGTGTAAGATGTGGATATACAGTTATACCTGATGATATAATTGTTGATAAAGTACAATTAAACAAATTATGGCTCAGAAGACAGACAACAAAATTTAATGGTGTGTCGTATATAACTCAAAGAGGTGCAGAAGCGATTTATTCAGAACAAGGAAAAAAAGAGACTAAAGATATGATTAATTATTATATGGAAAATGCTAAATTAATTTCAGATTTTCTAAAAGATAATAACATTTATCATACAGGAGGTATAAACGCGCCATACATATGGATGAAATGTCCAAATAAACTTAAGTCATGGGAATTTTTTGATGTATTATTAAATGAAATAAATATTATTGGTACACCTGGTGTGGGATTTGGTGAGAATGGTGATAATTATTTAAGATTAACTGCATTTGGAACAAATGAAGATACTAAAGAGGCAATTAATAGATTAAATAAATATTATAATTAATTATACTTAAACCATTATTACACTAAAGATTTTATATCTTTGGTGTTTATTTTATAATATGTACATATGATATGTAACACTAGAATTATACATTCATAATATATTATATATTTATATTCGGAGGTGAATAGAATGAATAATATAGGAACAACACAAACAAACAGAGTTAATGAAGAAGACAATAATAGACCACCACACATGGGATTTGGAAATATGGGACCAGGCTTTGAGCATAATATGGGACCGATGGGACCAGGCTTTGGACACAATATGGGACAATGGGGTCCAGGATTTGGTCACAACATGGGACAATGGGGTCCAGGATTTGGACATGGAAACATATTCAATCCAGGATTCCTTTGGCCTCTTTTATGGGGACTTCCTTTCCTACAAGGAGGATACGGAATGCCCAATAATTATTATTGCCCAAATCCACAAGACTGTCCAGGGTATGTATATGTAAATCCAAATAATCAAATGGGACGATATTATATTGATCCAGTTATGTTTTATTATACACAACAACAATAAAAAATACATAGATATATTTATATTAAAAATAGAGCCTAAAATAATTAAATTTTGACTCTATTTTCTATTAAACTTATTTTTAATCTTTTTTGGAAATGATTACATATGAAATTAAATAAATATTTCCTTTATTTCTTTTTTAAATGATTTGCAATTTTAAATGCTAAAATTATAGATGGATTATACTTTCCCTTTTCAATAGATATAATTGTCTGCCTAGAAACTCCAACAGCTAGTGCTAAATCTTCTTGTTTTTCATTTAGTTCTTTTCTAAATTCTTCCAATTTATTTTTCACAATATGCCTCCTTTCATAAAAATCAAATAAAATCGAAGTAAATTTAACTTTACTTTTATTATATGATATTTTTTTAATGTCAAGTTTATTTTACATTTTTTTGAAATTTTAATATTTATATCTTTAATTTTCAATACTTTATTACTAAATAAGCTTCATTTTGTTGACATAATTCTAGAAACATAGTATAATAATAAGTATAGTTAATATAGTCCAAAATAAATTATAAAAGGAGATTTTTATTATGAAGAGAAGAGAACGTAAAGAAGTAACATTTCTGCAAATTAAAGGTGTATCTGAAGATGGAAGTTTCATATATGAGGTTTATGCTTCAAATCTATACACAAAAATCAAGCTTATATCCTACATGAATGGTACAGCTGAAATCGCAGTTGAAACTTCTGTGAGTATATCCGATTTAGCAAAACTAGCATCCGGTATTTTTTCAAAACATAGTAATTTTTTTAATGTTAATTCTTTAGTTTTAAACTATCGGAGTATAAAGTTAGTAGTTTGTAAAAATAATGGAAGAAAAGATATTATCTCTATGTTATTAAAAGCTCTTTCAACTTCTAAATCTGATAATTATTCAGCTATATCCTTTATCGATATGGACGTTTGCTCGGTTAAGTATGATGATAACCCTTCCTATTTTAAAAATACATCAAAAATTACTCTCTTTGCACCGTCTTCTATATGGATTAAGAAGTTATACTCATTTGATTTTGAAGATATATTATGTTGGGGTAAAAACATGTTTTTTAGTAGTCAATTTACAAAAGATTGTTTTACTTTATCATCTTTAAAGAATGGTATAGTAACAGTTGAATGCTTAGCGGGAGGGTCTATTTCAAATTTCTTAAAAATTCTTAAAAATTTCTTTATTCCATACTCTAATATGTATGGAATAAAAGGTATAGAGGTTGATTTTAATGGTTTTTCAATTCATATTGATGATAGAAACATTGACAAAATTTATTCGCTTTTCCATCAAAGCTGCGATTTTTCTAGTCTGTTATATGAAAAAGATTTAAATGATTATTACAACTCCCCTGAATATACTTCCAAACATGCTAAGGAATTGAAAAAACGCTGCAGAAAAAATGCTACATTACAAAAGATCAAATCATATAGCGGCAATAAAATTGATTTTTCATTACAAAAAAATCTAGAAAAAGACTGGGAACAATGTAAGAGCATAAATTCAAAAGATAAATATAGCAACGGAGTTATTGAATATACTATTCTTTGGGCACAGTATATGGAATATTTGATTAATAATTATAATAAAAAAATATCAGAAATTTACGATATTTGTTCTCATGCTGCTGATATAGATGGCATAACAGGATATATGTATGGCTGTGCTGTAAATTTACTATCCGTTTTCTGGAAATATGGCGATGATTTGAGGATAGAACATAATAAAAAATATGACTACTGTGGTGATGGAACTGTAAATCCTGCTATTTTAACAATCTCAGCATAACTACATTTATGCAGAACTAATAACAAACTCCCCCCTTAATAAGGGGGGAGTTTCAGAATTTTATAAATTTATATCACTTCTTTTATAGAAGTATATCTGGTGTTCCTGGTGCGAATCGAACGCACGACCAACGACTTAGGAGGTCGCTGCTCTATCCACTGAGCTACAGAAACATAATTTTATTTATTTTTTAACCACATTTTGAATTAATATTATTATATAACAATTATACCTTAAAAGCAAGTTCAAATATATTGAATATATTATTTTTGAATTATGAAATCAGAATTGTACTAAACAGGGTCCTATTTCTATTACAGTTGACATATATGCTATAATTATATAAAATAAATATCATTTAAAAAAATAATTATTGAGGAGGATTATATCAGTATGTTAAATATTCTTAAAAATGATCAATCTATATTTGAAAAATCAGATATAATTCGGAATTATTACTTGCTTGAAATATACGCCGATTACAGTTTTGTAATAGGATCAAATGATTTGTACTCTTCAAAAGATTATATAAGAGAATATTACTATTTCTTGTATCGAATGCTTGATAAGAAATCAGATTCATGGGAAGATATAAATTTTAATAAAGAAAATGGCTATTTATCAGATGAACCATATAAGGAAATAAAAAGGATAAAAAGTTTAATAGAGAAAATCCTTTATATGAAGAATTTACCTATGAATATTTTAGTATATAATAATGGTCCATCTGATGGAGGCATTATGTTTGAGTACTACACCAAAGCGAAAATCTATGTTCCAAATACATCTAATTTAAAACTTCATAAAATAAAAGATAAAGAGCTATTTGATTATTTGGCAAGTTTAAATAACCATATAATAAAAAATATTATGAGTTTTATATACTGTGCCAAATATAACGCCTCACCTGATTTACTCCAAAAAATCCTAGTACAACAAGGCTTGGAGAAAATTATTTTTTCTGAAGAAAATATTTTCTATCTATATTAACATCTACACCTTAAATATTAATTAAATACTAATATTTAAGGTGTTTTTGTCTAAATTTAATATTGTATTTACTTCTTATGTACTCTATGCTATACTATGCTTGTTACTTATGGTGTTCTAATAATCCAATTGGAGGTATTTATATGGAGTTAAGTGATATGAAGTTAAGTTCTCACACTATGAAAAGGATTTTAAAAGAATTTAAAGATCATCCTAAATTATCAAATTGTCAGGATGAAGTTCCAAGTAATATTCCGGATTATACAGATAAAATTACAAAAGAACTTTTAGAAAAAATGACTCAGATTTCTAATCCTCTGCCAGGCATAGAAGGATTTGCAACATATTTAGATGAACATTTACTTATAGTAGTATTTGAGAAAAAAGAATTTTCTAAAATTCGTGTTATATGATTTTTAAGCCGCTGCTAACTTTGCAGTGGCTTTTTATATGTTACACTTAATTCTTTAAAATTTGGGTTATTATATAAATTATTGTAATTTATATATTATTTACTATATTTTTATTTATAAACTATTAACTGATATGATATAATGCTATTAATTTATTTATGGAGGTATATAATTGAGGAAAAAGTTGCTTTAGTCACTGGTGGAACAAGTGGTATTGGAAAGGAAATTGTAAAAGAACTTTTAGAAAAAGGTTGTAAAGTTGCAACTTGTTATAATACAAATAAAGAAAATGCTAGATTATTAAAAGAAGAATTAGATACTGATAATTTATTAATAATAAAATGTGATATTAGTAATGAAGATGATGTAATCAATATAATGAATCAAATAAAACATACATATGGAAATTTGGATTACTTGATAAATAATGCTGGTACTTTCATTGATAGCTTAATAAAAGACTTTAATATAAATGATTTTAAGTATGTTTTAAATACTAATTTAGTTGGTAAATTTATTTGCACAAAGCAAGCATATAAAATAATGAATGATGGTGGTTCTATTGTAAACATTTCTTCGCGTTTAGGAGTAGTACATTGCATTGAATCATCTGCATATTGTGCAGCCTCTGCAGGACTTATTAACTTTACTAAAGCTACTGCTTTAGAATTTTCTGATAGAAAAATAAGAGCAAACAGCATTTGTCCTTCATTTACACCAACACCTTTAGCGCTTAGAGGTTGGAAAAACGAAGAAATTGAACAAAAATTAAAAGATACTCCTTTAGGAAGATTTGCTACACCAGAAGATACAGCAAAACTATGTTTATTTCTACTTTCGGATGATTCCAATTTTATTACAGGTGAAAATATTTGGATTAATGGGGGTAGATTATAGTGGAAAAATAGAACTTGGTGAAACTGAAGTTAAGACTTGTATAAGAGAATTTAAAGAAGAAAATGGAATGTATATTGATGATTTGAAATACAAATCAATTAAAGAGAATGTTAAGAAGAAAATTATCAACTAGATAACTTACTTTTGAATTAAACATATAATAAAAGAAAATGTATTGATTTATTATCTTACATTTTCTTTATTTTTTACTAAAATAATTGAATTTTATTAATATCTGTTGTATAATGGTTACATATGCACCTGTAGCTCAACTGGATAGAGTGCCGGACTACGAATCCGTAGGTTGGGGGTTCAAATCCCTTCAGGTGCACCAAATTAAATAAAAACAGATCAAGTACTATATAGTACTTGATCTGTTTTTATTTATTATTCAATATTTTAACAGCATCCAAAATACCTATTAGATATAAAAGAGATACAAATCCATTATTTTGATTAATAAACTCAATTTCATTTTGATTAAAGATAGTTTCACTTTCTAAGATTTTTTTAATAATCAATTCTTCCATATATTCCCCCTTTTGTACTTGACATTTATACAAAAAAGTATATAATGAGTTTATATATACCTTATGTATATGTTTTAAATAGATAGTTTAGTTGTTTGAGCAAGGCTATCTATTTTCTTTTATAATTATCTTTAATTTATTAAAAAATAAGAATAATTATAAATTTATTGTACAACTCCATTTGACTAAAATCAACTATTTTTTAAAATAATCGTTCGACATGATGGCAAATTTGACAACATGTCGAACGCTATTTGTATTCTGATAATTTAAAGATTATTAAGTCTATTATTCTGCTAATTTTCAAAGTTTTCGGATGAGTTAGACCATAACTTTCAATATGGTAATTAAGACTTTTTTTTAGTGAATTTATTTCTTCTACAGTATAAAAAAAATCTTTTATATTTACATCTAAAAATTTAGATATAGTATAAAGTGAATATATACTAGTATTTTCAATTTTATTATTTTCTAAATCTGATAAATGTGAAATTGATATACCTGTACCTTTATGTATTTGATCTAGCGTATATCCTTTTTCTTCCCTAATAATTTTCATTGTTATTACTATCATAATGCTTCCTCTCTAATAAAATTTAACAATTAATTATTATATATTCAATAATTAATAATTTCAATAAAACTATTAGGATTAAACTTTATTTATATATTGTATTTATATTTTAGTTAGTCCACCAGACCAAACATAATTTCCTTTTGCACTTTTGTACCATTTATTATTACCATTAACATTTTCACCTTCTACAATAGCTACTGCTTTAAATATATCACCTTTTTGAAGTAATCCTGTACCAGCTATCCCAGATTTAGAAGTTGCTTGGCTTCTTACATTAGCCTCTGATTTATCTACTCTTATATTAAAACTCTTTTCTTGTGTTTGCTCTGAATATGGCAGTATTTCCATTTGATGTTTGAAATATGGATTAGGATCTACTGGTATATTGTTTTCTCTTACTTCAAAGTGTAAATGTGCTCCAGTTACAAATCCAGTTGCTCCCATGTATCCAATTACTTGTCCATCTTCTACAATATCTCCAATATTAACACACACAGTACCTGGTTTCATATGAGCATATACTGTACTTATATTGCCACCATGTTGAATATGTACAAAATTCCCATAGCTTCCTGCTTTATATCCTGGTACGTTCTTTTCAGCATTTATTACTTTACCTTTTTTACAAGCAATTATTTCGTCTAATTGGTAACCTTGTTTCACAAAGTCTATTCCAGAATGTTTATATGGTATACCATTTAACTTTTGATTTCCATATTGCAATGTTATTATTTCTTGTTCACTTTTTAATACATTCATGTTAAACACCTCTATTTTTTTATATATTTTGTTGTTTAATTTTTTATATCTACAATTTGCATTTCTGCATATCTTACTTGACCTGCGCCACCATCTTGTTGAAGTGAATGTATTATTGATTTAAACACTGTCCACGTTCCAGGTATAGTATTCCATGCAACTTTATTAGTAGAAATCCTCATCATTCTGGCATTATTAGTTGCACCCCATATTCTCTCAAAATTGAATGAAATATTTTTGTATGAACCATATTGATCAAATAATCCAACAACAGTGGCAGCATTATCAATTTGACAATTATCAGTATAGATTAACATCATTTGTGCATATCTACTATATCCTTCAGGTAATGGAATTCTTGAATCAATATCACTTTTAAAATTATAAAATATATTTCCTAAGTCTTTCCAACTTCCCTTATCTATATTTACAGGTGTATCTCCAGCTATACCAAATATGGGAAAACTTGCAACAATCTTATTTTTTGTAATACTATATAATTCTCTTCCTTTTCTAGCAGATAATGCATCTGTTGTACTATTACTATCAAAGCTATCTACAACTATGGATTCAAGAGGTACGCTATTTTTAGCTTTAATAATTGAATATTCAACGAAATAAGGTTGTAAATTATTATGAGCCTGACCGCCACCACCAAGATTAAATTTTAAATTTTGTAATGAATTTTCTGAATTATAAATCGTTGCATCTTTGTATTTTCCAGTAACTGAATTTGAACTACTAAACACACCTTGAGGAGCCCAGGTATTAGAACCATTAGTGGATCCATGAAAATCTATCTGACCAGTAACATTAGGTATTTGATTTAAAGTTAAAGTATGTGTTTTTGCACCACCTATTGTTCCTATCTTATTAAACTCTGTTTGAGAGCTATCATGTGATACTACAACCTTCCCTTTTTTATTTGGAAGATTAAATGTTGTTGAACCATCCCCTTCTCCATACATAATTCCTATAACATCAAATAAGTCTTTATATTCTGTTCTTGATACTGCTCTACCATCTTCAATAAGCCAATTACTAGGAGGATTAGCAGAAGGATAATATCCTTCAAATCCTATAGGAAGGGTATCTGAATTTATTGTGCCTTCACTATCAACTTTAATTCCATCTGGACCAAACACAATAATATATTTTCCATCATCAATATTTGTATAATGATATTTTGGTATATTTACATTTACGCTTGTTGCTATTGCTAATTTTATATAGAATTTTTTACCTTTAGTAAAACCTTGTGCACCTAAATCGCCTTGAAGTAAACTTTCTATTGAAAATTCACTTTTTTGTTCTTTATATACTATTTTTGATAAGTCAATTTCGAATGGGCCATATTCAGTTCCTTCAGTTTTACCATTTTGATTATATGGAGATTCACTAGACCAATATTTTATATATTTTACATCATACTTCTCTAAATATTTTAACTTACCAGTTGCTTTAAATTTAACTTTTTCATCAACATCATTTGACCTTGTAGCCTCAACACTAGTAAAGTATGGGGTATAAAAAATTTCAACATTCAAAGGCTTAATGCTACTAGAAGTATTTCCCCTACTATCTACAATGGTTACTTTAACATAATCTTTTCCATCTTTTAAACTTTTAATCAATTTATCATCATTTAAATAAATTGTTTCTGTTAAATAGGAATATCCATTCGGAAATATTATACCTTCCATTATAACAACACCTCCTCTGTTTGCCCGTTCCATTCTATTATTGCCTTTTTTAAGGTAGCTCCATTTTTTGCTTTAAGACTATCATTCTTTATAGCAATATAAGCATTAGATAGGGTTCCATATAATTCAAATCCAGCAATTATATTGTTTATTTCTTGATTTGAACTAGTCCCACCCTCAATATCAAATATTCCAAAAATAGGGATCTCTGGATTACTATTAACAACCTTACATTCACCATTTGCAGTAGTAGTTCCTAAATATGTATTGTCAATATAAGTATAGAGATTAATTCTTATATTGGCTATTTTACTATTTGGCAATAAATTATAAAAAGTATCTTTTATATCAGCTAAATTGAGAGTAAAATTCTTAGAATTTTTTTCAAACTTTTTTATATTTATCCATGTATTATTTACATACATATCTAAATCTAATTTATAATTATAATTTTGATTGGTTATATCTGATATATTTATATTTAAGTTATTTCCAATATCAAAATTTATATTAGAACTTATATTACTTGATACATAACCAGTTGGGGTTGTTAATGTTCTATCGGCTCCAGTATCGTATGTTATACTCCCTCCATTTGTGCTTTTAAATATAACTCTACAACCATTTATTTGGTTACTTCCATATCCTTTATTAAACCAATAATAATCAGAATCAGAAGGAAAGTAACTTGTACCACTCCCATTATTTGGTGTGTTTGCTTTTATTTGTCTACCATAATTAGTTCCTTCAGTATATACATCTGAAATTATATTATAACCAAAATAATATCCATTATCTATTGCCCACGTTAATTTCCATCGTATACCAAGTCTAGGACCATCTCTTGTTGTTTCATATTCAACAATATAATTTATATGTCCCCATTGATTTTCTTTGCCTTGTGCGAATACTTGCATAATTTTTCCTCCTAACTATCCTTATCATAAGATATTCCTACTCTTCCATCCTGTAGCACTGTTATTCTCATTTTTCCTATATTTAAACGTTCAAAGAAGGTTGCTCTATCAAATGTTGAATTATCGCCATTAAATTCGGCTTTAACTTTATTTGTTTCTCTATTTTTTATTATTGTTCCTTCAGCACCAAAAATTGTCTTAGTATTTTTTATTGTACTTTCAACCTCAAATCCATTATGGCCAAAAGAATAATTGGTTCCTACTAATTCACCAGGATAACTTTGATAACCAAGTCGTCCCCCTTTATTAAACATACAATCACAAAATAATGTATAATTATTATCACTTAAAATTTCAATCTCGACTTGTGACATAGTACTATTTACTGGAAATTCTACCTCTGTAAAAATACCTGGCTCGATTTCAATATTATATATTTTTTCTATACCTGTTGTTATTTTAACTTGTACATTTGTAAGCTCTAATTTATATATAATACAACTAAATGTATATTCTGTATTTTCCTTTATTTTTATAGGAGCAAACTTTACACTACCATTATTTATTTTTATTGCTGTTTTAGATATAGTATTTTCTAAGATTTCATTATTTTGTACAATACTCACGTTGCCATTTTTTATATTACCATCATATCCTAAACGTAAAGTACTATCTTGTAGAAGGTTCAAACCACCAGCTTGCTGTAAATTTATATTCACATTATCAACATTTTGTGTTATTTTGCTTATTCTCGTGTTATTTTCTTCTACTAAACTTGCTACTGATTGTATAGTTTGATCTTGCTTATTTACTATAATTTCTGTCCTTTTAGCAATTTCTAGAGCTGTAACTGGGTTCTCATATTCAATACTAGCCTTTGTTATACTAGGTGCTTCAAATCCTATTTCAGTTCCTTCAATATTAATTTTTAATATTATTGTTTTAATACTTTCTCCAGATTTATTTTTTACAGTTACAGCATCACCTACTTCAATGTAAGGATATAAACAATTTTTTAAAGTCATTGAAGAGTAACCAAAACCTGTGGATTTATTATATATTTGGCTTATTAATTGTTCTCTTTTATTTTGTGTATAGGCAAAGGGATTATCTACAAGCATTAAGTAATTTTCTCCATAGTATTGAATTCCTTCTTCCCATCTCATAGTAACATTTTCACCTTCAATATTAGATGCTCCAAGTCCAACAACTGTAATAGGTTGAATATCTCTATTATCTTCAAATTCTGAATATTCATTAGTTTCAATTACTATATCAGTCATATTTGCAAATATTAATTTTAATTTGTCATCTATTATTTTGGCAAAATTACAACTTATACCTGAAATAGCACTAATAACATTCCCAAATTGTGCTCCATCAAATTGATTGCTATCAACAATAAATCCTGAATTTTCAAATTCAGTAAAATCATATTCAACATCACACTTAATGCAACATTCTTCAAGCACATCTAGTATTGTTACGCTACCACTTGAATAATTTAATTCTGAGTTGTACGATTTTGCAAACTTTAAACCATAATCATAAGCAGTTACTTTAATACTTTCTTTTGTATCACTTTCCTTTATATCATAAACTATAAATGTTCCATATCCTATTGATTCCCAAGTCCCATCTTCCAGCTTAAACTCCTTAAATGCCTTAAAATCTTTTTGTTTGAAATCAATATTACTATCTGAATAATCAAATTCAATTCTCTTCATAATAAAATTTTGTATAAAATTTCCATCTTTGTAGCAATCATCATAAAGATTAAACCACAGATATATTCTATCTGTGGTTCCATTTAAGATAATATAATCTCTTTCAATTATATTATCTTTTTTTAGTGTATTTTTTAAAGCAATAGAAACATTTTTCATTACACTATCACCTCACTACTTTTTTCTAATATGACATCAAATTCAGAATATGATTCCCCATATTTACTATATATTAAATTTTTAGATCCTTTGGTTACTATAAAATTATATTTTTTATAACTTCTTGTATTTGGATTCCAAACTTCATATTCTCCATCTACAAATCTTTCATTATATTCTTTTATAGTTGAACCATCTAGTTGCCCTATATTTATTCCAATTGTTAAAGTATTATAAGAAGCATAAATGATTTTTATGCTCCCATCTGCCTTTATAGATTTATTTAAAACAACTGGTTGTTCATCAAATTCATATCCTTCACTCAATATATTACTAAATTTATATGTTCCTTTTTTTATTAAATAATCTTCCATATGTACCTCCTAGAAGCCATACTGTAATTCTAATTTTTTATTTACTCTATTTGTGTTTTTTGCAACTTTTTCTCCATCTAGTTCTACGGTAGAGTTTATAATTATTTCTTTATTATCACTTATGGCTTGTAATGTTGCCTGTGTTTTATCTTCATTTTCCACTTGCATTGTTGCTGTAGACGTTAAATTAGCACTTAATTTTCCTGTTTCAATATCTATTGTTTTTTGCATATCAGCATAAACATATTTTATATTTTTTATAAATCCCTCTCCAATGCCCAGAGCTATATACTTGCCTACTTCATCCCTAAATTCTTTTGATGGACTATGTATTCCTAATACGCTTTTCATTCCATCTAATATTCCTTTTGCAAAACTTGCAATTTTATCTTTTAACCATGCAGCAGCATTATTTATTCCATTCCACAAGCCTTCAACAATGTTTTTACCTATATTTAACATATTGGCCGGTAAATCATTAAAAAAATTAGATATGTTTTCTATTATTAATGGTATGTTTTCCATGATCATATTTTTCATATTAATAATCCATAATTCAATATTATCTATAGTTTTTAATAACAAATTTAAAATATTTTCTGGTAATTCTCTAAACCAATTTATTACACTATTTATTATTTTTGGTAGTTCTGTTGTAATCCAACTAGTTATATCTATTCCAAATTTAATAATATACCCTAAAACCACCCCTATTAGATACCCTACATTATATGGTAATTCTTTGAACCAGTTTATTGCCATAGATATCCAACTAGGTATTGTTTCAATAAAAAAATTACCTATAGCATTGAATACTTCTGATATCACATCTTTAACATTGTTAAAGATGTCAATAATTGCATTTCTAAAATCTTCATTTGTTGTCCATAGATATATTATTGATGCAATTAATCCTGCAATCAAGCCTACAATTATAGGAATAGGATTTGACAACAACATTGCAAAGTTTAAATTAATCTGTGATGTCGTCATTACATCTAATGCATTGCTTACTATCTGTATAATTTCACTTACTTCTTTTGCTAAACCTAATGCTGCATCAAATGAAGCTATTACCTCATTCATAGACATTGATGATTGTAAAGCCATAAACACCCCTGTTAACGGAATTATTACTTTCACTAAATTATTTAATTTATCTGTGGCTTCTTGTGCATCACTTGCAACAGAGACAATTGGATTTTTTATCGATTTATTTGATTCTTTTGCCATCTTTTCACCTCACTTTTACAAAAAAGAATGCATCCTTAGATGCATTCTTTTTTCTAATTTTATTTTTTATTATTTGATTCTTTCTTATATATATTGTTTTACCAAAAAACACTACCAAAATCCCTTTCTTTTTCTTCTGTTGTGCGTACATCAGGCAACGCATATAATTTTCTTAGTTTTTTATAGTGATTCTTTGTTTCTTTATCTTTAATCTTAGATAAATCAATTGCTCTATAACCCATTATTTTTGATATTTGGGTATTTTCATTTAATCCATTAAACATAGCTTTGAATTCCCACCAGTGTAAGCATTTTACTTTGTTTAAATTTATTTGATATTGTTCTAAAAAAGCATCAAAAATATAATCTGCATCAAATTGATAACTGTATATTTGATTTGATCTATTATCATTATTTTCAGAACTGACTAATTCTTTCTTTTCATCTCTTCCACATCGATAAAACCAAAGCATGTCTTTTATAGCAATATTGATATCCTTAATTTTAGATAAATCATAATAGAGATTAAGAGCAAGTAGAATTTTATCTTTTTCAAATATTTTATTATCTTGCATAAGTAATTCAAATTTAATAGAAGTCCTAAAGTCTGTATCTATTTCAAGTCCATTTTGAGTTATTTGGGGTAATTTATCTAATAATATATTAGTTAGCATATACTACTTCCTTTTTTGTACTCTTCTTTGTTCTCTATTAGGTTGATATCTATTAAAAGTATTTTCAAATTCCTTTTGCTGTTCTAATTTCTCTTTAACAATATCCTCAAAAGCAGTTATACAATCTTGTAAATTATTTTTTTCACCAAAAATATTAAGTGATACTCCTTCACCGAAAACATTATCAAAGAATTCCTTTATTAGTATACATTCTAATTTTATAGTTTCAGATAATTTCATATCTTTTTTTTCATATTCTTCTGCCTTTTCTTTAACCTTTTGCACTTCAATTTCAAATTTTTCAACGCAATCAGCATCTAAAAAATCAAAATCAACTTCTACTTCTCTTATTTTCATCTATTATTCCTCCTCTGCTGTAAATGTTGATGATTCCCAATTATCAGTTGTACTTGCTATACCTTCAATTATATCTCCTTGTGCTGCAAAAGTACCACTATATTGATAAGCATCAGTTCCATCGCCATCAGCTTCTGGAATTACTGAATATACTCTCTTTTTAGCTTTAAATGTTCCAGCTGTTGAACCAGCTTCATTAAAATTAACTGTAACTATCTCAACAATCTTGCCAGTAATTTCTTTATCATGTACTTCTGCTATAAGATCTTGTACATCATTATCAATCATTCTGTCAAAGTTATATGCAATTTCTGTTGCATATCCAGTAACATCTTTTCTTTGTGTTCTTTCCTCAACATATCTTCTTTCATATGTACTTGAATTTAAACTTTTTCCACTTTCAGTAAATCCAGTCATTCTTGAATAATTTTCTCCGTTAGCTGTAGCTTTCATAAAATTTACGATATCTGCTCTGTTATATAATTTTCCCATTTTTAATTTCCTCCTTCAAAATAAACAACTTGCATTTTTACTATGTAGTTTGCAATCGTCTCATTTTTTTGCAAAATATATCCTGGTGTTGTACATTTTATACTTTCAATTCCAGATATATTAAGCAAATTACTAGATTTGTTTTGTGTTTCAATCCATTTATTAAAATCTTCAAAAAATTTACTGTTAGTAAGATTTTGAAGATCAGTAAATGAGCCACTAACAGTAAAATCAAATGTCATTTGCTTTAAACTACTACCATCAGCATATTGTTTATAAACTAAATTAGATTGTGTTAAATCCATGCTGTAATTACTTATTTCATCACTAACATAATCAACAATTATTTTTCCATTTTCAAAACATGGACATGTTGCTATAATGTCTTTAACTAATTCTATCTTTGATTTAGACATTTTAATATACTCCTCTACCTCTTTGCAAATTTTTCTCCTTATATATATAGAAAATTACAATTCAATTATAATATTGTATTTAAAAGTATTTAACTTTTATTCAGATTATAATAAAAAATTAATGTTTATCTTTTTACTCTTTAACCAAGATAGTTTGTATTTGTTTTCTTATTTTTATATAATACTTTGAGTATAAATCATATTAAAACTTTAACATTATAATATCTCTACGTATAGATATTATTTAATATAAATCTATATGTTTATATGATATATACTCTAATAAAAATAAGTTTCTAATATAAATATATTTCTATTTTTAGTATTAATTTTTTTATATACTTTGAATTGTTAGATTCTACATATTTTCAGATTTTAAATTTTGCATTGAAACTTTTGATAATGATTTTAACTAATTTGATAATTTATCCTCCAGCTGAAAGGTTGTTAATTTATTAAATTAGTATCTCATCATCACTATTGTATAATCTAAACTATTTATTAGTTAGATTATATGCTTCTTTAACGTCTAGCTCCAAAGACGAAATTACCTTAGATGCTATTAATTTTTTTAATTATTTTACATCCAAATTTTTATCTTTTAATTGTGTAAGTATATCTTTTAATTTATTTGGATATGGAACTCCTAATTTTGTTGTATTTTCTAAAAGTGAGATTCCTTCGTTGGCAATATAAAAGAATATTGATAGTTTCCTTAGCATATCAATGTTAAGTGCTTGATCTAGCATGTTGCATAAACCTATTAAACCAAAAATTAAGAATTTTTTAAATATACCTTTATATCCAACCTCAGAATTTAAATTTTTATTTATAAATATTGCCACTGCAAGTCCAGTTATAAAGTCAGTAAATGTAAATGCAACTAAAACACTCATAGAAATATCCCATCCACCTAAATAATTTAATATCAATGTACCAAGTGTAGCAAATATTAAACAAATCCATTGCCCAATTTCACTTAAATTACTTAATCTAAACATTTTTCACCTCCCTTTTTTCTAAATAAAAAAACATTGTACTTATACAACGTTTTTTATTAATAGAATTTATATTAAATCTATGACTTATTACAAGCTAATTAAATTAAAGTAAATTAATTTGTAAAATTTATCTAATGTTTATATCTATTGCTATTATACATTATAACATGGTTTTTATATAAATTTCTATTCTTTAAATCCCAGTTTTTTCCCAATTTAATAATTTGTTCTGATAATACCTAATAATTTAGTTTTAATGTTAGATAGTTTATTCTGAAGCCTTTTTTGAGTCAGCTCCTTATTAAAATTTTTATTATATGAAATTTCAATATCAGACCAATCCATAATTTCATAATACTTACATTCTATCAAAAACATTTCTTTTGGACTTAATATATTAAAAGCTATCTCTAGTTTACGTATCTCAATTTCAATTAAGGCTTTCTCACTTTTTGCTATTTTTATTAATTCTTCAGCTTGTTTTTGATTTAATTCATTTCTTATTGCTTCGCTTTCAACAGGACTATATAATCTATTTTTTGCTCTAGGCATTCCAAATGTGGATTCTGGAGTATTAGTAAAAATATTTTCATTTTCTTCAAGGGCTTTATTCCATGTATTTATTCTTTCAGATAATGTAGCAATTTTTGCTTTATTATTTATATAATTTTTTAGCATTCTATTTACATCTTTCATATCTAATAAGGCATCTGCACATGGTGTACTACTTTCTCTATTAAATTTTCTTGGTTCTTTACAAAATCTACAATAACTATAACTTTCACACATACCACCATTACACTTTATAGCTCCTTTTTCTAGTTTATCTTGTATTTGTTCTTTATTCATATACCCTCTTTCCTCCTTTTAAAATTATTATATCTTATTTTAATATTAATCTTTTTTACACTCATTGTGCTTTTCATATGTATAATTTAATACTCTAATAATCTCTTTAGCTAATGACTGATCTTTATTTTTATAAAATATCCTTTGGATTAAATTATGTATATCAGCATAATTACTTTGATGTATTTTTTCATTTCTAATATAATCTTCAATAGTGTAGTATTTCATTTTCTATTTCCTCCCTCATATTACTAACTTTTCATATATTTATTTTAACTTAAGAAAACCTTTTGATCGTATAAATAGTTTTTAATTCATATCAATTTATTTTCTTGTTACGATAATTATATACCACTTTAATTATCGTGTCAAGTATATTTTTAAATTTATTATCGTCTGCCGTTTATTATGTAATTTTTATTGACACGATAATATGAATATGATATAATTATATTGACAAGAAAATTTTTTAAAAAAATAAGGAGAAAATAATGAATGAATCTGATAGAGAATTAATTGGTAAGAGACTAAAGTCAAGAAGAGAGTTAGCTGGATTAACTCAAGAACAAGTTGGTGAAAAAATAGGAAAAACCTTTGCTACTGTTGCAAAATATGAAAGTGGTGAAATAAAAAATATAGATATAATGGTTATTAGCACAATTGCTGATATAACTGAAACTGACATTGACTATTTATTATTAAAAAATGATGATCCAAACCCTAAGAGCAATTATATAAAGTATAAACATTTAAATAATTCTTTAATAGGTAGAGTTTCTAAAAAAATGGAAGGGATGTCAGATAACGAGCTGCAAATGCTTGATAAGATAATAGATGCTCTTATGAATGAAAAGAAATAAAATTGGAGAATGTGTGTTATGAAAAAATTTTATGATTATATACAAAAGGAAAATATTATATATAAAGAAGATTATATTGATGAAAATATAAAGGGACTATGCATAAAACTACCGAACAGTAAGACTGCTATTATTCTTAACAATAGTCTAATAGAAAATAAAATTGAAAGAAACTGTATTCTTGCGGAAGAATTAGGACACTATTATTGTGATGCCCTTTATTCACCATTTTGTAAAGATCAAACGATAATAGATCGAAATGAATATAGAGCAAAGAAATGGGCATTTAAGTCTATCATAGGTAAAAAATTAAATCAAAATATAAAAAAGTATAAAAATATGCTTAAATATGAAGTTGCTGAAGAAATTGGTGTAACTGAAGATATGCTTGATATGGCATATGATTATTATAAAAGAAATGAGGCGCTTTAATAGTTGGTAGTTATAGGGAACATGGAAATTGATATGAATTAAAATATACTTACAAAGAAAAAACAAATTATAAAACAATTAAATTAAGCAAAGCTATGAATATAGATACTGAATTACAAAGATTTGTAATTGCTATTGAAGATAAAGTATCACCTACCTCATCTATTAACTTTACAGTTTATGCTCAAAATGGTTGGATGAATATGCTTATCCAAAATTATCTGCCAAAACAATATAAGGTTACAAGGAACAATTAAACAATAAAATAATTCCTTATTTTGGAAGTATGCAATTGAAAGACATTACAACTTATAATATTCAACTTTTTTTAAATGATTTATCAAAGGAATTTATAGTCGAGAAAATAGTAAAAGGTGAGAAAATAACACAATTAACACAATTAACAGGATGCACAATAAAAAATACAAAGATTAATTTCAGTTATGCTCAATTCAGCAGTAAAGTGGCAATTAATTGAATTTAATCCGTGTATATATGTATATTTCTTAAAGGTAAAGAAAGTACAATAAAGTCAGTTTTTTTAATAGACTACGAATCCCCGTAGGCTGGGGGTTCGAATCCCTTCAGGTGCACCATTATAATTACTGTGATATCAAGCATTATCTAAATATTTTGCTTGATATTTTTTTTATCATAACTTGATTTTTTTACTGTAACAAGAATACTAAATAATAATGTTTGTATTAATATTTCTAGTAAACCTCCAATTTGTAAACTTAATGGTTCTTTAGAAGGATAAAGATATATAAATTCTTCAATTGAAAAAGAAGCTGTACCAGGTGTATTAAAAATTCCTAATATTATAAGAATCAACCATACTCTTAACCATCCATATTTATTATTGATATAACTATTTCTAATTAATACTAGAACTATTCCAAATAGAATACCTCTAATAATTTGAAAAAGTGGTGCCATTTTAACTATAATACTACTCATATCTCTTCGAGTTGAACTATCAATTAGGGAACTCTGATAATTAAATATTTGTGAAAAAACAATACCACAAACTACATATGTTATAACATGAATTATAGTTACTTTAAATATAAATTTTATTTTCTCATTTTTTATCATTTTTCTTACTATTTTATATAGATATTTTGCAGATATATTTTATTTACTATTTTGCTTTTCTTTTCGACTTTGAATATACGTTACAAGTGAACATATAAATATATATATTATAAAAAATAGAATAAATTGCATATATGTATTGCTAGATAATATTGGATATGGTGCCATAAAATGTGAAAATAATAAATTGTATATTATAGACAATGGTATAAACACAATAATCCATATATTGATTTTCCAAAATTTATTTTGAGATAACAATTTATCTTTGTTAGAAGCCTGATATTTTCCTATTGTAAAGATCATAGTTCCAATTATCATAAATATAAAGCCTGCTAAAATTGCATCATCTGCCCTTGTATTATTCCATATAAAAATTGATATTAATAATCCTAAAAAATTTAAAGAGGTCGCTACTGAATTAAAAATATATGTGTTTTCTGTACTATTATCTCTTTTGTTATTTTCTATTCCCCTTAGTAATAAATCCGTAGTAACATCAAAAAAGTCACTTAGTAGTATTATTTTATCAATATCAGGTATTGATTGTCCACTCTCCCACTTTGAAACCGCTTGCCTTGATACCCCTATTTTATCTGCAAGTTCTTCTTGTGAAATTCCTTTAATTTTTCTAAATTCTAAAATCCTATCTGCTAATGTCATAATAAAAATCTCCTTTCTATTTTTATTATATCAATATCCTAGTTACACCTCAACCAAGTAGACCTTTAAATTTGTCAACTAACGGTTGCATGATATCTTAATTATCTTTTTTTACAAAAATTATACTATAAAAAGAAATAATTTAATATATGAATTTTAGAATTATAATAAAATATTATTATTTTTCTTTATAAATTTATGCATACTATTATTAATATAGTTAGCTTTTAATATCTGATCATATAAAATTTTTAGTTTTTCTTTTCATTATTATTACATCATCCCTTATGTACTCAACAATATAACTAAAAATTTTATCCACTTCAAATTCTTCAATAAAAAATATTTCATCTTTTGTAAAAACATAATTATAATCATATATAACTTGATTACACATATTTAATATTAGATTATACAACTTCTCTTTTATTATTGTTTCTAGTAAAACACTATATTTTCCATTTTGATTTTTCTTTATATGTTCAACAAAATTATATTTATAATATATTTCATTTGACTTCTTTTTTATTTCATTATAATAATTATATTTTTTAAATATATTAAACAATTTCATACTCCACCTCAAGACCTATTAGTTATAAAATATGCATAATAAGTCATTATATTTAACTACAAAATAATGTATTATATTATATAATGATCTTTATTTATATAATACATACATGATTTGAAAGGATTTTATTATGAATTATTTGTCTTTATTTAAAAATGATTTTGAACTAAGAAACCATATATCAACAAGCATAAAAAAAATACGAAAAGAGAATAATCTAACTCAAGAAAAACTAGCAGAGCTTCTAAATGTTTCTGTTGAACATATATCACGTATTGAAAATTGCAAGTATACTTGCTCAATAATGCTAATCTTTAAGATTTGTACTATATTTAAAATGGATATTCATGATTTCTTTAATATATCTATTAATAATTCAACTGATGATATTTCCAATTTTTTAAAAAATTTACCAGCAGAAAAATATAACGCAATTACTGATTTTTGTAAAGAAGTAGAAAAATATCGAAATAATTCATAATTTAATACATATATATTACCAAAATCTTTCATATTTGTAAATATATTTTTTAAAAATATATTAATTTTTATGATATTTTTAAACACTTATAGTATTTAATTAAATTTATATAGTTATAAAAAACAAGCAAAGAAAATTTATTTTCCTTGCTTGTTTTTCCTTAGATATCTAAAGAATTCACTAATTATATCAGAGCATTCTTCGCAATTTTCTAAATATTCATATTCTACTCTATGTGTTGTGTTTATATTAAACATATTTGATATAGATCCTACGCAACCATTTTTTTCATCTTTTGCACCTATATAAACTTTTTTTATTCTAGACTGAGTTACTGCACCTGCACACATAGCACATGGTTCGAGTGTCACATACATTTCGCACCCATCTAATCTCCAACTATTTAACTTTTTACAAGCCTTTAGCATACACAGCATTTCAGCATGAGCAAAAAAAGTATTATTTTTTTCTCTTAAGTTATGTGCTCTTGCAATTATTTTATCATCTTTTACTATAACAGCTCCAACTGGTACTTCATATTTATCATAAGCTTTTTTAGCTTCTTCCAAAGCTTTTTTCATATATTTATTCAACGTTTTCTACTCCTTTTGAAAAGTAATCTTGCAAACCTACATATATACCCCACGCTAATTTACTTTGATAGTCATCAGTAGTTAAAAGTTTTGCTTCTTGAGCATTAGATAAAAAACCACATTCAACTATAACACAAGGTATTGTTACATTATTCATTATATATACATCAGTTATAGGAAGAGGAACTCTATCATTTTTAAATTCAATATTTTTATTTAAATTCTCTTGAATCAAATTTGCAATTAATTTACTTTCTGAACTGTTTTTTTGATAGAAAGCTTGCCATCCTCTATATACTTCAGATGGAGGATATTTATTAAGATGTATAGATATAAATATATCAGCAGAGCTTGCATTTCCTATTTTTACTCTATTTTTTATATCACTAACTTTTTTATTCCTTATACTTGCATTATCAGAAGAATATATCCCATTTTCATCACTTCTAGTTAATATAACTTTTGCACCACTCTGTTCAATTAATTTTTGAAGTTTTAATGTTATAGCAAGATTTGTTGCTTGCTCTGTTGTACCATTAAAACCAACAGCTCCTTCGTCTGGCAATCCATGTCCCGCATCTATTACTATAATTTTATTTGTTATTGGAGTAGCATTTGCTTGGATCAAAGTATTATTTTCTGATGTATTTTCAATTATAGCATATATACCTAATGAAAAGCAAACAAATAATCCTATTAAAAGAAATCGCTTACCTAGTATTGTAAATTTCATCTTATCACCTGTTAAATATATATGTATATTAATATGATATAATGAAAATTTAAAATCAATATATTATATTTTAATAAAAGCAATTATAAAATAAAAGCAGAAATAAATTTTCTGCTTTATAATAAAAATAAATAATTAAATTAGTATATATTAATCTCGCCCTCATTAACAGTTTCCACAAAATCTATATTTCTTTCCTTTATAAAAGCATTAGCATATAAAGAAAGTAATACTATCAATACCACACATACATATAAAATACTCTTTTGCTTATTTGTTAGTTTCATACAATCACCTTATAATATATATATTAGATTTATTAAAAAATATAATATAGTATATATATTAACATTAATCTTAGTAATTTAAAGAAAACTAAGTTTATCAAAAATAATGGTAATAAGAAACTAGTCTGAAATTTATATATATCAATTATTATTTTCTTTTTTTCTGTCTCAATTCTTCCATTCAAATATTCATCAGATAAAATGACTGATCGCCTTACAGCATCAATTTCAAGTATAAGCCTTACTGTTATTGAAGCTAATACTATCACTAGATATATAAAGAAAATAAAATTATAATCTTTAAAAAAAATATCTAAAACTAATGATATAATAAAAAATAATATTTCTAAGTTAGATAATATAAAATTTATTTTCTGTAATATTTTGGATTGTATAGAATGTATACATTCATGTGCAATAACACAAATTCTTCCAAATTTATTATTGTGTTTTGTATTCAGATATATTGTATCATAAAAAAAAACATAGTAATTGTTTTTTATATCATTATCTTCAACTAATTTAGTAGTTTTATTTCCTAAATAATCTAAAATTTCATCTGTAACGATTTTATTATTTGGAAGTTCGCTAATTATTTTATCAGCATCTTGTCTTAATTTAGATTTTTTACTAATAATCTTAATTTTATCAAGATATTCCATTAAAATTCAATTATCTCCTTTATACTATCACCTATTGATTTTTGCATATCTGCAAGAAGTACATTAATTCTCATTTCACATTCAAGCATGGCTCTCATGTCGTTATTTTGTATTATAATTGAATATAGATTTTCTAATTCTTTTTGCATATTTTCATCAATTTTTCCAGTATTTAAATAATCAAACTGTTGTTTTTGTTGTTTCTCTTTAAATTCTTTCATTAAATTATATAATTTATCGTCAGATTTAATTTTTGATTTTAAGCTCAAAAACTCCCTATATTCATTTGTATCTTTTAAACTTCTTATCAATTCATCTACTTTATCGTAAAAATTCATAAAATCACCACCTTCTATATTATATAATAAAAAAATACAAAATTAAATATATTAAATTAATTTTGTATTTTTTAATTAACTATATAGCATTTATTATTTTGCTATTTCATCTAAATATTCTTTAGCATTTTTTAATTCCAAATAATCACTTGAAGTGATATTTGATTTATCGTTATCATAGTTTTCTATTTCACTATTTACTAGATACATACTTTTTATATATTTAGCAGAAAATTTAGTCCATATTCCACTTAAATCAGCTACCTTCATATCAGTTTCTATTGATGTTTCTTGGCCTTTTTTATCTTTTTTTATTGTTTTAGTAAATTCAATACTCGAAATAGTACTCAATCTATTTTCTTCAGTTTCATAACTTCCAATAAAATCCCCAAGTCCGTATGCTATATATACATGAGAATCTTTTTCATTAACAGTTATTAAATCTTCTTCTGTGTTTTGTACAGTATTACTACCAGTTCCAAAAACAACATTTACTCCATTTTTAAATAATATATCTACACATTCTTTTTGCTTACTTGTTGTAATTTTACTATCTTGATTTTGTGAATATAGATATGATATTATATAATCAACATTTTTTGATTTTAAGTATTCTATATCTTTTTTTAGATCTTTTTCATTAAATACATTAACTAAATAGTCCTTTTTATCACTAATTTTAGTTTGAGAAGATGTAGTATATGATAATATTCCAAGAGTTATATTATTTTTTGTAATTACAATAGGATTATTTCTTGATTCTGAACTGATTCCTATTTGAGCTATATTTTTATTTTTTAATTCTGTTGTTGTTGCTACTATTCCATTTTCTGATTTATCCATAGCATGATATGTTGCAGTTGCAACAATACTAATATTTAATTTTTTTAATGTATCTAATAGTTCATTTGGTGCATTATATGTATCTTTACTTGTATAACTTGAATTATCAACAACAGGTGTTGCAAGGCTAGCCATCACGATATCAAATTTTTTTAACTCACTTGATATTGAATCAGTTCCAGTAGAAAAATCATAACTAGATGTACCTTTTGCACCTTTTAATGTATTAGATGATAGATATATGTCACCTAAGGCTGCAAATTTCAAACTATAATTCTCTTCAGTTTGTTTTGGTGCATGTGAATAAACTACATTTACAACTGAACTTACAGAATTATATAGCCACATTTTTTCTTTTTCTTTATTACCTAAAGTATAACTAATCATTGAATAAATTTGATAAAATAAGAAAATAGTAATTATTAACCACATGAATAATTTAACTTTTATTTTATCATTTTCTTTATCATTTTCTTTGTTATTTACAACTAGACGCTCTTCTTCGTCTATATTATTATCAATATTTCCTCTTCTCATTATTATCTCCCTAATATATATTATAGCTATGTACTAATTATTATACTACAAGTTATTACATATTTGCAACTGAACGGGAGATAATTTACTATTTTTACTATTTACTAAATCAGTCATATTTTGTATGATTTGATTTTGTTTTATACATTCTAAATTATTATTAATACCTCTTTCTTTAGAACTGAGTTGCTTTGCTACATTATTGATTTCATTAATATTAAATTTATCATATGCATCATACCATTTTTCACATAAATTTTTGAAATTATTAACTTTATCGTCAAGTTTTAAGAAACTTTTTTCCACTTTTTCAGTAAATGTCTTACTTGAAACAAAAGATTTTATATCCTTGAAAAATTTTTCTATATAATTTGAAAATATGTTATTTTTAAAATTATTTTTATATAATATATCAAGTCCAACATTAATAGCAGAAGTAAGTCCGTCCACGAAAAGCGGACTCTTTTACTTTATTAATATCTTTAAGTACATTTATAGGCATATTTATTATTTCTATACCTTCTCTTATACTACTATTTATAGCTGTTTTTAATATTTCTTTAAAATCTTTTGATTTAAAAGAATCCTTTACATCCATTAATATATCTTTTACATGATCATTTATTGGAAATGATTTAATTGCATAGTCGGCTCCTTTATCAATTATACCTTCAATTAAATTTTGAAATCCATTTTTATTTTTATTAATTTGTAGCACTAATTCTTTATCCACTTTTATTTCATTATGTAGATTTAAATCCATTATATTATTCATCTATATTCCTCCATTTTTAAATTCTTTTTCATAAGTAAAAATATCATAAAATGTGATATTATGTTTATATTTATTATCAATTTTCCAATTGCACTATTTACAATTACATTTCTGTATTCTTCATTTAAAAATACAAAAGAATGTATTATATATGCATTTATTATCATCAAAACATATATTACTATTTTTGATGATAGTAATTCTTCTTTTTCTTTTTCTTTTTGTATATTAGTTTTTACTAATATATTTGCATATTTATCTAATAATTTACTAAAATTGCTTCCATTTATATATGCATACTGTAATAATGTTATAAAATTATTTATTATCTTAATATTAATTTTCCTTTTTAAATCTTCAAATGCATCATATACCCTAATTCCTTTTTCAATGGATAAATTAAATTTATGGATAAATATATTCAAGGGATAATCTGTTTCTATTTTTTTCATTGCTATAACGATATCATTTGTAGAATTTGTATAATTTTTCAGATATATGCAATACATTGGGAATACTTCTAATATTTTTTCTTTTTGTTTAACATATATTTTCTTAATTAAATTTATTGGGATAAAAAATGATATTATTGATAATATTAAAGATGTAGATATTATATTGAAATAAATATATGATAGATAAAATGTTAATATTGAAATTAAAAAAGATAGAATTAATATAGATAAAATATTAAGAAAATTTTTACTAGAAATCTTTAGATTTTTTAATTCAATTATATAATAGTTAATTTGACTTATAAATGATATTTTTTTTATTTTATCTTTTAATAAATTGTACATTATATTATTTTTTTTATTATTAATTTTAAGTAATTTAAAAATTATATTTATAATGACAGCTATTATAATTAAATTAATTATTTGTTTCATAACTATTTACCTTTCTTGTGTATATATTATTGACATTAACACTTTGATTTTCAAATTGATATTCTAGTTTTACTATTTCAACTACTTTATATTCACTTAAATATATTATAAAATCTATACTTTTTGAAAGTATTTGTTTAATAAATTCTTCTTTATATTGTTGATTCTTTTCATCTCTTTTAAATAATAATACTAATCTGTCAATTGTATTTTTTGCAGAATCTGAATGTACTGTTGAGAGTCCCATATGACCTGTAGATATAGCATCAAAAAATACTGTTGTTTCAGTACCTTTTAATTCACCAACTATTATTACATCATTGGACATAACAAGACTATTTTTCATTAGTCTTTGTAATGTTATCTTGGCAGAATCTTCTCTATTTTCTATTACTTCTCTTTGAATAATGTTTTTATTATCAATAAATAATTCTGTTGTTTCTTCATTAATTGTTATTGGACAATTATCAGGTATTTTTCTTATTATGCCTCTAAGCAAAGTGGTTTTTCCACTACCACCCTTACCAGAAATTATTATATTACATTTTGATAATATTGCATTAAGTATCAGTTTATATGATATTTCATCTAACATATCCTCTTGAATAAATAATCTTTCAAGAGATGTATCAAGACTATTTCTGTGAATTCTAATTACAATATTCGGAGAGATAGAATTTACTGGAGAAATACCAGCTTCAATTCTTAATTTATATTTTTTATCACTAATTATAACCATAGGTACATCAAAATTTATATTAGAATTGTTTTTTTGAATACAATATCTTATATATTGTTCAAACTCCATTTCACTATTAAATTCTTCATCTACTTTCTCCCATATTCCTATTCTTTTTACATATATTTTATTATACTTAATAGCCCTTATATCTGTAACAGTTGTATCATCAATAAATTTTTGAAGAATATCATATCCAAACATCTTATTTATTAATAGATTATTTATCTCTATTATTTCTTTTTCATCTAATAAACCATATTTATTATATAAAAATTCATTTATCTTTATAGTAATTTCTTCTTTTCTCTCCTCTTGCAGCAATTCTAAACAATCCTTTATAAGATAGTCCTGTATTTCTTTTATGCCAAAATTGTCAGTTATTTTATTTTTAGTTATTTTGTTCTCATTAAAATAATTACTTGAGTCATCTTTATTAAAAACATTAATAATCATTTAAAACCTCTCTTTTTTTAAAAATATTCCCAATTAAATTGTTTTTCAATGCTTTATTTTGTTTTTTTATTATACCTATACTTTCATAAATATTATCTGTATTAAATGGAATATCTATATTGTTTAATGCTCCATTAATAAAGCCCTCAACATTAATATCATAACCTATAACAGATAATATCTCATATTCTCTAAACAAGGATTCTATTTGAATTTTATCAAGTGAATTTTTTTGATTTTTATTAATTATAATTTTTATATTACTTTTTGGTATGTTCCAAGCTTTATCCATTAAGTCGAGATATTTAATAGCTTGTCTTATACTAATATAATTTGGATTAACTATAAAAAATATATCAGTTGAAATTTCTAATGTGTATTTTACGACATCTAAAAAAGGTGTAGAAGGAAGATCTATTAAGATAAAATCATTTTTTTCTAGAAAATAAGAATAAATTTTTTGATAATAATAACTTGATAATTTATTTTGACAATCATATAAACTAATATTACTCATTAAATATATTAATTTTTTATCTATTTGACTTGTTTTTGTATATTTATTTAAATTATTTACTATATCTAAATTTTTATCAATGTCCTCTATAATATTAGTTAAGCCATTAAGATTACTATCAATATTGCTAATAATATCTAAACAAGGATTTTGCAAATCCATATCAATTAAACTAGTTCGTAAATTAAAATCATTAGAAATCTTTTTTGCAAGTAAATTCGAAACAAACGATTTTCCAGAGCCACTTGTACCAAAAATTGAAATTATTTTTTTAGTTATTATTTGATTTATATTTTCTTGTAATTGATAATTATTTTGATTTTTTTCATTTTTTTGAATCTTATATATAATATCTTTTCCATTCTCAATTATTTCTTTAATTTGATCTATACTAACAGATTCACCTTCAATGATATTAAATATTTCATTAGAAAATAAAAATTCTTTATAGCTCGTATCCAAAGATTTTACTATATATATAACTCTTACATTTTCATTTGCTATTCTTATTTGTTTTGCATAAAGCCTATTATCTAAATTTCCTTGCAAATCTTCTCTAGTAATGAGAATAAATTCCTCTTTATTTCTACTTAAGAATTCTATTACTCCTTCTTTATACGTTATATCATGTATATATAACTCATTCGGATATATTTTTTCTAATTCTTCTTTTATATTCTTATTATCTAAAGCAACTAGTATTTTCATTTATTACCTCCCTCTATTAGTTTCCTCTCATAATCACTAGCTTGTACATTTATATTTACTATATTATTTTTAAAGATAATTTTACATTGACCTTTTGTTAATCTAGCTATATCATCTATAGTACTAGAAGACATATCGCTTAAGTTATTTAAAACTGCTGTATCAGAATAATTAGTTTTAAAGAAAATTTTAAAGCCACTATTATTTAATATTCCCTTTCCATATAATCCAGATTTGTATGAAAAGAAATCTGATATATCTTGCGTAATGGTTATAATTCCAGCATTTTTCTTTCTTATTGACTTAAACAAAGATAATATTTTTTCTTCCATACTTATTTTATTTGAAATAAATTTCCATATTTCATCTATATAAATAAGAACTTTTTCATGATTCTTCAATATGCCATTATTTCTTAATCTTAAATCTATAATATCGAATAAAAAACTTGATATTATATTAATTGAATTTTGATCTAAACAAGATAAATCGAAAACTATTATACTTGAATTAAAATCAATATTAGTATGTTTTGAAAAAATGGGATATTTATTTAATATTTCATTTGTTATCTTTATTTTTAAATTACTATTTTTTATTTCTTTGATAAAATCAATAAATGTTGGAAATTGAGTACTATCCTTAATTTTTTTATTTATATAAATTTTATTTTCTTCTGAAACTTGATAAAGTGACTCAACATCAGTTATACTAAATAAACTGTATGTACTTAATATCGTTTCATAAATTTGATTTATTTCACTTTCTTCAGTTATATCACATATATTACAAATAAAATTAGAAATATTTTTTGATTTTAAATTAATTGTATTTTCGGCATATATATTAACATGCATTTCTGTTATATCAAATATATTTATATATTTATTCTCATTACAGCTAGAGAAGCTAATTACATCATGTTTTATATCAGAAAAAATATATGAATATTCACCTTCTGGGTCAAAAATATACTGCTTAATACCTTTAAAAAAATTTCTTACTATAAGTAGTTTTACAAGAAATGATTTTCCAGAACCACTACTACCAAAAATACAAGTATTAGAATTCATATAGCTATTGCTAAATATATCTATGCAACAAATACTATTTGTTTTCTCACAATTACCAAAAATAATGCCTTTTTCATCTATAACATTAAGCTCATAAAAAGGAAATGTTGCACTTATAGCTGTTGTTGTAAAGTTTCTATATACATTTTTTATTATATTATTTTCTGAATTTATTAGGGGTAAAGTTAGTAAATAAGAATCTAAATGTCTAAAATTTGCTATATTGGATATAAATTGTTTAGAATAAAGTTTGCTTTGAATGGATTTTATTTTTGATAATAGATTATTTTTATCTTTATCAAATACTGTTATAATTATTGTTATTAAAAATATTTCTTCATTATTTATTTGTATTTCTCTTCTTAATTCTTTTGAATCATCTTTTACTTTTTTTATTATATCAATATCAATTTGATTTTTGTTTATAGTGCTAATTTCCGTGTCAGTAAGTGTTATATAATGAGTTAATTCTTTTAATACAGAATATGTGTCTATTTTTCTAGTATATATTGACATATCATATTCTATGTCTTTTGGTAAACTTTCAGTTATATCAAATGCAGATATATATTTGGGATAATCATATATTATGATACTAGATGAAAAAATATTATCTAGTTTTATATAATTAAATTTTGTGTTATCTATATATGAAGGAAAAAGATTTTTAATACTATGTTTTTCATTTTCAAATATTTCCATAATACATTCCCTCTATTTATTAATACATTCATATAGAATAAGCATAATATTGTCCTTACCTTCAATTCTTGAAATATCACAACCTATATTATTTAATCTAACCATCAAATTATCAATATCATTTATTTTTATATTATCTTGATCTCTTATTGCTATAACAATATAAAATTTTCCACAATATAAATTTTCTTTAATAAGTTTTTCTTTTAACTTATCTTTATATTCTTGTATTACATTATCACTTGTAGTCTCTTTTACATTATTACACGAATTTTCTATATATGCATCAATATCAAATTTTTTCTTTCTATATATTATTTGATATTCAATATTAAATTCTTTTAAAAATTGTTTATAAACCTCCATTATATCATTTTTTATTTGATCATTTATATTTAAAATGTTTATGGGTAATACTTTATATAAATACACATTTTTTACAACTTTATTTATCTTAATTTTTATACATTCATCAGTAATACATGATATATTATATAAGTCATTTATATTTTTATATTTGTTTATATTATCACACTCCTTGGATTTTTATTTAATTACATGGGATTTTTTTTGAATAAAAGAAAAGAAATAGTTCATTTTTGAAATAAATATGTCATATATGATAACATGATTTTATATTTTTGTCAACACTTTTTTAAAAATTTAATATTATATACTTTTTATAAAATAATATATCACAATATATTTATAGGCGCATATAATTATTATATAAGAAAAGGAGATGTATTTTTATGAATAATGATAATCAAAATGGGATGAATTCAACACTAAATTCAAAACTTACTGAGCTACTATCTACAATTGACCAAAGTAAAATTGAGCAGGTATCAAGAATGGTTCAAAATATGTCAGGTGATGATTTAAATAATTTGGTTGGTATGCTTAGCAAAAATCAAAATAAAAAATAATGGAACAAGATAATTTAAATAAAGCAGTAAATGAAGGATTACCTTCTGATAATGCTGCTGATTTATACAGTCTTATTCAAAGTATACAATCAAAATTAAATAAAGAAAATATTAATGACAATAATATTTCTAATAATGATTCCAACAATACATATAAAGAAATTAATGATACACAAAAAAACAATTCAAATAATAATAATCAACAAAATAATAATTCAAACCAGATAAATTTTGCAAATATAGCTTCATTATTACAAAATGTTGATTTAGGATCAATATTAGGGTCTTTTAACGGTAAGTCGCAAAACCAATCTGATTCTTCATCTTCAGGATTTAATTTTGGAAATTTCGACGAATCTACCATTAATAGAATACAAAAAATAATATCATCAATGAATCAAAAAGATCCAAAACGTGATTTATTATTGTCATTGAAACCATTTTTGAGAAAATCAAGACAAGACAAAATAGGTGAATATGTAACAATGCTAACTGTTGCTAATGCTATTGGAATATTTGATAGAAAAGGTAGTGATGAAAATGTTTAGACAGGATTTATTTTATCCAAATTTTTATAGATATGGTTATAGAAATAATATGTCTTATCCACAAGGCACTACCTTTAATACAAGCAATAATAATGTAACTTCTGTTCCGGATACTAGTAATAATAATGTCGAATTAATAGATGAATTAAAAAAAGATGAAACAGATACTATTGATGATACAACAAGATTTGACAAACAAGAAAAAAATGAAAAAAAATCTGGATTTAGACTTGGACCTATAGATTTCAGTGATGACAGAATATCTTTATTCGGGTTTTCGCTCGCTATTGACGATATAATATTGGCAGTTCTAATATTCTTCCTTTTTGTAGAATCAGACTGTGATTATACATTAATAATTGTACTCGGACTAATGCTATTTAATATATCACTTAGCTCATTTAATATATTTGGTTAATTCACCTTTCATATAATATTTTACAAGTAATTCATCTATTTTCACACTAGTATCATATATATTTTTATACTCTTCATTATTCAAAATTTGGCTTTCTAATTTACTTTTTAACTTATTTATATCATTTATTAACATAGACAGGCCTCCTTTTTCTACATAATTTATACCATTTCTACTTTGTAAAGTCAATATTTGTTGTCAAAAAATCGGTCGCAAGTTTCGACAAAAAACATCTATACATAGTTGATTTCAAGCCTTTTGATATATTATGATTATATGCAAATAATAGATTTGTATTCATAATATTTTATATAAAAATGTGCTAAGCTATAAAAACTTAACACATCATTTTTTATTTATTTTTTACTATAGATATAACCTTATATTTATCATCTAAATTTTTAAGAAATTTCTTTATATCATCCTTTGATATTGATTCAATGAAATTAACATCATAATATAAATCAGTATTATCTATAATACTATCAATTATTCTTCTATAACTAATATTCAAATTTTCACTATCCAAAATATTTTCTGCTATCATTTTCTTTTTTATTATTTCAAATTCAGTATCATTAATATCTTCAATTTTAATTTTTTCAACATAATTTGATATATTATCTTTAACCGCAGCCATATCATTACTACTTGCAGAAATTATAACATGTGCAAATGTATTACTTCCCTCGTAGCTAAAACTTACCGGTTCAAATAAAAGTCCAAGATTATATTGCTCTTCAAAAAAATCAGTTAATCTTGAAAAATATAATTCCGATATGAATTCACATATTACTTGTCGTTTTACAATCTCATTGCCACTAACTGCATCTAACTTATATCCAATACAGATTTGTGACATATATACATCCATATCTTTTTCTATATTTTTTTGATTGATATCTCTACTTTCTGATTCAAGAAACTTATTAATTTCAATATTTTTGCCTTCATCATAATCTTTTTCATATAACTTCATATTTTCTTCAATTAAATTTATTGTATTTTCTTCATCAACATCTCCTACAATTACAATAAACATATTGTTTGGATTATAAAATGTGTTATAACAAGTATATAATATATCTTTATTAATTTCTTGAATAGATTCCACCGTCCCAGCTACATCTATTCTTACTGGATGATTTATATACATTGATTTTAGTGCATTAAAATAACATATAAAATTTGGGTCATCATCATACATATTTATTTCTTGTGCAATTATTCCTTGTTCCTTATTTACATTTTCATCCGTGAAATACGGAGTTTTAACTAATTTTACAAGAAGTTTAATTGATTCTTCAAATTTTTCTATGGTTTCAAAATAATATACAGTTTGATCAAAACTTGTATATGCATTTGAGGAAACTCCAATTTTCGCAAATAAATCAAGTGCATTTGAATCCTCTTGTTCAAATAATTTGTGTTCTAAAAAATGTGCCACACCATCTGGTACTTTGACTCTTTTACCAGTTGAAATATCTATAAAATCATTTATTATTGATCCATATTTTGTACCAAACATTCCTATTTTCTTATTATAGCCTTCCTTTTTGCAAATATAGATATCAAGGCCATTTTTAAGTTTAGTCTTATAAATTGTTTCGCTTAAATTTGAATTAGTATATTTATCAAAATTACGCATTATCTTCACCACCAATCAGAATAATTTTTTCAACAGTTAATCTCTTAGCAAAGTTAATTATATCTTCTTTTTTTACTGATTTTATTCCATTTACCATATCATCAATACTTACTTCTTTATCACCATTATTAATTAAATTAATAATAAGCATTTTTTCTAATGCAACTTTAGAATCATTCCATTCTAATAAATCAGAAACTAAGCTTTCCCTTGCAGAATCAAATTCTTCATCTGTTATATTTCCTTCTGTTATCTCATTCAAATTATCAAAAATAACCTTTTTAGCTTTATCATAATTGTTTTTCTCTATACCAGCATATATAATTATAATATTTTTAAATCTATAACATCTGGATCTAACTGTATATGCAAGAGATTCTTTTTCTCTAAAATTTTGAAATAATTTTGAACTTGGATTAGAACCTAATATTGAATTATACATATTCAATACAAAAAAATCATGTTTGCTAAGATCTTTAATCCTGATACCAAATGTTAGTACATTTTGAACTGTATCTTGCTTTTCATATATTTCTTTTACACTATTTAATTCATTTTTTTCATAAATACTGTTTTCAGCTTTATTTATAACAAGATCATAAAATTGAAGACATGAAGCAATCTTATCCCCGAAAACATTCTCTATATCTTGTTCAATACTATCATATCCGGATAAATTTCCAGATAGTACAACTGTTATGCAACTATCATTTATCAAAGAATAATATATACTACTTATATCATTTACATCAATTCTTTTTACATCTTCTTCCAAACCGTAAATCGAAGCCCCGAATGGTTCATTTTCACACATAATATTTTCAGTTCTTGTAACTGCATATCTTAATTTATCATCTTTCCTTGATTTAATTTTATTTAATATAGATTCTTTCTCTCTAATTACAATATCTTCGCTAAAAGCACCATTATTCATATTTGGATTATATACAATTTCATTAATAAATTCTAAACACTTTAATAGTACATCATCCTTATTTGGAAGAAAATTTTTATTTACACATTCTATTCTAAATTCTATATTATATATATCACCTATTAGCTCTAAATTTATATCAAAATTGGAACCATACAAATTATACAAATATTTTCCTATCTCTTTTTGTGTTTTAAGTTTTTGACTTGATTTTGAAAGAATAGAACTTAAAACTGCAAATTTAGCAATATCTTTTTTATCAACATTCATTGTATAATTAAAAGATATATATATACTTTTAAATTTTTCATCATTTATTTTATAAATATTACTCATTTTATCACTCCTCTTTTATATTATATCCGTATAGTTATTATATAAAACAAAAACCAAGTATAACTTGGTTATTATTGTTTACATATTAGATAATTCATTTCTTACTATTTCACTTACAATTTTACCATCAGCTTTTCCTGAAACTTTATCTTTTATTTCTTGCATTACTTTGCCCATTTCTTTTGGAGAATTTACTCCTAATTTTGTTATAGCTTCTCTTACAAGAGTTATTATTTGTTCATTATCTAATTGTTCTGGTAAATATTTGCTTAATATTTCAATTTCTTTATTTAATCCATCAATTATATCTTGTCTTTCAGCTTTTTCAAAATCAGAAATAGATTCTTTTCTCTTTTTTACTTCTTTTGAAACAATTACTTTAATCTCATCCTCATTTAAAGTTTTTTGATTATCTTTTTCAACTTGTAAAATAGCAGCTCTTAACATTGTTATTGTATTCTTTTTAAGTTCATCTTTATCTCTCATAGCTTCCTTTAATTCTTGTAATAATAATTCTTTCATTTATTTTCCACCTCTATATTTTCCTTTTTCTTCTTTACAATATTTAGTAATCCTAAAATTATAAAACTTATCATTGCTATTATTAATATAATAAGCTTCCATATATCCGCTGATATTATAGTAACTGCTATTATACATAATATGCTTGTTATAGTATATAATATTAAAACAGCTTGTTTTTGATTAAAACCTTTTTTTAATAACCTGTGATGAATATGTGCACCGTCAGGTTTTAACATAGGTTGACCTTTTAAAAATCTTCTTATCATTGCAAATAATGTATCAAATATTGGTACACCAAGAGCAAGTATTGGTGCAATAATTGCAAGTAAAGTATATCCTTTTGCAAAACCTAATATAGAAGCTACAGAGAGTGTATACCCTAAGAAATTAGAACTTACATCACCCATGAATGTTTTAGCAGGATTAAAATTATATGGTAAAAATCCAAGTGTTGCACCAACCAAAACAGCAGCAATTACTATTGCTTCTAAACTAGCTGAAGTAGCAATAAATATTGTTAATAATGCTGTTGCTGATATTGCAGAAATTCCAGCGGCTAAACCATCTAAACCATCAATAAGATTTAAGGCATTTGTTACTCCTATTACCCAAATTAAAGTAACTGGAAAATCCAATATACCAAAATCAATTATATCAGTATAAATAAATGGTATTTTAATACCTGATATCCTGATACCAAATGAATATACTATTATTCCAGCAAGAAGCTGAAATACAAATTTTTGTCTTGCTCTTAATGAAAATACGTCATCTATAAATCCCATTGAAGCTATAAGTAGACCACCAAGTAAATATCCTAAGAATTTCTCATTTAAACTTATTGAAGGTATATTTTTTGTAAATAAAAAATATATTAGAAATCCTATTAGCATTGCTGCTATAATAGCAATTCCACCACTTCTTGGCATTGGTTTTGAATGCACTCTTCTACTATCTTTTGGAATATCAACCCACCCAAATTTATTACATAACTTTATTGCAACAGGTGTTAATGCTAAACATGCAAGAAAAGTTATAATAATAATACCATACACAATTTCCATTTAGCATACCACCTTTTTTGAATTATTTTCTAATCCATTAATTTTTTTTATTCTATTTTCATGTCTTCCACCTTCAAAAGAAGTATTCAAAAATTTATTAACAATGTTTTCTATATTATTAAAATCTTTTGAACATTCTAATCTTGCGCCTAAACATAATATATTTGCATTATTATGCTTACGTGACATTTCTGACATATAATCATCAGTGCATAACGCTGCTCTTATTCCATTTACTTTATTGCATGATATAGATATTCCAATACCTGTCCCACAAATAGCAATTCCAAGATTATCTTTATCTTCTAATACCTTATTTGCAATTATTCCAGCTATATCAGGATAATCATCATTATCTTGACATTCAAAATTTGTAACATCTATTAATTCAATATTCTTTGATTTTAAATATTCAACTATACTCTTTTTTAATTCAATTCCAGTATGATCTGAACCAATTATCAACATTTAATTATCTCCTTTAAAACTTTTCAATAAGTTTATCCACACAATCCACAATTTCTTTTCCACATGAATTGTATACACTAATATCATACCCCCACGGATCATCAATATCAGTATAAATTTGATCATTATATACATATTCTTTAAGAGTAAATATTTTATCTTTTATGTTAGGATATGTAAATAGCACTATATCTTTGTGATTTTCTGTCATACATATAATCAAATCATATGTACTTAAATCTACATCTGAAATATTAGTTGAACGATGATTTTCCATATTTACACCATATTTTGCAATTGCTTGTATTGCATTTTGAGTTGCTCTCTCACCGCCATAGGTATTTGTACCACATGAGCTAATCAGATATTCTTCTGATTTTTTCATATCATCTATTCTTTTTTGCATATACCAATGCGCCATTGGACTTCTACATATATTACCAGTACAAATAAATATAATACTTTTCATTTATTCCCCCTAAAAATACAATATAATACTACCATATTTTGGTTTTAAAGTCAATTAATATAGTATAATAAACATAATTCTTAATTACATAGTTGTTATTAATGCTCCAATTAATATACCTATAATATACATTAAATATGTTGATTTATTATTAGATATTTTTATAGAATTTGGTATTAGTTCACAAGATGATATATATAACATTGCACCTGCTGCAACAGATAAACTTATTGCTATTAATTCATCAGAAACTGTTCCTAATATTTGTCCTATAAAAACTCCTACCCCTACACTCATACCTACTAACATACTATCAATTGTTATTTTAAATATATTCGTTTTACTAGTATATTCAGAAACACCTACTATTGCTCCTTCTGGTATATCATGTAAAAGCATAGAAACAAGAACAGAAATTCCAAGCGATGTTGAATACATCATACTAGCACCAATTGCAAGTCCTTCTAAAATATTGTGTAATGCCATTGAAAATATAACTATTATAGCAGTAGTAGAATATTTACTATTTTTTTTATTTACAGTATTTTTTTCAGCATAAACTTCCATTTTATATATTAAAACTATTCCTATTATAACACTTATAATGCAATAAAATACATTTGCCATTTCAAAACTTTCTGGTAACATATCAAAACAAACAATACCAGTCATTATTCCACCAGTAATTTGATACATAGATGAAAGTAAATTTTTATCTTTAGGTCTTATTATACCACCTAAAAAACCACCTATTCCAGAACTTATAACTCCTAATATAGTTATCTTCAATGTAAAAGCTATTATATTCAATTAAATTACCACCTCTAATAATGTATATGTATTTTAAGTAGGTTAATATTCATTTGATTTTACTTGCAATGTGTGATATAATAGTTATGTAAATTATTGTTTTAAAATCCTGATTATGGAGGTATTAGAATGAAGAATAAATTTAATGTACTCATGAGTTTTCTAGTAGCAATAAATGCACTTTTGTTATTATTAGCATTATTTGTTACTAAGACATTAAAAGCAGCTAGAGTGTGGGAATATGCATGCTGGATAACTGATAAATATGAAAGGCATTATAATAATTGAACTACTGAAACAAATTCAAAAAGGTAATGATAAAAATTTATCATTACCTTTTTATATTTGTTGACATATCCATAAAAATTATGTTATAATGTTATGTATACTACATAATAGCAAAGGAGAATTAATATGACACTTTTTCTTAGAAAGAATAAAATTTATATATTATTCTTTTTAATAGTTTTATTTTTCTTTCAACCTATTTTTGATTTTTTATCTATAGAACAAAAGAATAATCGGGAAAAATGTTATGCATTTCAAGAACGGGAGGCTTCTGTACAATTCGAACTTCTAAAATCTTCAAATCTAATTAATATTGACATTGAAGATAGTTTAAAAAATTCAATTTCTAAAGTAGAAGAAAAAAGTACTAAACAAGTTATTACGATTCACCAAGACACTATAAAAGAATACCCCAGTCCTACCGTTAAAAAGGATATTGATACCAATTCAAGGAAAGCTATTACTAAAAAGAAAGCTAAGAAAGAAAAAAGTTATACTCAAGAAGATTTAGAAATGATTGCACATCTTATTTGGGCAGAAGCTGAGGGAGAATCTTATAAAGGTAAATTAGCGGTTGGATTTGTTGTTCTTAATCGTACTAAAAGCAAGGATTTTCCGAATACCATTAAAGGTGTAGTTTTGCAAAATAATGATGGTACATATCAATTTTCTTCCGTAATTCCTGGAGGCAGATACTACCAAGGCTATGATGAAGCTTGCTTAAAAGCGGCTAAAGAAGTATTATCTGGCCAAATTAAAAATTTTACAGAAGGAGCATTATATTTTGACTCATTTGATCCACAAAATTCTTGGAATAAAGGAAAACATGAATTTATAATGAGAATTGGAAAGCATTATTTTTATAGGTAATGAAAAAATATCTTTTAGTTAACCTGAAAAGGATAATTAAAAGATATTTTTTTTCTTATTACACATTTCTGCATATTTTTAATTATTTAATGGTTATAATATATACAGAAAGTGAGGTGGGTTACTATGCCAAGCAAGAAAAATAATTCAGGATCTTCTAAAAATGATAACAAACAAATGCAAGATCAAAAGATGTCACATATGAAGAGTGAAGAATCTGGATATTCTCAAAATCAAGGAAAGAAAAAACAATAACATAGTGAATATTTAACTTGGTAGTAGGGCTACCAAGTTATTTTTATATATTTTATTATGATAGTATATTAATTATGATAGTAATAACGAAATTATATTATATTTTAATATTTTTTATTTTCTAATTCTAGTATTTAACAGTTACATATGATTTTTTCAAGTAAGAAATAAATTCATTAATGCCCATACTTCTTTTTGCATAAATTCTAGGTATAGCTAATAATTCCTTGTTTATTGATGAATTATATACACCACCATCCATCAACAATCCAAATTTATATCCTGCTCTTTTAGCTTCTTTAATTACATTATTATTAGTTGAACCAACTGGATAACAAATAACTGTTGAATCAATTTTAAATGTCTCTTTTAAATATTTTTTTGAATCAATCAATTCATTAAATACATCATTTATTGAAATAGTAGCTAACATTCTATGCGTTACTGTATGAGAATGAATATCTACAAGGCCACTTTCTTTCATTTCTTTTAATTGTTCTTCATTGCAATATGCATTTGTTCCGACAAGCTCTTTTATAATATACATTGAAATTTTAATATTATATTCCTTTGCAAGTGGAAAAACATCAGTATACACATCTACCCATCCATCATCAAATGTAAAAGCAACAGGATTTTTGTATTTATATATATGTTCCATATCGGTAATAAATATAGATTCATAGTTATTATTACTTACATATTCAAATTGCTTTTTTAACTCACTAGGTTTTACCATCATATCTGGATACTCATAACCACCAGTTTCTTCTCTTACCCAATGATACATGAATATGGGAATTGAAGCAACATGAGACTTCGGTATAAATATATGTTCCATTTCCTCATGCTGAAGAAATGTCTTATCAGGATTCTCATTTTTATAATTATTTCTTTTAATATCATCATCATGTATTATTTTACCTTTTTGACCGTTTCTAATTATAAATAAATAGAAAAAAAGTGTAAAAAATAAAATAATAATTAATATAATCTTTTTTTTATGTATAAACATATATTTTATCATTTTATCACCTATATTATATAATGATGTACTCTTTATTAAACTTAATATAGTTCACCTAATAACTTCTAAAAAAGACATATAGCTTTTAACTATATGTCACACCCATTATATATAAAATTCTTATTTAATTCCTTATTCAATAATATTTATATGGCGGAGAAGGAGGGGTTCGAACCCTCGCGCCCCTAACGGAACCTAACAGTTTAGCAAACTGTCCCCTTCACCACTTGGGTACTTCTCCATATATAAATTTTTAGCGGAAATACTTAGATAATATTTCCGCTATTTTGTTGGCGGAAGAGGTAGGATTCGAACCCACGGTGCCTTTCGACATCATCAGTTTTCAAGACTGACTCCTTAAACCACTCGGACACTCTTCCAAACTTGGTACATGTATTATTATACCAGTTTTTTTTCGTTTGTCAATAGTTTTTTTGATAATTTTCGCTCTAATTAGAATATTCCTTTATCAATTTATTTTTTACTTCTATTGGTAATATGTTGTATTCTGAAATATCATTAATATTTATAAGTTCAATATCATACTTACCATATTCTTCATGATATTCACCCCATTCAGGGCCTGTTCCAGTACCAATATTTCCACTTATATACTCACAATTATAAAAAGCTTCTTCCCTATTTAAATCTTCATTATATATGTGTAAAAATTCTTCATTCACTTTCACACTTATTCCAAGTTCTTCAAATATTTCTCTAATTATAGTTTCTTCATAATTTTCGTTTTCTTCTACATGTCCTCCAGGTATTGTATAATATATTTTCTCTTTTTTATCTTTTACTTTAGTCCTTTTTATGGTAACTAAGTTATTATCAATTATAACAATACCGCGTCCTGTTTTTTCTTCAACATTATTCATACTATATCACATCTCTATATTTAATTTTCCAAGCAAACTTTCAAGGCCATCATTATCGTTGTATTCTATAATTAATCTTTGGTGTTTCTTAGCTGAATCAATCTTAACTTTATATCCAAAATAATTCTTCAAATTTTCTTCAACTTTTTGATAATATACTGTTTTAGGTTGTTTTTTATTTTCTTTTCTAGTATATTCATCGGCACCATATATTAATTTTTCAACTTCTCTTACAGTAAGTCTTTTTTCTATGATTTTTTCTGCTATTTGTAGTTGTTTACCCTCATCATCAATTGCAAGTAAAGCTCTTGCTTGTCCTTCTACTAATTTGCCATCTAATAAATACTGCAAAATTTTATTAGGTAATCTTAATAGTCTCATTATATTAGAAATTGATGATAAACTTTTACCTGTTATTTTAGATACATCTGATTGAGAATATCCATCAATATCCATTAATTCTCTTATTGCATTAGCAATTTCTACAATGTTTAGATCTTCTCTTTGTATATTTTCTATTAAAGCAACTTGTTTTTTCTTTGTATCAGTATAATCTTTTATAATAGCTGGTATCTCTTTAAGTCCAGCATTTTTTGCCGCTCTCCAACGTCTTTCGCCTGCAACTATAGTATAACCATTTTCATCTTTTACAACAAGTATCGGTTGTAAAACACCATGTTCTTTTATAGATTCAGTGAGTTCATCAAGTTTTTCTTTATCAAATACTTTTCTTGGCTGATTTAACATTGGCTCTATTTCAGTTATATTTAGTTCCACAACCTTATCTATTTCCTTATATTGCTTCTCTTTTTTGGGTTTTGTTATTTTTTCTAATTCTTCTGTATCTTCCCCAAAGAATACATTTAGCCCTCTACCAAGTCCTTTTTGACTTTGCATATATTATTCGCCCCTCTCATTTAATTTTAAAAGTTCTTTTGCTAATTTTTTATATGTTTCAGCACCTTTAGAATCAGGATCATAAAGTGTTATTGGAAGTCCATGACTTGGAGCTTCGCTAAGTCTTATATTTCTTGGTATAATTGTTTGGAATACCTTGTTATTAAAGTATTTTTCAACTTCTGTTGCCACTTGAGTAGATAAGTTTGTCCTAGCATCAAACATAGTTAAAACAACACCTTCAATTTCTAATTCTGGATTTAAATGTCTTTGTACTAATTTGATTGTGTTTATTAATTGTCCTAACCCCTCCAACGCATAGTACTCACATTGAATAGGAACTAAAACACTATCTGAAGCTGTAAAAGCATTTAAAGTTATAAGACCAAGTGAAGGAGGACAATCTATAAATATGTAATCATAATCATCTTTTATGTCATCTATAGCTTTTTTAAGCCTTGTTTCTCTAGACACCATTGATACAAGTTCAATTTCTGCTCCTGCTAAATCTATATTTGCACCACAAATATCAAGCTTTTTGACAACTGTTGGTTGTACCATTTCTTTAATTTTTATCTCGTCTACTAAAACATTATATATTGATTTTCCTGCAACAGATTCTACTCCAAGACCACTAGTTGCATTTCCTTGTGGATCAATGTCTACAAGAAGTACTCGCTTCCCTTTTGCAGCAATACAAGCACTCAAATTAACAGCAGTTGTTGTCTTACCAACACCACCTTTTTGATTTGCAATTGATATAATTTTTGCCATAATGTCACCTCGAGGTATATTATATTACATTTTGTTCAAAAAAAAAAGAGTAATAACAAAAAAACTTTGTTTTTTACTCTTTTTAATACTATAATGGACTCTTTTTTATCTGTGAATACATTCTTGGATATTTTTTTGAAGTAATATTTTCTTTTATCACCTCTAATATCACTCTATTATATGTTTCTTCTTCAACTTCATATTTGTATTCAAATTTATTATCAATGCTTGAATTCAATAGTTTTAATGCATTTTTTGAATCATTTATTTCTTCTTTGAAATTATCACCCTTCATAAATAACCCTTTGCCATTTACTTTTAGAAATGGTATATCATACTCTAAAAGAACTCGTAAACTAGCTACAGCTCTAGATACAACAAGATCATATTTTTCTCTGTAATTTTGATTTTGAGCCAATTCTTCAGCTCTTCCATGTACTAATTCAACATTTTTTAGATTCAAATCTTTTACTACATTTTCTAAAAAATTTATTCTTTTATTTAATGAATCTAATAACGTTATTTTTACATTTTTTTCAAAGTATATTGCTATAACTATACCTGGGAAACCAGCACCTGTGCCAACATCTATTATATTACTTCCCTCTTCAATATGTTTTACGATTTCAAGACAATCAATAAAATGTTTCAGAATTATTTGATATTCATCAGTTATAGCAGTAAGATTTATCTTTTCATTCCACTCAATTAATAAATTTTTATATTTTTCAAATTTATCTAGTTTATTCTCATCTAAATATATTCCATATTTAATACATTCTTTAATTAAATTTTCTTTAAACTCACTTTTCATATGAAAACCTCACTTAATATTATTCTGATTTAAATATATCATTAATACTGATATATCAGCTGGAGAAATACCTGATATTCTTGATGCTTGGCCAATTGACAGAGGTTTTTGCTTATCTAATTTTTGTCTTGCTTCCAAGCTTAATCCTTTAATTTGACTATAATCTATATTATCAAATAGTTTTCTATTCTCTAATTTTTTAAAATCTTCAATTTGCTCTAATTGTAATTTTATATATCCTTCATATTTTATATGTATTTCTGCTTCTTCTTTCACAGAATCAGGTAATGTAGGTCTATCTTCGTCTATCTCACTTAAATCTGAATAGCTTAATTCACTACGTTTTAATAAATCAGCTAATCTTACTGAGTTTGTTATTTGAGAACTTTCCTTACTTTCTAAAAATTTATTTACTTTATCAGTTGATTTTATTGAAGTTGCACGTAATCTTTCTATTTCTTGTTTAATCATTTCTTGTTTTAATAAAAAAGTATTATATCTTTCACGTGAAATCAATCCAATATTATAACCAATTTCAGTAAGTCTTATATCTGCATTATCTTGTCTTAGCATTAACCTATATTCAGATCTAGAAGTCATCATACGGTAAGGTTCGTTTGTACCTTTTGTAACTAAATCATCAATTAAAACACCAATATATGCTTGCGATCTATCTAAAATTAAAGGTTCTCTATTGTCTATTTTTAATGCAGCATTTATTCCTGCAATAAGTCCCTGCGCTGCTGCTTCTTCATATCCAGAACTACCATTAACTTGTCCTGCAAAGAATAATCCTTCTATTCCTTTATATTCTAGACTTAATTTCAAGTTAGTTGAATCAATACAATCATATTCTATTGCATACGCAGGTCTCATCATATTAGCATTTTCAAGTCCTGGTACACTTCTATACATTTGTATTTGAACTTCTTCTGGTAATGATGAAGACATGCCCTGTATATACATCTCTGAAGTAGATTCTCCTAGTGGTTCTATAAATAATTGATGTCTTTCTTTATCACTAAATCTTACTACCTTATCCTCTATTGATGGACAATATCTTGGTCCAACACCTTTAATTTTACCACTATAAATTGGTGATCTATGTAGATTTTCTCTAATAATATCATGAGTTTTTTCAGTTGTATAAGTAAGATAACATTCTACTTGTTTTTTATTTTTTATTTCTTCATTGCCTTCATTTTCAAAAGAAAATGGTACTATTTTTTCATCTCCATACTGTGGTTCCATTTTAGTAAAATCTATACAATTTTTATTAATTCTTGCAGGTGTACCAGTTTTAAATCTTCTAAGTTCAACACCAATATCAAGCAAACTTTGAGATAAGTCATTAGCAGGAAACACTCCATCAGGTCCGCTTTCGTATGAAATCTCACCAATAATAACTTTGCCTTTTAGATATGTGCCAGTTGCTACAATTATAGATTTACATAAAAATGTAGCACCTATTTTAGTTTTTACTCCATATACTTGCCCATCTTTAACTAAAATACTAACAATTTCTGCTTGATAAATATCAAGATTATTTTGATTTTCCATTGTTTTTTTCATTTCAATATGATACATTTTTCTATCTGACTGTACTCTAAGTGAATGTACAGCAGGACCCTTAGACATATTTAAAACTTTTGATTGTATAAAAGTTTTATCTGCATTTTTTGCCATTTCTCCACCAAGAGCATCTAATTCTCTTACTAAATGACCTTTAGATGTACCTCCAATACTTGGATTACAAGGCATATTAGCAAGTGTATCTAAATTTATAACAAATGCTGCAGTTTTTTTATTTAATCTAGCACTAGCAAGTGCTGCCTCACAACCAGCATGTCCAGCACCTATAACAACAACATCATATTCTCCTAAAATATATTCATTCATTTTATTATCACCTATTTTCCTAAACAGAATTTTTCAAATATTTTACTAATAACATCTTCAGATACATTAGATCCTATAATTTCACCAAGTAAATTTGCTGCATCTTTAACATATATTGAAACAATATCTATTGGTTGACCAATTTCAATCTCATTTTTTGCTTTATACAAATTATCAACAGATCTTTTTAAAATATCTTTATGTCTTATACTAGTAATTATTAATTCATGTTCATAATCAAAGTCATTATTTAAAAATAATTCTTTTATTCTATTTTTTAAATTATCTATATTATGATTATCCTTAACAGATAAAAATATTGGATTATCAACTTTAATTTGCTTTAATTCTTCCAAAAACACATCAAAAATCAGTTTTTCTACTTGGTCTATCTTATTTATCACTGTTATAAATTTTAATCCCTTATTTTGAATTTTAGAGATTATATTTTTATCCTCATCATCTATAATTGAATTTGCATTAATCATATAAATTACTAAATCAGTTTCATCTAATATTTTCAAACTTTTATCCACACCGATTTTTTCAATTATATCATCTGTATCACGTATTCCAGCTGTATCAGACAAATTAAGAACAATATCTCCTAAATTAATAGTTTCCTCAACAATATCACGAGTTGTACCAGGAATATCTGTCACTATTGCTTTTTCATAATTAGCTAAATTATTAAGAAGTGATGATTTTCCAACATTAGGTTTACCAAGAATAGATACGTTTATTCCATCTTTAATATATCTTCCTTGATCATACGTATTTATAATCTTGTTTATTTGTTTTATCTCTTCATCTAATATTTTAAATAAATTGTTATTATCTATTTCTTCATAATCATACTCAGGGTAATCCACGCTAACTTCAATTTGAGCCAATAATTCTATTAATACATTTCTTAATTTATCAATTTCATTTGATATTATCCCCTCTTTTTGATTCGTTGCGACTCTAAGTTCAGTATCAGTTTTAGCATTTATTAAATTAATAGTTGCTTCAGCTTGTGATAGATCCATTTTTCCATTTAAAAAAGCCCTTTTAGAAAACTCTCCCGGTGTAGCAAGCCTTGCTCCATTTTCTAAAACAATTTCAAGTATATTTTTTGTTATTTTATTTCCACCATGACAATTAATTTCACATATATCTTCACCTGTAAAAGATTTTGGTGCCTTAAAATATGAAACCAATACATCATCTATAAAGTTACCATTATTAATAATCTTACCGTATACTATAGTATTAGGTTCAATTTCACTATTAGTTTTAAATACTTTATTAATTATATTTAAACTCTTTTCTCCACTAATTCTTATAATACTAATTCCACTATTTGATAATGCTGTTCCAACAGCTGCTATAGTGTCTGTTAACATAATTTTCTCACCTCTTCTATAAAAAATCAGCTTATTAAGCTGATCTTAATTATATTTTTTCTTTATAACTACTCTTCTTCTTGGTTCTTCTCCAATACTTTCAGTTTCAATATCTTTTCTATTTGAAAGCTCACTATGTATTATTAATCTTTCGTAAGCAGACATTGGCTCTAATCTTATTGGTTTTCTAAATTTTATAACATTGTCAGCCATTTTATTAGCTAATCTTCTTAATTTTTCTTCTTTTTGTTTCTTATAGCCATTAATTTCAACAAATACTTTTGCAAATTCCTCATCTTCTTTTTGTAACATAGAATTAATTAAAGATTGAAAAGATTCTATCGTCTTCCCTTTATATCCAATTAAATGTGATACATTTTCTCCATTAATATCTAGTAACACTTGATTTTCATTCTTTAAAACATCAAAATTAATATTTTCTTCACCTGTTATTTTAAAAATAGTAGATACTATTTCTTTTACTTTTTCTATTGTATACTTTGCTTGTTCTTCATTTACTTTTTTATCAACTGTAATTCTAACTTTTGCAAGTTTTGCTGATAAAATTCCAAGTATACCACCAGATGTGGGTTCTTCTAATACTTCGATTTTAACGTCATCTCTTGAAACTTTAAGTTCTTCAAGTCCTTTTCTTATTGCTTCTTCTGTTGTTTTTGCAACTTGTTCTGTTACTCTTTTCATAACTATTCCCCCTTATCCAAAGTTAATTTTGAATCGATTTTTAAAACAAATTTATTAATCAACATCTGTTGAATTATTGATAGTATATTTCCAAATAACCAGTAAACTCCAAGAGCAATTGGCATTGTATATGAAATAGATGCTGAAAGAAGTGGTGTCATTAAATTCATTGATTTTTGCATTTCTTTTTGCTCATCTGTCATTTGTTGACCTTTTTGAGTAACTTTAGTTTGTATTATTGAAAATATTACTGAAAGAATTGGTACTAAAAGTGTAAGTGGTGATACTTTCTTAGATTCGTCTTTACTAAATGTATTTGCTGGTACATCGCCAAGATTTATATGCTCAGTTACACTCATGTTAATAATATCTTTTTGATTTGCTACTAATATTTCATTTGCATTCATTTCATTTTGAGTAACTTCTTCTTTATTTAATACTTCTTGTGTATAAACTTTTATTTGTTCTACTGGAGTTTGTGTTATATATGTAAGTGGTTGTTTAACTATGTAAAACATAGCTAGTACAAGTGGTATTTGTATTAATAATGGTAAGCATCCACCCGCAGGATTAATTTTATTTTCACTATATAATTTAGTTAGTTCCTCAGCTTGTTTTTGCTTATCATTTTTATATTTTTCTCTTATCTTTTTATCCATTGGAGCAATTTTTTTCATTTTCTCCGTAGATTTTATTTGTCCAATTGTAAGTGGTAATAACAATAACTTAGTTAATAATGTGAATAATAGTATAGTTATTAAATAATTTCCACCAACAAGTTTATATATGAATCTTACTATAATTCCAAAAAATGTTGCTATAGCTGCCATTATTTTTCTCCTTTTTATTTTAAATAATCTATTCCACCCTTTGAAAAAGGATTACATTTCAAAATTCTTATAATACCTAATATATTCCCTTTTATTATACCATATTTGTCAACAGCTTGCTTTGTATATTCAGAGCAAGTTGGGTAATATATACATCTCTTTCCTAAAGACTTTGATATATGTTTTTGGTAAAATATAATTAATATTATTTCTATTTTCCTTGGTATTCTAATTATTTTTAAAAGAATTTGTTTAATTTTTTCCATATAAATCTAGTCCTTTAAAACATTCTATTAATTCTTTATGTACTAATTTAAAATCCAAAATTTCAACATTTGCAATTTTTTTATATAAGATTATAATATTAAATCCTTTTTTTAAATTTAATTCTTCAATTTTATACACTTCTCTTGCCCATCTTTTCATTTTATTTCTTTGTACACTATTTCCATTTTTCTTAGATATGCAAATTCCAAAAAAGTTGATGTTATTATTGGATTTTTTTATATTAGTACAATGTACTGTTATATATTTATTTGAAAAAAATCTTCCTTTTTTTATTACGTATTTAAAAATTCTTTTATTTTTTATTCTTAATGTATATTTCATACTCTCACCCACTAAATAAGATAAAAGTGGATATGACAAACATACCCACTTCTTTAAAGTAGCCTAAGCACTTAATACTTTTCTTCCTTTAGCTCTTCTTCTTTTTAAAACAGCTCTACCTGATATAGTACTCATTCTTTTTCTAAAGCCATGTACTTTTTGTGTTTGTAATTTTTTTGGTTGATATGTTCTTTTCATTGCTACACCTCCTAAAAGTAATATCTATATGTACTTAAATATGTTAATTCAATACTGTTAAATGTGATTAAAATAAAACCTAAATTAATCATAAGTGAGTTAATTATACTATATATTTTTTTGTTTGTCAATTATTTTTTGAATTTTTATGTAATTATTAAAAAATATAAGTTATCCACAGTATCCACATACATTCGACAATTTATGCAAATATTGATGTATCAATTACTTGTCCATTTTTTATAAAAATATTAAAACCTATTTTAAATAAAAAAACATTAAAACTATTGTGTTTTTCTATATTTCATGATATATTAAACATGAAAGTAATGAATATTAATTTTCACATGTTTCACACTAATCCACAATAATTATGTAATTTGTAATGTCAAATAATATTATTTTGTCGAAAAGTTATCAACACCTGTGGATAACTCTGTGGATAACTAAAAAAAACATGTGTTTTTAGAAAGGTGGTTTTATGGAAAAAAGTTTTATAGAAATATGGTCTGAAGCCTTGGAAATGCTAAAAGAAGAGATATCTCCAATTGGATATAAAACATATGTTGATGTAATGATCCCAAGACTTGTAGATGAGAATACATTATGCTTGTTATCACCATCGACATATCATGTAACAGTTTGTCAGACTAGATACCTAGATTTAATTCAAAACACACTTACACATCTTACTAAAAAATCATATAATATAATTTTTGAAGCAAAAGAAAATATTCCTGATTCAACAAAAATTGAAGAAAATGAATTAGTAAAAAATGAAAGTGTAACAAAAACCACTAAAGAAGAAAGGGTAGAGAAGCCTGAAATAAAGACTCCTACTTATGAAAAAACTAATGAAAAACATGAAAGCGGAAATTTAAATCCAAAGTACACATTTGAAAACTTTATAGTTGGATCTAATAACCGCTTTGCTCACGCTGCAGCAGTTGCAGTATTCGAAAATCCAGGTGTAAAATACAATCCATTATTTATATATGGGGGAGTAGGACTTGGAAAAACACATCTTATGCAAGCAATAGGTAATGAAATGTTAAAAAATAATCCTAACACTAGAATTATCTATTGTACTGGTGAACTTTTTGCAAATGAATTAGTATCAGCAATAATGACTGATAAAAATGAATCATTTAGAAAGAAATATAGAAATATAGATCTATTATTAATTGATGATATTCAATTTTTAGCAGGAAAAGAGAAGTGTCAAGAGGAATTTTTCCATACTTTTAACACTTTATTTGAAAGTGGAAAACAAATTGTTCTTACATCAGAAAAACCACCTAAGGAAATTGCAATGCTAGAGGACAGGCTTAAAACTAGATTTGATATGGGACTTTCTGTTGATATACAAACACCAGATTATGAAACTCGTCTTGCAATACTTAGAAAAAAAGCTGAAAAAGAACGATATGTTATAGATGATGAAATATTAGTAAAAATTGCAACACGCGTGAAATCAAATATAAGAGAACTAGAAGGTGTATTTAATAAACTAATTGCATATACATCATTTACAAATAATGAATTAACTGATGCAGTTGTTGAAAATACTATAGAATCTATATTAGTAAAAAATACTAAAATTTTAACTAGCAAATTAATTATGCAAGTAGTATGTAAATTTTTCAATTTAAAAGTATCAGATATGGTAAGTGATAAAAGATCTAATAGCGTAGCATTTCCAAGACAGATAGCTATGTATTTATGTAGAGAAGTAGCTAACTTATCATTTCCATCAATAGGAAAAGATTTTGGTGGAAGAGATCATTCAACAGTATTACATGCATATTCAAAAATTAAAGATGAATATGAAAAAAATAGTGAGACTAGGAATTTAATAGAAGATATAAAAAAATCCTTATCTATTGCCGATTAGAAGTGATTATTACAGAAATATTACAGTATTTTTACAGATATATTACTTATAAAAAGTTATCCACATAATTCTGTTGATAACCATGTTAATAACTTGTGTATAATTTTAAAATATATTTTTTATCCACACTAAACAAATATTCTGTGGATAAAAAGAGCAAGTTATCCACAACTTTATCCACAATAAGATTGTCAGTCGTGGCAAATGTTTGAAGTAGTTTTCCACACAATCCACAATACCTACTACTACTACTACTAAATAAATATAACTATATAATATATATGTTAATACTGTGGAAAAGTGGAAAGATTTTTTGGAGGAAATAAAAATAATGAAAGTAAATTGTGAATTAAAAGAATTAATAAATGGACTAAATACAGTTTCAAAAACATCTAGTTCAAAAACAACAATGCCTATACTTGAAGGTGTTTTAATAGAAGCAATAAATAATAAATTAAAATTAACAACAAATGATTTAGAAATAGGATCAGAATACACATTAGACTGTAATATTGAAGAAGAAGGTAGAACAGTTGTAGATATTAAAATGTTAAATGAAATAATTAGAAAAATTGATGATGAAAACGTAAGTATATCAGTAGATGATAACTTATTTATATTAAAATCACAAAATGGTATATTTAAACTTGCTGTTATGAATGCAAATGATTATCCTAAATTACCAGTGTTTAATGTGGAAAACTCAATAGAACTTGATCAAAAATTATTTAAAGATATGATTAGAAAAACAATTTTTTCTGTAAGCAATGATGAAAATAGACCTATATATAATGGAGCACTTGTTAAAGTCGTGGATAACGTATTAACAATAGTTGCTGTTGATGGATTTAGATTATCATTAAAAAAATATTTAAATGAAACTAATATAAATGATTTTAAATCTATTATTCCAGGTAGGGTCTTATCTGAATTATTAAAAATATTAACAGATAATGATGGTGATAAAGTTAAAATAGGTATTAATAAAAATCAAGCATTGTTTGAAATAGGAAAAAGTATTATAGTAAGTAGATTAATAGAAGGCGAGTTTTTAAATTATAATAGCATTATTCCTGAATCAAATGAAACAAGAATAAAGGTAAGAACAAAAAGTATATTAGATTCTTTTGAAAGAGTTGCTCTATTTGCGAAAGAAAATAAAGAAAAAGATAGAAAATCTCCTGTTAAAATGAATATAGGAATTGATGGAATAATTTTAAGTTGTGTTAGTGACACAGGGGACGCTAAAGAAATGATTTCTGCTGTAGTTGAAGGAAAAGATATAGAAATAGGATTTAATCCAAGATATGTTATAGAAGCTTTAAAAGTAATTGATGAAGCGGAAATATTTATTGAATTTACAACAAGTATATCACCAGTTTTAATTAAATCTACTGTATCAAATGATTTCATATATGTTGTTTTACCTATAAAATTAAACAACAATTAATATTATTTTAGGTGAATTATAGAATGCAAATTAAAAAAATTGAATTAAATAATTTTAGAAATTATGATAATCAAAATATAGAATTAATAAATGGAATAAATCTTTTTGTTGGTGATAATGCGCAAGGTAAGACGAATATTATAGAATCAATATATATTTGTGCACTTGGAAAGTCATATAGAACCCTTAAAGATGATGAGGTTATTAATTTTAAAGCAGATTTTTCAAATATAACTTTAAATTATTTAAAAAATGGATTAGAGAATAAAATTGAATTGTATATTGATAAATTAAATAGAAAAGTTTTAAAAAAAAATGATGTTAAAATAAATAAGTTAATAGATCATGTAGGTGAAATACCAATAGTTATTTTTTCACCAGACAGTCTTGATATAGTAAAAGGTGCACCTGGAAAAAGAAGAAAATTTATTGATATGATTTGTTCACAATTATCAAAGAGTTATTTAATTAATTTGCAAGAATATAATAAGATTTTAAAAAATAAAAATTCATTATTAAAGCAAGATTATATTGATGATGAGTACTTAAATATAATTAATGAACAAATGAGTAAATATATAAAAAATATAGTTAGCTATAGAAAAGATATAATATATAAATTAAATGAAAAAGCAAAAATAATTGAAAAAAAAATAACTGGTGAAAAAGAAGATATAGATGTTGAGTACATAAGTGACTTTATTGATATGTCAGAAATAGAGATAAAAAATATTCTTGCAAAATATTCAAATATTGAAAAAATTAGAAAGGCAAGTCTAAAAGGAATACAAAGGGATGATATATCTATTCTAGTAAATGGATTAGAAGTAAGTAAATTTGGATCACAAGGACAAAATAGGACTGCACTTTTAGTACTTAAACTTTCTGATTTTGAAGTAATAAAAGAAGAAAAAGAAGAGACCCCTATATTGTTACTTGATGATATAATGTCTGAGCTTGATTCAACAAGAATAGGTTTTTTATTAAAATATATAGAAAATTATCAAAGCGTTATTACTACTACTGATTCAAATTTTGTTAAAGATGTAGAAAATATAAAAATTTCAAAAGTTTTAAATGGAACACTTGAAATTTAACATTTAAATGTGATATAAGTATAGGGTAACATTTTAAGAAGAGAGGTTTTAAGAATGGCAAATTATGATGAGAATCAAATACAGGTATTAGAAGGTCTAGAAGCAGTACGTAAAAGACCAGGTATGTATATAGGTAGTGTATCTGAGAGAGGATTACATCATTTAGTATATGAAATTGTTGATAATAGTGTAGATGAAGCATTAGCAGGATTTTGTACAGAAATAAATGTTGAAATATTACCAGACAATATAATAACAGTTCAAGATAATGGTAGAGGTGTTCCAATAGGAATACATCCTAAAATGGGTATACCTGCTGTTGAAGTTGTTTATACTATACTACATGCAGGTGGTAAATTTGGAGGCGGAGGATACAAAGTATCTGGTGGTCTTCATGGCGTTGGTGCTTCAGTTGTTAATGCATTATCAAAGAACCTTACTGTAGATGTTTGTGATGGAGATGGACTTTATTCAATTTCTTTTGAAAGAGGAAAAGTTAGCGATAAATTACACAAAATTGGAGAACAAAAAAAATCTGGAACTAAAGTAATTTTTAGAGCAGATGAAACTATTTTTGAAACAGTTGAATATAATGCTGAAACTCTTTCACAAAGATTTAGAGAAATGGCATTTCTAAATAAGGGATTAAAAATAACTTTATGGGATAAAAGAGAAGAAGGCACAGAAATGAAAGTCTTCCACTATGAAGGTGGTCTTAGATCTTTTGTCGAATATTTAGATAAAAATAGAGAACCAATAAATCAAGAAATTATATATTTTGAAACAGAACAAAACGATGTTCAAGTAGAAGTTGCTTTTCAATATACTACTTCTTACTCAGAAAATATACTTTCTTTTGTAAATAATATACATACAGGTGAAGGTGGAACTCACGTTGATGGTTTTAAAAGAGGACTTACTAAAGCTTTTAATGATTATGCACGTAAATTTAATATCTTAAAAGAAAAAGATGATAATTTACAAGGTGAAGATATAAGAGAAGGAATAACAGCAATTGTTAGTGTTAGAGTACTTGAACCACAATTTGAGGGACAAACTAAAACAAAACTTGGAAATAGTGAAGTAACAGGTATTGTGAACTCAGCTGTTATAAATAAACTTGGTATATTTTTAGAAGAAAACCCAGCTATTTCAAAAGCTATACTTGAAAAAACTTTAAGTGCAGCAAGAGCAAGAGAAGCAGCAAGAAAAGCAAGAGAATTAGTTAGAAGAAAAAGTGCTCTTGAATCAACAACACTTCCTGGAAAACTTGCTGATTGTCAAGAAAAAGATGCAAGTAAATGCGAAATATACATAGTAGAAGGAGACTCTGCTGGTGGTAGTGCTAAACAAGGAAGAGACAGAAAATTCCAGGCAATACTTCCACTTTGGGGTAAAATGTTAAATGTAGAGAAAACACGTGTTGATAAAATATATAACAATGAAAAACTTTCTCCAGTAATAATAGCACTTGGAGCAGGAGTTGGAAATGATTTTAATACTGAAAAATTAAGATACCATAAAATTATAATTATGGCCGATGCCGATGTTGATGGTGCTCATATTAGAACTTTATTACTTACATTTTTCTTTAGATATATGAAACCACTTGTTGAAAATGGTAATGTATACATAGCTCAACCACCTCTATTTAAATTAGCAAAAAAAGGTATTGAAGATGTATATTGCTATAATGAGGCAGATTTAGAAGTTAAAACAAAAGAATTAGAAGAAAAAGGAATTTCAAGAGATTCTTTAAACATTCAACGTTACAAAGGTCTTGGTGAAATGGATTCTGAACAACTTTGGGAAACTACAATGAATCCCGCTACTAGAACATTAGTAAGGGTAGATCTTGAAGATGCTATAACTGCTGATGAAACATTCTCAATATTGATGGGTGAAAATGTGGAACCTAGAAGAAAATTTATTGAAGAAAATGCAAAATACGTTAATAATCTAGATATATAATTGAAAAAACATTTAAATTATAACAAAAATAAAAAAATATATTGACAATTACATAAAATTTATGTATAATATAACTCGTAAAGTAGAGGAAATCTTCTCACCTTGCGAGTTTTGTCTTGTTAAGGTCATAAAATTTAATAATTAATAACTATGTAATAGTTTGTTTATTTTGTTTTTTGAGAGGATTGCCATACATGAGCAATCTTTTTTTTATTTTGTGGAGGTGTTTAATATAAAACAAGATTTTTTAATAAATGATGAAATTAAATTTTTAGAAGTTCAAGTTATAGATGATAATGGTGAAAAATTAGGTAAAATGTCTACAAAATTAGCTATACAAAAAGCTAATGATGAAGGTTTAGATCTAGTTCTAGTATCTCCTAATGCTGATAATCCAGTATGCAAAATGCTTGATTATAGCAAATTTAAATTTGAAATGAACAAAAAAGCTAAAGAAGCTAAGAAAAAACAAAAAATTGTAGAGATAAAAGAAGTAAGATTATCACCTAATATTGATAAACATGACATAGAACTTAAGGCTAAAATGGCTAATAAATTTATTGAATCTGGAGATAAAGTTAAAGTTTCAATGAAATTTAAAGGGAGAGAACTTAATTTTGTTAGTCAAGGTAATGTAATTATGAATGATTTCAAAGATTTAATTGAAAATTGTCAAGTTGAAAAAGAAGCTAAAATGGAAGGTAAAAATCTTACTATGGTTTTAGCACCAAAACAAAAATAGAATATGGTTTAAGGAGGAATAGGTTATGCCAAAAATAAAAACACATAGCTCAACAAAAAAGAGAGTTAAATTAACAGGTACTGGAAAGTACAAAAAAAATGTAGCAAATAGAGCACACAAATTAACAGGTAAATCTTCAAAGAGAAAAATGTCTCTTAAGAAAGCATCATATGTTGATAGTGCAAATAAATCTGCAGTTAAAAAATTATTACCATATAGTTAATTAAAGAGAACGAAGGGAGAGATAATCAATGGCAAGAATAAAAGGAGCAGTTACAACAAGAGCTAGACATAAAAAAATATTAAAAAGAGCAAAAGGATATTTTGGAGCAAAATCAATAAGATTTAGAATGGCAAATCAAGCTGTTATGAAATCTTTAAAATATGCATATGTTGGTAGAAAGCAAAAGAAAAGAAATTTCAGACAACTATGGATTGCAAGAATAAATGCAGCAGCAAGAATAAATGGTACAACATATAGCAAATTAATGTCTTCATTAAAGAAAGCTAATATAAATATAAACAGAAAAATGCTTGCAGAAATGGCTGTAAATGACATGAACGGATTTAAAGCTTTAGTAGAAAAAGTTCAAAAGTAATTTTTAAGGAGGATTTATGATTTTAGCAGGAGATTTTAGAAATGGAATAACTTTTGAAATGGATAGCAATGTATACAGAGTTGTAGAATTTCAACATGTTAAACCAGGAAAAGGTGCAGCTTTTGTAAGAACAAAATTAAAGAATGTTATATCAGGAAACAATCTTGAAAAAACATTCAATCCATCAGAAAAGTTTGAAGAAGCACAAATAACAATTCAAGAAATGCAATATCTATATAATGATGGTACAAATTACACATTCATGGATACATCTACTTATGAACAAGCTGAATTAACTAGAGATCAAGTAGAAGATACACTTGCATATTTAAAAGATAATATGAATGTTAAAGTATTATCATATAAAGGTAATGTATTTGGTGTAGAACCACCTACTTTTGTAGAATTAGAAGTTACTTATACAGAACCAGGAATAAAAGGAAGTACTTCAACAGGAACAACTAAACCATGTACTGTTGAAACAGGAGCAACTTTCCAAGTACCTATTTTTGTTGAAATTGGAAATAAAATAAGAATTGATACAAGAACTGGAACATACATGGAAAGAGTTTAATATTGAATATTTAAAATAGCAATAATTTATTTTATTGTTATTTTTTTATAATAAAAAACCTCAGATATATTAAATATCTGAGGTTTAAAATTAAGTAATTAGTCTTTTTTAATATTTATATAATAAGTATTTATAAATTTGCTACTTCTATCTTAAAAACATAGCTCACAGTTCCTCTGTCTTTGACTTCAGCAGTTAAACTACAATAATATACTCCTGACTCAAAGTTAGAAAAATTTGTTATTATTGAATTATCTGTTTCAGATATTGACGCTAATCCAATAATATGTACTTTATTTTCATCATATATATCTAAAATTGCATTTTCAAAAAAGTATTTACTTTTATCATATCTATTAGTATCTATCTGTATTTTTATTTCATCTGTATTTTTTATTTTAATCGATACTTCATTTCTTAGACTTGAGTAAGGAGCTTGAGCCGTACCAATTGATATTCCAACCAAACCATTTGAATACTCACCTGAATTCCATGATTCACCTGATTTAGCTATATCTTTTTGATAGATATTATTGATATATAATTTTAAACTCATAGGTGGAGGTACTAATTTATTTTCTGTTGTATTATTTGTATTATTTGTAAAAATATAAAATACTGTAAACAAAATAAACACAACAATTACACCAAATAGAATTTTTCTATTCATATTATCACCTCCAAAAATATTACTATTTTTTCATTATACTATTTTTTATATAAATGTTCAATATAAAAAATATATTTAATTATTTTCAAACTCTTTATATAATTGAATTTGTTTTATTTTAAAATTGACAAATTTAGATATAAATGTTAAAATTATTATGCTAAATAGGAGTTAAAAATGAGATTTAAAAATAGTTATGAAGAAAAAATAAAAAGATATGTAGTAGAGAATAATTTAACGTATTCAATAGATACAATGGGTTGTCAAATGAATGAGAATGACTCTAGCAAATATAGAGGTATATTAGAATCAATGGGATTTAAAAAATCTGAAACAGAAGATGCAAATCTTGTACTTTTTAATACATGTTGTGTTAGAGAAAATGCAGAGAATACATTATTTGGAAGATTAGGATATTTAAAAAATAAAAAAATAAGAAATAAAAATATGTATATTGTTGTTGTAGGTTGTATGACGCAACAAAAGCATATATTAGATAAAATACAAAAATCATACCCTTTTACAGATATTGTTTTAGGTACAAATAGTATGAATTTATTTCCAAAAAAATTATATGATGTTATTTTTGAAAATAAAAAAGAGTATGTGTATATAGAACAAGAAAATGAAATTCTAGAAGAAGTGCCAATAATTTATGAAGATAAGTTCAAAGCAAGTGTAAGTATAATATATGGCTGTAATAATTTTTGTTCATATTGTATAGTTCCATATGTTAGAGGAAGAGAAAAAAGTAGAGATCCTGAAGATATAATAAATGATATAAAAAAGCTAGCTAAAGATGGATATAAAGAAATAATGTTACTTGGTCAAAATGTTAATTCATATGGTAATGATTTTAAAAAAGAAAAAATATATACTTTTCCGATGTTACTTGAAGAAATAGAAAAAATAGATGGTATAGAAATAATTAGATTCATGTCACCACATCCAAAAGATTTTGGTAATGAATTAATAGATGTTATAGCTAAATCATCAAAAATTGCAAGACAAATACATTTACCACTTCAATCTGGTAGTACAAAAATACTTAAATTAATGAATAGAAACTACACTAAAGATTCATATCTTGAAATTGTAAAGAAATTAAAAGAAAAAGTTCAAGATGTAACGTTTACTACGGATATAATAGTTGGATTTCCAGGAGAAACAGAAGAAGATTTTAAAGACACGTTAGATGTAGTAGAAAAAACTAAATATGATCAAATTTATATGTATATTTATTCAAAAAGAGTTGGAACAAGAGCCGCCAATATGGAAGATGTTACTGAAGATAGTATAAAAGTTGAAAGGATTCAAAGATTAAAGTCTTTATATGAAAAAATATTACTTGAATTAAATAAAAAAACAATTGGAAAAGTATATTCTACTCTTGTTGAGGGTAAGAGTAAAAACAATAATGAACTATATACTGGAAGGACTAGCCAAAATAAAATAGTTATATTCGAAGCAAATGATCAATTTATAGGTAAAATAGTAAACGTAAAGATAATAGAAGAGCATTTGTGGTATTTAAATGGAGTAATTATATAAAAATTAGAGTATCAAGATAAAACTTGATACTTTTTTTGTAATAAAAAATAGAATTTAAAATATAATCTACTAAGTACTTGTACAAAATACAGTATTTGGAGGTTATTATATGGAAAATGTTGTTGCTAGTAGAAGATTAAGAAAAAACTTAATAAAAGATGTGCGAATGCAAAATATGGAGCTGTTAAATAGCCTAACAAACGTAAATAATTTAAAAATAAAACATAACTATAATGATTCTATTAGTAGAAATAATCTTGAAGATGAAGTAGAAAAAGAAAATATAAAATTTAGTTTTAAAGGAAAAATCCTTTTTAAAATATTTATTTCTACATTTATAGTTTTTTCATGTTTACTTGTAAAATTAGTTTTTCCTACACTCATAGAACAAAATAAATATATAAACAGCATCTCAAATCAATATTTAACTGATTACAGTAAAGAACAAATTTTAAATCATGTAGAAGATATCTCAGTAAAAACATACAAGGGAACCAAATTTTTATTTCCGGAAAGTCTTGCTAATATAATAAAAGAAAAATATTTTTCAAAAGTAAAACCTTATATATTATCATTCTCTTTAAAAGATAGTATAAAAAATATTTTTAATGAAAATAAGAATTCAAATACACAAAATGAGCAAGTTCAAGAAGAAAATCAGCAAAGTAGTGAACAAGATATTGTAAGTCAAAATGTTCAAATTGATTCAACTGGCAAAGGTGGAGGAGAGCCACTTGAAGAGCAGGTTACAGAAAAAGAAGATTCAAGTTCTCTTAGTACAATGGATATTGATACGAATGAAATACTTTCAAAAAAAATAAGTATTATAAGACCTGTAGAGGGAGTTATTACATCTAATTATGGTGCAAGAGATCAAATATTTGAAGGAGTAAATTCATATCATACAGGAATAGATATAGCTAATAAATTAAATACTGATATAAAAAGTGCAACAACAGGGAAAGTAAAGGATGTAGTAAGTAATGACAAATATTATGGAAATTATATAGAAATTGAAACAAATGGAGTGACTTTTAAGTATGCACATTTAAATACGGCACTTGTAAAAGAAAATGACAATATAGAGCAGGGGCAAGTTATAGGAAAAATGGGAAGTACGGGTATGTCAACTGGATCACATCTGCATTTTGAAATTAGAATTAATAATAGGAGTGTAGATCCTAAAAATATATTAAGTTTTTAAGGAGATAAAATGAAGATTAATACACCATATTTTGTTATTAATGTAGAAATACTGTTATTAATAGTATTTCTTATTTCTATTCTATCAGAAAAAGCAAGATTTTTTTTATCATCTTTTTATATATGTTATTTATTTATAGTATTTCATGAACTATCACATATGCTAGTTGGAGCAATAGTAGGTAAAGAATTCAAACAGTTTAACTTATCGTTATCAGGTGTGTGTGTTTCTTTTAAAGATAAAAAATATAATACTTCTAAAGAAACAAAATATGATTTAATTAAAGATATATTTGTATATATAGCTGGTCCATTATCTAATGTTATTATGGCAATACTATTTCAAAATATAAAAATAATATTTGAAATAAATATATTTTTCGCATTATTAAATTTAATACCATTATATCCTTTAGATGGTTATAATTTAATCATAACAATATTTAAATTAATAGGTATAAAAGATAACTATACAAAGATCGTAATAGATATTTTTGAGAATATATTATTATTAATTTTAACAGTATTATCTTTAGCACAAATTGTTATATTAAGAAATCCATCAATGGTAATTTTCATAATTTATGTAATAATTCAAAAAAAACAAAGGGAAAATTCAGATAAAAATGCTGAAATATTAAGGAATATGGCATATTAAAGAAATGTTTCAAATAAATTACAAAATTATTACATTTTTTTATTAAAATACTTGATTTTTTATAAAAAAGATAGTATTATATATGTATATTGTTTGGGGGTGTTAAATGTGGCCATAGGAGACATTATAGTCGGGCTAGATTTAGGGGTTTCAAAAGTAAGCTGTGTTATTGGACAAGTTAATAAATTCAGTGAAATAGAAGTTATAGGATATGGGTTATCGGACAACTCTGGAATAAAAAAAGGTCAAATTTTAGAGCCACAAACTGTAGGAAAATCTATAAAAAAAGCTATTGAAACTGCTGAACAAATATCAGATCTTTCTGTTAACTCTGCATATGTAAATATAAAAGGAATGAATGTCAGAATCGAAAAAGTAGTTATGGAATCTGAAGTTGAAAAACCAGATGATGGTATGACTATAAATGATATTTATAATCTTTTTAATAAAATTCAATATGCAACTAAATTGGAAAAGGATGAACAAATAATTGATATCTTACCTTTTGAATATAGAGTTAATGGAAGAGTATATAAAGAGGAACCAATAGGAGCTTTTTGTAAAAACTTTTCTATGGAAGTTGAAGTTATAATAGCCAAAGGTGAATATATTTCTGGAGTACAGAAAGCATTTAAGTATGCAGGAATTTCACTAGATGGTATAATACTTGAAACTTTAGCTACTTCAAATATTGTTCTAATGCCAGAAGAAAAAGAGATGGGAGTATTACTTGTTGATATTGGCGGAGGACATACTGATATTTCTGTATATAAAAATTCTAAAATAGAATTTTATAATACAATTCCAGTTGGTGGAGATCATATTACAAGTGATATAGCATTAACATTTGATATATCAACAGTAGAAGCAGAAAAATTGAAAAAGCAATATAATTTAGCAATTATGGCCATGATAACAAATAATCATGAAGTTAAACTATCTACAAAACAATCAGATGATGATAATGTGGTAAAATGTAGTGATATTGTACAAGTCATAGAAGCTAGAGTTAAAGAAATTTACCAAATAACTAGAAAATTAATTGCTGATAATAATTTAACTGGTAAAATTGATTGCATGGTTTTAACTGGACAAGGTATAAGCAATATAGTTGGTGCAGAAGAGCTTGCAATGTTAATACTTAAGTTAAATCAAGTTAGAGTGTGTAGTCCTAAACTTATCAATATCATAAAACCTCAACATACTACAGTTTTTGGTATGGTAAGATATATTGCTACTCTTGGTGTTAGTAAACATGTAAATAGTGACGTTGAAATAATAACAGATCCAACTTTTAAAGATAAATTAAGTGATGGACTAAAGAATATAAAAAAAAGGTTTGTAAGCATATTAAGAAAAAATAAAGATATTGAAATAGATGAATAAAGAATTGAGGGGTAAATAAAATGATGGAAAACGATTTACAAGTGGGTATGGCTACTATTAAAGTTGTTGGTGTTGGTGGAGCAGGAAACAATGCTATAAACAGAATGGTTGATTTTGGCCTAAGAGGTGTAGAATTTATTTCTATTAATACAGATAAACAAGCATTACAAATTTCAAAGGCTTCAAAAAAAATTCAAATTGGTGAAAAATTAACTAGAGGTCTTGGCGCAGGTGCAAATCCTGAAGTTGGAAAATGCAGTGCAGAAGAATCAAAAGCAGAAATAGCAGAAGTACTTAAAGGTGCTGATATGGTATTTGTAACTACTGGAATGGGTGGTGGAACTGGAACAGGTGCAGCCCCAATAGTTGCAGAAGTATCAAAAGAAATGGGAATACTTACAGTTGGAGTTGTTACTAAACCTTTTCCTTTCGAAGGTAAAAGAAGAATGACTCAAGCAGATCGTGGAATTGAAGAATTAAGACAATCAGTTGATACATTAATAATAATACCAAATGAAAAATTACTTCAAGTTGTAGAAAAGCAAACATCATTTGATGAAGCTTTAAAAATGGCTGATGACGTTTTAAAACAAGGTGTTCAAGGTATTTCTGATTTAATTACAATACCTGGTCTTGTAAATCTTGACTTTGCAGATGTTAAGACTATAATGCTTGATGCAGGTATAGCTCACATGGGAATTGGAAGAGCAACTGGCGAACATAGAGCTCAAGAAGCAGCTAGACAAGCTATACATAGTCCTTTACTTGAAACATCTATTGAAGGTGCTGGTGGTGTGTTAATAAATGTTACTGGTGGAAGAGATTTAGGATTACTTGAAATAAATGAAGCAGCAGAACTCGTACAAAAATCAGTTGATCCTGAAGCAAATATAATATTTGGTGCAGTAATAGACGAAAATTTAACTAATGAAATAGTTATAACAGTTATAGCAACTGGATTTTCAAAGACAACATTTCAAGATTTGAAATTAGATAATGTATTAAATGATGCTCTTAGAAATGCTACTAATTCAAATATGTCAAATAATATGTCTTCAGGTAGTATGTCAAATACAAATTTTCTTGGAAATAACTCTAAAAATTCAAATTCAGGAGGATATAATATAGATTTAGATATTCCTCCATTCTTAAGAAGAAATAAAGGTGAATAATAATTAGGCTCTTTGTCAATTGCTGAGGTAAAACATTTTAAAATTGATTAGAGTTAGCATAAATGGAAGTGATTTTGGAATCACTTCCATTTTTCTTTTAAAAAAATATTAAAAGCTCTTGCATGTCACGTGGCGTGATATGCTATAATTATAATAATAAAAAATCAATTTATATGTGAGGTAAATTATAATGGGAAAAAATGAAAATTTTTATTCAACAGGTGAATTAGCAAATATTGTAGGAATTTCTGTTAGGGCTATACAATATTATGATGAACAAAATATTTTAAAACCATTTATAACAGAGAGTGGAAGAAGAAAATACACACGTGAACATTTAATGCGATTAGAGCAAATACTTTTCTTGAAATCATTTGGATTTTCTCTAGAAGAAATTAAAGATAAAATATTAGATTTAAAAACAGCTCCAGATTTAAAAAAAATGTTTTTTCAACAGAGAAAAGTAATTATAGGACAAATTGAAAAATTAAATCACACGGTAAAAATGTTGGATGCTGCGCTTTCAGAAATTCTAAACGATACAGATATTAATATTGATCGAATAATTATGATTTTAGAATCAATGAAATGTGGAAATCCTTATACATTTGTAGTTCGTTACTTTGATGATGAGCAATTAAAAAATTATGCGTTACAGTTAATTGAAGCACCAGATAGTATGCAATATGTTAAAAATATATTTAACGACTTAGAACAATTATATGAAAATAATGCTGATCCTGCTGGTGAAGCTGGTCAGGAACTTGCAAAATGTTGGTGGAGCATGACTAATCAATTTACAGAAGGAGATGTTAAACTATTAAAATCGTTAATCTATGTAGGTCAAGATATAAAAAATTGGCCGCATGAAGTTGAAGATGTAAAAAAACCTATTGAAAAATTTCTTATTAAGGCTTTGCGAATTTACTTTAAAAACCATAACATTGAAATTGAGGATATAGAAAAATCATCTTAGAATAATCTTTAAATTCTGTATCTAGAATTATAATTAAGAATCACAAATTAAGAAAGGATGATTATCATGAATCTAATAAAATTTCTAAAAAATAAAGGAGTGCAATATGCAATAATACTTGCAATATTTTATCAAACTGTAATGGTAGGATTATATATTTATGGATACCATGTTTTACCTGGAGGTGTAAATGAACTTTCTGTTAATGTTGTAAATTTGGATGGTTACCAGGGTGAAGCTATTCAAAAAGAGCTAACTGCTAATCTTCCATTTAATCATATTACAACAGACCAAAGTTTGGAAGAAAGTAAAAAAGCATTAGATAACCGATCTATACAAATGATTATTGTAATTCCACAAAACTTCATTTCTAATTTGTCAACCGGTAAATCTGAATTTGACTTTTATATTAACCAATCCAACACTATGACAACAACAACAACAATGACAGCTGTTGCACAATCAATTACAGATAATTTCAATAATGCAATTGATAAGAGAAAAATTACTGAAGTGTTAAATTATATGAATATTAGTTATGATCAACAACAGAGTATTACAACACAGTTGAATAATTCAGTTGTTCAAAAAAATATTTATATTAACACAGCACCGCAAAGAATGGATTATATTATGACTCCATCTTTCTTATCCATTGGAACATATGCTTCTTCAATGGTAGTTGCTACTGTATTAATGAATATATTCTTAGCATTTATTCCAATTATTGGTAAGAAAAAAGCATTTTATTATATAGAGTTTGCAGGTTGTGTTATTGCAATTCTCGCACCATTATCAGGTATAATAATGTCAAGAATTCTAATTTCGGTTAGTATTCAAAAATTATTATTCTTGTATTTACAACAAATTTTTATGCAGATAACAGCTTTTCAATTTGCATTAGTATTTTCATTATTATTTGGGCAAAATGGTATATTTATTAACATTTTCCTAATGCTTGCACAAACAATTTCTGGTGGTGGAACGATGCCTTTACAAATAATGCCTGGATTATTCAAAGTAATCAGCTATATTACACCAATGTATCCTAATACTCAAATTAATTTTGGAATAATGTTTGGGGGACCTATTGCATCTTATGAACTACGACTTTTAGGTGTTTTTGTGATTTCTTCTCTCTTACTTCTACTGATTGTTTGGCATAAATGGCCTAATAAAAAAAATAGTAGCAAACAGAATGAAGAAAATGTTGATACAAAATTAATAACAGAGTGAAGTAATATGTATAGTTAGTACTAATACAAAAAATTATTATGCATTTGAAAATTAGTTTGATAATAAAGAATAAAAAAAACAACTTAATTAAGTTGTTTTTTTTATTCTACAATTTTATTCTACAAAATTTTAATGATTAACTAATTATAATATATTATAGGTGATTAAATAAAATGAAAATCTACCTAGAATATGTATTTATAGAAAATCTAATAGTTAATTATATTATAATAAACCAAGTTGGGATTTTTACTAAAACTACATCTAAAAATTTTCACAAAATTATATCTTCAATAATTTTATCGGTATATACAATAATGGAGCAAATATACATTGATAGTATTATATCTAATATAATTATTAAATTATTATTAATTAATATATCAATATATATTGCTTTCTTACCTAAAAAGATAAATATTTACTTTAAACAAATAATATATTTTTATTTAATTTCATTTACTTATGTTGGAATAATAATCTCAATTACTTTATTATTAAATATATCAATAGAAAAAACATATATTAAAATATTTATATATTTAATTAGCAATGTTTTACTATATATATTTAATAAATTTATGTGGAAAGTGTGGAAAACTGACATAAAAGAAAATGATTTAACATATAAACTTAATATAAATGGACATGAAATACAAGCATTCATAGATACAGGAAATAATGTTAAAGATTATGTGCAAGGATTAGATGTCGTGTTTATAAATAATTATTGGTATAAAGTGTTCCTTAAGGAAAATTTGATTATAGGTGAAGAAAAAATATTTATTGATACAATAAATTCAACTCAAGAAAAAAGAGGATATATTTTAAAAAATGTTTTACTAAAGAAAAAAGAAAACATATATTATTTTGACAAGATGATGTTTATTTTTACAGATAATAAAATAAGAAATGACTTAGATTGTGATGCAATTATTGGATATGATACATATATTGAAAAATTGAAAGGGGCATCATTATGATAAAAAATTATTCTTTAAAAGATATATACTTAAAAATAATAAGAATGTTTGGATTAGAAAAAAATAGTGTATATTATATTGCAGGAAATGATAAATTACCTGCACCTTTAGACCCAAAAGAAGAGCTAGAATTATTAGAGAAATTAATGAATAAAGATTTAAATGCAAAAAATACATTAATAGAAAGAAATCTTAGATTAGTTGTATATATAGCAAAAAAATTTGAAAATTCTGGAGTTAATATTGAAGATTTAATTTCAATTGGTACAATAGGACTTATGAAGGCTATAAATAGCTATAATCTAGACAAAAATATAAAATTGGCCACATATGCGTCAAGATGTATAGAAAATGAAATTCTAATGTTTCTAAGAAAGAATAATAGAATAAAAACGGAGATATCTATTGATGAGCCTATTAATACAGATAGTGAAGGTAATGATTTATCACTTGGTGATATTTTAGGCACAGATAATGATAGTATATTTAGATCAATTGAGGAGAGTGATAATAAAAAAGTATTGCTTGGAGCGATAAAAAAATTAAATAAGAGAGAAAAATTAATAATGCAGCTTAGATATGGCTTTGATGGTATAGATGAATTAACACAAAAAGAAGTTGCTGATAAACTTGGAATATCTCAGTCATATATTTCAAGAATTGAAAAAAAAGTAATAAATAGTCTAAAAAAAGACTTTTCCATTTAAAATGTATAACTTCAAATTTACGTGTAAAAAATATTACAAAAGATAAGGAGGAATACATATGAATGTAAAAGTTGAGATACAAGGTCTTGATACTTCAAAGTTACCTAAATTAACTTCAAAAGAACAAATGGAAGTATTGCATAGGATAAAAAATGGTGAAAATGAATTAAAAGATAAATTTATTGAGGCAAATTTAAGACTGGTACTTAGTATAATTAAAAAATTTAATAATAGAGGTGAAAATATAAATGATATTTTCCAAATAGGTGTTATAGGTCTTATAAAATCAATTGATAATTTTGATATAACGCAACCTGTACAATTTTCAACATATGCAGTTCCTATGATAATTGGTGAAATAAAACGTTATTTAAGAGATAATAGTGCATTTAGAGTCACTAGGTCTCTTAGAGATTTAGCATATGTTATATCACAAGAAAAAGAAAAATATATTAAAGAAAAAAATGAAGAACCTACAATTGATGAACTTTGCAAAATAACAGGAGCAGAAAAAGAAGATGTTATTTTAGCAATCGACAGCATGGTGACTCCTATGTCAATTTATGATTGTGTATATAATGATGGTGGAGATCAAATATTCTTACTTGATCAACTAAAGAATGAAAAAGAAGAATCAGAAAGTGTCATTGATAGAATTTCAGTTGAACAAATTTTAGATAAACTTACTGAAAAAGAAAGAAATATAATAGAAAAAAGATACTTTAAAGATAAAACACAAACTGAACTTGCAGAAGAACTTGGAGTCTCACAAGCACAAATCTCAAGAATAGAAAAAAATGCATTAGATAGAATAAAGAAAAGAGTTGAAAAAGGAAAATAATATAGATTCCAGCTATGCTGGAATTTATCATTTAAATTGGTGTAATAGAAAATATAATTTAACGAATATAATATAATTATATTATGAGAGGTGTTTATAATATTGGAATACAGTGTATATTTAAGTCCATCTACTCAAGAAAATAACATTGGAGTAGATAATTACGGTAGTGAAGAATATAGAATGAATCAAATAACAGATGTATTGGAACAAATTTTAAAATCACAAAGATATATAGTATATAGAAATGATCCAAATGATAATGTAAGACAAATTGTAGAAGAAAGTAATTTATTAAATCCTTCTATACATGTGGCTATTCATAGTAATGCCTCAAATAGTAATGCAAGAGGACCAGAAATTTTCACTAATAAAAAAAATACACCAGGAGATAGATTAGCTCAATATATATATAATGAATTAATTAGTATTTATCCAGATCCTGAATTAGGAAGAGGTATTAAATATACTGACGTTCTTTATGAAGTTGTTAATACTAATTCACCCAGTGTGTTAATAGAAATAGCATTTCATGATAATGTTGATGATGCCAATTTTATTATAAATAATATTGATAGAATTGCTGAAGCTATAGCCAAAGGGATTAATAAATATTTTAATAAATAAATTATTATAGTTGTTAAAAAACGTTAAATATGTTAAAATAAAGTAGGTGATTTAAATGCTTAATTTGAGTGAAATAGAAAAATCAACAAAAGGTAAAATAATAAATGGTAATAAAAATTTAATTCCAAGAAATTATGTGCTTGATAGTAGAGATGCTAAAGAGGGAGATTTTTTTGTACCAATTATAGGAGAAAAAGTTGATTCACATAAATTTATAATTGATTGTGTAAATAAAGGCATAGTTGGATTTTTTATAAACAGTGACTGTGCAAAAAAAGATGAAATAATAAGTAATAGCTTAATTATTAATAAAGATGTATGTATAATTGAGGTTGAAAATGCTCAAAACGCAATATATGATGCAGCAGTATTTAATAGAAATAAACATATTGATATACCTATAGTAGCAATAACAGGAAGTGTAGGTAAAACTAGCACAAGAGAAATGATTGCAAGTGTTTTAAAAACTGAAAAAAATGTATTAGTGACCGAAAGAAATTATAATAGTTGTATAGGAATACCTATAATGTTATTAAAACTGGACTCACAAGAACTATGCGTACTTGAAGCAGGAATAAATAGTTTTGGTGAAATGGAATTAGAATCAAGATTATTAAAACCTAATGTTGCTGTTATAACTAATATTGGTACAGCTCATATTGGAATATTTATGACAAAAGAAAATATATTAGCTGAGAAAATACAAATTACAAATTATATAAGAGAACCATATAAGTTAATTGTGAATTCTGATGATAAATTATTAAGGGGAATTAAAAATAATGAAAAATATTCTGTCGATGAATTTAATATAAATATGATAAATTATGTAAGTCAAGATGATGAAAAGATAGAATTTAAAACTAATATATATAATAAAGAAGAATTAATAACAATTAATCAGATTGGAAATCATAATGTATATAATGCATTATGTGCTATAAAAGTTGCAGAAATTTTTAATATTAAAGCTGAAAATATATTAAAAGGAATAGAAAATTATAAAAATTTTTCAAGAAGATTAGAAAAAATAGAATTAGATGGTAATATAGTATTAATAGATGATACATATAATGCTAGTATTGATTCAATGAAATCAGGGCTAATAACTGTAAATAATTTAAGCAGTAAAAGAAAAATAGCTGTATTAGGCGATATGCTAGAACTTGGAGAAAGATCTAATGAAATCCATGAAAAAGTAGGCGAAATCTTTGAGATATTAAACTATGATATTTTATATACTTTGGGTGATGCTTCAAAAAACATTTGTAGGGCTGCAAAAAAGTATATAAATGAAGTAGTAGATTTTAATAGTAGAGATGAACTAATAGAAAATTTAATAAGAGAAATGAAATCAGGAGATTTAATTTATTTTAAAGCATCAAATGGAATGAAATTTAATGAAATAATAGAAAAACTTAAAGAGTATAAAAAGGTAAAGGAATAATTTACCTTTTTATGTATATAATATACTGGTGATATATATGTCAAGGGGAATTGATTTTAAACAAAAAGAAGTTATTAGTTTAAATGAAGGAAAAATTTTAGGTTTTGTCGTAGATGTTCAAGCTGATTTTGAAAATGGTGAAATACATTCAATCATTGTAGCTAAAACTGGTAAACTATTTGGTAATATATCTGGGAAAAATAATGTAACAATACCATGGAATAAAATAAAAAAGATTGGTGAAGATGTAATTTTAGTAGAAATCTAAAAAAATAATAAAAAAGTTAAGAAAAAGTGTTGACAAATAAAAATAAAAATGGTATTATATAACACGTCGCCAATAGTGTCAAAAAATAAAGAAATATGTAAGACATATGACTTTAAAAAATCTTTAAAAAAAGATAAAAAATACCTTGACAAAGAAACTGTTGTGTGTTACAATAATAAAAGTCACCTAAGTCGTGGCTAG
>JAEWRE010000040.1 GCA_023460235.1 Bacillota bacterium
GCCGGAGGCCGTTTTTTCGAGGGGGGGGTGTCAGTCCCACCGCTCCGGCGTCAGAGGCGGCGCAGGCGGCTTATATTGCCGCTGGCCCTCCGGATGCAGGGCCTCATGACAACGCTTGCACACGGCCTCCAGCTGCCGCCTGTCGCCGTCGTAGACGGACAAGGCCAGGTCGGGCCGGTCCCGTAGGTGCTGCACATGGTGGACGATGCTTGCCCGAGAATAGACACCGCGCCGCTTGCACTCCTGGCACTCGTTGTTGTCCAGGGCCAGGACGGCCCGGCGTAGGTGCCGCCACTCGGTCCAGGAGTAGAACTCATGCTCCCGGCCTGCATCCAGCAGTCCGTGAAGCTCCACCAGCCTGCCGCCTGAGATAGCCATGCGCATCCTCCTCGCCGTGGGCCCGGCCTCAAGGCTCCGGGCTATCACCTCCGGGCAAACAAAAGCGCCGGAGCCCACAACCACCCTCTCGGGCTTCCTTGTGGGCTCCGGCGTTCAACGCTCTGGCCTCTTGCAATATTCCGGACGGACGCTCCCGGCAAAAACAAAAACGCCGGAAACCGTAACTCCCCTTCTCGGGATTCGTTAAGGGCTCCGGCGTTCAACGCTCTGGCCTCTCTCGATATGCAGGACGATCTCCGTTTTGCAATCCCGGCAAAAAACCGGCAGGCAATCCGCCTGGGTCTCCGGGGTGATCCGCAGCAGTCGCTTGTTTCGCCGACACACTGGGCAGGCGATCCATCCGTCCTTCGTGACCAGTGTACCACATTCGGGTTTTATTTGCAACCTATTTTCGCCTCCGTTTCCGTTTTGTGCCTAAAAAAGTCACAGCATACAAGTGTAAAGCTATCTTGTAGAAGTATATTTAAAGATCATATTCTAAATTAAAGCGCTTCCGTTTTCGCCGGTTTTTCAGGGCTGTAGATGTATTCCCCCGGCTTGGGCAGCGCCACCCAGCTGGCGTATTCCATCAGCGCGCTGGAGTGACCGTTAACGACCCTGACAGGGTTCTTTGTCCGGTAACTGCAATAATAATTCTTCTGCGGGATACCTGGGCGCCGCTGCTGCACACGGACGCTGGGCGGCGGGATCATCGCCTTCATGCCCTCGGCCACGCCCCAGGGATGCTTGCCCAGCGGGATGAATTTATCCGGCTTGCAGAAGTAATGCGCCAGGCAGTGGAATCCGCCCTTCTCGTGCAGCACCGGATACTCAGCCTTGCCGGGGTTTACAAAGCCGTATCGCCAAAGTCCGGAAACATCCTCCAAAGGAAGCAGCTGGGCGTCGGCCACAAAATGAATATGCCAGCGGCCCTTTTCATGTCCGGCCTCCACCGCGTACACATACTTTCTCAGGGCATCGGGCCGCCACCGCCGAGCCTTGGTTATAAAGGCCCGGAAGCATCGCTTCACGCCGTCAAAATTAGGTGGAAGATCTTCATCCCGGAATGTCAGTACATAGTGGGCGCCGGCGAAGCCGAAAAGGGCAAGATACAGCTCCAGCTTGTCCTCGCTGGTGCCCCACATGTAGGGCCCGGGTGGCGGACCGTCCCGGCATTGCTGCCGGGCGGCCCAGGCCACGCTTTTGTGGCGATCCGTGAAATAGGTCTTTGTCAAAGGGCCTGACCTCTGGACCACCACACACCAGTCAGGCATCGGCGTCACCGTCCTTTGCGAACCGGAGAAGCGCCTCAAGGGCTGAGAGCGGCACACCCGCTTTGCCAGCAGCGATGACATAGGTCGCAAGATCGGGCTTAGCCCCCAGAACCAACTGGCAGAGGTAATCCATTCCCTCCTTCAGATCATCGATCTGGTCGATGTAATTTAGCTGGAGCACTGACGAGGACACCAGCTCCCGATACTCCGAAAGCGTGATTGTTACCGTCAGCTCCCGAAGCTGACTATTTTCCTCCACAAAGTCGTCTTGTTCAAATACGCCATTGGATGTTTTTAAGCGATCAGCCATTGTCAGCGCCCTCCCTTCTCTTCATTCGCAGCCCCCTATGCAGAATATCCCACTCCAGCCGGGAGCAGATACGCAGCTCAACGCGATACTGTATGAGCTTTGTGTGATAGTCCTTTAATTTTGCAAAATACGCATTTGCTCGATGATTTACCCCCGAAAAGTAATCCGTGAAATAACGCGATGGACTCACCTGCTGGAGAATCCATCTCCGCAGGGAGCCGCACAAACAGTATGGCGCGCGCGGCGGTCGGGGCTTTTTCATTTGTCAGCACCTCCGTCCATCTTGGCCCCGCAGGAAGTCCGCATCACATACGCCACGCAGTTCTCAGGGTCATTCTCACAAAGACATGGCGCATATACGCATGAATCACAAATTGTAAACATCTCAGTTAGTGTCATTGTCAGCCCTCCTGTTCCATGCTTCGATTGCTTTTTCTTTGCTGGGCAGCCCAGATACTTTCATCTCCTTTGTGTGGAGGCCATCACCAGCCCTATATCTCCCACAACCGGCATCCCGCCCAAAGTCTGCTCTATCGTAGGTATCGTACATATGGATAACGGTTGCAACTCCACCGCACTCAGGGCAGCGTTTCAATTCAGCCATTACTAACCCTCCTGTTCTTCCTCCCCGTCGGATACAGCCGCGCCCTCGTTCTCTGCAACACAGCAATCGGTGCAGACGCTCTCTCCGTTTGGCAAACCGTAGCACATTTCTCCCGTTTCGATGCACTTTCCGCAGAATGCGCACCAATTCCAGAGCCGGCTCATTTCATCGCCTCCAATGCTTTCTCCGCCTCTTTGTGTGTGAGGAATACCGTCTTGCCGACATCACGCGCGTCTATAACACCGCAACGCGATGTGTTCAGCATAGTCCTCCCATTTAGTGTGCTTATAGATGTCACAGTAAAACTGTAAACTTGCTCGACCGGGTGACTACAGAATGTCCAAAGCCCGTCGCCCACCTTGCAAGGCAGCACCACCACGCGTCCCTCCTTGTCGGCCTCGGCCAGCTCCCGCAGGCGGCCTGGCTCGACCTTCAGGCACTGGCCAGCCAGTTTCAATACAGCGTCCTCGTGAAAAACCGTGTTAAAGTAGCCCAGCTTCTCCGCCGCCTCCCGGATGATAGCACAGCCATGTATGCCGCAGTTATGCTCATGGCCACAGCCCAGACAGGCGAAGCTATTGGTTTGGATTTTCAGACTTCGCAGGGCTTTAATCAGTTCGCTTATAGTCATCTAAACACCTCCGGTGGATACCGCTTCTCCCAGGGGAGGAAGCCGTCTCCCATGATCCGCTCCAGCTTGCGGTCTATGTTGGCCTTGGTAACAGCCAGGTCCTTGTCGTCCTTAGCGTCCGCGATGCACAGCTCCGCGTAGGCCTTGAAGGTCTCCCGGAACCGGGCGAGGAATTCCCTCGCCCGGCTTTCACCAAAGCCAAAATCTTCGTTCAGCGTGATGAGCGCCATGTCCTCACACTGCTGGATGGTAAACAGGCGCTGCAGGTGCATATTGTGGCGCTGATTCTCCTGCAGCCGCACCATAAACGCGCTGGGCTTAGGCATGTAAAAATACCTCCCCTGATGCAATCTTCATTTGTCCATCCTCCTGTTAATAAAAATACCCTGGACATCATTGTCCACGATCCAAACGGGACTATCCGGTGCAACAAGGGCCGCAAACGAGAGTCGCAGAGGATGAAGTAGTTGCGGGACAGATTTGCTGATTGCCGAATAATACTGGTTGATAATTAAACCAAATTCGGCCACGATTGTTGGTTCCGATCCCTCAATGTCGAGACATTTCATGCCATCGCTGTCTATATGTGCCTTAATCATTGCTCGTACCTCCCCACTCCGGAATCTCAAGCCAGGCCAGAACCGGGAAGCCCAGTTCATCGGCATAGGGGTTGTTTTTCAAGCGGAATGCACCGCCTACCCAGTAAGCCGTCTGCCGCAGTGTCTGCTTCATTGCTCCGGCATCGCTGACATCCAGGATTGTCAGGCACTCGCACGAGTGGGCCGGGTTGGTGCCGCCAGGCATCCAGCAGCCTACGGTCGTCTGCCCCGGCATGGCGCTGCTTACGGTGGCACGCGGCTCATCCGCCAGACCCAGCAGGTAGTCCGCGGAGCAGTGCAGCGTCTCCGCCATTTTGCGCAAAGACCCGGTGCCATAGGGGATAAATTCGCCCAGCTGGTAATCCGGCATACCCTTCGGTATCTCGCCCTGCATAATGCTGCGAAGCGTCCCAATTCTGATGCTGCCGCTGTAGCTGCCATTCGGCACGGTATCCTTATCGGATAGACCAGCAGCATCCGCAGCCCGGACAAGCCGCTGCGCGTCCGCTATGCCCTGCTGCACCGCCTTGCTGTGGGAATCTAGCTTTTCCTGCTCCGCCTTCGCTTTGGATTTCTCCTTGGCCTTTTCGTAGATGGCTCTCGCTTTGGGACACATCTCGGAGCAGGCGGCGTTGTAAGAGCCGCCTGCGGGATCATGGGCGCCGCCTCGCGTGCATTTCACGCAGCACTCTTTTCCTCCGCAGTTTTCCCATCCGCTGCAGGACAGGTCATGCCGGAAGAACTTGTCCTGGTTTGTGCAGGCGGCACCGTCGGGGCAGCTCAAATCGGTTGCACAGTAATCCCGGCCCGCTGCCATTTTTCCGGCAATATTTCGCACAGCACCGCCCGTCGGCGTTTTCTTCGGGAAAACTCGCTTAATGCGCTCCTGCACATCCTCCGGCATACTGGCCAGCGCGTCCGCTGTGTCCTCGGGAAGCTCCCCGGCTTCCCACAGGGTCTTGTAACAGGGTGCAAGGTTGCGCTGGATGTTTTGGAGGCGGCCCAGCTTGCTGCGGCTGATCCGGCACGCCTCGGCCACACGATCACGCATTCGGCCGGGGAACTCCATGCCCTGCTCTTTGAGCTCATACAGCAGAGCCTCCACCCGCTCGGCTTGCTTGCCGATGTCGGAGGCGGACATTTTTCGGGTGTCGCTGTTGGCGTAAATCAGGCGCAGCTCCTGGAGCGCTGCCGGAGTATCACTATCATCAATGATGCAGGCCACCTTTTCAAATTTCACATCCTCAGCGGCCAATAGTTTCAGCGCCGCAAAGCGTCGGTGGCCGGAAACGATGGTATAGCCGTCCTCGGCCTTGCGCACCCTCAGCGGATCCATCAGTCCGCAAAGCTGGATATTAGCGGCCAAGTCGTCCACGCCGGAGAGCGAATAGAAATTCCTCTCATCCTCGTGGAGCTCCGTCAGCGGGATATACTCAATGCGCTCGGAGCCAGTTGTGCCCGAATCGGGCACTGCCTGCATGGTTTTGGCAAAATCGCCTAAATCAAACTTTGCCATGCTGCTTTGCCTCCTCTCTCAGATATTCCCCCACCCACAGCCGGTAGTCTACGCTGGCGGCGCTGCGGGGGCTGTAGTCATAGATTGTCCTGCGGTCAAAGGTGCTTTCGGGGATCTTGTCGGTGCGCCGGATCACCGTCTTAAATACCGGCAGGGACAGGCTGCGCAGCAGGTGCTCTCCCTGCCTGACGATTTCGGCGTTGTGCCACTGGGTGATCAGCACACCCGCGATTTTAATGCAGGGATTGGCTGCCTTGATCCCATTGATCTGCGACGCCATATCACTGACGCCCCACATGCTAAACCCATCCACAAGCATGGGGATCACTACCTCGTCCGCCGCCATCAGAGCGCCCACAGAGGCCGCCGTAAAGCCAGGAGGGCAGTCGAAGATCATGTAGTCCACTTCGCCGTCACAGGCTACGGCATCGCGGAAATCCCACAGCGCTGACAGGCCGCTGCCGCCCTTGCGGATGGCAGACACATCAAGCCCATACAGCGCCGAGGACGCCGGCAGAAGGAAGATACTTGTGCCCGAAATGGGCACGACGTTGTCCTCCCATACTGGCTCCCCTGTCCCCTGCAGCACGTCTGTCACGGTGAGGGTGCGATCAGGGTCGAGATTGGGAAAATAAAAGCGAGTGAGCGACATCTGTCCATCACAGTCCACCAGCAGCACCCGCTTACCCGCGGAGCTTAGAGCGGCGGCCAAATTGAGGGCCGTGACCGTCTTCCCCACGCCGCCCTTTAGGTTCATGATTGCGATTGTTCTCATTGTTTTGCCTCCCTGTTTTGATAAAAATTGATTCCCGGTAGCATAGGCCCGGGGCTATGCGCCGCTCCAGCACCAAGAAACGCCGCTGCGGGTGGATCCACACCACCACACCCGGCACTGTTTTGGACTTTATGTAACCGCCCTCCTTGCAGTACCGCAGCGCCTCCGGCACAAAGCGAATTGTATCTCCTATCTGGTACATTTTTCCTCCTGTCAAAATGGCTCGTCCCCGGATTCCGGCACCTCCGCAAACCGGACCTGGCCATTAACCTGCGCCTTTCGTGTTTCCTCGCGACGCTCGGCTTTCTTGCGCTGTGCATCGTTCTTGAGCTTATTCATGTAGGCCTGTCCTGACAGCGGAGCAAAAGACTGATGCGCGCCGTCAAAGGCCAGCGGCCACTTTCCGAGCCGCCCCTCTTTCTGTTTGGCAATTTTAAGGACTCGGGTCTTGTCGGGGTCAAAATCCCCTCCCGGCTTCGGTCGGTACAAAAGCATGACTGTGTCGGCGTCCTGCTCCAGCTGGCCGGTCTCCTTTAAGTCGTGCATAGTCGGCTCTCGCCATCCGCCCTGTTTCTGCGGGCGGGAGAGCTGCGCCAGCTCCACCACGAGGGTATTGCTGCTCTGAGCGAAGGTATGCAGCGCTCGCGAGATCCCCGCTACCGCCTGTGTCATGCCGGCGCGGGGGTCTCCCTCCGGCGTGATGAGCTGGACATAGTCCACAAAAATGATCTCGAAGCCATATGACCGGCTGATGGACTGGATCTGAGATGCTGTCCATCCAGAGCTGCGCAGCAGGGTCAGCTTGCGGGCGGCAAAGCTGCCGCTGTTATCGGCTGCACGCTGGAAGTCAGCCTCGTCCAGCTGCTGGCGCTTGATACGGTTAAAATCAATGCCCAGAGCCGAGGATACCAAGCGGTCTGTCAGCTTCCGCGGGCCCGTCTCCAAAGAGAAAAAGCCCACGCGATACTTTTGCGCCATGTGGTAGGCC
>JAEWRE010000041.1 GCA_023460235.1 Bacillota bacterium
ATTATAGTCGACTAAAGTCTCGGCAATCATGCTGTTGATTGTGTCCATAATAAGACCGTCTGTCTTAACTGTCATAGAAGTTTCGATAGCAGTCTGAATCATGGAGAAGAAAGCGTTCATCTGCTGAGCACTTGAGAAAGCACTCTTAACCTGCTTCTCTGCGAATGACATAGGGATTTCATAAGTAGCCAAGCTGTTATAGAACTTAGCGGAAACCTCAGGTGCTGTGAATACACCAGTGTCATATGACTGTCCGTTCACCAATTTCCAAGAACTGTTCTCTGTTGCTTCCGGTAACTTAGCCATTGTTACCTTTTCAAGGATACTACCGAACTCCCAACCGTCCATAAGAACGCTAGGTGCTGAGCCGGAATAAGGTCTGTCGACAAAAGCCATCTTGCCGATGTGGTCAATCAAAGACTTCACATAGTTGTCGAGATTGTTAGTGCCGATAATCTCATTACCGAAATCTACTACGTTGGAAAGGTCATTCTGAACAACCTCAGTTTTTCCAAGTACCTCTCCACTAATGGTGTTACATAATGTTGCAATCTGTTCTACTTTCATGTTTAATTTCCTCTCTTTCTTAATCTAAATCATATAAAGGTAATGTTAAAAAGTTAAGGGCATCGGCAATCACTGTTCTTGTGATGCCATATTTATCCCAAAAGTTAAGTGTATAGTCGACTAAAACCTCTGCTTGTGTAATTCTACCCTCAACAGTCTTTTCATCAGTTCCTGTATTTGCGGTATTTGATGTACGTCCGTGCGTGGTTGAGTGCTCTTGGCTGTCCTTGTCAACAAAATCGGTTGAGTCAAATCCTGCAATTCGGTCTGTCTGACTAACAGTATCAGTACCGCCCAACTTCTCGTCAACAATCTTACCATACTTGGTTTTAACTGTTGTAGTCTTTTCGACTAACGGATTAACCTCTTCACTTGCAAATTTTATCAGGCTATCCCACTTACTTTTATAACTTTGATACAACGCATTGGCGATGAACCGTTGATTTTCCAAACTAACAGTTCCGTCCGGCTCAACAAACTCTGTTATAATAGCACCACAACTCTTCAAACCATGTTGTGTTCTTAACAGTTTATCAAGCACTTCGCCAATATCATTTAGTTGACTAACACCCATAAGGGGAAACAACTGGGCATTAGCCAAATATTCTTTCAACTTCATTACTTGCACTCCCCTTTCTTTTTCTTCTCGTCATCTTCGCTGTCGTCAGTTTCCTCAGGGCTAGGCTCTTGTTCCTCGTCCTTTGACTCAGGTTCCTCGTCCTTTGGCTCGTCCTCAGCGTCTACTTCTTCTTTTTCGTTTTCTTCTGTTTCACTTTCTTCTGATTGACTTTCATCATCTTCTGAAACATCTTCGTCCGATGTGTCATCATCTGAACCACATTCACCATCTGACTCACTACCACTATCATCATCTTCACAGTTTTCATCTGGCTCATCAACATCACTATCAGAAGAAGTGTCGCTATTATCATCGCTACCACTCTCCTCTTCATCGTTTAGTCGACTAACATCGCCCTCATCAACTGAGTTCGGGTCTTTGTCATCAGGTAATGCAGACTCATCACCAGCCGCTTCTTCTCCCTCAGCACTGTTAGCACCAAGTTCTTCTTCACTTACTAACTGCTTCTCAAGTACATTACTGTGCCATGTGCTACCATAATCAACAGAAACATTAAGACCAAACATTTCATTCAACTCGTCACACATAGCTCTACGCTGTTTAAGCATATCGTCAATAAGTGGCATTAACGCATCATCGTTCAAAGCGACTTCTTCTCCACTCAACGCTTCACGTTTCATGTTAAAGTTTGCATTGATACCGAGTTCATTGTACATTGAACCTTTCAAATACTGTTGCAACTCAATGAACTGTATCATATAATCTCCGTTACCAACTCCTTTTGACTGTAACTTCAATCCATCGAAGAAAGGTGTCTCACCAACGACTCCAAGTTTACCATCTTCCAAGTCTTTCAAATACTGTTTAGTCGACTGAAGAGTATTGTCGTCGGGTGCGGAAAGTAGGTTCATCATACGCATATTGATATCTGATATTCTGACCGTCAAAAGGTTTTCAGTCATCAATCCACAATATCTTGAAACCAATGGAACAAGTCCGATTGCATCATAATCATTCTTACAATATACACAATCTTCGCCAATCTTGAAACTTTTACTCAAATTCAAAGCTGGATTTGCTACTGTGTAAATGGTAGGCTGATAATACTCGTCTAACTCGCCACCGGCATTACCAAGCAACGCATACAATTTTCCCTCATGTTCTGCAATACAACAAGAACCATTCCTCTGCAAATAACTTTCCAACCACTGTACTGGAATTGTATCAGGCAATCCCTCGTATGTAAACATTGACTGTGTTCTTGTGAAAGTGTATTTACAGTAATTTTCAAACACCTTAGCCTTATCAGAACAGTAAGCAAAGTCAAAAGGCATCAACTTACCGCTCGCCATCGTTGTCGTCCTCTCCTAATCTTTGTTCCAACAGTGCTAATGCTTTAGTATTATCAGCAACAACATCTGTTAGTCGACTAATAGTCTCACGCAACTCCTGCATTGCCTTTGAATACTGATTGTTCCAAAAGTACATGATAATCAGACACATCGCAATAGGAAACCCAACACTACTAATCATGTTTACGATTTCAGTCATACCAATCTCTCCTTTCCGTTTAGTTGACTAAACAAGTTTCTAAGTTCCAATTGACTAAAAGACTAAATTAGTTGTTTAGTTACCCCTCACACTAACCTAATCTTTTATTCTATATACATTATACCATACAAACTAATATATGTCAACTGTCAATTTGCACAAATTTCCACTAATTTTTTTGTATAAAATGCCACATATAGTAGGCTGACTAAATTAGTCGTTTAGTTGAACTAAATAGTCTCCTACTCGTATGCCTCACTCCACCGCCC
>JAEWRE010000042.1 GCA_023460235.1 Bacillota bacterium
GATTATGGCAGATCCGGTCAAACATCAGGAATTTCTGGAGAAACAAAGGGCATATAGAGAAAAGAAAAGACAGAGCATCAATCAGTAGGTACATGAAAGAAGACCGTTTAATCGATTGTTACTAGGATAGAGCTATGACTAAGCTAAAAGATGAAGAAGTTACCGTTGAGTGTAAGCCTAACGAGTGGGACGAGTTGCAACTTAAGATTGATGATCATGGCAAGCACTATGTTGTAACTATTGATGTTGATGACATTGCTAAGATTAAGCGTGAGCTTAGTGCTGGCTTGCGTAAATACTTCCAGATGTACGGAGGTTAGTATGACCGTTAGAGAGTTATTACAGGCTAATGACACTACTCATGATGAAGTCCTAATTAAGTTTGAAGACGTTGGATTAGATGAACATCTCAAAGGCTCACATGAACCAGTTCTTTATCACTGATAATGTATCTGTAGAGAAGTATGAGGAGGCTCTGCAGGTGCTGGGATTTGAGGTGAATGTTTCTATAAGATAGCAAAAGCCGTATCTCTTGGTACGACTTAAAAAAAATAAAAATTCATATAAAGACAACACACCACAATACCACTCATGACAAGGTTAAAACACCATAGAAATGTACTTGATTTTGCCGGTCTATCAGCAATTTCTCGTATAAAATTAAATAGTTGAAACAGGGTGTTTGATATAAACATAACGATCAAACAAGATAACCCACATAAAAGCCAACTAGAAACAGCATCCATGTTAGCAAATATTGCTGACGATAGACCAACTCCTGCAACCAGAACCCCAATAATTGAAGAGAAAATTCCAAGAATTGTAATAGATTCACGTTTTAAATTTTTAGACTCTTCTTTTGCCTCTTCAACTTTTGAATCAAAAGCTTTAATTTCTTTCTCTATATTTTTTACGGATTGAATTGATTTCTTTGCTTGATTAAATACATTTGCATATAGTTTTTCAATATATTTCTTTCTTGAAAGTTCCAAACTTAAATGGTCAATAAGCTTTTCAACATTTCTTCTGCAATTGCGATATGATTCATTTTGATTTGATAAAACTTTCTCATTTTTGTAAATGTAATTGATAATTTGGGATAGCTTATCTATTAAATCTGTAAGGTTTTCCTCGAATTTATCTTGACTTTCTGTATTTTCCAAAAAATACTGAGTAAGAATACTGTAACTGTGTCTCCATCCTATTTCATATAATTGCATGAATTCTTCTACATAGTCACCAGTATTCTTTAAAGGACTATCCCTGTCGTCTTTTAATTTAACAATTAATTCGATCAGTTTTTGATTCTTTTGTAGAAAAGAAATTAAATTTATGTCAGACATTCTCTATGCTCTGTATAAAATTCGGAGGAAGATTTTGTGCTTCACAAAAAATATCAGAATCTTTTATTTTTTCCTTATATCCCTCAATATAGCTTTTAGCCCAAGCTCCGTCTTTACGATGAGCAAACGCTACTAAGTCCCAAGGATCCACACGACAAAGCTCTTGTATACATGCTCTAATATAAGGTTCAATATTTGCGTCTGTTTTTACACTCTTTGAAAAAACAATGATTGGCATTCCTCCACTCAGACAGAATTTATCGTAAACCCTTCTAATCACAGGACCAAACTTCCATGCTTCAAAATTTGGTTTATCTATTATTGGATTTTTAGGGGTTTCTTGCAAAGAGCGTATTTGCAAGAAATACAAAATCTTTTGCAATTGTAAATTGGTTACTGGGGTAGAATTATCCAGCCCTTTTTTAACAACATATCCTGCTAAATCTAACGCATCCATTTGACTATCCACCTATGTAAACATTGCTTTTTAAAAGTTGTTTTTTCTAGGTAAAAAAAAGAAAAGCTTTACTATAGTATAAAAAATACCATATATTCTACTGTAATCTAGCTTAGAAATTTTGAAAAATATTATAATATTTTATTTCAAAATGTAAATTTTGTTGACAATGCAGCAAAAAAATAAGCTCCAAAATTCGCGATTTTTGGAGCTTAGCATTTCTTAAGCTCCAATTCTTCCTTTATCTTTTTATGAGCTTCTGCCCTGCAGTGATCGACATAATCACACCAATCCTGCATTATTGGTCTTCTCTTTTCCAGAAAGTCACTTCTCTGATAAGCTTTTCTAACCTGATTGTCAGAAGAATGAGCCAAGCACAACTCTGCTACATCCTCTCTAATGCCCTGCTCAGCTAACCAAGTAGCACCGATTGAACGTATTCCATGGGCTGTCTGAATGCCTCCTAATCCAGATTTAGAGAACATCAGACGTACAGATTCACGATTGATAGGTTCACCCTTGCGTTTAAAATGATCACTTGCAAACACATACTCATAAACACGTGGCATACCCTGTAGCAAGATCTTCAATTGCTTTGACATTGGCACTTCATGAACTCTGCCTGTCTTCATTATCTCAGCTGGAAAGCGAATAACATCATTATCGAAATCTATCCAATCCCATTTCATTTCAGCAATTTCACCTGGGCGAGATAAGGTATAAAACTGAGTTAACATTGCATTCCATACCACACCATAAACACGTGGTTTACGTTCAAGGGCATAGAAGAGTTCAGGCAGTTCTTTAGGAGTGACTGCAGCTAAATGTTCTGCCTGCTTACGTGGATAATTAACCTTGATATGAGTAAGGTCATGCATTTCTTCTAAACGGCCGGTATTCTGCACAAAGATAGCCATATCCTTAACATAATCACAAAGCTTGCGTAAGGTTTCTACCTGACCTTTATCTTCTAGAGGCTTCCATGCGGTTATGAGGGCATAAGCAGTTAAATCTTTGAGTTGAATATCACCAAAGATTGGAATGATGTGGCGCTCAATTCTAAGCTTCATAAATTCAAAAGAACGAGCTACAAGTTTCTTTTTATCGTACCAATCGTTAAAAGCATCTCTAACTGTATAAGATGAATTAGCGGCCATGTCAGGTACAACAGTAATTGTTTTAATCCATTCATCTTTTAATTGTCTAGCTTTTAAAAAAGAGACTTCAGGATAATTGCCTAAACATTTATTTAGAGTTTTATTCCTTTGCTTTGTTTTGGCATACCAAGTAGCAGTACCAGTTGGTGCAATTCTAATTGATAAATTAGGCTCTACAGTTTGATTGATCTTTTTTGCTGTATCTTTTGCCTTTTTTACCAGGGCATTAAACTGAATAGGTGTCATATAAATCCTCTTTTAGTATTAGTCACTCCTGGTTATTTTGGTCACTCCAAATATAAAAATATAAAGAGTGACTTTGGAGTGACTTATCTTT
>JAEWRE010000043.1 GCA_023460235.1 Bacillota bacterium
ATATACAAGTAACACCAGAGACAACAGTAGGAACAAGTGTAAAAATAACAATAGATTATGGTGATAGTGTAACAAAACAATACAAAATTGGTGAGTCAAATACAACATGGACAAATTACACAGGAGAAATAACACTAACATCAAGTACAGTACTTGCAAACAACTGGAAGAACGTAGACGGAACAGTAACAATATATGCAAAAGGTACTGATAGTGTAGGAAATGTAAAAAATGAAACTAAGAAGATACTAAACTTAGATTTAGATGCACCTAAAGCACCAGTAATAAACTCAAGTGCGGGATATCCAACAATAACTTCATATGGAGTAATATATGACGCTACAACTACAATAACTTATGATACAAGAAGCGATATAGATAATTACTATAGTATAGATAACGGAAATACTTGGAAAAAATATACAGGAAGCTTTGATTATCCAGCAGGAACAATTATAGCAAAGAGTGTAAAAAAAGATACTCTACTTGAAGTGAGTGTAAGTAAATCTATATCTATGCCTTCTAATGCAATTGGACCTAGTGCTTTTGATAAAGATGATACTACATATTTTACACCTTCAACATCATATTTAAATGTTGATCAATCAATGTGGGGAAAGAAAATGAGAATATATATTGTAGCAAGTTCTGGAAGCTCTGCAACTAATATTCATAATTTTCAATTTTTGGATAGCAATGGAAGTATACTAAGTAAAGTGAGTTGGAGTTCATCAGCAACAATAAATAGTGTGTATACAGTACCAGAAAATGCAACAAGATTTTGTGTTTCTAAATTTTCAGGATATAATTTATACATTTATGAATTACAAGTGGCAGATGAACCGACTTTTACAGCATCTAACGGATATATGTTATTACACCTAGATCCAACTAAGTCAATAAAAAATCCATATCAGATGGTTTCTATAAACTATACCTCAACAAGTGTACAAAGATTATATAAGATAGGATCAACAGGTGTATGGAAAAATTATGAGGATAAAGCAATATGGGTAAATCAAGGTGAAACAATATATGCAAAGGGAATAGATAAAAATGGAAATCAAACTAGAGTAGCTCCTAGTTATACAGCCAATGTAGCAGATGCAATAGGAAAAAGTGCTTTTGATAAAGATGACACAACATATTTTGACCCTTCAATATCATATTTAAATATTGACCCATCTATGTGGGGGAAAAAAGTTAGGATATATATTGTCGCATCTTCTAGGAATTCTGCAACTAATATTCATAGTTTCCAATTTTTAGATAGCAATGGAACTGCACTAAGTACAGTAAAAATGAGCTCATCAGCTACAGTAAACACTGTATATACAGTTCCTGTAAATTCAACTAGACTTTGTGTTTCTAAATTTTCAGGATATAATCTCTATATATATGAAGTTCAAATAGCTGATGAACCAACTTTTACAGCGACTAATGGATATATGTTAATACATTCAGATCCAGCTAAAGCAATAAAAAATCCATATCAAAAAATAGTAATAAGTTATACACCAACAAGTGTACAAAGATTATACAAAATAGGTACAAATGGAGAATGGCAAGAGTACAAAGATAAGGCTGTAAATGTTAATCAAGATGAAACAATCTATGCTAAAGGTATAGATCAATATGGAAATGAGACAAGAATAGTATCTAATTATACAGCTAATGTACCAGATGCTATAGGAAAAAATGCATATGACGGAGATGATAGTACATACTTTGTACCATCTAGTTCATATTTAGATATAGATCCATCTATGTGGGGGAAAAAATTACGAGTATATATTGCATCAAGTTCAAGTAGTTCTGCAAGTAATATTCATAGTTTTCAATTTTTAGATAGTAATGGAACTGCGCTTAGCACAGTAAAATTGGGTTCAAAAACAACAATAAATACAACGTATACAGTGCCAGTAAATACAACAAGATTCTATGTTACTAAATTTTCAGGATATAATCTATATCTATATGAACTACAAGTAATTAATTAATATAAATTTTTTTAAAAGTGAATGGTTTAATTTAAACTATTCACTTTTTGTTGACAAAAGTTTATAGAAAGTATAAAATATACCTATGATATAAATAGGGTGAATATATGAAAAAAACTAGTAATTTAATAATAAAAAAAGGTATAACACTTCTTGCACTTACAATTACAATTGCAGTTATCTTGATTCTTGCATCGACAATAGTCTTAAGTTCAAATGATATTATAGCTAAAACTAAAAAGTCAGAATTTGCAAAAGAAGTATATACAATACAGACTTTAGTTAAACAATATAAATTTAAAAATAATGTTTATCCGATTGATGGAAGCATTGAGATTACACTAAGTGAACTTGATCAAAATTCAGTATCACAATTTTCTAATGAGCTGACATATTCTACTGGAAAAATAACGTTAGAATACATAGATTTATACGAAGCTGATGTTGAAAATACAGTTAGAGGTAATAAAAAAAGTGGTAATCAAAAAGATGTATACCTGGTATCTAATGATACTGGTAGGGTATATTATTTAAATGGACAAAAAATATCCGGGACTGTATATTATACTCTTACAGATGAATTAAAAGAATTAATTGGAAAATAAACGGAGGAAATATGAAAAAAGGAATTTCTTTGATAGCATTACTTACTACAGTTGCTATAATAATTATTCTTGTTACTGCTGTATCTGTTTCAGGTGCTAAAACATTAAACGACTCAAAGAAAATACAATTTGCTTCTGAGATTGCATATATTCAAGAATTAGTTAATTCATATAAAGCTAAAAATGGTAACTATCCTATAAGTGACGAATATACATTTTCAACTCTTAATGTTGAACCAAGTGCATTAACTGAGCAATTTAAAGATGAAACACTAAATGAAAATAATATTAAACTATATAAGGTTAGTACAGAACTAATTGGTGCAAATGAACTAAAATATGGAAATTTGAAAATTCCTGAGGATGTATATCTATTATCTAAAGATACAGGAAGAGTGTACTATGCTAATAGCGTTTTAATAGATAAAAAATACTATTATACATTAACTGATGATCTCAAGAAAATAATAAACTATACAGCAGTAAATGATGAAGTGAATGCTAATGCTGTGGTTTTTGAATATCCTAATACTGAATGGACTAATGTTCCACTTAATTTAAATATAAAGATACCAGCTAGTTATATAAATGTTAATGTAAATATAGCTAAAGAAACCGGAAATGCTAGTGTTTCTAGTACTAAAACTGAAAACAATTATAATATATATGAGATTAGAAATATGCAGGAAAATTATATAGTTCATGTATCATATAAAGAAAATGATTCAGTACAAACTGTTCAAGTAAAGACTTTTAGCGTGTCGAATTTTGATAAAATAGCACCTACATACAAAGTTAGTAATGTGAAAACTGTTATTGACCCATCAACTTCAAAACAGTATAGATATATAGATATAAGTGAAATAAATGATAATTTAAGTGGAGTAAAAAGCATAAAGTATGAAAATAATAAAATAGAAGATGGAAATGTACTAGGCTATTTTACTGATAAAGGTATTGAAGTTAAGAATAATATAATAACAGTAAATGATGGAGTGTCTACAATAACATTTTTTATTGTAGATAAAGCAGGAAATTATAAATATCAATATATTGAATTGTAAAGAGGTGAATTAATTGAAAAAAGGTATAACATTAGTATCAGTATTAATAGCAGTAGCGGTAATTTTTATCCTTGTTACTTCAATAACAATATCTGGAATTTCAACAGTAAATAACTCAAAAAAAATGTCACTTTCATCTGAAATTGCAATGTTAAAAAATGCTTCCGATTCATATAAAATAAAAAATGATGGAGAATATCCTATATCAGATGCTTTACTACTTGATGTGTCAAATGTTAGTAGTAATTCAATTAATCAATTCTCAGATGAAACTATTGAAGATAATAAAATACTTCTTTATCAAATTGATTATAACAAAATAAGTGTTGGTGATTTGAAATATGGTAAATTAAAAAATGGTGATAATGATACATATGTGATTTCTAAAAAAACTGGTAAAGTGTATTATGCAAAGGGAATAGAAATTGGCGGTGTTACTTATTTTTATATTCAAAACAATTCTGAAGAATTATTAAATAATGATAAGAACATTACCAATCCAGCTATTATATTTGAACAAAGTAATATTAAACCAACAAATGAAGATGTAACTATTAAGATAAAAGTGCCTGTTAATTATATTGTACAAGATGTAGCAGTAGAGAATAATATTATTACACAAAGCACCACTGAATCAACATATAACATATATGAATATACAGTTTCAGCAAATTGTACAATTTCAGTAAAATATAAAATAACTTCAAATGATCAAGTTATTGAAACAAAGTATAATCTAACAAATATTGATAAAGTACCGCCAGTTTTGACGGTTCAAGATGCTTCACAAACATTAACACAAAATAGTAATGGAGAAAATATTGCATTTTTTACATTTACCCAGAAAATGGATGCTAATAGTGGATTAGAAGTGGTAAAATTTGTTAATTATAAAGTTGAAAAGGATATAGATAAATTTTTTGAAAACAATGGTACAAAAGTCACTGGTGATAAAATAAGTATAGGTAAGGGCGTTAGAGTAATAACTGTATATGCTAGAGATAAGGCAGGAAATGGGGCAGTTTTATATGTAAATGTTCTATCTTCAATTTATGATGCATTAATATAAAAATTTAAAATAAAAGTAATATTTTTTTAGAAATAAAAGTTTATCTTTTATTTCTTTTTTCTTTATATCACTGAAATATATAAGTTATGATTGACATATAATGCAAATAGTAGTATAATCATACTTGGAAAAGTTTCTCGAAAAAAGGTGGAAATTGTAAATGGAATTAATTAAAATCATGCTAAAATTGGTTTACTATATAATCGAAATATTTATAATTATTTATTCAGTATATTATATATTTACTGGTATTTTCGTATTCTTTAATAGAAAGAAAAGCACTATAAGAAAATATAAAGCAAAACATAAACTTGCTGTTATAATTGCTGCTAGAAACGAAGAGAAAGTAATCCCACATTTATTAGATAGTTTAAATAAACAAGATTACCCTAAAGAACTTTATGATGTTTTTGTAGTTCCTAATAATTGCAAAGATAATACAATGGAAGTATCACTAAAAAAAGGTGCAAAAATAATAGAATGTTTAGAAAGCGTTTGTTCAAAAGGAGATGTTTTAAAATATACTTTTGAATATATGGATAAAAAGCATAATGAATATGATGCATATGTAATATTTGATGCAGATAATATAGTACATAAAAATTTCTTAGCTAGAATGAATGATGCCCTATGTTCAGGTTTTAGAGTAGCACAGGGATATAGAGACAGTAAAAATCCATCAGATAGTTGGATATCATGTTGCTATTCACTATTTTATTGGATACAAAATTACTTCTTTAATGAAGCAAGAATGAATATGGGATGGTCTTCTTCTATAAATGGAACTGGATTTATGATTGCAAGAGAAGTTATAGAAAAAAATAAATTTAACACAGTTACTATGACTGAAGATATTGAGTTTGCTGCTCAATGTGCTATAAATAATGAGAGAATAGCATTTGTAAAAGATGCAATAACTTATGATGAACAACCGCTTACATTTTCACAATCATGGAAACAACGTAAACGTTGGTCAATGGGGACAATTCAATGTCTTAATACTTATTTTTATAGATTAGTTACTACTGGATTTAAAAAGAAAATACCTCAATGTATGGATATGGCATTATTTTTCTTGGCACCAATTATGCAACTTCTTGCAACAGTTATAATACTTATGCTAATAATGTATAATATGCTAGACATACATGTATCTGATTTTATGAAATATGCTTATGATAATAAAGTTTTTTCATTAGTTTTTGGATATGTGGCTAGTGTTGTACTTGCTCTATTTGTTGTGATAATGGAAAAGAAAACAATAAGAAGAACAATAAAAGGTATACTTACTCTATCTTTCTTTATGATTACATGGATACCAATAAATATAATTTGTCTTGTAAAAAAAGAATATGTATGGGAACCTATTGAACATAATAGAACTGTTGATATAGAAAGTATAATAGAATTAAAATGTAAATAATAAAATAAAAGAATTCAAGATCTTTAAAGATTTTGGATTCTTTTATTTTGCCCATTTTAGTTATTAAAATACATGATTAACTTTTTTTGCCAAAAGTAGTCAAATTATTTAGGCATGTACACTACTTTTTCTACATATATTTTAGTATACGTATTGTATAACATATGTAAATAAAAAGAAATTAAATTGATTTAAAGAGGTGCCAAATGATTAATGAAATTTTAAGAAATCTACCACCTAAAATAGCAAAAGAAATAGAAAATATAGGCTCAAGAGATAGTATAAATGAAATAAGACTACGTGTTGGTAAAAAAGGTGTTGTAATAACAAGTGGGGTAGAAGTACAAATAGAAAGTTATGTGATGCTACAAGACTTGTTAGATATATTAATAAAAATATCAAAAAACTCTATTTATGCAATTCAAAATGATATAAATAATGGATTTGTAGTTATTCCAGGAGGACATAGAATAGGAATATGTGGAGAAGTTGTAATATGTGATGATAAGATAAAAAATATAAAAAATATCAGCAGTATGAATATAAGAGTGGCAAGGCAACTTATAGGATGTGCAGACAAAATATTACCATATATAATAGAGGATGGACAGTTTACAAATACTCTAATAGTTTCTCCACCAGGCTGTGGAAAAACAACTATGTTAAGGGATACTATAAGACAACTTAGTAATGGAATTCCATATCTACAATTCTCAGGAAAAAATATAGGTCTGGTTGATGAGAGAGGCGAAATAGCTTGTGTTTGCAACGGAATAACAAATTTAGATGTTGGAATACGAACAGATATAATTTCAAACTGTTCTAAGTCAATAGGTATGGAAATGTTGGTAAGAAGTATGGGGATATCTATAATAGCAACTGATGAAATCGGTAGTTATAATGATATAGATGCTATCAGATATGCATCATGTAGTGGTGTAGGATTAATTTTTACAATGCATGGCAGAAATTATGAAGATATTTCTAAAAAGCAAGGAATAAAAGAATTAATTGATGATAATATTTTTTCAAATATAATATTTTTATCTAATAAGAATGGTCCAGGAACAATAGAAAAGATACATAAAATAACAAATAAAAAATTAGAGGTGAGTTGATTGATTATTATTAAAATTATATTAAGCTTTGGTATAGTTTTCTTATGCGGATATATAGGTGTATTAAAATCAAAGAAATTAAAAGATAGAGAATATATATTAAGAGAGATGATTACATTTTTGAATTTAGTTGAAAATGAAATAAGATATATGATGAGTATATTACCTAATGCATATGAATCATCAAGACAAAAATTAACAACTAGTTTAAAAAGTGCAATAGGGCAAATTGTTGTAGATATGCTAAGTTTTGAAAGTTATACACTTATTGACCAAAGTATAGTTAAAAATATTTCTTCAATTGAAGAATTGTCTGAATATGATAAAAATGTATTTATATCAACACTTAAAAATCTTGGTAGGAGTGATGTAGATTCTCAAATTAATATAATTGAAAATGGTGTTAAAATACTTGAAAATCAAGTAAAAGAAGCAAACGAATTTAAACTTGTAAATTCAAAATTGTATAGGACTATGGGTGTTATAACTGGTCTTATGGTTGTAATTATATTTATATAATGAGGTGTTAATATGGATATTGATTTATTATTTAAAATAGCTGGTATTGGAATATTAGTAGCAGTATTAAACCAAGTACTTACAAAGGCTGGTAGAGAAGATCAAGCAATGATGACAACTCTTACTGGACTTATAATTGTGCTTATGATTGTAATATCGCAAATAAGCAATTTATTTGAAACAGTAAGGACTGCATTTAATTTATAGGTGATTCTATGGAAGTTTTTAAAATAGTTGGTTTTGCACTTATTGCTGTAATAATGGTAATTATAATAAAAGAACAAAAACCAGAAATGGCACTTTTATTAACTGTAATTGCATGCATAGGTCTTATGATTTATGCGATATCCAACATATCAGATATAGTAAAGTTAATAGAAGAGTTAGTGTCAAATTCAGGTATGAATACTGAATTTTTTAGCATTATTCTTAAGGTTACGGCAATAACTTATATTGTTGAGTTTGGAAAAAACGTCTGCATAGATGCAGGACAAAGTGCAATAGCAAATAAGTTGGAGATGGCAGGAAAAGTATTGATTTTATCACTCTCAATTCCACTTATTAGTGCACTTGTTAATATACTAACAGGATTGGTGTAAATATGATAGAAATGTTAAGAACAAAAGAAAACAAATATATAATTAGAACTCTTATAGTCATATTTTCGATAGTTTTACTTTTTTCTTTAAATATTGTACATGCTGAAGATGATACTGGTACTAATAATGTTACCAATCAAGTATCAGAGAGTTATGATTTAACTGGCTATGTAAATACACTTAATACATATTTGGAAAATAGTCAAGTTGATGGAATAGATATAAAAAGTATAACACAAGATTTGGTAAGCAATAAAGGCTTTGAATACAAGACCCTTATATCTAAATTTTTAGGTATTTTTGCAAATGAAATACTTGTGGCAATAAGAGGAGCTATTGTTATATATATTATTATCGTATTAATGGGAATAATAAAAAGTTTCGAACTTGAAAAAGGAAGTGATATAACTAAAATTGCCCATTTAGTATGTTTCTTAACATTATCAACCGTTACTATAGGCACATTTGTAGGAGTTATATCAATATTTAAAGATATAACTTCCACTTTAACAACAATAATGCAGGTTATATCACCATTTTTAATGGCTATACTAATAGCTACTGGTGCAATAACGAGTACGGGAATTATACAACCTTTACTTTTATTCATATCAAGTGCAATAGGACTACTTGTAAATTATATAGTTGTTCCGTTTCTATGCATATCAGTGGCCTTTAATGTAATATGTAGTATATCAGAAAATTTGAAGTTAAGTAGAATAGCAAAGTTATTTCCAAGTGTAGCATTATGGGCAACTGGAATATCTTTAACAGTATTTTTGGGAGTTTTATCACTTGAAACTTCTCTTAGCTCTGGAGTAGATGCTTTAAGTGTAAAAACTACCCAAGCGGTTGTATCAAACTTTGTTCCTGTAGTTGGAAAATTTTTCTCTGATAGTTTCGAAACTGTAGTTGGGGCAACAAAAATTGTTGGTAAAGTTGGAGGAACAATAGGTATAATTGCAATTATTGTAGTATCACTTATACCAATTGTAAAAATAGCAAGTGTTTTTGTTGTATATTCACTTTTACTAGCTCTTTCTGAACCTGTATGTTCTGATGAAAGCATACATAAATATTTAGTTGGATTTACTAATGTATATAAAACATTGCTTGGAATACTTATAGGTGTAATAATACTATTTGTAATTTCAACTGGTATTATATTAAATTTAGCAAGCTCTGTAGTTACTTAATTTTACAAAAGAAAAGAGGAATGATCTATGATTGTTGAAATTTTTAAAGGCTGGATTAGTTCGATGCTTTGCATAGGTATATTTGTAGCATTTATTCAACTAATAATGCCAAAATCAAATTTGAAAAAATATATCTATTCGTTAATAGGAATTGTTACTATAGTTACAGTAATTTCACCTATAGTTAATGCATTAAATAATGATAGTGTACAAACTAGTGTTGAGCAAGTCTTAAATAATATATCTGGAGATGGTAATTTAGTTGATGAAGAGGGCACAAAAAAACTTAGCGAAGATAATGTAAAAAAAGAATTTATACAAAGTATAAAAAATGATATAGAACAAAAACTTAAAGAAAAAAATATAAGCGTTACTAATGTAAATATAATTATAAATGAGGAAAATTATGATATTGATTTAATAGAAGTAAATATTAAAAAAATTGATGATAGTAAATCTAGTTTGGGCTCAGTAAGTAAAGTAGTTGATTATTTAAATGAAGAGTATGATATTGATTATTCCAAAATAACTGTTATAGAGGAGGGAAGTTAAATGAATTATTTAGAAACCTTAAAAAATATAGCAAAGGATAAAAATAAAAGAACTGAGAATTTAATAGTGCTAATAGTGTTACTTGTAATTATATTGATATCAATGAAGTATATATTTCCATCAAATAATTCTACTAAAACTAATACACAATCAAATAGTAATAATACAAGTACTAATAGTAATATAAATAGTAGTAATACAAGTAATAAAACTGTATCAAGTGATCTTGAAAATAAATTAAGTACTGTATTATCACAAATATCTGGCATAAGTGATGTTTCAGTAGTTGTAACGTATTCAAAAGATACAACTACTACACCTGTATACAATACCAAGGAACAAGAAAAATCAGGTGAAAAAACAACTGAAAAAACAGTAGCATATAATCAAGATGGAAATAACAAAACTGCAATTATCGAAAGCGTAGAGTTGCCAAAAGTTGAAGGCGCAATTGTTGTTGCAAAAGGTGCAGATTCTGTTGATATGAAATCTAAGATTGCCAGTGCTATATCTAATTTAACTAATGTACCAGTATATAAAATACAAGTATTTGAAAAGAAATAATCAAGGAGGGATATTAATGACTGTTATAAAGAGGAGTCAAATTGCGGTATTGTCAGTTACTCTTATGATAGCAATTGCAGGATATATTAATTATAAATATAATCCTGAAAGGGAGAAAAATCTTGGTCAGACCGTTTATGTAAATGGTAAAGATAGTTACACTTATGATGAAGTTAGTATATATAAAAATAATCAAGATTCATCTCAAGTAAATTCCAATACTGATACTAAAACGGATGATTCAATATCTGTCTTTAGATATGATAGGGATAACATGTATTCAGAACTCAGTGAAAATTATACTAAAATCATAAACAATCAAAATACTAGTGCTGATTCTGTAAATGATTATCAAAAAAAATTAGATAGCTTAATACATGAAAAAAACTTAATAACAATGGTGGAAAATGTTATTAAATCAAAAGGCATAGAAGATATTGTAATAATACCAACTAGCAATGATAATATAAATGTTGTAATAAAATCAAAAGAAGATTTAAAAACAGAACAAATGGCGCAAATTCAGCAAATAATTGTAGATCAATTAGGTGTTAGTGCTAGTAAACTTAGTATAACTGTAAAAAAGTAATGGTAAAGAATTAAAAAACAAGAAAATGTCAAAATTTATTCAATTAATTTAGTTGAATAAATTTTTTTATTTCAATTTATTTAAAGTTTAATCGCCGTAATGTTACAATAATATTACAAAATTGTAAAAAAAAAATTACTACTATTAAAAATGTTGAAATTGAAATTAAAATATGATAAAGTATAACTACAATTTGATATATAGATATTATATATCTTAATTTATAGAAATTAATTAAAAATTAGCGAATATATAGTTAATTATTTGGGAAAAATATTATAGTAAGAAAGTTTAATTTTTTGTGAGAAAAATGTCAAAAAACCAATTATCTCACTCAATTCAAAATCAATTTTACGAAAGGGAGCAAAAATATGGCGAGTTGTCTTGGAATATATTCTAATCAAGATTTTGTAAAATATGCAAAAGTTTCAATAGATTCAAATAAAGAATTCAAAGTAGAAGCATATGGAACAAGATTTGTTAGTAATAATGACAGAAAAATATTAATAAGCAATATAATTGATGAAACTAACTCAAAAGATTTGCCAATAATAATAAACCCTGAATTTGATAAATTCATAGATGTACAGGTTTACGAACAAGCAAAAAGTAAAGCATATATAGATGATGTAATTAGAATGGAATTTGAAGCTTGGTGTGAAAAAAACAAAACCGAACCTTCAAAATTTTCATATGTTTATGCTTTATCTGACTATAAAACAACTGAAAATAAGTATAGTGGTATAATAAATATAACTGAGGATACTGAAATACGTAATTTAAATGATGCTGTTGGACAAAACTTAACTTCAATAGTGCCATCTGAATTAACACTTCATAAAGTTGTGCCACAAGACTATGAAAATTATGTATTAGTAAATCTTGATGATAAACTTTCAATATCAACAATTATAAATAAAAAATTAGCTGAAATTAAGACTTATGATGTGGGTATGGAGCAAATATTTTCTGATCTTAGATTAAGATTAGGTTCTTATCAAAAAGCATATGAGGCTTGTAAACAAGTCAACGTATATACTGAGGGTAAGTCTCAAAATGATCCAACTATAGAAGTATTAACTGAGCAAACTTTACAAGAAGTATTAAAGTATGTTTTAGTAATGGTAAATAAAAACAGAAAAGATATAACTAAAGTACTTATAACTGGTAGTGGTACTGTATTTACAAATATAGATATACTATTTACTGAATTCTTAGACATGAAGAGTGAGATTTTAAAGCCTGAATTTTTAGTTAATTCTGGTAGTATTAAGAATCTTGCTGAAGTACTTGAAACTATACATGCTATTTCACTTGCTTGTAATTATTTAAAACCAGATCATTCTCAAATAGACTATGTTGGTAAAAAAATGGCAAGTAAATTCTCATTAGAAACATTACTTTCAGTATTTAAAAAGAAAGATCCTAGTGAACTTCCACGTAAAGTTAAATTTGATAAGCCAAAGGCAGATAATAACAAATCAAATGAGGGTGCTCAAAATAAAAATGTTATTTACGCTTTTGATTTTGAAAAGTTTAGCAAATATGCTATAAATGGTGTAATAGTTATAGCTGTTATATTAGTAACTTATATTGTATTTAACATATTCTATTCAAATAATATAAACAAGATGCTTACTGCTATAGCGGATCAAGATACAAAAGTATCTTCTAAAATATCTGAAGTTAACAATGATATTAGTTATATAAATTCTAATGTATCACAATATAAGACTATAAACACTCAAGTATCTGATTTAGTAACTCAGATTGAAACTGGTTCATTAGGTAAAATAACTACATATAATGTTGCTAGTTTTTTACAACAAGTTATAAAAATAATACCAAAGACAATACAACTTAAATCAATAAGTTCAGATGATAATAAAAATGTGAAAATTTCAGCACAATCATCAAGCTATGCAGACCTTGGTTACTTTGTAGCACAATTAAAGCTAGAAGGAGTATTAAATTCTGTAAAAATAAATAGCATACAAAATGGTGAGACAATTTTAGTAGAGATTGGTGGTGAGTTACCGTAATGCAAAGAGATTTAGTTAAATTTATAGTTAGTACAGTTATATTAGTAGCTTTAATTGCGGTAATAGTATTTTCATTAATAAGTGGTATTGATTTAGGTTTTGCAAAAATATCATCTTTTAGTGGTTTACAACAACAACATGATAATATTTCTACAAAACAAACATCATTATCTCAAAAGGAAACTTCATATAAAACAACGCTTCAAAATCTTGAAAATGCAAAAACAGAGTATTCTAAAGAAAAAGCGAAGTATGAAGCAATAAGTAATGAAACTATAAACATGATAAAAGAAGCCACAACTGAAGAAAAATATACTTTAGAGTATATGTGGATAAGACTTGGAAATTATGCTAAAATACATAACTTATCTATACTTTTAGTTGAACCAGGTGGAAGTTCTACAAGTACGACAACAGGCGGTGCAGGCACACCTACAGGTACAACAGGTACTGGAACAAGCACAGGCACAGGCACTGGAACACCTACTGGAACTAATACTTCTACAGGAACTGGTACTAATGCTACTACTGGAACAAGCACAGGTACAGGTACACCAACTGGTACTACTGGTACTACTGGTACTAATACAACAGGCACACCATCTGGAAACACAACAACTGCTTCTGATGTCTTAAGAATTGAAATTACAGGTAGTTATCTAAATGTTTCTGATTTCATATTTGATGTAGAAAATGATAAAGAACTTAGATTTAAACTTGACAATATAACAATGGAACTTGTTTCTGGTACAACAATAAAAACAACATTTAATGTAAAAAATATGGTTATTAACAAATAATCAAAGGAGTAAATAATATGAAAAAATCATATATTATAACCTTTAGTATATCTGTTATAGTAATGTTTTCGGTAGCAATTATATTTCTTATGTTAATGTTACCACAAAACGTCAATATAGTAGATTCTGAAGCAACAAAATATCAACAAATAGCAAAGACAGATTATACGTTTAATAAAACTAAAGATGTAAGCCAAGAAAGTTTACAAAAAGAATATTCAATTACATCTTCACAAATTGAGTCATTTGCTAAGAAAAATCAATATAAAGCAGGAAACTCTGATCCTTTCACAGCAGCTGGTACTAATACCAATAATGGAAACGCTAACAATGGTAATACTAATAATGGTGGTACTACACCTGATGAGGAAACAACAAATAGTAATGGTGGAACACCAAACCCACCATCAGCGAATAAATAAGGAGTGGAACTACTTTGAAAATTTCAAAAGATAAATTCGTAATAATCATATTACTTATAATAGTTATAATACTTTCAGTAATTTTAGTTATAAAATCACGAAATACATTTTCTGGAAGTACTACAAAAACATTTTTAAGTGATATTACAAATATACAAAGTAAATTATCTTATTATATAGGTTCAACATATTCTGAAACTTTTGGTGTTTATACTAATGTGGAAATCATAACAGGAACTAGTGAAAAAACAAGTTCTAAATCTAATTTAGAAAACATCAAACCAATTGTAGATACTAGTTCTAAAAAAGAAAAAAATAGTAAAGTATATTATAAATTAAATTCAGATGTTGTTAAACAAATATTAAAGATAAATTTGCCTACATATGATGGGATTGAATGGTATATTCAAGATGGACAGTATTTAAAAGTAAACTTTGAAAAACAACCATCTTGGTGGAATGACAGCCTAAACACATATATGGTAGGCAACAACTAAATTTGGTTAAAACATTTATTTACCAAATGTTTTAATATATATATTTTATATAAGGAGGAGCTTTTATGAAAGCAAAAAAAGGTATTTCTTTAATCGTATTAGTTATAACTATAATTGTTATAATTATCCTTGCTGGTGCAGTTATTTTGAACATGACTAAAAATAATCCAATGGATTCAGCAAAAGTAGCAAAATTGGTTCAACAAAGGGATTCATTAGAATCAGCTACATTGCTTTATGCTCAACAAATAATGGCAGCAACTCAAGGTGAATATGGTTTATCAGACATTTTACAAGGCAATGCAGTAAAATCAGCAGCAGGAGTAACACCAGTAGTTAAATATACTGGTATAACAACTGGAACTGCACTTACAAATGTTACTGGTGCATCTACAACAGCTACATTTAAAGTTGCTGATTCTACTGTAACAAAAGACACTATAGATTTTGCTTTACCAGAATCAGGTGTTTCTGGTGCATATTGGGCTGTTGATACAGCAAGTGGAAAATTCTATTTAGTAGTTCCAGCAGCTACAACAAATCCAACATGGTTAGATCTTACAAATCAATCATTAGCAGCATTTGTTGTTAAATTAGCATCTTAATTAAATACGTAATTTAAAATTTAATACGATTAGAAAAGGTCTGGACATATATGCAACATGTGTATATGTCCTTACCAATATATATTTTAGAGTACATATATTGTGTATTGTAAAATGTATATTTAAGCTTTAAGAAGGGGGAGACAATGACACTTTTTCTAAATATATTTGTTATATTTTGTATATTTGTAATTGGAAGTTTATTTGGTAGCTTTTATTCGCTTGCTACATATAGGATTCCTCAAAAACAAGATATTGTTGCAACTAGATCATATTGTCCAAATTGTAAACACAGATTAGAATTCTTTGATTTAATACCTGTACTTAGCTTCATTTTATGTGGTGGTAAGTGCAGATATTGTCATGATAAAATAAGTCCAAGATATTTTTTACTTGAAGTAGGACATGGATTGTTATTCGTGGCTATCTATTTGATTTTAACTGTATTCTTTGGAATTTCTATTGAAGCTCTTGTAATATTTATGTGTATAGCAATTATGTATTCAGTTATATTTGTAATAATTGGATCAAATATAATGGCAAAAAAAATGAATATTTATAAAAAGAGTGAAAAAGCTAATTCTAAAAAGGGTGTATTTATATCTGAGTTAGTTATTGCATCAATATTATTTACAATACTTCTTACAACTTCTTTTATTGTGGCAAGAAATTATACAAATAAAGCAAATAACAGCATAATAAGAGCTAATGCAGTATCTGTTGGAATTAAAAATGCAGAAATTGCACTTAGTACTAAATATGATAGTCTTACTACATTTACAAATGTTGAAACTGTGGAAAACATACAGTATACAACGACTGTATCTGTGAATAAATATTCTGATGAAAATTCTTTAAAAGAAGATTTTGTAAAGAAAATAACTGTTAGCGTAAAATATAATATATCTGGCGAAGAATATGAATTTAAATTTGATACTTTGAAAGGTAGGTCTGCTGTAACATGAAAAAAAATAAATCTGGTATGACTATGATTTCAATAGTTTTATATGTAACATTATTTTTTACACTTTCTGTTTTTGTTATTGCAATGAGTACAAATATGAATACAAATGCCTTATCTGAAAAAGGTGATATAATAATTAATGAAGATTTACAAAAAATTCAGTATAATTTAGTGAAAAGTTGTAAAGAAAGTGATAAAATAGATATAATAGAAAATAAGATAGTATTTTCGAATAATGATGAATACTACTTTAATACTGAAAAAAAGATATTGTATAAAAATGATACAGTTATCTCAAAGAATGTACAAGAATTTTCTATTGTGAATTTAACAGATTTATCTGGAATATCATCTACTCAAATAACAAATATTGATACTAAAATTCAAAATTTAACTGTTAAATTTGATATAAAAAAATATAACAAGGAAAAAAGTTCAACAATATTTTTATCATTAGGAGCTGGTTTATATGAATAAGAAAAAACTAAGAGGTTCTGGAATATTAGTTGTTATACTATCTTCAGTAGCATTTTATATTTATGCAATGTCAACATTTAGTGAACAAGAATATTTTGGAATATTACAAGATAGATATGAAAAAGATATAGTTAGAGAATATGAAAAAAACGTAAACAATATAGATGATTTCTATGATAATGTCGTAAATATATATAACAATATGTAATGTGAGGAGGTAAGAACATGTTTGAAAATATTAAATCGAAAAAAAATCCAATAGGTGTTGAGTTTATAAAAAGGGGACTACTTACAGATAGTCAAGTAGACAGAGTACTACAATATCAAAAAGAGCATAAGGAATTAAAGTTTGCTGAAATAGTTGATATACTAGATATGTGTGATAAATCACAATTGCTTGAGACTTTAGCTGATAAAGTTGGTATAACTCCTGTAACACTAGATGGAGATATAACTGTAAATCCAGTAAAATACATCCCAAGAGATATGATTATAAATTATAAGGTTATGCCTTTTGATATTGATGGAAATACTTTAAAAGTAGCGTTTTCTGATCCACAAGATGTTGATAAAGTAAAAGAAATAGAGCTTTTACTTATGAATGCCGGATACAATATGGAAGTATATATAACTTTATATACAGCTATTATGAAGCAAATAGAGCAAATAAGAACAGTTGATAGTAAGTTTGTTGATAAAGAAGAAAAAGATGTTACAAAACTAATAGATAATATAATTATGACTGCTATACAAAAAAGAGCCAGTGATATTCATATTGAACCTATGGAAGATAAAGTAAGAATCAGATTTAGAATTGATGGTGAATTAATTACTATAACTGAGCTTCCAAAAAATAGACAAGATATCGTAACAGGAAGACTTAAATCGATTTCAAATATGTATCAAGAAATTACTTATGATCAAGATGGAAGTATAAACACTTACGAAAATTTCAGTATCCGTGTATCAAGTCAAAAAAATGTTAACGGAGAAAAATTTGTACTTAGATTATTAAGAAAAAATACTGAAGCAAAAAATTTATTTGAACTTGGATTTGAAAATGATGATGAACTAGTTGCAAAAGCTTTTGATAAAAGAAATAGTATAGTTCTTGTATGTGCACCAACTGGAGAAGGTAAAACTACAACTTTATATAGTGTAATTGAATATCTTGATAAGCCTCAAATTAATATAATATCAATTGAAAACCCAGTTGAAAGAAGATTAAAAGGTGTAAATCAGGTAGAAATAGGACCAAATATTAGTTTTGACTCTGCACTTAGAACAGTTCTAAGACAAGATCCAGATATTGTTCTTGTTGGAGAAATAAGAGATGTTGAGACTGCTAAAATTGCTATAGAAGCAGGACAAACAGGACATTTAGTTTTAAGTACAATACATACAATTGATTCAATTGAGGCTATTACAAGAATAAGAAAAATGGGTATATCAGATTACGATGTATCAGCTACACTTGTAACATCAATATCACAAAGACTTGTTAGAAAGCTATGTAATAAGTGTAAAAAACCACATGAAATTACAGAAGATGAAAAAAGGTATATTGAAAGAGTTACAAAAATAACTGGACAAGAATTTGATTTAGAAAGTGCACAAATGTATGAACCTGTTGGTTGTAAATACTGCAATGATATCGGGTATTATGAAAGAATTGCATTATTTGAAGTGTTATGCGTAGATGATTACTTAAAAGATATGATTTCAGACGGAAAATCTACAATTGATATTCGTAAATATGCAATTGAAAATACAGGATATAGACCACTAATTGCAGATGGTGTAAAAAAAGTATTAGAAGGCATTACAACAATTGATGAGCTAAAGAGAAAAATAACATTATAAGGGAGTAGATTAAGATATGGATTTAATATATTTAATAATAGATAAGGCAATTAGTTTAGATGCAACAGATATTCACTTAGCACCAGGCCTTGTTCCAGTTTATAGAATAAGTAGAAAATTATTTTTTGATGAAACTAAACTTCCACTTGATGAAGTTATATTAAATCAATTTTTAGACTATTTTTATGAAAAGAATAAAGGGTTAAAAGAAAAATTTGAATTAAAGAAGCAAGCTGACTTTTCTTATTCATATAAAGAAACAAGATTTAGAATAAATGTATCAATAACAAAAGGAATACCAACATTTTCTATTAGAATAATACCAAATGGAGAGATAAAAGCTGATTCTCTAGGACTAAAAGATATTATTAGAAAAGTTCAAAGAGTTCATTCTGGGCTTGTATTAATTACAGGTAAGGTAAACTCAGGTAAATCAACTACAATGAATGCATTTTTACAAGAAGTAAATAGAACAGAAAATAAAAAAATAGTAACTTTAGAAGATCCAATTGAGTATGAACATACTTCTCAAAAATCTATTGTAATTCAAAAAGAAATTGGAGAACAATCAGATGTTATAAATTTTAATGCAGGACTTGTAAACTTATTAAGAGAAGATGCTGATATTACAGTTCTTGGAGAAATAAGAGACAGAAAAACAATGGATGTTGCAATAGATCTTGCTGAATCTGGCGGACTTGTTATTGGAACATTACATACACGTTCTTGTGGTGAAACAATAGAAAGAATAATAAATATGTATGATCCAGGTGAACAAATGGCAATAAAAAATTCAATATCTTCAGTGCTTAAAATAGTTGTATCTCAAAAACTACTTGTTAGTACTAAAAATACACTAATACTTGTTCCTGAAATAATGGTTGTAAATAATACAATTGAAGCTCAAATAAGACAAGAAAAGTTTAGTGTATCTGATATAGAAGATTCAATTCATACACAAAAGGAAAATGGATGTGTAAGTTATGAAAGCTCATTTGCTGATATGTATGCAAAAGGTCTACTTGATATGGCAACAGTTGTGGAAAATGTTGATCCTAACAGACTTAGTATAATAAAAAATCTAATTGTAAGTTACGGTGGAGAAGTAACTTAAACTAAATATTTTTACTTTTTAGGAGGTGTACAATGCCAAATTACAAATATAGGGTCATTTTTGAAGACGGAAGAATTGGAAGAGGAAAAATAATTGCATCAAGTAGAATAAGTGCTATAGAAAAACTGAAAATGGAAAAAAATCAGCCTATTATGATAAAGAGAATGGGCGGAGAAAAGACTAAATATAATACAAGAGTTGACTATAGTAAATTAAAGAAACCTACCGTTGAAAGAAGAAAAAAGAAGAATAGACCAAAAATCAATATAATGAAATTAACTCTTGATGACCTAAAAAAATTGGACTTGCACCCTTTCGCAAGAGTAAAAACAAAAGATATTGTAACATTTGTAAACAATATATATATATTAAAAAAAGCAAAATTTAATAACGTTCAAGCATTAGAAGCTGTTTATCAAGGAACTGAAAATCCTGCATTTAAAGATATAGTTGAAGATTTATTAATTGGAGTTCAATCTGGTGAAAAATTAAACACTATAATGGAAGGCTATCCAAAAGTTTTTCCACCGATGTTTGTAAACTTTGTTAGGGTTGGAGAAGAGTCTGGTAATTTAGATACTGCTTTACTATATGCAAGAGATTATGTTGAATCATCTCAAAAATTAAATAAAAGAATAAAAGCAGCAATAATTCCTAGGGTATTACAATTTGTTGGTATAATGATTGCAATGTTTGTTGCGCTTATAATAGGTGTACCAATACTAAAAGATGTATATACGATGTTTGGTTCTGAGCAAGAAATTCCAAAAGCGACTATGATTGGATTTTCTATTGCAGAATGGTTAATAGCAAATTGGTATGTACCAACCATTATAATTGCATTGCTTGTTGGAGCATTTATATTTTATATTCGTACTCCAAGAGGCAGATATAATTGGGACAAATTCTTAGTCACAGGACCTGTAGTTGGTAAATTAATAGACAATATAATAGTTAGTAACTTCTTTCAAGCGATGTTACTAAACTTAAAAAATGGTATGAGAATTCAAGAAAGTCTTGAAGTATCTAAAAATGTAACTAACAATTATTATTTTCTATCTGCAGTAGAAGCAGGTAAGGTAAACATACAATCAGGTGAATCGTGGATAGAACCATTTGATGAAAAGAATCTTTTTAAACCTATGGTATCAGAAATGTTAAACATAGGTATGAAAACTGAACTTTCTGAAATGATGGATAAAGTAAATGAATATATTAAGACAGAAATTGATGAGTCTCTTGCAAAATTTGTAAAAGTACTACCAGATATTACTTATTTATTTGTTGGTATTGCAATGATAGCATTAGTTATTACAGTTGTAGTTCCACTTACAAATGTATATATGGGAGGATTTATTTCACTACAATAATATAAAAAAATAAATAATCAAAGCAATAAATCAAAGTATCGTTAAAATACTTTGATTTATTTATATATATTTTATATTATTATTGAGCTGCCGTTTTATTTTCTACAAATGTATTTGCAGGAGCCGTTATTTTTTGAATAGTACCTACTTGCAATACTGGCATAGTCCCGTTATAATCACCTTTTGTAATTACACCTGTAATCTCTACCCATTCGTTATCTTTGAATTTTGCTGCATCCTTGTAAGAGCATAAAAATCCAGCAACAGTATCTTCACTATTTACAATTACATTTCTTCCACAAACAAAGTAAGTGTCTTTAAAATCAGGCATTCTAAAAACAAACCCACTTAGCTTTACTGTTTTACCAAGATTTGCATCTATATTATCGTGTACAGTCTTTAGAGTAGCAACAAAGTTATCTTCAGTTATAACATAATCATAATTTGTATTTGTTTTTGCATTTACACTGCTAACTCTGGTACTAGTACCAAATTCTATTATTGTTACAACAATTAATGCTATTATTAAGCAAGTAATTAGTATTTTCTTAATATCAAGTTTAAAGTTTACAACAAACATATATTCACCAGTCCTTTACCTTTTAATACATGTATATTCAAAATAGATATTTATATGAAAAATAATATAAACAATTAAAATATAAAATACATATATTTTGTGTTAAATAGAATATAAAAATATTGCTATAACTCTAAATATATATAAATTTATTTGATTTTATGTATTTTTGTGATATAATATCTCTTGTAAAACTTTGGAGGTAAACATGAAATTAATTGAAAAAATATTTGGTTCATATAGTAAAAGAGAACTTTCAAAAATTGAGCCTATAGTAAATAAAATTTTAGCATTAGATGAAGATATGCAAAAATTAACAGATGATGAATTAAAAAATAAAACTAATGAATTCAAAGGAAGACTTTCAAAAGGCGAAACATTAGATGATATATTAGTAGAAGCATATGCAGTTGTTAGAGAAGCTAGTAATAGAGTATTTGAGAAAAAACCATTTAAGACTCAAGTTATAGGTGGAATAGTTCTTCATCAAGGAAGAATATCTGAAATGAAAACTGGTGAAGGTAAAACATTATGTGCTGCGTTTCCGTTATATTTAAATGCTCTTTTATCTAAAGGTTCACATTTAGTAACTGTAAATGATTATCTTGCAAAAAGCCAAGGAATTTTAATGGGTAAACTATATAAATTTTTAGGGTTATCAACAGGAATAGTTCTTTCTGGAATGACTCCAGATCAAAAAAAAGTTGCTTATGCATGTGATATTACTTATGGTACTAATAACGAATTCGGATTTGATTACCTAAGAGATAATATGGCAATGAGAAAAGAAGAAATGGTTCAAAGAGAATTAAATTATGCTATTGTCGATGAAATAGATAGTATATTAATTGATGAAGCAAGAACACCTTTAATAATATCTGGTATGGTAAACAAAAAAAGCGATCTTTATGAAAGAGCAGATAAGTTTGCAAAAGGACTTAGTGTAAGAACAATTGTTGAAAATGATGATAAAGTATATGATGCTAAAGATGAAGAATATGATTATATAGTTGATCTTAAGGCTCATACAGTAGCACTTACAGAAACAGGTACAAAAAAGGCTGAAAAATATTTTAGTATTACTTCATTAAGTGATTTTGATAATTTAGCTATATCTCATCACATTAATCAAGCAATTAGAGCTTATGGATTAATGAAAAAAGAAAAAGACTATATAGTTAAAGATGGAGAAGTTATAATTGTTGATGAATTCACAGGAAGACTTATGAGTGGTAGAAGATATAGTGATGGACTACATCAAGCTATTGAAGCTAAAGAAGGTGTAAAAATTGCATCTGAGAGTCAAACACTTGCTACTATTACTTTCCAAAACTACTTTAGATTATATTCTAAACTAGCAGGTATGACTGGTACTGCTAAAACTGAAGAAGATGAATTTAAAGGTATATACAAACTAGATGTAGTAGAAATACCTACAAATAAAGAAGTTATAAGACAAGATTTAAATGATGTAATATATAAGACTCAAAAAGCTAAATATAATGCAATTGTTGAAGATGTAAAAGAAAGTTATGAAAAAGGACAACCAGTTCTTGTTGGTACAGTTTCAATTGATAAATCTGAAATAATTAGTAGTTTACTTTCAAAAGCAAAAGTTCCTCATCAAGTTTTAAATGCTAAATATCATGAAAAAGAAGCAGAAATTATTGCCCAAGCTGGTAAATACAAAACTGTAACAATTGCAACAAATATGGCTGGACGTGGAACAGATATATTACTTGGAGGAAATGCTGAATTCTTAGTAAAAAAAGAACTTGAAAAATTAGGATATTCAAATGAAGTAATTGAGATGGCTGTGACTCCTATACATTATGAAAATGAAGAAGTTATAAAAGCAAAATCAGATATTGAAATTATTGAAAAAAAATTAAAACCAGAACTTGAAGAAGATCGTAAGAAAGTTATAGAAGCAGGCGGTTTAAAGATTATAGGTAGTGAAAGACATGAATCTAGAAGAATAGACAATCAGTTAAGAGGACGTGCTGGTCGTCAAGGTGATATAGGTCAAAGTAAGTTCTATATATCATTAGAAGATGACTTGATGAAACTATTTGGATCTGAAAGAATGATTTCAATGATTGAGATGCTAGGTCTTCCAGAAGATACACCTATTGAACAAAAAATGTTAAATGGTGCTATTGAGACAGCTCAAAAGAAAGTAGAAGGAAGAAACTACTCAATAAGAAAGAATGTACTTGAATATGACGATGTAATGAACAAACAAAGAGAAATTATATATTCTCAAAGAAGAGATGTTCTTAACGCGGAACATATAGATAATATCGTTATTAATCTTGCTAAAGCAAAAACTAATAAAATAGTAAAAACATATTTTGATGATGCAGTTTCAATTGATGCAGTTGATTTTAGTTCACTAAACTCAGTTTTATTAAATTTATTTGGTGAAGATAATATTTTGACTAAATCAGATATTGATATTATGGAAGTTGAAGATATTCAAAATATACTTATTGAAAAAATAAAAGCTATATATGAATCTAAACATGAAGAAGCTAAGAAATTAAATTCAGAAGATGTTTTAAATGGCATAGAAAGATACTTAATTCTTAATACAGTAAATGAAAGATGGATGGATCATATTGATAATATAACTGGTCTAAAAGAAGGAATTGGACTTAGAGCATATGCTCAAACAAATCCTATTGAAGCTTATAAGATTGAATGTTTCAATATGTTTGAAGAACTTATTGATACTATTCAAGAAGAATCTACAAAAGCAGTATTTTCTGTTAGACCAAATGTAAATAACAATCTACAAAAAGTTGTACAACTTGAAAATGAGAGTTCTATTACAAATATTACAACTAATGAAAATGGAAGTAATGGAAAAGTAAAAAGAGAACCTATAAAAGTTGACAAAAAGATTGGTAGAAATGATCCATGTCCTTGTGGAAGTGGAAAGAAATACAAACAGTGTTGTGGAAAAGATGAATAATGGGAAAGCCCTAGAATGTGTGAATTCTAGGGCTTTTTCAGACCGCAATACAAAAAAATAGTTTGTTAATATGAAGAAATTATTACACTTAATAACAAATATTTATATATTTTAACAAAATAATATATAAAGTATCAAAAATGTATAAAAAAGTATTGAAAAATGTTTTTGTTGATGTTAATCTATAATTATATAACTATGAGGTGTTTTTTTGTATGAACAATATTAATAAAAAGATTGTGGCTCAACATAATATTACTTTAAAAAGTGGAATTTCACTTATAACATTGATAATCACTATAATTGTGATTATTATTCTTACATCTGTTATCTTAATATCCTTAAATCAAAGTAGCATCATGGCAAATGCAAAAGATGCCGTAATAGAAAATAATTTTTCGACAATACAGGAAGAGATAGAATATTATAAGTTAAATAAATATTATTCTGATCATACTACACTTGATCTATATCCACTGGAAAAAGATGAGGATGGAAATTATATCACTATGGATAATTTACCAGAAGAAACTAAAAATAATTTACCAATGGAATTAAAGATGAATTTATATGATACTGAAAAGCATGAATTAGAGACATATAATAATCTTCCAGATATTAGTTATTTAGACTACAAGAAATTTTATAAAATAGATACAAGTCTTTTAACTACAGCAGGAGCTTATGGTCAAGATTTATACATATATATATATGATTTAAAATATGTAGTATTTAATATAAGCGGTATAAAATACAAAGGTAATACTGAATACAGTATTATACCTCTTGGAGGAGGAGGTAGTCCAGAATATATAGCACTTACAAATAATACATTTAGACTTGATACTGATGGTAATTTAAAAGTTCTTGGACAAATAAATTCAATAACTGGTGAAACCTCAGATGAATACAAAAAGTATAGTGGAATTAGAGAGTTTACTATACCTTCAGTGATTGAGAATCCTAGTGAAGTAAAAAAAGTATATTTTTCTTTAGGTACAGCATATGTAATCGATAAAGATGATAATTTATGGGCATGGGGAAATAATCCATATAATAAGCTTGGGCTTGGAAACTCATTTACAATAACTGTCCCAAATAAGATAAATGAAAATATAAAAGTGAACAATGAAAGTATAAAAGTAAAAAATGTTTGGGCTGGTGTATCAAACACATGGATAGTGGATACAGAAAATAGGGTATGGGCTTGTGGAAGTAATACGAGCGGATCATTTGGAATAGGAAATACTAATTACTATTCTGGATATATAAGAGTGGACAACTTAGATGGATCTAAAGTAAAAGAAATTATGCCTAATTTAAGTGATTCAAGGTATACTTTTGTGTTATATGATGATGGACGAGTTTTTGCATCTGGTTCTAATACATATGGAATTTTTGGTAAAAATAATACTACAAGTATTAAAACTTTTGAAGAATTAACAAGCTTCTATGGTGCAAAGAAAATTTTAGCAGGAGGAAATAGGACTACATTTATACTTAAAGATAATGGAGAACTTTATGGAGTTGGAAGTAATGTATTTGGAGGTCTAGGACTGCCAATAAGTGATAATACACTATATACAATTCCAGTAAAAATTGCATATAATGTTTCAGATATAAGCTATGTTGAATACTGGAGAGGAAGTGTGCGATATAAAACTGTAGATGGTGATATATATCAATCAGGTGTATTAAAATATGATAATTTAGGAGCACCACTATATGATCAATACTTTAGAATGATAAATAATATTAATGATGTAGATTTATCTTTTGATTCAAATGAACTACTAATATCTAAAGGAAAGTTATATACAGTATTATATAATTCTCAAGATGATCAATTGACAGCTACGGAGTATTCTACTTCATATTCAAATGTATCAAGTACGGAATCCTTTTATGGGATGAAGATTTTTAAGGCATCTGGAAAGCTGTATTTGGATTCATATCCAGATATAACTGCTGCAGGAAGTAGAGTAAGATTAACTCTAAAGAATGTATTTACAGGAGCTAAATTTGTACAAGGCGCAACAAATAATATAAGTATTGTAGATAAAAATTCTAATATATGGGAGAGTTTAACAAATAAAAATACTCAACTTTCGAATGTTAAGAAAATAATTTCTTCTAATACAGCCAAGTTTGCTCTTTTAAAAAATGGTGAACTCTATGCAAAAGGCGCTTCAACTACAGGTGGATGGGGAGATGCACTCGTAAAAACTAGTTATACATTAATTACTAAAGATGGAACAACTCCTTTTAGTGTAAAAGATGTATATACATCAGTATATGGTAACAGTGCTATTTTCCTTACAAATGATAATGAATTATATTGGTTTGGACATGATGCACATATATATCTACCTAATAAAGAAAATGGAGATATATTATATAATGACGGAAATTATGTTACAAAATATCCACATAAAATAAATACTTTAGGATTAGATACTAATGTATTAACTAATATTGCTGATATAGTATATGATGTTAACTGGTCAGATTTTTATTCAAGAATTACATATGTATTAACAAATAGTGGAGAATTATATGTAACTGGAGATAGTTCCAAAACTACAGGACTTGGTAGTACTAGTACTAAATTTACCAAGATAACAGCATTTGGAAATGCAAAAGTAAAATCAATAAAATCATATCAAGGATGTACAATCGCATTGCTAGAAGATGGTAAAGTGTATGCCTGGGGATACAATACATATGGACAATTTGGAGGTGGATATGTAATAGGAAATACCTATACAACACCACAAAGATTAAATATAAGCACTAACATAATAAAAATAACTTTAGGTGATGGATTTGCACTTTTCTTAGCAAATGATGGAACTGTATATGGCAGTGGAAGAAATGAATATGGGCAACTTGGAAATGGTACTAATGTATCTATTGAAGGTTTTACGGAATGTAAGGAACTTGAATAATAAAGCATAGAGTAATATATATTAAAATTTAAACATAATAAAAACCAATTAAAATTAATAATAATTTTAATTGGTTTTTATTTAATTATTTAATCATTTTTCTTTATTGAAGGTGTTTCATAACTCTCTGTTATAGCTCCACCGGTTACAGCCGCATCATCTAAAGTAATATCATCATCAATTACTATTTCAAAATCATCAAGATTTCCATTTGTTCCAACAATATCTCTATTTGCAAATACTTCTGACTCTTCTACTTCTGAGCCTTTTATTGGAGAAGTTCCAGGAAAATTACTTAAATTTTCTGATAATTTTGAAGATGTATTCACACCAAATAAAAAGTCATCTTTTTTGCTATCATCATCATTTATAGCTATTGTAGGTGTATCAGGTTTTGACATCATATACTTTTCAAAGTTGTACATTAAAGTATCAGCTTTTTCTTTATATTTTGAATCTAGGAATGTAACTTTTCCTTTTCCGTAAACTGTTTTACCTTTTGCATTCTTTGTTTTGTAGAAAATATCACCAAAACCTTGATCAGCAAGTTTGAACCATTCCATTCGAAATTTCTTTTCTTTTGTAAGAGTAGGGGTTGCAACTACATCTTTTGTTATATCAAATTTATAAGAAAAGTCTGGTATTTTTTCTTTACCAAAGGCTTTCTCCCAATATTCACTATCATCTGGAACAGTATCACCAAAAACAATTTGAGTCTTTGTGTTTGCAAGAACAGTCTGTCTATAGTATGAAGTACCACTTTTCTCTAATTGTGATAAGTTTTGTAAAGCTATTGTAACGCCACATCTATACTTTCTAAATAGTGTAAACATTACTTCCATATCTTTTGTTATATATTCTGGGAACTCATCAATATATAAGAAATGAGGAGTTCTTGAATCTTCATTACCTTTTCTTCTTAGTACTGCATCTTGGAATTGAAGTATAAAGAACATACCAAAAGCTTTTGCTTGAAGTATACCTAAATCACCTTTTCTAGAACATGCAGTAATTACTTGACCTGTTTCTAAAGCTTTATCAAAATCTATTATATTTTTCTTTCCACAAAGTGCTGCTTTTAAACCAGGGTGTCTTATAAGGTTATTTAACTGAGTAATAGCTCCATATAGGAATTTCTCAGTATCTTTTCTACCACTTCCACGAGTACCTGGTATTTCATAACCATTGATATTTAATGAAGGCTTGTAGAAATTCTTTTCAAAATATCTAATTAATAATTTATATTTTTGTTCAAGTTCTGGTACTTTCTTCATTTCTTCTGTCATTTCTTCAACTGCATCAAAATTATATAATAGTTCTAGCATATCTTCTAAACTTGCAAGTTCACCATTATTAAGTAGAGGATACATTTCTTTTAATAATATTGAAAGGTTTTGGAAAGCATCAATTGTAACTTGTGTAAAGAATGGATCTCCAGCTTTTCCACCACCAGTACTTTCATACATGGCATTTAAAACGTCTGATACAATTGAAGCAACTTTAGCAGGATCCGGTATTGCAAATGGATTCATACTAAGTGTTGTTTCAGGAGCTGCTGGATCTATAGATAATACATCTAAATCAAAGTTTTTTGCCACTCCTACAAATTGAGAAATAAAGTTCCCATCATTTTCTATTACTGTTATACCTAAGTTCCTATAAACGACTTTTCCTGTTGAATTGTCAATATATTGAACTAAAGGTTTTATATTTTTCATGAATTCTTCTTCCATGCCACGTCTAGGCTTCAAATAGTTTAAAGAAAAATTCCTGTTTACAAATTCATTTGTAAAAGGTCCACTCATATAAGCAATATCTTTTTTTAGCATTGAGTATGCCATTCTTTTTGAATATTCTCTAAAGAAGAATTTCTTCTCTAGGTCAAAAGCACTCATCGGTAATAATACAGTTGCAGTTTTACCAGTACCAGTAGCACCTTGTACTAATGTTGCTTCATAACGTTTCTTTTCAGGAACTATAACGGGTAATGATGAACCTTTTACTTTACAAATTACAGCTTCACAAGTAAATGCGCCATTTTCTTTTACGCCTGTAGATGAAGTCATACCAGAAAATGCTGCTATAGATTTTACATCATCATCATCTCTCATTAAAGAAAGTACATATTCAATAACTCTAAATATTCCAATAAATGGAACTACGAAGCAAAGCGATCTAACAGCAGGAGCAAATAGTTCAGGATATAGTCTTAATACATCTTTATAGTTTGGAAGTTGTTCAAGTATCCACCAAATTCCATTATTTACCCACGTACATACCATTCCACCAAGTATTGTAGTAAATAATCCAAATGTTACAAAGTATACATTTACTTTTGTAGAATCGTCCTTTGGAATTCCAGAATTAACGTAAAAAGAAAATGCAAGAACTGGAAAGAACATAAATATAGCATATAAATATGGAGGAATATTATTTATAACTCTTAAATTTCCAACCATCAGACCAAGTATTTTTGATATCGAAATAAGCATAACAAATGCTGTTAAAGCATAAAAGATATATGTTAATATTCTATCTGGTTTAGTCTTTATATGTAGTTTTTTAAATAAACTATCGATCAAATATATCACCACTTTCAAAGTTTAATTAATATATAAATGTTAAATTGACATATTTACATATTTCATATATAATAATATAATACTATAAAAATGTAAAAAATTCAAGCTATTTTGAAAAACTAGCGGCTAAAATAGTTAAAAAATAACCGTTATTTATAGAAAGGAAAAATAAATTATGAAAATAATTGTTGGACTTGGAAATCCAGGTAAAGAATATGAAACTACTAGACATAATGTTGGGTTCATGTTTTTAGATTATTTAGAAGAAAAATATAATTTTAAAATACAAAAGAATACTCTTGATAGTAAAATTGAAGAAACTGTTATAAATGGTGAAAAAGTTGTATTTGCAAAACCACAAACCTTTATGAATTTAAGTGGTAATGCTGTAGTTAAGTTAAAAAATTGGTATAAAGTAGATGAAAAGGATATTTTAATAATATTTGATGATATAGATATACCATTTGGAGAGACAAAATGTAAATTAAATGGCAGTGGTGGCACTCATAATGGAATGAAAAATATAGTTCAGATGATGAGCACAACAAATATTGCTAGAATAAAAATTGGAATTGGTGGAATAAAAAATGATAAACAAGATTTAGCAAATTTTGTTCTTAGTAAATTCTCAAATGAACAAATTGAAGAGCTAAATGACGTTTTCGATGTTGCAGATAAAAAAATGCAAGTTTTCCTTGACAAAAACCAATTTTAATGTTAAAATAATTGTTGTATTCCGCACAGAACAGGTTTAAATGTTTTATACTACCTTAATTGGCGAGAGCAAGTTAGAATATAAGGAGGAAAAAGAATGTACGCTATAGTTGAAATTAGTGGAAAACAGTACAAAGTACAAGAAGGAGATATCGTTTTTGTAGAAAGACTTGAAGCAGAAGAAGGAAATGAATTAACTTTTGATAAAGTATTATTTGTTTCTGATGATAGCAAAATTTCCATTGGAGAAGATGTTGTTAAAGGAGCTAAAGTAAAAGCTACTGTTATTGGACATGGTAAAGCTAAAAAGATGATTGTATACAAATACAAAGCTAAGAAAAATGAAAGAAAAACAAGAGGACATAGACAACCATTTACAAAAATACAAATTGAAAAAATATCAGTTACTTCTAGAGCTAAAAAAGCAGAAGAAACAACTGAAGAAGCTTAGTTTTAAGCTGTTAAATTGAATATAAAGGAGTGAATTTAAGTGGCACATAAAAAAGGTATGGGTTCTACTAGAAATGGTAGAGATAGTGAATCAAAAAGACTTGGCGCAAAAAGAGCTGACGGTCAATTTGTACTTGCAGGAAACATATTATATAGACAAAGAGGAACAAAAATACATCCAGGAACTAATGTTGGTATAGGTAAAGATGATACTTTATTTGCTAAAGCTGATGGTGTAGTTAAATTTGAAAGAAAAGGTAGAGACGACAAAAAAGTTAGTGTTTACCCAGTAGAAGAATAATTATATAAATAAAAATGCTTATGATATTTTCATAAGTATTTTTTTATTCATAATTATAATAATAAAATATAAATTTGTTAATAATATTATAATAAAAGGAGTAATTATGAAATTATTTAAAATTAACAAATTTATAGCAATTGCAACTATTTCTTTTATTATAGTTTTTTCAATATTTTTAAATAAGCTACCATATATTTTTTGTAATTTCATATCTTGGCTTGGATATTGTGAAGAATGTAATATATAAAAAGCTGCCATAATTGTGGCAGCTTTTTGGAAGATTAGAACCCTACGCATAAGGTAGAGCATTTTATATTTGGCAAAAAAACTCTTAGTTTTTCACTCAAATCTCGTGTAATGATAGATTCAATTTTTGAATCCTTAATGAATTTATTTCGGAAAGCAAATAAAGAGAATGAAACTTCATAAGGAAATAATAGATCAGTTTGTTGATCATTAACTGAAATTCCCTTAAGGAAAAATTCAACTTTCAACTTAGCCGGTAAGATTTGGTTAGTAAAGTCTTTAGCTTTGAATGAACTATCGTAATTTACTAGATATTCTTGAATTACCTTATTCTCATTTAAAATTAGTTTTTGTGAGCAAAAGGTAATACCAGACTCTTTTAATTCATCACAAAAACTTAAATCATAAATTAGAAGAGTCGGTATATGAGTAAATGGAACAGTAATATTTTTCCCTAAATACATTAATTCTAGTATACAATGTGCTAATGAATCTGAAGAAGCACAATCCTTCCAGTAAGTTTCTAGAAACTCTTTTAAATCAAGTTTCTTTGCATCATCCATTTTTAATTATCCTCCCTAAAATAAATAAATTTTATAAGTATCTCTAAAACATAAGAATAAGTATAGCACTTCTTATGTTTTATGTCAAGTATAAAGCGCATATAATTTTAAAATATATTATCAAATAATAGAATATAAAGTATACCTTAATTAATTTAGTATTAAAATATATAGTATAAAATATTCATTGTTTACAGATATTTTGATATAACTATTTACAATTTTTTTATTTTATTATATTATATTAATATCATTATAATTTACAAATGATAGGGGAAGAGTTATGAATATAAAATTGATATTTCAAAAAGACGGAAATAATACTTTAAATGAAAGCATTACTAGTTCATTTGAAAGGAACCCAAAAAAAGTTTACTTTTTTTGTAGCACTTTAAAAGAGAATGGATTTAGAATGATTGAAGAAAATTTTATTGATAGCAAGGCAAAATTATATTTTGCTATTGGTATCGATAAGAAGAACACAACAAGAAATATGTTAGAAAATCTTTTAACATATACAAAAGATATACATTATTATTCAAATAATCAGTTAGTTGAATTTGATAGTAATATTATTATCTTTGAATATGATAAAGAAGTCGTAATATATGTTTCAAATTCTGATTTATCAGAAAGTGGTCTAAATGAAAATATTGCAATATACTCTGAATATATATATAGCTTAGAAAATAAAGAAGAAAAAGCACAATATAAAGAGCTTATAAAGAAATTATTAGGGGATATTGAAATAAGTGAATTCAAAAAAATAGATAAGGCAGAAATAGAAAAATTAGTTGATGAAAAAGAAATATTTACTACTAGACAATATAATCATAATGTAAAAAGTATTGCTGAGTTACTTGGAAAAACTAATGAAAATAAAGAAGAAAAAGTTGAAGTAGAAAAAGAAACTGATGACTCATACATAGGGGATGCAGTTATTCCAAAGATTGATTTATCAAATGATAATATAGATATAGAATTTGATGATATTGATTTATCTGGTTTTAATGAAGAAGTTGAGATTAAGCCTGAAAGCACAGGAATTAATATAGATGTAGAAGAAAAGAAAAATGAAGAGAAAAAACAAGCAAAAAAAATAAAAAAAGATGATAGCTATGAAAAAGAAGAAAATTTTTCAAATGAAGTTGATACAAATAATGATATGTACGATGAAGATTTAGCTAACGTTGAATTTGATGAAAATGATACACTTGATATAGATAATATGCTTTTTTCGAAAGCTGATATAAAACTAAATGTTGGTGGAAGAAAGACAAAGAAAAAAGAAGCAGATAAAAAATCTGATAAATCTGATAAAGTTATTTTAGAAGAAAATGATACTAAAGAAGATGAAGTAAATGAATTTGCTGAAGAAGAATTAGTTCAAGCTAAAAAAATAAATTTAAATAATGTTTCTAATTTTATATTTGAGTCACCTGCTAAGGCTTTAAAAGGGCAGGATATAAACAATATAAAGATACCAAATTATATTAAAAATATGATACCAGAATTTTTTGAAATTAATGATAATGGTAAAAATGTTGAAATAAATGGTGTATCATATAGAAAAAGAGATATAAAAATTGAAATAGTTGATGTAAAAAATGGTACAAAATATACAGATAGAGAAGCAAAAATGTTACTTAAGAATGGTCAAACGTATATTACAATATCATCTGATACATTAAAAAATATAGATTATAACGAGGATGATATAGTTAGAATAATAAAACTTTCAAGTGATATATATCATATTGAGTTTGTATCTAAGGAGTTACAAGAGTATAAGTTATGGAATAAACTATGTACACAAAAATTTAAAGCTAGTGATAGAAAATACGGAATGATGTAAAAAAAATAAGGAATGGCAGTAGCCATTCCTTTTATCTATGTTGTATTCCATTATATTCTAAATTAAGTTTTAAAAATATATACTTACAGCATTCTTAAGTTCTCTATATTTCTTCATTATATCTTTAAACTTTTCTTCATTTGTATCTTCATTATCAGTACCGATTAGGTATAAAATATCAGAATCTTTTAATGTAATAATATCATATAATTGTACATTATTTATATAAAGCTCAGCCATTAGTACAAAAACATCTCTTCTTGGTATTTTTTTGCTAACGTATAAATATATAAATACAGCAATATCTTTTGCATCCTGTTCCTCATAATGAGGGCTTATAGATATAATATCTTTGAAAGGTTGATAAATGGTTTTATTAACTCTTACTTTCTCTTCATCAGAATTGATAATATTAATATATTTCATTTTATTCTCCTTCTGAAGCGGATATTAATTGCTTCAATCTATTTTATTACAAAACAATTATACCACTTTAATTTACATAAATCAATAGATTAATAGAATAAAATGGAAAATATTACCTTATGTATTCTTAAGTTGTAGCATTTTGTCATAAAATGCTTGAAATATCTTCTTGTATATAATATAATAAAGCACATATAATGGGGGCAAAATATGCAATTAAAGAAGATTGAGATACAAGGATTTAAATCATTTGCTGATAAGACAGAAGTAGTTTTTTTGGAAGGTATTACAACAATTGTTGGTCCAAATGGAAGTGGTAAAAGTAATATATCTGATGCGGTAAGATGGGTACTTGGTGAACAAAGTGTTAAAACACTTCGTGGCGCTAAAATGGAAGATGTTATATTTGCAGGTACTGAAGCTAGAAAAAAAGTTGGTTTTGCTGAAGTTTCAATGTACTTAGATAATAGTGATATGAGTCTTCCAGTAGAATATAAAGAGGTAGTTGTAACAAGACGTGTATATAGATCTGGTGAAAGTAATTATTTACTTAATGGTAGTGAATGCAGATTAAAAGATATACAAGAATTATTTATGGATACTGGTGTAGGAAGAGACGGATATAGTATAATTTCTCAAGGTAAAATAGATGAAATATTATCTACTAAATCTGATGAAAGAAGACATATATTTGAAGAAGCTTCTGGTATTGTTAAATATAGAACAAGAAAAGACGAAGCAACTAAAAAGCTAGATAATACTGATATAAGTTTAAATAGGGTAAATGATATATTAAATGAAATTACTAATGTAATTGGACCATTAGAGAAAAAAGCTGAAATCGCAAAGAAATATTTGAGCCTTAAAGAAGAATTAAAACTAGTTGATGTAAAATTATTTATAGATTCAATAGGTAAAAATGATGAAGAATTAGCCAAGTTAGATGAGATAATCAATACATTTGAAAATGATATATTAGTTGAAGAAAAAAAGAACCAAGAAGCTGAAAACAATAAAGCTGAGTTTAAAGAAAAGGTTCAAGATATTACATTAAAAATAGAAGAAACTCAAACTAAGTATTTTGATCTTACTAACGAAATTGAAAAACTTAATTCTAAAATTAAACTATATGAAGCTAGTACAGAAAACTCAAATATAAATATTGAAAGACTTGATAATGAAATAAAAGAAGATGGCGAAAAGGTTGAATTACTTAAAGAAGATATTCAAAAACGTGATGATAAAAGAAAATCAATGGCAGAAAATAAGGTTAAGTTTGAAAATGAACTTAATCTAAAACAAGATGAATTAGAAGAAATAATGAAAACTCTTGATAAAAGAGGAGTTGAAGTAGAAGAAATTAAGAAAAAAGTTGATGAAATAAATGAAGAAAAGTATCAACTTAAAATGGAAATTAGTAGTATTCTTGCAACTGTTGAATCAAATGAGAAACAAATAGTTGAAAAAGAAAAAAATGCGGATAGAAATATACAACACAAAGATAGTTTGAGTTCACAAAAAACTGATTTTTCAATCTTAATAGAAAATAAAAATAAAGAATTAAATAAAGTTAATGAAAGATTAAATGAAATAATAACTATAAAGAATGAGAATGATAATAAAATATCTTTGAAAAAAGAAGAAGAAAATAAATTAAAACAACATTTAATGACTATGAAATCTAAATATAATTATCTTCAAAATCTTGAAAAAGAAAATGAAGGCTATTATAAAAGTGTAAAATCTGTTCTTGATTTTGCAAATGAAAGTAAGATTAATAGTGTTTATGGTACAGTTGCAAGTTTAATATCTACTGATGAAAAATATGAATATGCAATTGAAATATCTCTTGGAGGCTACCTTCAAAATATCATAGTTGAAGATGAAGATGTAGCTAAGAAAATGATAGAATACCTAAAAGAAAATAAATCAGGTAGAGCAACATTTCTTCCACTTTCAAGTATAAAGAAAATACAAAATAATTCAAGGGATGATTTTAAAAAGTATGATGGCTTTATAGGGTATGCTATAGATTTAGTTAAATACGATAAAAAGTATTATGACGCTGTTAATTTAAGTTTAGCAAATACAATAATTGTTGATAATGTGGAAAACGCACTTTCAATTTCTAGAAAAACTAAAGGAGCTGTTAAGATAGTAACACTTTCTGGTGAATTAATAGCTACAACAGGAAGTATAACAGGTGGACAAACTGGTCAAAGAAATACTGGCTTAATTGGTAGAAGTGAAAAGATAAAAGAACTTTCTATTGATATTGCAAAAAGTGAAACTGAATGTTCAAAAATACAAGAAGAGATTTTACTTATGGTTAAATCATTTGATGATTTAAATAATGAGTTAGATAATTTAACAAAACAACAAAATGAGTTAAAAGTAGAGCTTGCAACTAAAAACTTCGAATATGAAAATTTAAATAATGAACTAGAAAAACTAGAAAATTTAAAATTACAAAATAAAGAGTTTATTGAAAATCTAAAGCTTGAAACAGCTAATCTGAATGAAAAATTAGAATTAAATCAATCAAAAATTGATGATATTGATAAACAAATTGATGATAATCAATTAATAATCGATGAATATGCAAGATTTAATAAAGAAAAAGAAAAAACAATTGATTTCTTAAATGAAGATATAGTAAATTTAAAAATATCATTATCATCATTTGATGAAAGTGTGCTTTCAATAAATGAAATGACTGAGAAAATATCAAGTGATATAGCAAATTTTGAAGAAGGAATATTAAAAAAACAAAACCAGATTTTAATTTTAAGAGATAGTATAAAAGAAAATATGGTTCAAATTGATAGTATAAAAGATAAAATAAACTCACAAGATACTTTTAAATCTGATTATTCTAATATAATTGAACAATATAAATCTAGTAAAGAAAACTACTTAAAAGAACAAGATAATATTGATAAATTACTTGTTGAAGCAATTAAAAAAATAGAAAAACTTAAAGAAGAAAAATCAAAAATAGAAAATAAAAAAGTAAAATATGAACTAGAAATAGAAAATCAAAAAAATAAGATGTGGGATGAATATGAACTTACTATATCAAGTAGTAAGAAATTACTTGAAAATATTCCTAATGAAGAAAATGATATTTCAATGCTAAGAGTTAATGCAGATAAAATAAGAAAACAAATAAAAGACTTAGGAGAAGTTAATGTTAGCTCAATAGAAGAATATAGAGAAACAAAAGAGAGATTTGACTTTATAAATACTCAAAAACTTGATCTTGAAGAAACTAAATCAAAACTTCAAAACTTAATAAACAATATGACTTTGATTATGAAGCAACAATTTAGTAAGCAGTTTAAAATAATAACAGAAAACTTTAATGAAACTTTCAAAGAATTATTTGGAGGTGGAAAAGCTGATCTTAGATTATCTGATGAAAATGATGTTTTAAATAGCGGAATTGAAATAGAAGTTCAACCGCCAGGTAAAAAATTGCAAAGTATGATGTTACTTTCTGGTGGAGAAAGAGCACTTACTGCTACTGCATTACTATTTGCAATACTTAAAATAAAAACACCACCATTTTGTATACTTGATGAAATTGAAGCAGCACTTGATGATGTTAATGTACATAGATTTGCTGAATATATTAAAAAGTATTCAAATGCTACACAATTTATTGTTATAACACATAGAAAAGGTACAATGGAAGTTGCATCTTCTGTATATGGTGTTACAATGCAAGAATACGGAATTTCAAAGGTTGTATCAATGAAATTAAAATAAATAATTATATGGAGGTATATATGCTTAGTCAAAATCCAGATGAAATCTTAAAGAGAATAATAAATGTAAAACAAGTTCTAAAAGATAAATTAGCTATTGAGACTGATAAAGATGAAAGAGAATTTATTGAGATGGATATTAAATCTATTAACAAATTGTTTGATAGCTTAGCTGATTATACAAAAGCAGCTTTTGTAGATGAAGAAAAAAATGCAAATCTGAAAGGACTAATGGAAAGATGTAAGGATATAGAAGAATATCATTATAAATTTGAAGAAATAGAAAAAAGTAGGAAAATGAAGCATGATAAGTTAATAATTTCTTTAAAAATGGCAGATCAAATTTGTGAATTAAATGGAGTGGAACCCATATATGGTGAGCTTGGAAAATATAAAAATGATACATCTGAGTTATTAGATATGAAAAACTATTCTAAGCCACGGTATTATAGAAACAAGGAAAAAAATAGGGAATTGGGGTTTTAATTTTGTTATTGCTTCAACTGCTAGCCTTGTTGTTGAAAAAGATGTTCTAAAAAAATTTAATAAAGATTATGATAATTTTTTTATTATGGCAAATACAATGAAAAATATGGATATTACAAAAAAATTAAGTGATATGACTGATAAAACGAATATTTCAAGATAGGATATTTTAAAGTTTAGTTGACATAAATTAAAAAATGTGTTATAATTAATATGATTAAAATTTGGAGGAAATTCTATGAATAAAGAATATCAAAAACTCTTAGAAATAAGTGAAAAGTTAAACAGTGATGAATTAATAATATTTAATGATTCATGTAATAGAATAAAGGAAATATTTAGTTTATTAATTGATAACTCAATGTTAAAAATAACTGAACAAGCTCAGAAAAATATTGATATGAGTATCTATTATGATGCAGCAAAAAATATAAATTCTTTAGGGAAAAAAGTCGGTGTGAATATTTGCGTTCCTGAAGAGGATGAATATTTGTTTTGCATGTATGCAATCAAATACGGTAGTGAAGTATTATTTTTAAATCAGAGTAAGCAATAATAATGCTTTATTACATAAAAAAAACAAGTCTTAGTAGTATAAGACTTGTTATTTTTTTATTCTAATACAATAACATTATTTTTTACTTCAATATTAAATTTTATATTTTCTTTTACATTGCCTTTCAAGAATTCAATTGCAATTAAATCTTCAATATGTCTTTGAATAATACGTCTAAGTGGTCTAGCACCAAACTTATCATTATATCCTGTTTTTACAATGAATTCTACAACTTCTGGAGAATATTCAAATATAATATGTTTTTCTTCAGTTTCTTTTTGAAGTTCTTTTAACATTAAATCAGCAATTTTTAACATATCATCATGATCTAATTTATTAAATGAAATAATATCATCAATTCTATTTAAAAACTCAGGTGTGAAGAATTCCTTTAGAGCTTCACTTGCTTTCATTTCAAGTTTATCTTGTTCTATTTGATTATTTGCAAATCCATAACCATCACTTTTAAAGTTTGTTCCAAGATTTGAAGTAAGAACTATTACTGTGTGTTTAAATGAAACTGTTTTTCCATGTGAATCTGTAAGTCGTCCTTCATCTAATATTTGAAGAAGCATGTTATATATGCTTTGATGAGCTTTTTCAATTTCATCAAAAAGTATAATACTATATGGATTTCTTCTTATTTTTTCAGTTAACTGTCCAGCATCATCATATCCAACATATCCTGGAGGAGAACCAATTAATTTTGAAGTTGAATGAGCTTCTGTATACTCAGACATATCTAGTTTTATAACTGCGTTTTCATTATCAAATAATTCATATGCTAAGGCTTTAACTAAAGCGGTTTTACCAACACCAGTAGGACCTACAAATATAAATGAAGGTGGCCTTTCAATATTTCTAATATTAGCTCTTTTTCTAAGTATTGCATTAGAAATAGCTTCAATAGCTTTATTTTGACCTATAATTTTCTTTTCTAGATTACCTTTTAAACTAAGTAATTTTGTAGTTTCAGCAGTCTTAATTCTCATAACCGGTATTTTAGTCCATAATTCAATTACTTGAGCTAAATCATCAAATTCAACATTTTTAGGTTTACTTGTCTTCTTTAAATTTTCAAGTTCAGTTTCAATTTTGCATATTTCAACTTTTAATTTAGCTACAATTTCAAAGGTAGGAACTTCTGATACATTAGTTTCAGTTGATTTTTTTGTATCATCAAGTTGTATATCGTTTTCAAGTTTTTCTTGTTTTTCTTTTAACTCAACTAATTTTTTTTCAGATTTTTCAATCTTTGATAAATTAATATCATCAAGATTTACTCTTGCACAAGCTTCGTCAAGTAAATCAATTGCTTTATCTGGTAGAAATCTATCATGAATATACTTATCAGAAAGACTTACAGCATCTTTTAATATTTCATCACTTAGCACTACTTTATGATAATCTTCATAGTAAGATTTAACACCTTTTAATATTTCAAAACAGTCTTTTGCATTTGGTTCATCAACAATTACTGGTTGAAACCTTCTTTCAAGCGCACTGTCTTTTTCAATATATTGTCTATATTCTTTTAAAGTAGTTGCTCCAATAAGTTGAACAGTACCATTTGCAAGAGCAGGTTTTAACATATTAGCTGCATTCATAGAATTATCATGTTCTAATCCACCAACTATATTATGAACTTCATCAATAGCAAGAATTATATTACCAAAAGATTTACTTTCATCAATTAAACCTTTTATTCTTGATTCAAATTGTCCCCTAAATTGTGTTCCTGCTACAAGTGAAGTCATATCGATAAGATAAACTTCTTTATCAATTAATTTTGCAGGTACATTTCCAGAAGCGATTTCTATTGCAAGAGCATTTACAATTGCAGTTTTACCAACACCGGGTTCTCCAATTAAAGCAGGATTGTTTTTACTTCTTCTGTTTAATATCTGGATTACTCTTTGCAATTCAGTGTGTCTACCTATAACTTTATCAAGCTTTCCTTCTCTTGCTTTTCTAGTTAAATTTTCTCCGAAAGTGTCTAAATATTTTGTTTTTCTATTTTTCTTACCTTTAGAAGATTTTGCTCCTCTTGTTTTTTCTTCATCGTCATCATTTTCGGAATTATTTTCTTCTACATCATCATTGCTTTTTTCATTTTTAAACGGAAATATTCCACCAAGTCCTGCTGGAAAAGAAAAACCTTTTTTTGAATTATTTTCGCCATTTTCTTCATTTCCATCAATGAAACCATTTAACATATCTTCAAATTGAGTAGACATATTTTCCATATCTTCATCGGACATATTAGTCATTTCTTTCATTATATTTGAAAGAGGATCAATTCCTTGCTTTTTTGCACAATCTATACACAGTCCAGTAGTTTCATTTGTGGATTTACCATCTTTATCTAATTTATTTATGAATACTACTGCCATGTTTTTTTTACATACAGAACATAGCATAATTTTTATCACTCCTATAAAAACTAATATATATTATATTTCCTTATAATATATATCATACTTAATAGTATACCATAGATTAAATATTTTTACAATAATATAAATTATGCTAATGATTATAAAAAATATTGACAATACTATGAAATGTGATATACTAACAGAAAATAATTTCTAAAGACTTTTTAATTATGAAAGGAGAAAAATATGATACAATATATTAAAAATTGGTTTTACAATGTGGTTTTAGAACAAAAACGGTATTATACATTTCTTTTAATTAGTTTTGTATTATCATTATTTTTTGCGCCATATTTATTCAGTAGTGCAGATATACAAAATGTAATATTTAAGCTATTTGGTACTTTAATAATTTGCATTTATTTAGCAATTATATGTATATTACCAATATTATATATCTGTTACTTTTCTCTTATAGCATTGTATAAGTACATACTTAAATTATAAGTAAAATCTAAGTATAAATAACTTTGTTAATTTAACTTCCTAATTAATAATAAAAAGCCTGATAAATAATCAGGTTTTTTTATATAATATAATAATTATATAAATTTATTAAGTATTGATAATTATAATTTATTGACTTTTACTAAAATATAATATATATTCTATGTATATTTAAATTGTTATATTGAAAGGAAATATTATGATATATATAGCTTTATTAAGAGGGGTAAATGTTGGAGGAAATAATAAAATTCAAATGCCTAAATTGAAAAAGTGCTTTGAAAATATCGGATTTAAAAATGTTACCACATATATTAATAGTGGAAATGTTATTTTTGAAAGTGAAGAATTAAATAAAATGGGCATTATAGCTAAGTGCATTGATGTTATTGAAGCTGAATTTTGTGTCGCTGTAGATTTAGAAATTATAGGACTTAGTGAATTAGAATATGCTTTGAAAAATGCACCTGATTGGTGGGGTAGTGATGAGGACTCAAAACATAATGCTATATTTGTAATTGAACCTACCAAGCCAGAACAAATTATTAATGATATAGGAGAGATAAATCCAGAATATGAAAAGATATATGTTTGTGGCAGAGTTATATTTTGGAGTGCTAATATAAAAACATATTCACGAACAAGGTTATCTAAAATTGTTGGAAAAAGTTTATACAGAAGTATTACAATACGTAATTACAACACGACAAAAAAATTACTAGAAATAGCGTTAAGTAAAGAGAATAGAGAAGGAGAAATATTATGAGTTTTTCAGTTTTTGGTCTTATATTAGTAATTTTAATACTAATACCAAGTATAATATTTGGAGTGAAATATAGCCCTATAGATACACCTGCAAATATTGATAAAACATCTAATGTTTTTAAAATTATGGAGAAAATAGGGCAGATCGGATGTATAATTGTTTTACTATTTTTGGATGTAAAAGTTGAAGCAAGTATAAAATATTATTCTTTTTTAGTTATAATAATATTATTATATGTACTATATTATTATTGTTGGATAAGATATGTACTTAATGGAAGACAGTATGTATTTCTTGGCAGTAAATTGTTATTTATTCCAATACCACTTGCAACAATACCATCTTTAATATTTTTTATAACAGGCATATTTAATAATTCAATAATATTGGTTTTGCTAAGCATTATTTTTGCAATTTCACATATAAAAATTAGTTATGATAATTACTTAGAAGCAAAAAAGGAAAAAAGCTTGAATTAGATTTCAAGCTTTTTGTTGACTAATATTTCAAGTATTTGTACTGCATTTGTAGCAGCACCTTTTCTTAAATTATCTCCAACTACCCACATATTTATTCCATTTTTAACACTAAAGTCCCTTCTTATTCTTCCAACAAAAATTTCATCTTTACCATCAACAAATGTGTTTAAAGGATATATATTTCTAGTTATATCATCAAGCACAACTAAACCGTCTACTTTATTTAAATCTTGCTTTAATTCTTCAATATCAAATTCATTTTCCAACTCAACATTTATACTTTCTGCATGACAGTTAATAATTGGTACTCTTACTGCAGTTGCGGTTATAGGCAAGTCTGACAAATCTAGTATTTTTCTTGTTTCTTCAATCAGTTTCATTTCTTCTTTTGTATAACTATTTTCAAGAAATACATCAATTTGAGGAATACAATTATTATATATTTTATGTGGTAGTTTAGTTGGTTCTATACCACTTTCACTATTTCTTAAATCATTTATTCCTGTCATACCAGCACCAGATACAGCCTGATATGTAGAATATATAACTCTTTTTAATGTATATTTATCTTGTAGTTTTTTTAGCGCAACAACAGCTTGTATAGTTGAGCAGTTTGGATTTGCTATTATTCCTTTATTCTCAAATATTTTATCAGCATTAACTTCTGGAACTACAAGTGGTACATCTTCTTTCATCCTAAATGTACTACTGTTATCTATTACAATGCATCCATTATTTGCAGCTATTGGTGCAAATTTATTACTTACACTTCCACCAGCAGAAAAAAGTGCATAATTAAATCTGTTATTATCAAAAGAATTCTCAGTTAATTCTTCAACTATATATTCCTTTCCTAAAAAACTAATTTTTTTGCCTTTTGATTTACTAGATGCAAGAAGAACATAATTATCTATTGGTAAATTCTTCTCTTCTAGAATTTTTAAAAAAGTTGATCCAACAAGGCCTGTTGCACCAACAATTGCACAATTTATCATTAAATGTCACCTCAGTAAAATATATGGCGATAAATTTAATTTTATGATATTTATTAACATTTACAAAAAAATGATGCGTTATCCTAAGATAACACATCACACAAATAAATAGATTTGGGTTTAAGATATAATTTTTCTGTATTGTGACCATATGTACAGTTATAACACAGATTTTGAGATTTTTCCATAATTTCCATTAGATTGACACGCTTAGATTCTTGATTTAAAAAGGTAACATTAACCATTCTTTTTCTGGCATCTTCAAAACTTATAATTTCTTCTTTTGCATCGGTAATTATAAACTTTAAACCATCAGTTGGAGCTTGTGTTGTTAAAACTTTTGACAGTTCTGTTACAAGCTGTTCTGAATTTTCTTCTGAAAGAAGTCCTATTTTTATTGCTTTAAATACAAAATTCAATATAGTAGTATCTTCATTTGATAAATACATTGATGGTTCCAGAATCTTTGAGGATAATTTTTTTAATATATCAAGAACCTTAAATCCAAAATCTAGATTTATAGAACCATTTAAAATGCCATTAATAAGGCGCAAGGTACATAAATCGCAGTCGTACACATTTGAATCAAAGTAGATTCTTTCAATTAATGGAATAATATTTCTCACATGCTGTTCAGATTTAGACCTACATACTTTATTAAGTGGCTCAATTATAGGAATTTTTTTTTCAAAAGAATACCTTACAATTTTTCCCGTATATACGCCATCGTAGTTTGGATCTAAAGTTTTATCTATTAATGTAAACTTCCGATCATTTAAAGAGATTACTTTATAAGTACCACCACTACAAATAAATAATAGCATAATTTTCCTCCCTTATTAAAAAAGATTTTATAATATAATAACTAAATTACTAGAATTATATCATAAAATCTTTTTTATGTCAATTATCCTATGGATGTACTAAATTATATAGTACTTCTGGATTAATATATATATTAAATGATGAAAATGCAAAATTTATAAAATATCCGACAACTATAAAAAGTGCAAGCCTTTTTGTTATATTTTGTGGTACAAAAGATATAATCTTTAATATGAATGGTTGCATGAAGAATATATAACAAGTTCCAAGAATTCCCCAACCAATTAATATTGGTACTGTTGTATAATCAAGTATTACAAGAAAACTTCCTCTATAATTCCACATTTCTATGTTAAATACATACTTCAATAATAAACCACTTATTAATTCAAAAGCTCCCATAAATACTGCAGATGTAAAAAATGCATATGGAATATTTACTTTACTTGGTTTTAAATTATAAAACAATAAGTAAAGTATTATAGCACCGAACCCATAGATTGAACAAAATGGGCCAAACAACATTCCACGATCTGAAAATCTTCCAAATGTTGCATAAACGAAACAAACTTCAACTACCCATCCAATCATGGCACATATTAAAAAAATATACACCATCTCTACAAGTGATCTTTTTTTATCTTCAACTTTTGCGAGTCTAGTCGTGTAAGTTGTAATTCTGTTCATTAAAACCACTTCCTAACTTATTTAAATAATACGATTTTTCTAATTCAATAACTATTTTATTCATATAATATAATTTCATATCCTCTTTGAAACTAAATTTATATTTATATGCAAATAATAATTGTTTAAATATTTTAAATTTCCTATTAATTTCATTTTTTCCATACATTTGATCACCAATTATAGGGTGAGATATACTGGACATCTGAGCTCTAATTTGATGAGTTTTACCAGTATGAATTAAAACATTCAATACTGCATAATCATTTTTTAAATTACAATCTATTACTGAATACTCTGTAACTATCTTTTTACTATTTTTTACTTCATTATCATATATTTTAGAATATCCTGTTTTTGTGTCTTTTAAAATATATTTTTGAAGAATATCATTTTTCTTTTCAAAATTAGCACCAGATACATATGCAATATAATTTTTTTCAATGTATCCATTTTTAAAAGCCATATTTAATTCATTAAAAGATTCATCATTTAATGCAAATATAACAATTCCTGCAGTGTTTCTATCAAGTCTGTGACAAATTTTTGCATTCTGATATTTTTCTATAACAATATCATCTAATGTAGGTTCTAAAAATCCAGTTTTTTGGAAAAACTCATCTTCAGAAACATATTCATTATTTGAAAGAATACCTTGCTTTTTAAATACTGCAAGTACATTATCATCTTTATAGATTACTTCTAAATTGTTATCAAGATTAAAAAGTATCTTGTCATCAATATATATAGTAAGTTTATCATGGTCATTTAAAAGTAAGTCTTTATTCGTTCTAATATTATTAATTTTTATATCTTTATTTCTTAATGCTTTATATAAATAATTTACTGACATATTTGGAAATAAATCAGTTAAATATTTAGTTAATTTCATCTGCTTTTTACAATTTTCTACAAAAATTTCTCTCATAAAATTATTATAACCGTAATTTATGTAAAATGCAATGTTTTTATTGATTTTTCAAAAATTTTGTTATATAATTAGCCATAAAATGACTTAAATTAAGGAGTGTTCATTGTGAAAGAAGAATTGGAAAAAATTAGGCTTGAATCTATAAAAGAATTAGATGAAATTAAAGATAAACAAGGACTAGATGAAGTAAGAGTGAAATATTTGGGTAAAAAAGGTTCACTTACTTCTGTTCTTAAGACTTTAGGATCTTTAGAAGAAAGCGAGAGAAAAGAAATTGGAAAACTTGCAAATGAGATTAGAAGTGATATTGAAGAATATATTCAAAACAAACAAGAAAAATTAGAAAACTTAGAAATAGAAAATAAGATTAAAAACGAAAAAATCGATATATCAATATCAAAAGATGAAAAAAAATATGGACATAAACATCCACTTACAATAGTTTTTGATGATATAAAAGAGATATTCCTTGGTATGGGATATTCAGTTGCAGAAGGACCAGAAATTGAAACTACTTTCTTTAATTTTGATGCTCTAAATGCACCAGCTGATCATCCATCTCGTGATTTACAAGACACTATGTATATAACAGATAATATAATACTTAGAACACAGACTTCTCCAGTACAAGCAAGAACTATGCTAAAGGAAAAACCACCAATTAAAATAATTGCACCAGGTAGAGTATATAGATCTGATAGCGTGGATGCGACACATTCACCAATGTTTCATCAAGTTGAAGGTTTAGTTGTAGATAAAAATATATCTATGTCTGATTTAAAGGGAACTTTAGAATTATTTTCAAAGAAGATGTTTGGCGAAGATACTAAAATTAGACTTAGACCACATCATTTCCCATTTACTGAACCTAGCTGTGAAGTTGATGTTTCATGCTTTGTTTGCGGTGGAAAAGGTTGTAGAGTTTGTAAAGGTGAAGGTTGGATTGAGATACTTGGAGCAGGTCAAGTTCATCCAAATGTTTTAAAAGCGTGTAATATTGATCCAAATGAATATCAAGGTTTTGCATTTGGTGTTGGCGTTGAAAGAATAGCAATGATAAAATTTGGTATTAATGATATGAGATACATTTATGAAAATGATACTAGATTTTTAAATCAGTTTTAGGAGAGTGGTAAATAATGGTTGTATCATTAAATTGGCTTAAGGAATATGTTGATTTAGAAGATAATATAGATATTCAAGAAATAGTAGATAAACTTACAATGACTGGAAGCAAAGTTGAAACTTTTGAAACTTTTGGAGTTCCAACAAAAGAGGTTTATACAGGACTTGTAGAAAAAATAGAACCTCACGCAAGCAATGATAAACTTAATATTTTGACTATAGATATTAGGTTTAGAAAAGTTATAGCTGTAGCAAAAATACCAGATATTGAAGTAGGGGATATAGTTCCTGTTGCACTTCCTGGTGCTAGAGTTATTGGAAAAGAGGTTAAAATATCAGATGTTGAAGGTATGAAATCTGAGTGTATGGTTTGTCATATTCTTGATTTAGGACTTGATGGCAAAAGTATGCCATGGGTAAAACCATCTGGACTTATGGTATTTCCTAAAGATGTTGAAATAGGTATAGATATAAATAAAGTTCTTGGCCTTGGAGATTATTTGATTGATTTTGAAATAACTCCAAATAGACCTGATTGTCTTTCAATTGAAGGTATAGCAAAAGAGCTTGCGGTTACATTTGGCAAAGAATGCAAAGAATTATGGCAATATAAAGAGCATGATTTTATGCTTTCAGATAGTCTTAATGGTGTATCAGTTTCTATTGAAAGTGATAATTGTAAGAGATATACAATGAATGTAGCAGAAAATATAAAAGTTAAGAGTTCACCATGTGATATGCAAGTTAAACTTATCAAATGTGGAATAAGACCAATAAATAATATAGTTGATGTTACAAACTATGTTATGTTAGAAATAGGTCAACCTTTGCATGCATTTGATAAAAATAAAGTTAATAGTGATAAAATTGTAATAAGACAGTCAAAAGAGGATGAAGAAATTAAAACTTTAGATGGTACTCAAAGAGTTTTAGCTAAAAATGATTTAGTTATAACTGATGGAAAAATTCCTATTGCTATTGCAGGTGTTATGGGTGGAGAATTATCAAGTGTTGATGATAGTACAACAAGTGTAATATTTGAATCTGCTAGTTTTGTCAGAGGCAGTATACGTAATACATCAAAAAAACAAGTACTTAGAACAGATGCATCATCTCGTTATGAAAAAGGTTTACCATCAGAACTTACAATTCATGCAATGAATAGACTTGTAGAATTAATGAACACATTAAATTATGGAATAATTGTAAATAATATAATTGATGTCTATCCTAAATTACAAGAAAGTATTACTATAAATCTTAATTATGAAAAAATAAATAGAGTAATTGGAATAAAAATATCAGAAAATGAAATTAATAAAATACTTGAAGATTTAGGCATAGAAGTAAAAGATAATGTTGCATATATACCATATTTTAGACAAGATCTAGAATTGCTTGAAGATCTAGCAGAAGAAGTTGCAAGAATATATGGATTTGAAAAGATACCTTCAACTCTACCTGATACTTCACTTACTATTGGTACTATGACATATGAACAAAAAATAGAATCAAAGGTAAAAGAATTAGCGATTGCAAGCGGATTTGATGAGATTTATACTTATACATTTTTTAGTACAGATACATTAGAAAGAATGCGTAGTAATAGAAAAAATGATGCATTTAATCTTGTAAAAGTAAAAAATCCTTTAAGTAAAGATTTTGAATATATGAGAACAACAACTATGCCCCTTATGCTTGAAGCATTAGAGAGAAACTATACAAGAAAAAATGAAGATGTAAAATTATTTGAACTTGGAAAAGTATTTGTTGATGCAGATAATATATTAAAAGATGAATTAGTTACAGAAAAATATGTACTTACATTTGGTATGTATGATGCTAAATCAAGTTTTTATTATATAAAAGCAGTTATGGAAAATGTATTAAATCACTTTAATATATTATCAGATAATTATGATATATCAAGAATTGATGATATGGAAGAATATCATCCAGGAATTAGTGCAAAGTTTTCTAAAGATGGTGAAGTTATAGCTGAATTTGGAAAGTTATCACCGATTGTTCAAAAAAGATATATATTACCTGAAAATACATATATTGCTAGTATATATTTTGATAAGATTATAAAATATGCAAATAAAGAATTAAAATTTGTTGAACTTCCAAAATATCCTGCAGTTGAAAGAGATTTAGCTTTTGTCGTATCAAAAGATATTCTTTCATTTGATATTATAAAAGAAATAAAGAGTGTGGAAAATGTGGAAAAAGTTACACTTTTTGATGTATATGAAGGAAAACAAATAGACGAAAATAAAAAGAGTATGGCATATAGAATACTACTTAGATCAAATGAAAAAACACTTGGCGAAGAGGAAATATCAATTGCAATGGAAAAGATAATGGAAAGATTAAAATACGCTTTCTCTATAGAACTAAGAATCTAAAACATTGATTTTAAAGATAAATATAGATGAAACTATTAAAATAAAAGAAATGAGAATAATTTTAAAATTATTTTTATTTCTTTTTTATATTTTAAAATGATAGCAAAGAAAATGTTGAAAATATGGATTTATTGTAAAAAATATGATATAGTGATATTAATTTATCATGAAAGTATTAGTAGAGGAGATGAAGATAATTGATATTTAAAAAAGATAAACTTTATATAGTTTTAATTTTAATAGTGGCTATATTAATCAGGATAATTGTAATTCCTATAAAAGGTCCAGACTATAATTTATTTTTAAGTAATTGGTATAATGAAATTATTCAAAATGGTAAATTGAATTCACTTGGATTGCAAATAGGTAATTATACTCCACCATACATATTATTTTTAACATTTGGGACATATTTAATTAGTAATTCACTATTATATATAAAAGTATTATCAGTTATCTTCGATATAATTTGTTCTATTTATGTTGCATTAATCGTATATCATTTTTGTAATAATAAATACAAAGCGTGTTTGGGATTTGCAATATCTTTTATAATTCCTGGAATAATTATAAATTCATCTGTATTAGGACAATGTGATTCTATATATACAAGTTTTGTACTAATGTTTATATATTATATTTTAAAAGGAAAGATTAAGTTAGCCTGTTTCTTTTTTGGTATCGCTTTATCATTTAAACTGCAAGCAATATTCGTGGCACCGGTATTGTTATATCTTATATTTGTTAAAAAAATGAAGATAGTAAATTTTTTATATGTTATAGTTGGTGTATTTTTCTTTATGATACCATCTATGATATATGGTAAGAACATAATTGATATTATTAATATTTATACACAGCAAACAAAAGAATATGGCATGATAGTAAAATCAGCCCCGAATATATATTCTTTAGTTTCATTAAATTATGTTAAAGTAAATCTAATAATAAAATATTTTTTAAGTTTGACTACAGTAATATTTTCAATCTTTATTGTGTTATATCCTACAAAGAAAAACAATAATTATAGCGATAAAATATTTTTTATTAATATCTTAATATTATCTTTAATAGTTCCATATTTACTTCCAGGTATGATGGATAGATATTTTTATATGGCAAATATATTCTTACTTATTAATATTTTCATAATGGATAAGAAAAATAAACTAATAATTATCTTTATGCTTGCAAACATTGCATATTTTGTACCTGTGCTAACAATAAATTTTTTAAGTGATGAAAGAACATTTTATTATTGTGAAAAAATAGGTGTGACAACTATATCCTCTGTGATAAATACTTATATAATTATTTATATGTGTTACTTATATAAAAATATAAATAACACATATAAAATGTTTGGCAATGAATAATATAACGTTATACATACTGTATAACGTTATATTATTGAAGTAATTACTTAAAAAGTGAGGATAGTTCACATAAACTATTTACAAAAAAAGTTCATTGTGATATAATGCTTACAAATTAGTAATTTTTTATGAAGTTAAACATAAGATTGTATTAGAAATATCCAAAGGAGGAAAAATTTTAATGGAAACTTTTAATGAAAATAATATAATAAATTTAAGAGGAGTTGTTTCATCTGAAGTAGAGTATAGTCATGAGGCTTTTGACGAAAAATATTACAGATTTTTTGTTGATACGAAAAGACTTAGTGATTCAAACGATACTTTACCTGTTATTGTATCTGAAAAACTTATAAATATAAATGATATAAAAATTGGTGATGTTGTTTATATAAATGGACAGGTGAGATCTCATAATCAACCAGTTGAAGATAGAAAAAGTAAATTAATACTATCTATCTTTACTAAGGAAATTAGAAAAGAAAGTCAAGAAGAAGATACATCATTAAATGAAGTTGTTTTTCAAGGATTTATATGTAAAGATCCTATATATAGAAAAACACCACTTGGAAGAGAAATTGCAGATGTACTTATTGCAGTAAACAGAGCATACAAAAAATCTGACTATATACCTTGTATATTGTGGGGAAGAAATGCTAAATTTTGTGAAACTTTACCAGTTGGAAGCAAAGTTAGTATAACAGGAAGAATGCAATCAAGAAAGTACAATAAAAAGAATAATGATGAGAGTTTAGTTGAATTAACGGCTTATGAAATATCTGCAAGTATGTTTACACTTATAAGAGATGAAGATAAAGAGGAATACGTTCAGGCTTAGGCTATTAAAATATATATTTTGAAGTAGATAACTTTTGTTATTTACTTTTTTTATATTCAAATTGATATGGATCTAAAGTGTTGCCGCTTCTATCATATATTGAAAAGTGTAAATGAGGACCAGTTGTCCAACCATTTTGTCTACCGTCTGATAAAGTAACTGGACCAACATAACCAATAATTTCTCCTTGATTTACCTTTTGACCAACTTTTATTATGACATTTTCTGATAGATGTCCATACATAGACTTTGTACCATCCGAATGTAATATTGTTATACATATCCCGTAACCATTTGTATATCCTGAAAATGTGATTAATCCTGATTTACTTGCATATACTTTTGAATTTCGAATGGCTGGAAAATCTATACCATTATGAAAATTTTGTTTACCAAATAAAAGCCTATTACCGTAGTATGATGATATGTATGTTGTGTCTGTCGGATATACATACGAATTGTCTTGTTTTGAATTATTTGAATTTGAAAATACAATTGAAATAAAAATTGAGGAAAAAACTAAAATAGAATAAAATTTTTTGAACATTGAATCACCAGTATTGTTATAACATTGTTTTACAGTAAAGTAAACATTAGGAAGCAAAAATATAATTTTTTTATAAAATTTACATAATTATATGAAAAAAAGTAATAATTTTATAACAAAATATTAAAAAACTATTGATTTTTTTATATTTATTGGTATAATAAAAGTATAAGGTTAAACATTAAGGAGGAAAATTATGAAAAAATCGAAAAAAATTATGTTAAGAATATTACCAGTTATGCTTTTATTAGTTATGGTTGTCGCTGGCAATGTATTTGCTGCAAGTAGCCCTATAAATACAAATTTGGTTACTGGAACAAATAATGTTGGTACTCTTGATACTACAGTAAAAAAAGTTTGGAACTCAATTGCTTTAATTCTTCAAATACTTGCAATAGCTGCTGTTGTATTTGCTGGTGTTAGATATATGTTCTCATCTGCAGATGCTAAAGCTGATATAAAGAAAAGTATGGGAATATTAGCTGTTGGCGCTATACTTGTATTTGGTGCTACAACTATAATTAACTTCATAGTTACTTTAACAGAGGATGTAGTTAATAAGTAATAGTATATATTTTAAGTTATAAGAAATGTCAGGTGTTACAACCTGATTTTTTTAAAAGTAAAGATTATACTAATAGAGTAACAAATAGTAAAAGGGTATAAATTAATAATTATTTAAAAAGTCTATATTTTTAAGAAATAATATAGACTTTTTTTTTTATTATTGATATAATTTAAATAAGACAGAATAAGGAGATAAATTATGACAGAGATTAAGAAAAAAAATATATTTATATGTATATTTACAGTATTATTTTTTATTAGTAATATTTGTTTGGCAAGTTCTGCTAGGGTAGTAGCACCAAATGATTTAGAATATGCAGCCACTGTTGGTGGAGGAAATGCATCAACTAAAGATGCAGCCTACTATAAAAATCAATTTGAGAATGAATTTAGAGCAGCATATTATTCATCTAATGCTGAAACTCAAAAGAATTTTGACAATGTAGTAAATGATATACGAGACGCTATTAGTAGTAATAAATTAGAGAGTGATATGGAAAATATTATTTTAACGACTACACAAAAAAATGTATCAGATGGAAATCTCAGAGTGGGTGTTTCTACAAAAATAAAAAATATACTCACTAATATAGGTTATTATGATTATGCAAAACAGATTAAAGCAAAAATGGATGGCAGTAATACAAGCATAGGAAATGGGTTTGATTATAATAATGTACCTAGCAATGGAAATACACCAACAAATTTTAAAACAGTGATTGATAGAGTGTGGGGAACGGCTTCACTGATATTAAAAATTGCTGCGATTGGTGGAGTTATATTTGCTGGAATTAGATATATGTATTCTTCTGCGGATGCAAAAGCTGATTTGAAAAAGAGTTTAGTTCCATTAATTATAGGAATAGTAATAGTTTTTGCTGCATCAACTTTAGTTGATTTTATAGTAAGCATATTTAATAGTGCTGTTTAGTAAAAGATTTTTGAATACTTAATATGAAAAAAGAATAATAATGATACTAAATTATATTTTAGTAAAAAATAAGTACAATAATTATGTAGAAAGTCCATATTTTTTCAAAAAAATATGGACTTTTATTTACTTAATTGATATAATTATATAAATATTAGTAAGGGAGTTTTTATTTATGAAAAAAAGCAGAATTGGAATAGTATTTTTATTTATTACAATATTATTAACAGCAGTAAATATTTGTTATGGTGCTGTTCCGCAAGATGGGAATGGATCAATTGCTGATTTTTGGGGACAGGCTACAAGTTGGTTTAATAAAGGTACTATTTCTAATGATAACGGGAGTGCCAGTGAAGTGATTGGTAAATTAGCTGATATGCTTAATGTGGCTGGAACCTCGGTAATAGTTCTTGTAACAATATTTTTAGGAATAAAATACATGTATGGAAGTATTGAATCAAAATCTAGTGTAAAAGAGAGTTTGATAAACTTATTAGTTGCTTGTATATTCTTTTTTGGTTGGCAATCTATATATAACATATTATTTCCTAGTAATTCTTTTATATTTGTTTCATCAACTGATTCAACTTATAAAGATATTATTGCAAGATTATTTTCAACTGCTGTTTATTTAGCTCAAATATTAGTATTTGTTGTACTAATATATGTTGGCGTTAAATATATTTTTTCTGGAGCATCTGGAAAAGCAGATTTAAAAGGAAAATCAGGACAATTTATAATAGGTATTATATTAGCTTTTGCTTCTACTAGTTTTCTAACATATATTTCAAAGATAATTAATGAACTATTAAGTTAAAAAAGAAAGAGGTTGATTAGTGTTATGGGAAGATCTTATTTTGTACCAAGAAGTGTTAAAGGAGAATCTAGAATATTATATATATTTAGTATAAAGTCCTTTGCATTTACTTTGGTTTTTGGATTGATAGGTGCAGGAATTTGGTATTTTTTATCTAGTTTTATTACTTTAGTACCAGGTCTTATACTTACAGGCGTATTTGGAACTATAGGTTATGTAATTGGAGCTGCTAAAATTCCAGATGTTCCATTTATGGGACCATTTAGAAAAGCTGGCGGAGAAAATGTAAGTGATATAATCTTTAGATTTATAACTTTTAAAAGTAAAAAGAAAATCTATATTTATAATTTGAACAGAGGAGGAAAATAAAATGGAGTCTTTAATATTTCCATTAATTTTATTAGTAATTTTAGCTATATTTGCAATTGTATTTTTTGTTGTAACAAAAAAACAAGAAAAAGGTGCTTTAGCTAATGCAAATAAAAACAATAATAAAAAAAATACAACCAATACAAAATCAAATTCTGATGGTGTTAAAAAAGAAGATGTCTTCAAATTCTTAGAATTTGATAGAATTTTAGATGATATGATTGTTCAAAATAATGGTACAAAGTTTACAATGGCAATAAAATGTAAAGGGATAAATTATGATTTGATGTCAGATGTTGAACAAATATCAGTAGAAGAAGGATTCATAACTTTTCTAAATACATTAAGATATCCTATTCAATTATATGTTCAAGCTCAAAATGTTGATTTAAAGGGAGCCATTAATAAATATAAACAAAATATAGGTGGCATAGTTTCTGAATTTCAAAGAGTTGATGAAGAATATAATAAAATAGTTGATTCTTTTGATTCATCTGAAGATGAGATAAACAAAGTTGAAAGTGAAAGAAATAAAGTATTAAATGTTTATGAATATGCGGCTGATATAATTAATTATGTTGAGAGACTTAGTTTAAATAAAAGTTTACTACAAAGAAACTTTTATGTACTTGTTTCTTACCATACTTCAGAAATTGCGTCAATGGACAAATTTAATAAAGATGAAATTATAAACATTTGCTATAATGAATTGCTTACAAGAGCACAATCAATAATCAGCGCTCTTGGAGCTTGTTCAGTATCTGGTGAGGTTCTTGATTCAAATGAAGTAGCTGATTTATTATATAATGCATATAACAGAGACGATAAAGGTTTATTAAGTGTAAAGGAAGCTTTAGATTCAGGATTTTATAGATTATATTCTACTTCAAAAGATGCATTTGATAAAAAAACAGAAATGCTTCAAGAAGAGATTAGAAACGAAGCTAGAATTAAAGCTTTGACGGCTATGAAGAAAACTATAGAAGATGGTACTTATGTATCACCAAAACTAGACGAATTAGATTTTGAAGAACAAAGTAGTAAAATAGCAAGTGAAATGGTGAGATTAGAAGATGCACCAAGAGAAGTTAAAGAAGCTGCTCAAAAAGTTATATTAGATGATTTTAAAAAGAAAAAGAGTGAAATTTTAAATGATATAAGGGAAGAAAAATTAAATATTTTAGCAATTGATGTTCCAGAACAAAAAGAAGCAGAAAGTACTAATTCAAATAATAATAATTTAAAAACAAATGTTGAAAATGTTCAAAAAGAAGAAAATATAAATAATACATCTTCAGATGATGATATTATTAGATAAGTAGGAGGAGATTATATGAGTAAGAGGAAAGATAAAAAAAAGCTAGAGGCCGAGGCAAAACAAAAAGAGGATTTAATTAAATCTACAGAACTACAGCAAAATTCTTTGGAAACTAATAAATCTACATTGCATGATCTATTAGCTCCATCTGGAATAGATGCAAGTCATTATGATTATCTTGAAATATTCTCTAAAGTATCAAGATTTGCTAGAACCTTTTATCTTACAACTATTCCTAGACAAGCAACTTTTCCATACTTTTTGTCTGGAATTTATGAATTTGGTGATGTAAATACATCTGTATATATAACTCCAATATCAGAAACTGCTTCACAAAATGAGTTAAATAAAACAATAGTGGAATTGCAATCAGAAAGATATGTTGCACATGATAGAGGCGATATAAATAGAGAATCCGTATTAAGTACTAAACAGGCTGAAGCTGAAAGTCTAAGAGACCAAATAGCGGCTGGTTATAATAAATTATTCGATGCAACAATTGTATCAACACTTTTTGCATATACAAAAGAAGAACTTGATAAAATGTCTGAACTGTTAGCAATGGAAGCATCAAAAAATTTATTAGGACTAAAAACTGCATGGGCCTTACAAGAAGAGGCATTTAAATCTAATTTACCTTTAAATAGTAATAAAATATCAAGAAGACATACTTTTGATAGAGGATCTATGGCTACTGTATTTCCATTTGTTAATGCAGATGCTGGACATGATACAGGAGTTCCTATAGGAATAAATAAACAAACAGGATTACCTTTGATATTTGATAATTTTAATAATTCACTTACAAATTATAATATGATAATTTTTGGTAAATCTGGTGCCGGTAAATCTGTTACAATTAAAACTATAATGGCAAGATCTGCAATATTAATGGGAGTAGAAAATCTTGTTCTTGATGCTGAAGGAGAATATGTAGTAGTAGCTGAAGCTCTTAGAGGAATAAATATAAATATAAGTCCAAAGAGTGATACAATAATAAATATATTTGATATTGAAACTGAAATAATCAAAGATGAAATTACTGGAAAAGAAAAATATGTACTTAATGTAGAAAATAAAGTAGAAGATGTAACTCAAGCCTTACTTACAATGGCAAGAGGTGCTACAAAATCTGAAGAAGTTAACGAGTTAACAAAGCAAATAATTGCTGAAATTGTTGCAGAAGAATATACAGCATATGGAATAAATAGTAATCCTGATTCCTTATTTATTGATAAGTTTGATTCGTCAGATATTGATACATTAGGAAAAGTAAAGAAAGATATGCCAACTATTTCTTCTTGGTATGAGAGACTTGAAATAAAAAGTAGAGAAAATACTAATGATACATATCAATATCATTATGACTATTTAACAAAAGTTATGAAACAATATTGTAGAAAATTTGATGGACAAATGTCATATTTTGATGGACAATCTACATTTGAATTACAAGAAGGATCATTATTTATAAATATAAATATATCTCAATTAGAAGAAAGATTTGCAAGACCTCTTGCACAACAAATATTACTTTCTTGGATTTGGGAAAAATACGTTAAGAAAAATAGTGAAGATAAAACTAGAGCAAGAAATAAGAGAGTTCTTGTTGATGAGGCTTGGATGTTACTTGCATATCCTGAAGCGGTAGATTTCTTAAATACAATGGCAAGACGTGCAAGAAAGAGAAATGTATCACTTACAGTTGTATCACAAAAATTCCAAGATTTTTATGAAAATAAATCAGTTCAAGCTGTTTTAACTTCTGCAGAAACAAAATTGTTTTTAGCTCAAGATAAATCTGAGATTGAATATCTTAAGGAAGTATTCAAATTAAGTGATGGTGAAGCTAATTTTCTAATTACATGTACAAGAGGAGAAGGACTTATAAAAATTGGATACTCTTCTGCTGTAATATCAATAAAGCCTACACAGAGAGAGTTTGAATTTGTTGAAACAAACTTAAATAAATTAGTACAAATGAATAACAGAAAGAATAATCTTTAACAATGAAAATGGGTGGTAACATGAAAAATAATAATAAAGTAGTAAAGTTAGTAATATTAGTAGGGTTATTTGTAATGCTTTTTGTTAATTTAAATAGCTATACTTTTGCAGCAATAAATTCTAACTATGGAGTAACAAATCCAGTTGAAGAGCCAGATCTTAATAAAAAAGTAGAAAATTCAATTGTTCTTGATTCTATAGGAAGTTTTATTTATGCAGTGGCTTCAATGATAGAATATGTGGTAGGAAATATATTTGAAATGTTGACTGGATCTAATATGTTTCCTTGGGCTGATAGAATTATATTTAATACATTGCCAATGCTTGATATAAATTTTCTAAATCCATCTAGTGAATCTTTATTTAAAAATAGTGATTATCCTAATGGAACAGTAATAGCCGATATGGTAAGAAACACATATTTTACAATATTATCGTTATCAATAGCTTTTTTAGGTATAGTTGTTGGAATAATGGCAGTAAAACTTGCAATTTCATCCATTGCATCTGAAAAAGCAAAATATAAAGAGGCAATAACAAATTGGTTGCTAGCTATAGTACTATTGTTTACTATTCATTATGCAATATCATTTATATTCTTTGCTAATGAAAAAATGGTTGAAGTAGCAAGTGGCTTACTTACAGATCAAATAGAAAAGAGTGGAATTGCAGAAAAAATAGTTCAAACATCAACAGTAGAAGACGATCAACTGATAGTAAGTAATTTTATTGAAGCGCAACAAAAAGTAAAATGGACTGATGTACTTTTTGGGAATGCTGTTAATAATGTTGGAAATATAATGAGTAAGTTTATAGATGTTATTAGCGATAATACCAAAAATGATTATTTAAAATCAGAAGAAAATGCTAGTATAGCAGCATATCTACTTAGAAGTTCAACATATAGAAGTTATAGAGTACTTTATGCTGATGGAAATAAACGGAGATAGAAGTATTTGGGAAAACGTAAAAAAAGCTTTAGGTGATTCAATTGCTTTTAATAATTTAGGACAAAGAGCAATAAATTATTTATACGATGATGTTAAACTGATACAAAATAGTACAAATGGTGATTTTACTGGTAAATATAAAGGTGATGATGCACCAATTGCTACTGTTTTAAATTCTGCATATAGAACATTTGTAAAAAAAGATAGTAGCAGTGGCTCAGGGAATTCTGCAACTAGCTTGATAGCAGATTTAGGACAATATTTTAAAAATAGTGCATGGAAAATTGAAACTGATAAAAATGGAACGAAAACAGGTTGGGCACCAAATAAAGTTAGTTTACAAGGAGCTATAATTTATGCTATATTTGTAATACAATCTTTAATGTTTTTCTTTGCATATTTAAAGAGATTTTTATATATAATTATTCTTTCTATTATGGCACCTCTTATAGTTATATATGATTTCTTTGCAAAATCATTAGCTTAAAAGGGAGGAGAAAAAATTATGAAAAAAGATGTTTTAAATACTTGGCTAAAAGAAATTGTTTCATTAGTTTTTATACAGACAGTGCAAGCTTTTTTACTTTCAATAATTATGATAGTAATAATATCTGTTGCAGCGTCTCCTCTTGGAAATATTGATGATTCTGTTTCAGCAGTTGGAGTCATAGCTATAATTGCTCTTACGTCAATTTCTAAACTTGAAGGACTTGTTAAGAAAATATTTGGATTTGATACAGGTGAGCACTCTATGAAGGGTGGTATGGCATCTTTGGCAAGTGGTTTAGTTGCTGCTAAACTTGCTGGTAGATTTTTAAACAATGGAGCAAAAATTACCACAGGTCTTAAAGAAGGGTTTACTGGTGGAAAAGCTGAAAAATTAGCTGCTCAAAAAAGATTAGCAAGAGATATGGCTGTACTAAATAATAAAAAAGGAAAAGGTAATGCGTCTTCTGGAGATGTAGGAGGTGCACAACCTTCAGGAGAATTTAAACCAAGTGTCTTGGATGAAGGAGCATCAGATGGTGATCTTGCTGCACAACAAAGTCAATATGTTAAAAATATGATGACTGCTAAACAAAATAATGATGTATATGGTTATCATTCTAATGCGAATAAGGCTCTAGAATTAAAAAGAGCACGAGAAGCTGCTAAATTTGGACCACAACAGGCTGCTAATTTTTCTGCTAATGCTAATAAGGTTAATAATTCTACTAATGCAGGTGATGAATCAGATGTTGATCAAGAAAAATTATATAAGATATTGGATAAATATGATGACGAAATAGGAAAAGTAAAGGAAAAAAGAAAAGCAGGATTTAAAAAGGCTTTATCTGGATTTGCTGAAACAGGTGGTGGTCTGGGAGGAGCAGCTCTTGGTGCTACCCTTGGACTTGCAACAGGAGATAATCTTTTAAAATACGCTGGAATGGGGCTTGGAGCTGGAGATAAATTAGGAGAATCAGCTGTAAATGCAGGTTTTACAATAAAAGATACACTTACTCAAGTTGGCACTCAGTTTGATAGTTCTAAAAGAGCAGAAGCGAAGCAATACAAAGAATTAGCTAGTGAATTATCTAGTGTAATGTATAAGAAAAAAAGAGATGATAACAATTTAAAACAATCTAGAGAATTGTTGAAAAAACTCGGAAAAGAAACAAGTGAAAAAATAAATGCAGGTAATCTGTAATATATAAAGGAGTAATATATGAAAATGAATAATACAATAAAAAGAATAAAATTATCTAAGAAACAATTATTGATTATAGCTATATTATTCCTTTTATTTTTAATGATTTTAAAAAATGTAGTAGATAGTTTTAGTGGTAATAATATAAATTATAAGACTGCTAATGCTGAAACATTTATAAGTATGGCACAGGAAAACTATGATAGACAAGTATATTGGAATATTAATGATATAATTTCTAATTTTGTTTTCTCTTATCAAACTGTTGAAAATATGGATACCAGTTCAATAGTTGAATACAATTATAACGGCTATAAATTAGAAGAATATTATGATACATTAGATATACAATATAAGAAATTTCTTGGTAAAACAGGATTTATAAATTTATCCAAAAGTATGTTAAGTAAATTTGCAATTCCTAGCGATAAGGGAATTAAAATTGTAACAGAAAAATTGATAAAAAAAATGTATAAAATAAATGATCAAGATATGTACTTTTGTGAACTTAATACTGTAAATCAAGATTATAAATCATACATTGGAATAAAAATAGACACAGTTAATAATACTTTTAATATATTTTATATAGAATAAGGGGGAACGATATGGTTGATGATTTGAAAAGAAATATTACCCTTGTAATAATTGCTGCAATAGTATATATAATTATATTTGTGGTAATAATTGTTAAAGTTTGGTCTCCAAATAAAAATAATACCATTATTAAGTACAAAACTATAGATTTTGAATCAAATGTTACCAGTACGTATATTGGTGAGTTAAAAGGATTACTTATGTCTAAGAATATTGATGAATTATATAGTAAGCTTGACTTAAATTACATTAAGGATAATAATTTTAATAAAGAAACTTTTACTCAATATGCTAATTCTAAGCGACTATTTAACGATAATGCTGTTTTTTATGAATATGAAGTGGCTAATGATGGAGATACTTATATTTATATTTTTAAATATAGAAGTAATGGATTTGAAAGAACTGTTAATATTATTGAAACTAAACCTTATGAATATACTATATCTTTTGAACAAAACTCAATACCAGGTATTGGAAAAATTAATCTTGATACAGTAAAAAATAATATTAGATTTGAAATTAAGACACTATTGACTTCTAGCGAAAATATTAAATATCAAGCAAAGATAACAAATCAAGGATCAGTAGATGCTACATTTGATTTTTTAAGTATCAACGGTGTATCTCTTATAAAAAATGATGGAAGTATAATTAGTTTAGCAGCTGTTGTTGCTTCTTCTGACAATGAGGGAATAATACACCCAAATTCAAATATTACTAAAGAATTATTTTTTAACATAAACTATCAAGAATTTAAAAATATAAAAGGTATTGTTTTTGAAAATGTAAATATATCAGATACCCAAACTGATATCGAAGTTGATTTTTAAGAAGGTGGTGACTTAACTTGAATTATAATGACGAAGATGAAGAAGATGAAAATGGACAAGTACAGGAAGATGCTCAAAATGAGGAAGTTGCAAATCAAAGTAATTCTAGTAAATTTTCTAATTTTCTTAAGAACCCTATTAGAAGTTTTGGAAGTAGAGCTACAAATGCTGTTGGTAACCTTATAAGAGAGGTATGGAATAAAGTTCCACTTAAAATAAAATTACTTATTGTAGCTGGAATAGTTTTCCTTATAATAATAATTGTAATAATACAAGGTGTAATAAAGGAAGCAAGTAAATCAGTTATAGATAGCATAGATACATCAATTGCTGACTCTATAATTAAAGACCTTGATCCTGATACACAAAAATTATATGAGAACAAAGGAAGTTTAATAAGATTTAAAATAAAAGATATAGATACCATGTATCAAACTTTTCTAAAACAAGAAATTAAAACAGCTGAAACAAAAGAAGCATTAGAAAAAGTCTATGGAATTAATAATGTAAATTCTGATAAAAGAATTGTTAACGTTAACGATAGAATAGAATTATATAAACATATATTATTTACCGAAAAGTATAACTTTAATAATATTAAATGGAAACAGTATAGTCATATTGAAAATGGAACAGATTCTCAATTAACAGAAGATACTGAACTTGGGTTAAAGTATCCAAAGGATCAAAATAATACTGAATTGGATACATTTATTAATTTTACATTACCATATATTCAGACATGGTTTATTCCGCTTTCTATGAATTCTGGTAATCTAAATAAAGGACTCGATAATGATACTCAAAAAGGTAAGAATTTTACCTATAGCATAATAAAAGAAGCATTTAGTGATATATTAGTCAATAGATATGATGTACAAAAATATACTTTAAATACAAAATATAATGAATATGACGAAATAAGCAAACATATTGAATATACAATTGGTAAAAATACAAGTACTGTTTATGTTTTTAACCCAGTTACAGGCAAAGAAGAAGCAGTAACAAAAGATACATACTATATAGTTAGTTCTAAAGAAGTTGAAGAACCAGGTAACAAAAGGCATGTTAATGAAAGATTGAATACTGATGGCCGTGTTGACCCTTTAAAAGAAGATTTTGTTAGCGATAGTACTACTATAAAAAACAAATATTTTATAAAAGAGGCCAAGACTTTTGATGTAATGCAAGTAAATAGTTTTGAATATAAAAAGTATAGTGAAAAGGACACGAAGAGCAGAATAAATGCTAAATCTGAAGTTGAAACTAAAAAAGATAAGTATTATGTCGAAGGTAAAATACCAAGTTTTTCTATTCCTCAAAGTACTGGTACTTTTTCAGGTGATTCATTTATTGTTAAAGACGGAAATACTCATTATATTAGTAGAATATGGGAAGATGATTTAACTCAAAATTCTAATGAAACAAAATTATATACATATGATGATGTTGTTGAGTATAACGAAAATAAAGATTCAAATCCTAGTAAGACAACTATTGCTAAAGAATTATTTAATGCAAGTATTAGTGATGTTGATTATTACCAATTATATGAATCTGATAAAACATTAAATAGAATTGATCTTATTAATTCAAACCCTGGAATTTATGCTAATTATTTAAACGAAGGATCAGAATACTCAAATTATGTTGGATATTCTAGACCATATTTAAAATATTCATATATAGAATTAAAAGATCTACTTGAAAATATGAAACAAAAATATGGTAAAATTCCATTTATTTATGGTAGAACTCTTGGAATAGATGAAACTTATTTTTCATCCGGTACAAATGGTGTTGGTACAACAGCAGGAGCCGGTCTCGGGGCAATGGTTAATAGAGCTATTGAACTTGGAGAATCTGGAGGTGTATGGCATTATTGCCAAGGTGGAAGTAATATTACTGTTTCAGGAGATTTAGGTAGGGGCTTCTTTAATACAATAGAAGAAATGAATGGCTTAATTTCAAATGGAATTATGCAAGGAATGGATTGTAGTGCCTTTGTTTGGTCAATGTATAAAACATACACTGGTATAGACATATCAAATTCTGGTGGTGCTAATTCTGGTATGATTGCTGCTGTTGCTAAGTCAAATAGTGGCAAAAGCTTACCTGGAGCAGAAAATATAACAGTTGACTTTAATAGCATTACTAATCTTGATGATTTACAACCTGGTGATGTACTTTATAGAGAAGGACACATAGGATTATATGTTGGTAAGATAAACGGCAAATACATGCAAGTTGATCTTGGCGGCCCAGGTGGACTTGCTGATGGAAGACTATGTAGTTTTTCATCTGGTACAAATCATGATTGGGTTGGGCCAAAGTATCATGAAATTACTACCACTACATATACAAATTATATACACTATAGTGGCTTTGCTACAGGATCTGTTGTTGAGGAAGATATATTTAATTCTGGAACAGTATCATTAGAGGATCAAAAAGAATTATTAGCTAGTATTGATAATTATAATTCAGGAAAAAGTAGTAGTCAATGGGGAACAGTAAATAATGCCTGGACTTTACAATACTATAGAGATAATGATGTAGAACTAATAGCTAGAATAATATGTCATGAAAATGGATTATACAATACTTCTGAAACTAATGAAGGCGCTGTTGAAATGGTAAAATATATGACATTAATAATGATGAATAGAATCTATGGAATATCTGGTAATGGTGGAGCTGGAACAGCATATGACGCTATATTAGCTAAAAATCAATTCTATTCTGGAAGTGGAAGATATGATGCATTTAATCAAGCACCTCCTCAATGGGTAAGACAATTAGTATATGATATATATAATGGGATTCAAGCACCTCCAGAATATTGGGATAAAGATTTATATTATTGGGCTGGGCCTAGTGATGGTTCAAGTGTATGGAGTACAGGAGCATGGACAGGAAATTCAACTCAAGATTATTCTCAAGTTGTCGCTATAAAAATTGATAATTCTTGGGTATGGCATTGTTTCATGAAATTAGTACCAAAGGGAACTGGAAATAGAAGTATAATTAGCCCAAGTAATGGATATTATAACAATCAATGGCATATCAGTAGTAGTGCTACTTTAGCACCTGGAAAAACAAGTGTATATATTCCATAATTTAAGGAGATAACTTATGCAAGATAAGAAAAATGAAAAATTTAATATTAATAGTGGTGTTCATAAAAGAACACCACATAAAATAAAATATTCCTTTGAACAGTTAGAACAAATAAAAAAAGAAGAACAAGTTTTAGATATGTATGTTGATATTGTTGATGATAGCCTTAACATGATAGGTGTTGTTGGAACAGATATTAAAGCTATAATACCAAGAGATGAAGCATCCAGTATTGTTGGTGAAGATGGCTTAGTTGAGGAAAAACACATTATTAATAAAAAAGGTAAAATAATACAAGCTTGTATAAAAGATATAATTAGAAATGGTGATAATATTGAATTGATACTTTCAAAAAAAATATTAGAACTTAAGGTTAGAAAATGGATGTATATGCATCTAAAACCGGGAATGAAACTTAAGGGGATAGTTGTTAGTACAACAGAATATGCTGCATTTGTAGATGTGGGCGGTGGAGTTACAGGAATTCTTAAATTACCAGATATATCTGATATTGTTCTTCAACATTCAAAAGATGTATTTAGACTAGGTCAAAGAATAAATGTTATTGTAAAAAAATATGATAGAGATACTGGTAGAATAGAACTTACATATAAAGAATTATTAGGTTCCTTTGAAGATAATGTTAAAAAATTTAAAGAAGGCGATATAGTAGAAGGTATAGTTAGAAATAGGATAAAAACAGGAGTTTTTGTTGAATTAAAACCTAATATTATTGGACTTGCAGAACATGTTAATGGAATAGAATATGGTCAGAAAGTTTTAGTAAGTATAAAGAGAATAATACCAGAAAAAAGAAAAATAAAACTAATAATTATAGGTTAGTTAATATGAATTTTAGTAATAATTCCAGATGCGTTTATATCTGGAATTATTACTATGCTATTTTTATGTAAACTCTTGAAAGCCGCTTAAATATATGATATAATATAATTATAAAAAAATGATGGAGGTTTTTACATGTTAAATACTCAGTTTGGAAGCGGTACAACTATATTATTAGTTTTGGGTTTTATGATAACACTTGTTATGATTATTGGTTTATGGAAAGTATTTAATAAGGCAAAGCAACCTGGTTGGGCAAGTTTAGTACCAATATATAATTTTGTTACATTATTACGGGTAGCAAAATTACCGGTAATATTAATACTATTACTAATTTTCCCAGCTACAGGAATACCAATGTTTATCCTATTATATGCTAAAGTTGGAATCGAATTCAAAAAGGGTTTTTGGTTCTGTTTAGGACTCATCTTATTAAATCCAATTTTTATAATTATACTTGGATTTGATAAATCGGAATATAACAAAATAGAATAATAATTTTATTATTTATGGTTGGAAGTAATTATAAGTTACTTCGGCCATATTTTTATTTATATTTTTAAGTTTATTTTTTGTAAACTATTGATTTTCTAAATAAAATATGTTATTATATATAAGTACTTAAGAGTACATGTTCCAGTAGCTCAGTTGGATAGAGCAACGGCCTTCTAAGCCGTGGGTCGGGCGTTCGAATCGCTTCTGGGACACCAAATAAAAAAGAGTTAAGTGAATTTTTCAAATTCGCTTAACTCTTTTTTTGTTTTGTATAAGATTATTTATTTTAAAAATAATAATTATAAATTTATTCTACTACTTTTAAATATATGATATAATATAGTAAGTATATGAAAGAGGTGTAATATGGAAAAAGAAATAAAGTATAAATGGAATTTAGCAGATATATATGAATCTGATGAAAAAATGTATTCTGATTTAGAAAAGTGTAAAGTTGTAACTGATGTAATTGAAGAATTTAAAGGTACACTTGGAGATTCCTCAGAAAACATTTTTAATTGTTATTTGAAATTAGAAGAATTGAATAAGATAGTAATTAAAGTATATGGATATTCAATGTTAAAGCATCATCAAAATATGGGTGATGTAAATAACTTAAAAATGTTTAAAGATGTGCAAAATGTACAAAATGATATTGATTCTAGGCTTTCATTTATATTACCAGAAATAGTTGAAATCAGTGATGAAACCTTAATTAGTTATTTAAATGAAAATGATAACTTAAAGAAATATAAAAGGGTTATAGAAAAGATACTAAAAGATAAAAAACATGTATTAAATAAAGAAGCTGAATATGTGATTTCTAAATATTCTGAAATACTTAATTCAATGGACGATATTTACTCAATGTTATCAAATGTTGATTTTAAGTTTGAAGACATATATGATTCAAATAATATGCTAAATGAACTAACTCTTGCAAAATATAGTAAATACATGAGCTCTAAAGATAGAAAATTAAGGGAAAATGCCTTTAATACTGTCCATTTAGAGTATAAAAAATATATAAATACTATAACTGAAATATATATAAATTCTGTAAAAAAAGATTCAATTACTAGTAAACTAAAAAACTACAATTCATCGATTGAAAATGCAGTGTATAATGATGATGCAAGTATTGAAGTATATAACAGTTTATTAAAAAGTGTTAATGATAATATAAATATTAATTATAGATACATGAATCTAAAGAAAAAGATGTTAAAAATGAATGAATTACATCTTTATGATATGTATGTAAATGATTTAAATGAATTTGATGAAGAAATATCATATACAGAATCAATGGATATAATAAAAAAAGCATTAAGTCCATTAGGAAACGATTATATATCGGTTATTGATAAAGCATTTTCAAATAGATGGATAGATGTTTATGAAAGTGAAAATAAACATAATGGTGCATACAGTATGGGAGTATATGGTGTTCATCCATATATTTTGTCTAACTATACTAATGATGTAGAATCAGTTAGTACAATTGCTCATGAACTAGGTCATACAATGCATTCATATTATTCTTCAATGTCACAACCATATATTTATTCAAATTATACAATATTAGTTGCTGAAGTAGCCTCTACAGTAAATGAAATGTTACTTAGTGAATATATGATAAATAATGAAAATGACAATAGAAAAAAGGCTGCGCTTATTAATTCTCAAATAGATAGAATAAGAGCTACATTAATTAGGCAAACAATGTTTGCTGAATTTGAAAAAACAGTTCATGATAAAGTAAATGAAAATATTTCTCTTTCTTCAGATGATTTATGTGAAATTTATTTAGAAATAAACAAAAAATATTTTGGAGAAAATGTTGTAGTTGATGACAATATACAATATGAATGGGCAAGAATTCCTCATTTTTATAGTTCATTTTATGTGTATAAATATGCTACAGGTATTTCTTCTGCAATATATATTGCAAATAGCATACTAAATAAAAAAGAGGGATATGTTGAAAAGTACATTAACATGTTAAAGTTAGGTGGATCTAAAGATTCTCTTGATATATTAAGAAGTGTAGATGTAGATTTAGAAACAGATACACCAGTAAAAGAAGCATTAAAATATTATGAGAAAAAAATTATTCAATTAGAAGAAATTCTAAATCAAATATAGTAAAATACAGTAATTATCTACGTAATGTAGTTTAATTACTGTATTTTAATTTTAATTAAGTATTATTATTTACTATATTAATTTATAGTGATATAATCTTAAAAGTGATGTTATGGAAAAAATTAAAGAAAAAATAAAAAATGATATTAACTATAAAAATATATTAGAATTTCTTTTAGTAATACTATTATTTTTACTTTCAATCAAAAAAGGTGGTTTTTATAAAACAGATACATTATTTTTTTGTTTAGGAGTATCAATAATATATTTATCTTATTTTATATTTAATATATTTGATAATAAAGAAAAATATGGAAAGTATTTTAGTAATGAAAAATTTGATATTATTTCACTACTATTACTATTTCTTAGTATATTTTATATATTGCCTATTGTATTTAATAATTATTCAAATTTATCTGATAGTATATTTGAAATGATAAGATATTTTAATATATACATGATATATAATATAATTAAAAAATCGAATAATAAAGGTATGTTTTTAAATACAATTGTTTTAATAACACTGTTACAGTGCTTAATTGGAATAGATGGACTTGGAAATAGATACTTAAGTGAATTATTAAGCAATTTTAATTCTGGATTTTTGAGTAAAGATATAACAAGATTATCTGGGACTATTCAATATGCTAATGTATTAGCTATACTATGTGGAATATCTTTAATAATTGTACTAGAAAAGCTAAAGAATAATGAATCTACAAGTAATAGTAAAAAGTATATAGTGTGGAATATAGCAGTGTTTATTTTTTTCTCATCAATAATACTTACAGGTTCAAGAACCGCAGCATTTTTAACTATATCAATATATGCAGTATACTTATTATTTAATAAAAAGAATCTAAATAATATATTTACTTTAGTTATAATTCAAGGAATAATAGCTCTTATTTATACAGCTTTAGTTCAAAATAGCATAGTAAATGAACCTATAAAAGTATATTTTTATACTGTAATCTTTATTGTAGTTGATTTAATATTAATTTTGATGCTAAACTATACAAAGAAAGTTTTAAATAAGATAAATATAAAAGATAGGACTAATTTTAAGTATAAAAAGATAATATATTTATGTATTGGAGTAGCATTAACTATATATTTTATAGTAGGAATAAACATTTCAAAACCAATTTTGATTGATTCTTCATCAAAATCTAATACTACAAGTTTTAATTTATACAATATAAACAAAGATTCAGTAAATAATGTATTAATTAAATTTATTTTAAATGATCCAGATACAAGATATACATTTACTTTTATAGAGGTAACAGATGATTTTAGTTCAAATATAGTAAAAGAAATAAAATACTATGATGTTATAAAAACAGAGATTAATTTAAATTATACTGCAAAGAGTAATTCGAAATATTTAAGAGTAGTAGTAAACTGTGAAAAGGGAAGTTTAAACATAGATGAAGTTTATGAAAATAATAAAGAAAAAATAATTAACTATGCTTTATTTCCAACTGATGTTATAAATAGGGTTGAAGATGCAATATATGGTTCAACTAGTTCTAGGGATAGAATAGCATATTCAAAAGATTCATTTAAAATCATATCTGACTCAACTAAGAATTTCATTGTAGGAGTTGGCGGAGAAGGATTTAAGAATATGTATGAGCTATTTAAGAGCTTTTCATATTCTTCAACAGAAGCACATAATTCATTTTTGCAGATTTTTATTGAAAGTGGAATATTAGGCTTTTTATCTATTATAACTATTGTAGCTTTTATAGTGTATAAGGGTAAGAATAATTATATTAAATTTGTTTTATTACTACTGATATGCCATGCTGTATTTGATTTAGATTTTTCATATTTATTAGTAATGTGTGTATTTGCTATATTACTTGCTTGTATAGAATTTAAAGATACTAATTTATCAAAATTTGAAAATAAAAAAAATAATCATGTATTTAATCTCATAGAGGTAGCAATATCAACAATAATACTTATATACGTAATATATACTTTAGTAAATGCTAATTTGGCATATAATCTTAAAATACCTGTATATAATTCTGATGAGTTAACTTTGGAAAAAGAAATAAATGTTATACGATTGATGGAGCGAAGAGTTAATCTTGACTCTGGTGAAAATACATATAGAGAAGCTTTAAATAAGGAGTATGGCACTTACTTAGATATATTATTTAAGACTATCTCAACTATAGATGATAAATTAGATAGCAAGAGCATACTTGAAGAAGAGGCCAAAAATATAGTAGTAAATATAAAAAGTAATGCTGATATAATGCTAAAAAATAGTAAGTATGATAGAGCTATTATAATAAAAGTATCAGATATATATTTCAACAATCTAACATATTTTTCTAAAGTATTTTATCAAGATGATAAGGAAAAAGGATATCAACAGTATTTATCATATATAATGAGTAATATGGAATATATAATGAATAATTATCCTAACAATTCTAATATACAAAAAAATATAAATAGTATTTATAATAAGTATTATGAAGAACTGAAAAATAAAAACACATATTTAAAGAGTTCTACTATTGAAAATTATACCGATAAGATAAAATTGTTAATCTCTTACTAGCTCTTATTTTTAAACATATTACTTGTATTTTATATTTTTTTATGATATAATCAAATAAACAATTTTGTAGTTTAGGAGGAAATAAGCATGGGTTGGTTAGACTGGACAATATCAATTTTAACAATCGTAGTTGGAATAATACTTACAGTTATTGTAATGTTACAAAGTAGTAAAGGTGGTCAATCATCAATTACAGGTGCAAACACTTTTTATGGTACTAATAAATCAAAAACTTTAGATGGTATATTATCAAAATATACAGTAGCTTTTGCTATTATATTTATAGTTCTTTGTTTCTTAACAACTGTAGCAATAATTCATTAAAAGGTAGGTTTATATGAGTAAAAAAATTGAGAAAAATACTAATTTTCTTGAGATAAATGACAATGAATATATAGAAAGGAAGGAAGTTCTAACTTCCTTTTTTTCAGATAATGAATATTATCCCATGACAATTAAACAAATTAGTGCAATATTACAGATAAAAAAAGAAAAGCAAAACTTACTACTTAAAATAGTAGATGAGCTTGAATCAGAGGGATTCGTGTATCTTGACGATAGCAAAAGATATATTCTATGTGAAAAAAATAATATTGTAAAATGTATCTATCAAGCAAAAGGTGATAGATTTGGATTTGGACTATTAAAAGATACTGATGATGTATATATATCATCAGAATATTCAATGGGTGCAATGGAAAATGATGAAATTTTAGTTAAAATATTTACATCTCAAGAAAGCAATAAGAAAAAAGAAGGAAAAGTAATAAAGATTTTAAAGAGAAATACTAATACGTTAATTGGAACATATATGGCAAGCAGAAATTTTGGATTTGTAAAAGCTATGAATTCAAAGATTAGTGATATATATATACCTAAAAAATTCACTAAAGGATTTAAAGATGGCCAAGTTGTTGAAGTTGAGATATTAAAACATGCAACTCCAAATTCTAAAGCAGAAGGTAAAATAATTTCTATAATTGGTAATCAAAATGATGAGAATATAGAAGTTAAAGCAATGTACAAAGCATATAATATTGAATTTAGACAGAAATTCAATGATTTAGTAAATAATGAAATAAAGCAAGTATCAGATGTTGTTACTGATAAAGAAAAAATAGGTAGAGTTGATAAAACTTCTGAGTGGATTTATACAATTGATGGTGATGATGCAAAAGACTTAGACGATGCAGTTTTAGTTAAAAAAATGCCAAACGGTAACTATGTATTATCTGTATTTATAGCTGATGTTAGTCATTATGTTATAGATGGTACTGAACTTGATAAAGAGGCAATTACAAGGGGAACAAGTACATATATACCTGGTACAGTTATTCCAATGTTACCAAAGAAACTTTCTAATGGCATATGTAGCTTAAATGAAAATGTTGAGAGACTTGCTCTTGCAATTGATATAACTGTAGATAGTAAAGGTAATTTTATTGAAAATGATGTATACAAAGCATTAATAAAAGTAAAAAAGAGAATGACATATGACAAAGTATATAAAGTAATAACTCATTCTGATGAAGAAGTTATGAAAGAATATAAAGAGTTTGAAAATGATATACTTTTAATGAAAGAACTTGCGCTAGTGCTTAATGCCAAAAGAAATTCAGAAGGTAGTATAAATTTTGATATACCTGAGACAAAAGTCATTCTTGATGATAAAGGTAATATTATAGATATAAAGCCATATGAAATAACAATAGCTAATAAAATGATTGAAGAATTTATGCTTGCAGCAAATATGTGTATAGCAGAGAGATTTTTCTTCTTAGATATGCCATTTATTTATAGAATACATGAAAAGCCAGATGAAGATAAATTAAGAGCTTTAAATGAGATACTTGGTAACTATGGTAAAAGAATAAAAGGTGTAAATAATATACATCCAAAAGCTTTATCAGAAATTATAGATAGTATCGAAGATGAAGACGAAAAAAGAATAATTTCTTATGCAATGCTTAGAACATTAAAACTTGCAAGATATAGTGAAGAATGTTTAGGACATTTTGGCCTTGCCGCTAAATATTATTGTCATTTTACGTCTCCAATAAGAAGATATCCAGATTTATTTATACATAGAGTAATATCTGATTATTTAGAAAGTAATGCAAATGTTCCTAATTCTAGATTAGAAAAATACACAAAACAAGCGGCACTATATTCCTTTACTTCATCAGAAGCAGAAAAACAAGCTACAAATATTGAAAGAGATTTTGATGATCTATACAGAGTTATATATATGGCTAGATTTGTTGGAGAAAAGTTTAATGCCAGAGTATCATCAATAACTTCATTTGGTATGTTTGTTAGATTAGATAATACATCTGAAGGTTTAGTACCATTTGAATATATGCCTGGCAATGATTACTTTGAATATGATAGTGAAAAAAATATATTAATTGGAAGAGAAACATCACAAATTTTTAGAATAGGTGATAAAGTAGAAGTAATCTTAGAAAGAGCAGATGTTAAGCAAAAAAGATTAGATTTTAGAATAATATAGGTGATAATTTATGTTAAAAGAAAAAAGAAAAACTGATTCAAATAAGAAAAATGGAACTTATAGAAAACTATCAAGAGAGTACTTTGAATTTTATAATGTTAATTTAAAAAGAAAACATGCTATTTTTTATATTATATTAATGGTAATATTTTTTATACTTATAACTACATATATATCTAGTATTAATACTCAAAATTTTAATGATATTGCAAACGATTCTCAAAATGCAGTAAGTCAAAATATGTTTTCTACAATATTAAAGCAGAAAATACCTCTTGTTTTAATTATAGTGTTTGCTGGTATTACACCATATGTATATATACCAGTTATGGGATTAATATATTCGTTATCACTTGCAAATTCTATATTTAGTATATTTGGTAAAACAAATAATCACTTAAATTTAATTTTATCATCAATTGGTGGTATTATTCAATTATTTGGTATAGGCCTTGCTATTGCAACTGGTATATATTACTGTATACTTTGTACAAAAAAAGCTAAATATAATAGGGTTCAACAATTTGGAATTAATGACTTTAAAAAAAGTCTATATGAACTTACAAAAAATAAGAAGAAGATGGATGAATTAAATAAAAAAGTTGAAGAAGCAACACAAAAAAGAGAACAATTTAACGTAAAAATACCATATAAAAATATATTAATCTCTACATTAATAAGCGTTATTATTGTTGTTATAGGAAGTATTATAGCACAAATATAATAGGGGGGGAAATGCGAGTTAGATTTAATCCAGATGCAAAAAATGAATTATCAAATTTTGATAGATATATTGGTAACAATGAAGAGATTCAGAATATAATAAAAAAAGAAGAAAATAAAGGCAAAAAAATATATATTGAAATAGGAATGGGCAAGGGAGAATTTATTACTCAAATGGCTAAACTTGATCCTCAAAACATATACATTGGTGTTGAACTTGTAGAATCAATACTTGCACTTGCTGTAAAAAAACTATTAAGATATGAAGAAAGTAATAATATACGAATAAATAATTTGTATTTAATGTCTTTTGATGCACAAGATATTTCTAAGATATTTTTAGAAAATCAAATAGAAAAAATATTTTTGAATTTTAGTGATCCTTGGCCAAAGACTAGACATGAAAAAAGAAGACTTACTTACAAAACATTCTTAGAAGACTATAAATATGTTTTAAAAAGTAAAGGCATAATTGAATTTAAAACTGATAATAGAATTTTATTTGAATTTAGCTTAGTTAGCATTCAAAATTTCGGATTTAAATTCATAAATGTTTTTCTTGATCTTCATAAATCAGATGTCTTTAACGTTGTTACAGAATATGAAGAAAAGTTTTCTCAAAAGGGACCAATATATAAATTAATTTGTGAAGTTAATAAATAAAAATATGATATTGAGGTATATTTTTATATAAATTTTGCATAAAATATTGACAAACACTAAAAAATATATTAAAATGTAAAGTACGTGATTGGTGGATATAGCACAGTCGGTTAGCGCGCCAGTTTGTGGCACTGGAGGTCATGGGTTCGAATCCCATTTTCCACCCCATCATATTTTTACATTTCATATTGGGCTGTCGCCAAGCGGTAAGGCACTAGACTTTGACTCTAGCATTCGTTGGTTCGAATCCAGCCAGCCCAGCCAAAATAAAAAAGATATTGAATTAATTCAATATCTTTTTTTTGTTGAATAAAGTAAAAATATGATATATAATAATTACAAAATTAATTTAATAGGAGAATTTATGTACCAAAGAATAAAAAAAGAATTAATTGAATTTATGACGTATTTTCTTAAAATTATGAAAAGTTCATTATTCCTAATAATTGATTATATTGCAGTTGGAATATATATAATAATACTTACATTAATAGCAAATAAATTTAGTCTTGATGATTTAACATATTTTAACGCGGCGTTAGCTCTATTATATTTTTCTAATATGATTAGCTATGGTATTACGTCAGGACTTAACATATATATAAATCAAAATATAAATAATAAAGAGATGATAAAAAAATATATTTCACTTGGATTTTCAATATCCCTTTTGGCTGGATCTATATTTACATTTATAATATTTATTTCAAGAGAATTTATATTTAAAAATATAATGAGTTTAAACATTACAGATAATTATTTATTCTTTGAATTAATGTGTTTTGCAATTATTTTGAATGTTATTGTAGAATATTTTATTGATATATTTAAATTAGTTAAAGAATTTAAATATAGATTAATAAGTAACTCTATAAAGAGCTTTTTTATACTTATTTTAATATCTGCTCTTGTTTATCTATTTACTAGGAATATATATTTAATAGCAATTACATATATAATTGCTTATGCTATTATAATACCAGTAATGCTTTACTTATTTAAGTATAAGACTAAAACAATTAATATTTCTTTTAAAGAGATTTTTAATTGTATACATAATATACATAAAAATGAAGTATATACGGTACTTATTGTTGGATTAAAAGAAATAATATGGAATATTGGATATACTATATCAGGAATAATACTACTAAATAAAAGTGAAAGCCTGTATAATTCGTATTCATATTTTGAAAATGTACTTGATATAATAAATGGTGTTTTTTATTCATTAATAGCAGTAAGTGCAATGGAGGTATGTAATCAAATAGGTGAAAACAAAACTCAAAAAGCATATAAAAGCTCTGTATATTCTATAGGGATAGGAGTTATTGTATGGTTATTTATGTTTTTAATATATATAGTGTTTACAAATAATATAATATCTGGCATGAACACTGAAATACAAGATATTGGTAGAAATATTGCTATACTGTATCTATTTGTTCAATTACTTAGGTATATAGATTGGTCATTAAACTCATATATACTAGTTCTTGGTTCAAAAGTAAAATTACCTTTTTTACTTGATTTATTTACGTTAGTATATTTTACTGTAATATTTATTTTCAATAAATATTTGCCTAATAACGAGTACATACTTATACTTATTGTTGGCAGTGATTCAATTATAAAAAACATAATTAATATACCATATTTTTTAAGTAAAAAGTGGATAAAAAATGTAAATGAGGATAATTATGTTGAATAATATAGATAATTATGTTATTATATATTGCAACTAGTAATCGTTTATTCTCTAAAAAACTTAAAGGAGGTAATAATTATGAAAGAATTAAGACCTTATGAACTTGTTTGTATAGATAGATTAAAAGAAATAATACTTACGTATAAATCTGATCGGAGTTTTTTTGATAAACAAATAAGGGATTTATTAATTAAAGAGAATCCCTCAAATGAATATATAGTTGAGAGTAAGATACGTTTTTATAATTTCAGTTATGTATTTGAACTTGCAGACCAATTACAGGGAGAAAAATTCGTCTTTGATTTTAGACATAAGAAAGAGAGTTTTTCTTATGAAGATACAAAAGGGTTGAAATTAGATGCTATGGATGTCATACTTCAGCAGACATATGATTCTTGTAGCTATAACGGTGCATATAGTCAGCTAATTGGTAAAAAGGAACTTTATATTCAAGAAATTCCTGATCTTTCTAAAGTAAAGATCTGTGCAATGTGTGGGAATTCTGCAAAATGTAGGTTCCTATGCGAAGCTTTAAATTTAACATTTAAGGAATAATTTATTTGGACTATCACTTTGATAGTCCTTTTTATATTTAATAAAATAAAAATATTTTAGCATACAAAAGGTTAAATTTAATATTCTATAGCATACTAAGAATACACATAAAATATAATATTATTAGATTAAATAAATTGTAAATGTATTGACATCTTCTTTTTTTATGTTATACTATGAATGAATAAAAAAATATTCATTCATAAGGAGATATTAAAATGGAAAATAAAAAAAATGATATATTTAATTGTGGGAAAGAAATGTTTAGTGTAAAAGGATTTAAAAATACAAATATTTCTGATATTGCAAAAGAATGTGGAATATCAGTAGGTAGTTTTTACAAATACTATGAATCTAAGGATAAACTCTTCATTGATATTTATATTGAAGAAAATATAAGACTAAAAAAAAGTTTTATTAATACAATTAATGTTGATGGTGAACCAGCAAAATTAATTAAAGAAATAATGGCAATGAATATTAATGGAATTAATGCAAATCCAATATTAAAAGAGTGGTATGACATGGATTTTTTTAGTAAATTAGAAAAAAAATTTCATGAAGAAGGAGGTATTAAAAGTATTTATGATGTAATAAATGGTGATATAATAGATTTAATTGAAAAATGGAAAAATACGGGAAAGATAAGAAAAGATATGGATACTGATCTTATACTTGCAATTTTTAATTCTATACCATATATAGATATTCATAAAGAAGAAATTGGAATCAATCATTTTCCACATATCTTGGATTACATAGCAGAATTTATAATAAATGGATTAAAAGATAATAATAAATTATAATATATAAAAAATAGATAAGGATAAGGTGAAAATATGAAAATATTAATTATATACAAATCACGTCATAAGATGAATACAGAAAAGATAGCAAAAGCTATGGCTGAAGAAATTAATGCAGATTTAAAGAAAATTGAAGAAGTTAAAATAGATGATATATTAAAGTATGATATTATTGGTTTCGGATCAGGCATTTATGCTGGAAAGATGCATAAGAAAATATATAGATTTATAAGCAAAATTCCTTCATCTAAAATGAATGTATTCATATTTTGTACTTCAGGTTCAGGTAAATATGAGGAAAAACATGAGGTTAGAGATAGACTTTTAGAAAAGGGATATAATGTTATAGGTGAATTTAGTTGTCCTGGTGAATTTAGTCCGTTTGGATTTAATGTTGACAAAAAAGGACATCCTGATGAAAAAGATATTAAAGATGCACGTGAATTCATAAAGAATATATGTGGGGAGAATATAAAGTGAAATATAAAGTGAGAATAATGGGTATAATAATTATAATTATATTTATCTTAGGAGTAGGAGTATTTAATATGATTAAAGAAATAAATGAAGAAGAAAACTATTCAATTGAAAAAATTGACGGGATACAAATAGATGTATCGAATATAAGGATTAAAATTATAAGTTCTAAGAATAATGATACAGTTAAGGTTAATTTTCATGGGAAGGCAATGCAAGAAATTAAACTTGTTTCTGAAATAAATAATAATAATCTTTTTATAAAAGTAAAACGTAATCACGAAAAATTACCAATATATGAAAAAGTTGAAATTGATGTATATCTTCCAGCTAACTATTCAAAGGATTTTTCAGTTAATACATTATCCAGTTATGTAGATATGGATAATTTTGGCCTAAAAAAGTTCACATATAGTACATTATCTGGAAATCTAAAAGTAGATACATTGAGTGCTGAAAAGATTTCTATGAGTTCTTCATCAGGACCTCTGATTTTGGAAAAATTGATTACAAAAGAATTGGAAATAAAAGGAGAATCATCTGCAATCAATATTGATAAATGTGATACCGATAAGGCAATAATAGAAACATCATCAGGAAGTATAACTTTGAAAAATACCAGTGGAAGTTTAAATCTAAAAAGTAGTTCTGGTAAGATATTAGTTACCTATAATGAATTTGAAGAAAAAGAAGTAAATATTCAAACAACATCTGGAAGTATCAATCTAGAATTACCAAATTCTGCTGAGTTTTTAATTGATGCTAAAACTTCCACAGGTAATGTTCAATCAAATTTTCCTATTGATACTAAATTGAATATCGATAAAAAATATATTCAAGGTCAAATAGGTACCAAAAACAATAAGATATCGCTTAAAACATTATCAGGAAGTATAAAAGTATTGAAAAAATAAATTTGCTAAATAATAATATAATAATACAATAAAAAAATAAAAATTTCCTTTTTATTAGAAAAAGTATTGTATTATTTTTTTTGTATATTATAATATAAAGAGAACGTGAGGAAAATATATGAAAAAAAAATCTAATTTATTAATTATAATTGCACCTATATTATATGTTTTAGCAGTAATAATAGGAGGAGCATTAAAAGAAAACTATAGTCATATATTCAATTCTATAAGCGAATTGTCACTTGTAGGAACAGAAAGAATATTTGTAGTAGAATTGTTATTTACTATTTATAATATACTAATCATATTTTATTCAATATATAATTTGTGTGTATCATGGAAAAAGCTAAAGAAGTTGCAAATATTTACACTTTTATCTATATTGTTATGCGGTATAGGCGGGATTATAGCAATAATTTTCCCACAAGAAACTAGAAATTCTACATTAACTTTTGTTGGAATGATGCATTTTGTTGCAGCAGGTATTACTGCAATTACTTCAATGAGTGCTACTTTGCTTTCTGCATTTGAATATAAATATGATGAAAAAGCTAAAAAATATTCAGTTTATTCACTTATTACATTTTTCATAGTACTTGTTTTTGGTGCTCTTGGACCAATAATGATTTCAACAGGAATAGATACTTATTTTGGTGTTGTTGAAAGAATTACAATCGGTGCTTTTATGATTTGGTTATTTATGACTGGACTTACAAAGTATAGATCAAGATAGTTTATTGATATTTAAGACCATATGTATATATGGTTTTTTTGTGCCTTTTTTGTAACTATAAATGTATTAAATTAATATAATTAAATAAGGGGTGGTCTTATGGAAGAAAATATTGATTTAATGAACCAAACAGCACCTGAAATGGAAGGCGCAGAGGGGGAGGGATAATTTATGGCGTATATAACTAAATTACCGTTTGAAGGAATATTTAAAGTAACTTACCCGTATGGAGTAAAAGATTCAAACTATGCTTCTGGATATCATCAAGGAATTGACATGGGAAACTCAGAAATGCCTCAAGTATATTCAATAAATAATGCAGTCATATCATATGCAGGATGGGAAAATGCTAATGATAAAAAACAGGGCTTTGGACTATATATATCTGCAAAATTTGATGTAACTGATACAGGGTATAAAAAAGTATTTTATGCACATTTAAGTGAAATAAAGGTTTCAGTTGGTCAGTCAGTAAATAATGCTACAATAATTGGAATAATGGGAAGTACCGGATTTAGTACAGGTCCACACACACATATTGAGATAAGAGAATATGATAGTAGTAATAAACTACTAAAGATACTAAATTCCGCATCGTATATGGGAATACCAAATGAAATAGGAACTTATGATAGTGCAAATTATAGAACAGAAATTTCTGGTAGCAATTATACAACTGGAAGATATGTTGTTACTGCAAGCGATGGACTTAATGTAAGAACAGGACCTGGTGTTGATAATGCTAAAGCAAGAAATCAAAGATTTCCAAATGGTGCTTATCCAAATGGTCAAGTTTTTGATGTATTTGAAGTAAAAGACGGTTGGGGTAGAACTCCAAGCGGATGGGTATCATTACAATATAGTAAAAAGATGTAGAATTTTCTACATCTTTTTACTATTATAGCATATTTTTGTCGCTTGTGTTGACATAAACATATAATTATTGTATAATTATTGTGAAGTTAATAGAAACAAAAAATATAAATTATATTTTAGGAGGAATTAATATGAAGAAGGTAAAATTTTTACGGAATTTAGGTATTATTGTGATGGTTGTGGCAATGATAATGCCATCAATCAGTGTAAGTGCAGCTAGTAACAAATACGATGCTGTGAATTTCACACCTAATCAGTATTCTACAGTTTATTATACAGATAAACTTTCGGAATCTGAAGCGGCTTGCTACGAAAATGTGGAGGCATATGCTACATTTGGTGAAATATACAATTACTTTGCAACAATGATAAAAAATGCTGCGGTAAGGCAAGGAAAAGCAACATATGTACGCTCAATTTCCAATATACAAGATGCAAATGAATTATCTGCATTTGCATACGATAATGCGGGGTTTCTTTATGACAATGGAGCTCTTATTGTAAGAAATGGGCGTGGAAATTGGGATGATTATCCAAGTCGTCTGGATTTATCTAAAATGTTGACATTTCTAGGGGAAAATAAGATAACGTTATATGGCATAAGAAATGCCACATATATTAAAGATGTAAAATATAGTCCTTATCCAAGTTATGTTTATCAATGCGGTTTATTAAATCTTAGCCCAACTCATAAATTTAATCCATATGGGAAAGTAAAAAAAGCGGATCTTCATATTATTGGAAAGCGAATAGTAAACAACAATGGGTATGGAATTATTTCCCAGGATGAACAAAAAGCATTTGAGATGACATTTAAAGTCAAATTTACATCGCAGTCATCTAATAATGTTGTTACTGAAACTCAAAATTTAATTGTTGGTGATACTAGAGATATATATTTTAATTCTAACACAGATTATAATTTCTCAGTTGAAAACAGTTATGTTGCAGATATTCAATATACATCTACAAATGGAAATTCTGAATATGCTAGAATTGTTGCAAAAAATCCAGGTTCTACAACTATTAATATTACCCTTAACGGAGTAGTCGTAAAGAAAGTAAATATTACTGTTTCTCCAAACAATATATATACTATTTCTATTCCAGATACTAAAATAAAGGTCGGTACAGTGGTTAAAATTCAACCAACAATAAACTCTAATCAAAATGTTAGTCTTGCTTGGAGTAGTAGTGTACCTTCAGTTGCCAATGTTGATAGTTATGGTAACGTTACTGCATATAATGTAGGATATACTACTATTACAGTAAAAACCAGTAATAATATCACAGCAACTTGCGTGGTAACTGTTTATGCAAATTCAATATGGTTTCAGTATAGCTCTTATGAGGCAACTGTCAATACTGAATTTTATATACCAGTTAATATGAATCCTCAAAATCAATATGTATACTGGGAAAGTAGTAACTCTAACGTTCTATCCGTTGATACTTCAAGTGGAAAAATTAAAGCTTTATCAACAGGTACAGCGTATATTACAGCAAGCTTATATGATGGAACGACAAAAGCTTCGTGCCTTGTAATTGTCAAAGCTTCTAAAGTTTTATTTAACTCAACTAGTAAAGAAATTAAAGTCGGATCATCATATAATGTTATTTCAGATATTTCAGGAAATTTAAATGGTCAGAATTATTACTTCTGGTCTGATGATTCTAGTATCGCGTATGTTGATGCTTCTAATGGATGGGTAATAGGTAAAAAAGAAGGTATTACGTATATTCATCTTTCAATAAATGGATATGAGACATCTAAATTAAGAGTGTTGGTTTTAAATCCGTAATAATATTTTAATTTAAAATGTGGGGCATTTAGATGTCCCACATTTTTGTTTTTCTTTTTATTATACTTTTACTATTGAAAAAAACAACAAATAAGTGTATAATTATATATATTAAAATCGGAGGTGATAACCATGTTGATAGATGTTGAAAAAATGAGGATGCTTAAAACAGATAATCCTGATATGAAATTTAAACTTGTAAAACAAAATTTAGAACGTTTTTTTAGAGATTATATATATTATTTTAACGTATATGATAGAACAGAGTTGATTATTGATGCTGGTTATCTACCTTATCATTATCTTGATGTGGAAGTAATAAATAGAGTTATTTCTCTTCTTGAAGAAGAACTTGGATATTCAATCATAATTGTTAAAATAAGTAACACAGATCAAATAGGATATAAAAAAGGTGATCTGATAAATATAAGATTATTTGATAGAAAAACGGCTACTCCAAAAGAGGTAGACGATTATTTTAACTTAAAAATGTTTCAACCAATATATTCTTCATTACATAATTTTTGTAATATGGATGGTGCCGTAAAAGCTGATTCATATATATCTTGTTTAAACAATGAAAATGGTTTATTACTTGATAGAAGTAATACTTTATAATAAAGATGGTGTAAAATGAAAAAAATAAAAATACTTACAGTTATATTACCTATAATTTTGTTTATACTTTTAGCAATATATGTACAAGCAGGTACAACTACAATATTAGAAGAAAGTTTTTATTTTGAACTAGTTGAACATAAAACAGAAACTATAGTTTCAATAATGAAAATTATATCTCATATTGGTGGTACTATTTCAGTATTCTGTTTATGTTTAGGATTATTTATTTTTAATAAAACTAGAATAAAGTATGCAATACCAATATCGCTTACTGTTATTTGGTCAGTAGTAATAAATTTATTTTTAAAAAATATCTTTGCTAGAGAAAGACCTGATATATTGCAATTAATACAAGAAACGAATTACAGCTTTCCAAGTGGTCATTCGATGACAAATGCAGCATTATACACAATGGCAATAATGCTCGTAAATCACTACATAAAGAATAAAAAAACTAAATATTCATTATGTATTGCTTTTTCACTAATTCCAATACTTATCGGAATAAGTAGAATTTATTTAGGAGTTCATTATTTAGGTGATGTAGTAGGAGGATTTTTACTTGGTATATCAATTGCTATAATAATATATTTTATTTGGAAAAAAGTATATATAGATAAAAAGGAAAAGTCAATAATATAGCTGTTTAGGAGGTTTTCATGAAAGTAAAAAATATTGGAACTAAATATGTTGTAAGATTAGATAAAGGTGAAGAAGTAATAGAATCTTTAAAAGAAATTTGTAAAGAAAATAATATAAAACTTGCAAGTATTTCTGGAATTGGTGCTTCAAACAAAGTAACACTTGGACTTTTTAATACTTCTGAGAAAAAGTACTATTCAAAAGATTTAGAAGGTGTTTTTGAAATAACTAGCTTAATTGGAAATATTTCTACAATGAATGATGAAGTATATTTACATTTACATTGTAATGTATCAGATTCAGATTTAACTGTTTATGGTGGACATTTAAACTATTGTAGAATAAGTGCAACATGTGAATTGATTATAGATGCTATTGATTCAACTGTTGATAGATATTTTGACGAAGAAATAGGACTTAATTTGTTTAAGTTATAATTCTAATACTTGAAATAAATATATTTATTTCAAGTATTTTCTTTTTAATTTAATAGATTTATTATATTGAAAAATATGATAATCTGTGTTAGAATATTATTATATATTGGGGTATAGCCAAGTGGTAAGGCATCGGTCTCTGAATCCGACATTTCGCTGGTTCGAATCCAGCTACCCCAGCCAAAATAAGTAGTACTATAGGTAAAATATAAGCTTATAGTCTATTTTATATTAAATAAAAGAATAATTATAGGTGATGTTATGTTTGAAAATGATATTTTTTTTAGTGAGAATATAAATGAAGAGTTTGGCATAAAAACCAATATACAAAAGCTTGAAAATGGAGAATTGCGTGCAAGACTTATTGGCAATGATAAATCCTCATATATAAGAACAGAATCTGGTGACAATGAATACTGGCAAAGAGCACACTATCATAATTATCTTAATGAAATGTATATTGTGCAGTCTGGAAAAATAATTATAGCTGTAAAAAAAGACGATGATGTAGAGTTTATAACATTAAATAAAGATGATTATTTTGTTTTACCTAGTAAAACATCACACAATGTATATATGTTTAAAAATACAGTTACTCATACAGTAAAATTTGGTGATATAATTGAAAGCGATTGGAACTTAGATGAGCCATTTAATAATATTACTCAAAACATTGAAATTGACTTAATGTAAGACTTTAATATTGACAAATCAATAAATAAATTGTATAATAGATAAAAAAATTATGTATACTTTATTGCACCTGAAAGGAGTATTAATGTCAAAAAATAATCTGACATCTATTGAAAAAGGAAAAATTGCTTATAATTTAATAGTTGGAGATGAAAGAGTGACTTCTAATGTTAAATTAAGTGATATCTTTTTTTATTTAACAGGGTTACCGTCACAGTATTCAACTATTGATCGGTATCTTGTTGAATACTTAATGTCTTTAGATACAAAGTCTGCTAATGAACACGTTTTGTTATTAATTAATAAGAATTTTTTAGAATCTATTTTAAATCTTAATAAATGTGCTTCAAAAAGATATACTGATGCTAAAGATTACATTAAAGAAAACAAAATAAGCTCAAAATATTTAATTGATTTTTTGATATTTTCAACAGAGTTAGATTGCTACACAGAATTACTAAATAAAGTTGAAAAACTTTATGAAAAGGAAGCTGAAAGAGGGAAGTTAGTTAGAAGTAAATTTTGAAAAAAATGTAATAAAAAACACCTTAGAAATTGTCTAAGGTGTTTTGTTATTCCAAATTTATATTTTGGTGGGCAGGGATGGATTCGAACCATCGTAGGCGTACGCCAACAGATTTACAGTCTGCCCCCTTTAGCCACTCGGGCACCTACCCAGGAATAAAATATATATAAAAATGGTGGGCCTTCAAGGATTCGAACCTTGGACCATCCGGTTATGAGCCGGGTGCTCTGACCAACTGAGCTAAAGGCCCACTTACGTGGAACATTTATATTATAATTGATTTGAAGTTAAAAGTCAATACTTTTTAAGTAATTTTTTGATAAAAAACTACATTGGATTTAATCAAAAAATAAAAGAGCATATATATGCTCTTTCATTCTACACATTAAATCTAAATACAATTATATCTCCATCTCTTACTACGTATTCTTTACCTTCAAGTCTAACAAGCCCTTTTTCTCTAGCTGCTGCAGTACTGCCATATTCAATTAAATCACTATATGATATAACTTCAGCTTTTATAAAGCCTCTTTCAAAGTCTGAGTGTATTTTTCCTGCTGCTTGAGGAGCCTTCGTTCCATTTTTTATTGTCCATGCTCTAACTTCTTGTTTTCCTGCTGTAAGATAAGATATTAAACCTAATAATTTATAGCTCGCTTTTATTAGTTTATTTAAACCTGATTCATTTATACCATAATCATTCATTAAATTAATTTTATCTTCATCATCTAATTCGCTCAAGTCTTCTTCAAGCTTCGCACAAAGTGTAACAACTTCTGCATCCTCTTTTTTTGCATATTCTTTTACTTTTAATACATTTGCGTCATTTTCCATATTTTCAATTTGATCTTCTGATACGTTTGCAACATATATTGTTGGTTTAATTGTAAGTAAAAATACTTCTTTTAACATGTCTTTTTCTTCATCAGAAAGTTCCATTGTTCTTACTGGTTTTTCAGATTCAAGATGATCTTTTACTTTAAGTAGAAGTTCATTTTCGACTTTTGCATTTTTATCTCCAGTTTTTAATAATTTTGAAACTCTATCTATTCTTTTTGCAACAGCTTCAATATCAGCTAGTATCAATTCTAGAGAAATCGTTTCAATATCATCTATTGGATCAATTCTTCCTTCAACGTGAACAATTTTTTCGTCTTCAAAACATCTAACAATATGGGCTATTGCATCTGTTTCTCTAATATGAGATAAGAATTTATTTCCTAGTCCTTCACCTTTTGAAGCACCTCTAACTAAACCAGCTATATCAACAAATTCTATACTAGCAAATGTTGATTTATCTGTATCATACATTTTAGATAATACATTTATTCTTTCATCAGGTACATTTACAATACCTATATTTGGTTCTATTGTACAAAATGGGTAATTAGCACTTTCTGCTCCTGCTTTTGTTATTGCATTGAATAAAGTACTCTTACCAACATTTGGTAATCCTACGATTCCTATTTTCAAACTAAACACATCCTTTACCATAATATTATATCAGACGAAATTAATATGTCAAGAAATTTTATCTATTACCAGAAAACTAGAATAAAATATTGTAACAGTTTTACTTGTATGGTATAATTACTTTACTATATTAGTATAGTTAGTTAGGGAGATGTGATAGAATTTGGCAATTAAGAAACAGACCTTTATGAAGGGTGTCTTGATTATAATGTTATCTCAAGTACTTATAAAATTACTTGGATTTATATATAGAATTGTGCTTACGAATTTTAAGCAATTTGGTGATATAGGAAATAGTTACTATGGTTCAGGATACACTGTATATACATTAATTCTTGCACTTGCAACTATGGGTATACCAAATACAATATCTAAACTTGTATCAGAAAAAATTGCTATTGGAGATAGGCGAGGTGCACACAAAATATTTAGAACTGCACTAGGACTATTTACAATTATCGGAGTGGGATTTTCAGTATTGCTATTTGCTTCATCTGGGTTCCTAGCTAATAACGTACTTGGAAATCCAGGAGTAAAATATACATTAATGGCACTTTCCCCAGCAATAATCTTTGTTGCTATGTCTGCAGTATTTAGAGGATATTTTGTTGGAATGCAAAATATGATGGAGTATAGTAAGGCACAAATACTAGAACAAATAGTAAATAGCATATTTTCAATAGTGTTCGTTGTAATGTTATTTGGATCTACACCAGAAATAATGGCTGCAGGTTCAACACTTGCTACTACTGTATCAACATCAATGGCATTTTTCTACTTATTGAGATATTATAATAAAAATAAAAAAGATATATGGAAAGATATAAAAGAATCAAAGAAGTTTTCATTAGAATCTAGAAGTAAAATTGTTAAAAAATTAATATCATATGTTATTCCAATATCTTTTGGAAGTATAGTTGTTGCACTTTCTGGTGTAATCGATACTGTAACTGTTATTAATGGACTTCAAAAGTTTGGACTTGGAATTAAGGAAGCAAATGAACAATTTGGAATATTAGTTGGAAAAGTTGAAATATTAAATGCTGTTCCTTTATCAATAAATGTTGCGTTTTCAGTAGCATTGGTACCATTTATTTCTGCTGCTATAGCAAAAAATAGAAAAGATGATGCATTGAATAAAATAAATTTTTCTATTAAAATATCTTCTATGATAGCGCTACCTTGTACAGCAGGACTATTTTTACTTGCTCCACAAATATTTGGACTTATATTCCCAAATGCAAGTGGAGGAGCGTATTTACTACAAATTCAATGCTTTATGATAATATTCTCTGTAATTACTCAAACTTTAAATGGTGCACTTCAAGGTATTGGAAAACTCTACGTACCTGGTGCTTGCTTATGTATTGGGGCAATAGCAAAATATGTTCTAAATGTTACATTAATACCGAAATTTGGAATAGTGGTTCCTGCGTATACAACTATAGTATATAACGGTATAGCATGTGTACTATGTTTTATAATATTATTTAGGACATTAAAAGAAAAACCAAATATTTATAGCATAATTATAAAACCATTATTTGCGACTTTAGCTATGTCATTAAACATAATTTTACTAGAAAAAATACTAAGTTACATAAATATATCACAGTCTATAGAAACTGTTGCAATTATTGTAATCTCAGTTATAGTATATATACTATCAATACTGGTGTTTAAAGTTATGAGCAATGAAGAGATTTCTCAACTACCTTATGGTAACAAGATATGTCAAGCCTTAGGAAAAACGAAAAAAATATGAGAAAATGTAAATAAAACTGTTGACAATGTTAATCTTTTGTAGTATATTCTTAGTGTAATCACAGTACGGAGGGTTACATTAGGAGGGATTTATAATGAATAAAGCTGAATTAATAGCTAAAATTGCTGAAGAAAGCAAATTAACAAAAAAAGCTGCAGAAACTGCACTAGATGCTTTCGTAACAAGTGTTGAAACTGCACTTAAAGATGGTGAAAAAGTTCAATTAGTTGGATTCGGAACTTTCGAAGTTAGAGAAAGAGCTGCTAGAAAAGGAAGAAACCCACAAACTAAAGCTGAAATAAAAATACCAGCTTCTAAAGCACCAGTTTTCAAAGCAGGAAAAGCTTTAAAAGATTTAGTAAACAAAAAATAGTTTATTATAATTCTATATAATCAGAGAGAAGTCTCTGATTTTTTTTGTCTATTAGAATGATATGAATTTGATATATTTGTAAAAAATATATTGAAAAATGTTAAAATATAATATATTATATAATAAATATGTATTTATATTTAGGGATGTGTCATATGGGACAAATAAATTTTAAAAAAGGGATATCTTTAATCACTTTAATAATTACGATAATAATAGTTGTTATATTAGCAGGAACTATTATTTTTCTTTTCAGTAATAATAATCCTATTACTGCAGCTAAACAGGCTTCATTTAAGCAAACCGTTAAAGGTTATCAAGATGAATTATCATTATTTATGATGAATAAAACACTAAAGCAAAATGGTGAGATTGATTTATCACAAGAAAACTATAGTGGAATGGTTGGAAATAATTCAATATATGTTCCAATTACATCAATGAAAGAAAAAGATGTACAGAATTTTATAGTAAAAGATGGCAAACTCCTTTATTCAGGAATTGATGAAAATGAATTAAAATGGGCTATGGAGATTGGTTTAGAAGTTGATATAAAAACAGGGGAATTTGCTAAAGAGGCATATTATTATGATTCTTTAGAAGGTAATACTGTTAGTAATAATAAAAGTAAAGGTATGTCTCCAATTAGTGGAACTTTTATATTGCCATATACATATACAAATTGGACAGACAGTCAGTGGGAAGATGAAATAGCAGATTGGAAAAAACTAGGGATCGAATATTTAATTATAGGTGATACTGCACAAAAGGATTCTGGTGTGTGGAAGAGTTATTATCCATCAAACATAGCAAGTAGTATGTATTATGACGCTTTAACACCCCTTTTTGAAAGATGTAAGAGTAATAATATAAAAATATTTCTTGGAATGGGCATGGATTCTATTTGGTGGAACTTAAATCTTTCAAATGAACAAGATGGAACAAAATTTTTAAATCTATGTAATGAAATATCACCATTTATTGGGGAAATATATAATAAATATTATAATAATTATAGTGACGTGTTCTATGGATTTTATTTTGTACCAGAAATGTCAAATCCGAGTTATTTAGATGTAAATGAAAGTAGAAGTATAGCCGTTAATAGTTTATCTAACGGAATAAATGTATTAATAAATAAAATCAATGAACTAAATCCTAATTTAAAATTTATAATGTCTCAATATTTAAATATAAAGGATGATAGTACCTGGACAACAAAATCCACTGAAAATATTCAAGCTTTTTGGACTGAATTAATAAATGCAACTAACTTTAGAAGTGGTGATATATTGTGCCCACAAGATAGCATTGGTGCAAAAGGTATGACACTAGATAAGTTACTTGAGTATACACTTGCATATAAAAGGGCAATATATTCATCTAATAAAAAAGATATTAAGTTATGGAGTAATGTTGAACTATTTGCTTCTCCAGATTCAGAACAATATTCTAATAAACCAGATGGCGTTGAGTATACAGGAATGGCAACTATTGATAGAATTATAAACCAAATTAATATTGTTTCTCCATGCGTTGAAAGAATTGTATTATTTAGTTATTCTAATTACCTTAGCAGATTAAATTCAGTTGAAGGTTTCCTAAATACTTATACCGATTATTTAAAATATAAAAAATTAGATAGTGAAAAACCAAAGGCTCCAAATAAAGTGAAAACTAGTCTAATAAATATATCTGGAAATAATTACTTGCAAGTTTCATATTCTGGTATGTATGATAATTATGGTATATCAAGAGTAAACATTTATAAAAATGGAAAATTTTATACATATAGAGTTTCAAGTAGATCTGATGAAAATAAAGAAGATTTTCCACTTGCCCCACAGAGTTTCTTTGATAAAAATTTTAATTTATCATCAGATATAGCAACATATGATATTGAAGTTATAGATTGTGCTGGAAATGTATCTGATAAATTCACATTTACATTAGATAGTAGTAAACTTCCTAATAATACTGAATTAGATATGGCATATTATGGACCAAATATAACTCAAGCACCAGCAGGGGGGACTTTATATAAAGATAAAAATGGTAATGTTGCACCTGTTCCAAAAGGATTTACAGTTTCAACTTTAGATACAGAAAACACAGTTGAAAATGGTCTTGTTATTAAAGATTCAAATGGGAATGAATTTGTATGGATACCAGTAATATATGGCAAATATAAAAATTACTATAGAGATTCTAATAGAAAAACATTAGATTCTACATTACCTGAAAGTATAACATCAGAAACATATCAAATAAGCAAATACAATGGATTTTATATAGGTAGATATGAATCCTCTTATGATTACAATAATGGAGTTCCAAGAGTGGCTGTTAAAAAGAGTTTAAATGCAACTACAACAGCAGGTATGTTTATATCTAGGGAAGAATATAATGGATATTTATGGAATTATGTATTATCTGATGAAGCAAAGAAATATTCTGAAGAAATGTCTGATAGCTATCACTATGATTCAACAATAAAGACTGGTTTACAAACTGGTAGACAATGGGATGCTATATTAAAATGGATAGGCGATTCAAATATATCAAATGCAAATTCATTTGGTAATTATAAAACATCTAAATGGCCAGCTAATCTTGGAAATTATGAATCTGGAGTTTTAAAAGCTTCTGGTTCTAATGATAATTGGAAAATAAAGAATATATATGATTTTGCAGGTAATCTTTCAGAATGGACAAATGAAACTTATAATTCTGAATATGTTATTCATGATACTGCATTTGATAATGCTAATGCTGTTTTAACTTTCTATTGGCCTAACTCAACTTACTATTACTCAAATATTGGATTTAGAGTAGTACTATATTTAAAATAAAATTACTATATTTAATACATTATTTATATAGAAAAATGGAAGTGATTTTTAATCACTTCCATTCTCATTTTATAATAGCTATTTTTCTAATTCAAAACATCTTACAAATTTACTAGTAGATATATTATCGCCATTTCCTAATTGTCCATATTCATTTCTACCAGCACCATAAACACTACCAAATGAACTAGCAAATATAGTAAATCCATTGCCTAATGTAACCTTTTCTATCTTTTCTTTTAATGCCAATTTTTGAGGAGTAGGGTATACACCTCCAATATCATATCCGTCACCGAATTGTCCATATTCATTATATCCCCATGCATATACTTCACCGTTTTCAAGTAATGCAATTGTATAATTGTTATAACTTTTTATAGATTTAACTTTATTGTTTCCAAAACATGTTAATTTTTCAAAATCATAATTTTTATAGCCAAAGCCTGTAGTATTAGGACTATCACCAGTAGAATATAAGTCACCATCATTAGTTAAGATGTATGTTGATTTTGAGTAACTTTCTTGTGACCAATAAGAAGTATAATTTATATCTTTTATATCATTTATTATTTTACTTAATGTATCATTTATTGGTAATTTACGAGGATATTTAGTAACTTTATCTTGAGTAGAGGTAATATTTATATCTCCAACTATCCCTCCTGGAAAATATAATTTTGAATCTCTACCAGCCCAATAAAATTCATTATCATCTGTAACAAATATTAAAAGATCATTGTCATTGGTAACAAATATATCTTTTATGTTATTAAATGGAGTAATACCATCTTTTGTAACTTTTACATATTCTTCTTTTCTTGATAAATCACCCCAACAGCCTGTGTATGTATCACCTTTTACGTATAATTCTCCAGTATTTAAAAGTACATATTTTGCTGAAGGAGAAGATAATATCTTCTTTGCATTTGTGAGTTGAGGATTTTTATATGTCAGACTTTCCCATGTGTTAGTATCTCTATCGACTATGCTTATATAGTTTTCCATTCCCTGTACAAATATAGCATTATTAAATACTTCTTTTAATGTTATTCTAACTCTTTTTCCTATTCTTGTTATATCAGGATAATCACTCATATAATAAATACCATTACTTTTAAATACTCTCATTAATGGAGAATTTACTTTTTCGCTAACATTTGTAATTGATTGATTATATGGTGTTAAAGTTAAGTTACCTGATTCAGCATTATAATTCTTAATATACATTTTACCATTAGAATACATAAGTCCACTATTGTCTATAACAATATTTGAATCATTTATTCCTTCAATTGCTTTAGGAGGTACATCATAAATTCTATTATTATTTAAATCATATCTATATAAACCATTGACATAGATTTTTCCATCATTAGTTTTGTATAATATATTTGAATTATATGTTTCTTCATAAGTCATATCTATAACATTAGAAGCAATTTTTATAAATGTACTATACTTTTCATCACCATTAATTGCAATAGCACCATAACCATTATATCCACATCCGTATAAATCACCGCTATTAGTTAAGATATAACTGGTAAATGCACCACTTACAATTTTCTTAGCATTTTTATATGAATCAAGCTTTATAAAACTATTAGAATTGTTATAATTTCCATTTGCAAGTACACCATTATGATTTTCTCCACAGCCATATACTGTTCCATCAGTATATTCTACTAGCGTATATCCTTCACCTAAACTTGGATATATTTCTTTAATTCTACTTCCATCAATTTGTGTAATGTTTATATATCCTTTGTATGTGTTAGTATTTCCTTGCCCAAGAGTTCCTCTAACATTTGATCCACAAGCCCAAACTCTATTTTCTGTATCTAAAATCCAAGTATTTTCCAAACCTGCCCAAACATTTTTTACTTTAATTTGTTGATCATTTATTTTTATATTTTCATTAATTTTTGTTGGTGAGGTTACATTATTTGAATAACCTTGTCCTAATTTGTTATTTACATTTTCTCCCCAAGCCCATAGATCATTATTTTCATCAATTATATATGCTGTTCCTGTAGAAAAATAAGTCTTTTTTACATTTTGTGGGTTAGTTATTTGCTCTGGATATATAAATTCTTTTAATCCACCATATTCCATTGCTTCATCAGAAGTTTGACCTGTTATATCATTTATCTGTCCTAATACTTTTAATGTCCCATAACCATATAACTTAAAGGTATTGTTGTTTAAAGCTATGTATTCAGCATTTAATACACTACCAAGAGGTATAATACTATATTCAATTACACCTTTATATTTTACACCTTTAATATGATATACGTCATAACTATTACCACCAACATAAATATATAGGTCGTCGTTATAAATCTTGGCAGATTTTATTAAGTTATTATCTAATTTATAAAATTTGGTATAATCTATGTCATCCAAATCAGGTATATTAGTATTATCTTTTGTTTCATATGACTTTCTCATCAAAATATATTTAAATTCATTAGAGAAACTTTGTTTTAAATTACTATCTAAACTTTCCATCGTTATATATTTATTATCTTCATCTTTTTGAATAGGATATAACTCTAATTCATCATTGTAATTTATATATTTAGTCATTCTATAGAGTTCAATTTCATCCTTTATATTAGATATATTATTTAAGATTTTTGCATCTTCTGCAGATGCGAAAACATTATTACTACTAAAATTTAATATTATTGCTCCTGCTAAAATAATAATGACAATTATAGTAATTAATAATACAATTAAAGAAATTCCGCCCGTTTAACTTACTTATTTTTTTCATTTTCATCAACCTCACTTATATAAAAATTAAAAAACTTTTTATAATTGTATCATATACGATAAATTAAAACAATAATTTACAAAATATTGTTTTAAAATTGCATAAAATAAAAAATAAGTAGAATTTTGAGTTTTAAGAGATATAATTGATACAGAATAATTATTAATGAATTTGATAAATACTAAGAAAATAATTTGATTATTGTATATAATAAAATAAGGTATGTATAGGGTATTTATTATGATATAACATACTTTATTTTTAATTAAGTATTAATTAAGATACCAATATTTTTGTTACAAGAATCTTAAGAAACTATTGTAAAAGATATAAATATATAGTATAATGTACACGTATTAAGAAGGTGCATGGTCTTAAATCTAAAAAATATAATACTTTAACCAAACCATAATACAATTAATATGCCGAAATGGTGGAATTGGCAGACGCGCTAGACTCAAAATCTAGTGGTAGCAATACCGTGTGGGTTCGAGTCCCACTTTCGGCACCATAAAGAATTAAGAAAATGAAAATGTTATTTTTCATTTTCTTTTTTGTCATTATAAAAAATATTTATTCTTAAATTATATTATTTCTATAAATCCGAAAGTATATTATTTAATGTAATGAAACAATATACTTCATTGCATTTATTTTATTTTAAAAGTATCATAAATTATTTTATAGCTAATATACTAATAAAAAAGTTTGATAGAGATTAATGATAAGTTTCTATTCTTACTTATTTTCTGGGTTATTTATTAAAGTCTCTTTTATTTATAATAAAAAAATACATATAAAACAGTAGAGGTAATTATATATAATAGGGAATGATACTTTAAAAGGAGGTATTTGATTATGAAAATAGAAACTTTATTAATTCATGGTGGTATAGACGGAGATGTACATACAGGCGCTGTTAGTGTTCCAATTTATCAGACATCTACGTATAAACAGCTTGGAATTGGAGAGCATAAAGGATTTGAATATTCTAGGACAGGAAATCCAACAAGATTAGCTTTAGAAACATTAATTGCTCAAATGGAAGAAGGAAATCAAGGTTTTGCTTTTTCTTCAGGAATGGCGGCAATTACTGCAGTACTTCTATTATTTAAAAGTTCTGATAAAATTCTAATTTCAGATAATATTTATGGTGGTACATATAGAGTTTTAGATAAAGTATTTAAAAATTTTGGTTTAACTTATGAAATTGTTGATACAAATGATATTGACGCAGTAAAAAAAGCTTATGATAGTACTGTAAAGGGTATTTTTATTGAATCACCCACAAATCCTACTATGGGTATAACTGATATACAAGAAGTATCTAAAGTCGCAAAAGAATTGGGAATATTGACTATTGTTGATAACACCTTTATGACACCATATCTGCAAAAGCCTATAAAACTTGGAGCAGATATTGTTATACATAGTGCAACAAAATATCTTGGAGGGCATAGTGATCTTATTGCTGGACTTGTAGTTTCAAATTCTGAAGAACTTTCTCAAAGACTTCATTTTATACAAAATTCAACTGGTGGTATACTAAATCCTTTTGATTCATGGCTTCTTGTAAGGGGTATTAAAACATTGTCCATTAGGATGGATAGACATATTGAAAATGCGGAATTTATCATAAAATTTCTGAAAGAAAAAGATTTAGTAAGTAAAATATATTATCCAGGACTAGAAGAGCATCCTGGTTACCAGATTCATAAAACACAAGCTAAGGCTCCTGGCGCAATGATGTCTTTTGTTTTAAAAGATGATGTTAATATAAATAATTTTTTTAAATCACTAGAAGTAATAACTTTTGGAGAAAGCCTTGGTGGAGTTGAATCAATTATAACTCATCCTGCTACAATGACACATGCAGCTATTCCTTATGAATTAAGAGAAAAAATGGGAATTGTTGATAATTTAATAAGGCTATCTGTTGGTATTGAAAATAAAGAAGATTTAGTAAATGATATCCAAAACGCAATACTTAAGGCCAAGTAAATAAGTTAAAAAATAGCATGTATTAAAAACATATGCTATTTTTCGATTTATTAATACTAATCTATAAACTATATAATAATGTAATTAACTAAAATAGTTAAAATTTCTTATAAATAAACAATAATTTTTTCTAGAAGCATATATTTTATATTAGATATATAATTTTTATATAACTTGAAAATTTAAGTTTAATATTGAAAGGTGGTATTAATATGCAGAATTTTTCATCAGATTCTTCTAGTGTATCTAAGAAATCCTCATCTCAAAAAAATACCTTTGATTCAGGTGGTTGCTATCAAAGTGTGTTGGAACTTATTGGAAATACGCCTATAGTGGAACTAAAGTCATTTGACACAGGTATATCTAGATTATTTATAAAACTTGAGAACCAAAATCCATGTGGATCTATTAAGGATAGGATCGGATTATCAATGATTGATAATGCTGAAAAAGAAGGTAAAATAAAGCCCGGAGACACACTTATAGAAGCAACAGCTGGAAATACTGGATTAGGATTAGCATTAATTGCAGCATTGAAAGGATATAACCTTATACTTGTAATACCGGATAAGATGAGCCTAGAAAAAATTTCACATCTTCGTGCAATGGGAGCAGAAATTATTATGACACGTTCAGATGTTGAAAAAGGTCATCCTGAATATTATCAAGATTACGCTTTAAGACTATCAAAAGAAATACCTAATTCTTACTACATCAATCAGTTTAATAATCCTTACAATCCATTAGCACATGAAACTACTACAGGCCCTGAAATTTGGGAGCAAATGAATCAAAAAGTTGACGCAATAGTAGTAGGGGTTGGATCTGCAGGTACTATAGGAGGACTTACTAATTTTTTTAAAAAAGTAAAGCCAAATATTAATTTTGTTCTTGCTGATCCTGAAGGTTCAATACTTAAAGAATATTTTTATAAAAGTGAAGTCGGAAGTGCAGGAAGTTGGCTGGTTGAAGGAATAGGAGAGGATTTTGTTCCCATACAATGTGATTTAAGCCTTGTGAAAGCAGCTTATTCAATTACTGATAAAGAAGCATTTTTGTCAGCTCGTCAATTATTAAAAAAGGAAGGGATTTTTGCCGGATCATCAACTGGTGTTCTTGTAGCTGCAGCTGTAAAATACGCAAAAGAACAGAAAACTCCTCAAAACATAGTAACATTTGCATGTGATAGTGGTAATAAATACCTTTCTAAAATGTATAACGATTATTGGATGATTGATAATGGTTTTATAAAAAAAGAAACAAAAGGAGATTTAACTGATATTATTTCTCACAGTTATATTAAAAATTCTGTAGTAACTATTAAACCTAATGATTCACTTCTACAAGTATATAATAAAATGAAACTACATGATATTTCACAGATTCCTATTATTGAAAATAATAATATTGTTGGGATAATTGATGAATACGATATTTTATTGGCACTTGAAGACATGGACACAAATGCATTTAAAAAACCTGTAATGAATTTTATGAGCAAAAATCTTAAAACATTACACCCAAATGCAAATGTTGAGAATCTTGTTGAAATTCTAAAAATGGGTTATACTGCTATTATAACAGATGAAAAACAATTCTATGGAATTATAACAAAAATTGATTATCTTAACTATCTCAGACTTAAATTAGAGACCTAAATTATTAGATTTATTTTACAAACAAATATATTAATTTCAATTGCATTTCTAATATTAAACAGAAACGTTTAATATTGGAGATGCAATTTTGACTTAAATAGTATAGTTTTGTTTAAAGCAGTCAACACTTACATACATTCTTCAAAAAATTGAAAAATTACAAAGAATATGATATAATTGCAAAATATCAATGAGAATGAAATACTATTTTTTCAAGGATTTAAGCAAGATTTTAAGTAATAATAAGTATAGTGTTATTTTAGATAATAAAATTTTAGTTCTAACAATACTGTTTTAATTAGAGACAAATTTTTATAATTATACATATAAGATAAAAAAATAAAATTCATTTTTTGTATAAAATGTGGAGGAGTTACATGATATATCTAAAAACTTTTAAACTAAGTGATCGTAGAAGTAAAAACTATAATATATATCCGTATAATGTATTAAAAGGTAAAGAACCTGATATATTTATATTTGATAATATAACTGTTTTATATGGTAATAATGGTTCAGGAAAATCTACAATTTTAAATATTATTGCTAATAAATTAAATTTAGATGGAAGAGAAATGATATCTTCTCAGAGATTTTTCTATGAGTACACATCATTATGTGAATATAGTCTAGGAAATGATGAATATGGAAAAATGATTAAAATAATACCTAATGGAAGTAGATATATCAAAAGTGAAGAATTATTATATGAGGTAAGTAAAATACAAAATGATAGTATTTTAGAAGAAAGTTATATATTAGGTAAAGTTAAAGAGGGCATGGATAAAAAACAAGCAAAAGAATTAATTGATACTAAACAAGGATTGAAGGAGCTAGAGAATATAAGATTTGGACAAGAAAAATATTCTAATGGTGAAACAGCTATGCAGTACTTTGTTGATAGATTAGAACCTGACAAATTATATTTATTAGATGAACCAGAAGTATCTTTATCTATACAAAGTCAGATAGAGTTAGCAAATATTATAAATCATATGTCAAGATATTTAAATTGCCAATTTATTATATCAACACATTCACCATTTATACTTGGTACATTAAATGCAAAAATATATAATTTAGATACTAAAAATTATGATGTACAAAATTGGAATGAACTTGAAAATGTTAAATTATTTTATAAATTCTTTAAGGAAAAAGAAAATGAACTAAAAAATTAATATGCACTATAATATTATTATGATAAACTAAAAATTGATTTAAAGATTGATTTTTAGTTTATTTTTTAGTATAATAAATATAGTAGTATATATGCGGGTTTAGTTTAGTGGTAAAATAAAAGGCTTCCGATCTTTTGTCGTGGGTTCGATTCTCACAACCCGCTCCAATTGAAAACAGCTTACGAACCGAAAGGTAATCGTAAGTTTTTATTTTATATAAAATTAAACAAAATGTTCTCTTTTCTAGGAAGGAGGACATTTTTTATGCTTGATTTTAAAATAATACAAGAATTTGAACCGAATGAAGAATTAATTAAGACCTTTAAAGAATGCAAATTTAAATATAGAGCTAGAAAAGGAACAATTAAAGAGTGCTTACATACTAGCTTACATTTTGTAGTACCAACTATTTATCTAATTGCATATCCAATTAAATGTATAATTCACGAGTATCTTGAATGGGTAAAACTTATGAATAATTATAAAAATATGACTGAAGAAATTATATTTAAGGAACTAATATATGTATAGACAGATTGTTTTTGATGCCCTAGCCAGCACTGAACTTGTCTATACACAAATTCGAATATGGGAAAAATCCCCAATCCCCTTAAATTTTAGAAAGGTTGAATGAAATGAGAAAAAGAAATATATTAAAAAGTATATATTTATCTGAAAAAGAAAATAAAGTATTACAAGATAAATGTGAAAGATTACAATTAGACAAGTCTAATGTTATAAGAAAATTAATAAATAATTATGAGCCAATAAAAATTGATGTAGATATATTAAATAGTCACATTGATGAGATAAATAAAATTGGAATTAATCTTAATCATCTGGCAAAAGATATGCATAGATATGGTTATATTGATGAAAAAAGATATAGACTTAATATTGAACAATTAAATTATATTATGGAAGATATAAAAATTAATTTAGGTATTACTCGTTAATTCAATAAAGTTTTTATAAATATTATTAAATTTTAATCTGATTGTAGCAAACTAGTAGTAAAAATGATATAATTGATTGGTAATACTAATAGTAATTTGTGAAGGGAATACAATGGATATAAATAAAATAGAAATAAATAATATTCCATCTGTAATATGGGGAGAAAAAAGTAATAAGGTTTTTATAGCAATACACGGAAATATGTCTAATAAGGAAGATTATGTAATTAGATTATTAGCTGATAATGTAACAAGTAAAGGCTACCAAGTATTAAGTTTTGATTTACCAGAACATGGAGAGAGAAAAGAAAATAAAGAATACTTGTATAAAGTGCAAAACTGTATCAAAGATTTAAGAAAAATTATTGATTATACAAGAGCTAATTATAATGAAATAAATATTTTTGCTTGTAGTATAGGAGTTTATTTCAGCTTATTAGAATATAAAAAAGAAACAATAAATCAATGCTTATTTCTATCTCCAGTAGTCAATATGAAATATATCATTGACAATATGATGACATGGAGTAATATAACAGAAAGAGAATTAGAGGAAAAGCAGAAAATAAATACTAATTTCGGACAAACTTTATATTGGGATTATTACTTATACGTTAAGAATAATCCTATTATTGAATGGAATAAAAAAACATATATTTTATATGGCGATAAAGATAACATGCAAGATAAAGATATAATGAAAGACTTTGTAAAAAGATTTAATTGTAACGTATCTATATTAGAAAATGGAGAACATTATTTCCATACAAAAGAGCAACTGGAATATTATCAAGAATGGTTAGATAATTCAGTAAAATAAATTACGATTTATATCAGGGACTGTATTAAATATAATCCTTATTATAAATAAAACTTAAAAATAATTGAAATATATTTAAATATCATATATAATTATTTTTAGAAGAGAACAAGTTTATAATTTGTATCTACAACACTCTAAAAAACCAAGAACAGAAAAAGAAATAAGCTATTGTACAAAATATTATATTTTATAAAATAGTAATATAATTGCTGTTTTTATGCCTAAGAATTATATGGTTTAAAAGAGATAATTTCTGTTTTGAGGTAATTTAACATGAATAAAGAGTTATTAAATGTATGGCAACATATTCAAGAACTAGGTTTAGGAGCATTGGCACATGCAAATAGACATTCAGCATATTATAGTTTTGACAATCACATGTGGTCAGAATTATCAGTTATTCAAGCAGCGCATGCTGCTGAACTTTTAATTAAAGCGCGAATAGCTCAAGAACACCCTCTTCTTATTTTTGATAAACTTCCCAAAATGTCAGAAAATAGTATTTCGATTAAGGATTTGTTTGAGCAAGGAAAAACTATTGATTATTCAGAATTACCTTCAAGACTATGGGCTTGTACGGGAATTGTTATTCCAAATAAAGAGATATATGATGAATTTGGAAAATTAAGGAATGGCATTCAACATTTTTCCGCACCTTCAAACGACATTGACATTTCTTATAAAACATCAGAATTTATATATAAAGTAATCGATCCTTTTATTAATAAATGTTGGGACTTATATGCTTTAAATTATGATGAGGATGAACCATATATATATTTAACAAACACGTTGATTCAAAGGGAATTATTATTTCTAATTCCTTATGATGCAGCAGAATGCTATGAATTTTGGGAGATCAATTGGGAAGGTATAAACAAAGATTATAAATTAGAAATAGAAAAAAGAATAACAGAGGCACTAGGAAATAAATGTTAAATTAGATTGTTTTATATAAGGGAAAATGGTGTTTTATTATGAAAAAGGATCAATATTCAAAATTAAAATTATTGTATGAATTGTTATTTAAAAAATATACTAATAGCGAGAAAATAACATGTGAAGAAATTCTCAATGTAACTGGCTGGAAAAAAACTACTTTTGATACATATTTAAACAAAAAAATGAAAAATAAATTTCTAATTAAGTGTGGAAGCGAATATGAAATATTAAATTTAGAAAAATATGATGAATCTTCATTTTTAAGATTTATGTCACAAAATTATCAAAAAAGCGAAAAACCTTTTAAGAAAGATATGAAATATACTACAGAACAATATTTAGAAAAGGCTAGAGAATCAGCATATTTAGCAATTGACATTTACAATCGTCCACAAACAAGGTTTAGAACAGATGGTTACATTGTAATGATGATTATTGCGTGGACATCTCTATTACATTCTATATTTGAAGAATCAGATATTGATTATTTTCATAGAGAATATGATGGAAGCATTAAAATCATTGATGGAGATAAAAAAACATGGGAACTATCTGAATGCATAAAAAATACAGACAAAATAGAGCAAGCTGTAAAGGATAATTTAAGATTTATGATTGGACTTAGAAATAAGATTGAACATAGATTTATTCCAGAACTGGATCTAGAAGTATGTGGAGAATGTCAAGCAATGCTACTTAATTTTGAAGAATTATTAGTTAAAGAATATGGTAACACCTATTCAATTTCATATAATTTGGCTATACCATTACAGTTAATAAATTACAATAATGAAGAACGAATGAAAACAATGCAAAAATTTCAAAATAATAATTTTAATGATATAAAAGATTATATTTGCGATTTTAGAACTGCCTTATCGGATGATGTTTATAATGATATGCGCTATAGTTTTAAAGTGTTTTTAGTTCCAAAACTAAAGAACAATCAAAGGAAAAATGATTTGTCAATGGAATTTTTAAACGTGAAAGATATAGAAGAATCTGAATATGATGAAATGATAAAATGTTTAACATTAATTAAAGAAAAAACAATACAAGTTGCAAATCAAGGAAAATATAAACCTTCACAAGTTAGTAAAATTGTTAGTCAAAAAACTGGTAAAATTTTTAAGACAAACGATCATACTAAAGCATGGAAATATTTTAATGTAAGAACTTCTGATAAAACCCCAGATGGATGTAATGCACAATATTGCCAATTTGATGAGGTTCACAATGATTATATTTATACAGAAGATTGGATTGATTTTTTAGTTAATGAGTTAACTGATATGCAGATTTATCAAAAAATCATGAATTATAAAGAAAAATAAAAAATATATATTCTGATTTTCTTATATAAGGAGGAATCAATATGAGAAATAAACAAAACTTATTAGTTCAACCAGTGTTAAAATGGGCTGGTGGAAAAAGGCAACTATTATTACAAATGGAAAAATATTTTCCTGATATGAATAAGATAACTTCTTATTATGAACCTTTTATTGGGGGAGGTGCAGTATTATTTCACTTGCAACCTAAAAAAGCAGTAATAAATGATTATAATGAAGATTTAATAAATTGCTACATCTGTATAAAAAGTAATTTGGAAGATTTGATTAAAAAATTAAAATATTATGAAAATAAAAATGACTCAAATAGCTACTATGATATAAGAGCGATAGATAGAACTGAAAAATATAAAAAGTGGTCATCTGTTGAAAAGGCTGCAAGATTAATATACTTAAATAGAACTTGTTATAATGGTCTATTTAGAATGAATAGTTCTGGTCAATTCAATTCACCATTCGGATTTTATAAAAATCCATGTATTTGTAACGAACCAGTATTAAGAGCATTGAATAAATATTTTAATGATAATGAAATAGAATTTAGAACTGGGGATTTTTATGATGCTTGTAAAGATGCTCCAAAAGGATCTTTTGTGTATTTAGATCCACCATACGATCAATATGAGGAACAAGTTAATTTTGTTGGGTATACAAAAAATGGATTTGATAGAAGAGACCAAGCAAGACTGAAGAAGATGTGTGATGAATTAATTGAAAAAGGTTGCTATATTATGGTAAGTAATTCTAAAACTCCTTTTATTGTAGAATTATATAGTGATACAACAAAATATATTACTTATGATATAAAAACCGTTAGTGCGAGAAGAAATATAAATAGTAACGCAAAAAAACGTGGTGAAGTTGAGGAGGTTTTGATTATTGGAAAACTGGATATCAAAAAATAATAAAGGATGGAATGAATTATTTGAAAGACTAGATATTTTGAAAGCTATTGATGAGAATGGATTTTTTGAAATAACTGCTGAACAGATCAAATTATCTAATAGAGAGCCTAGATTGATGACAAAATTTGATAGTAGTGAAAATCTTCCTGATATATTTTCTAAAAACGATTTAGCAATATTACCAATTAAAAGAGGAACTTATGTAATTGGTAAGTTTCAAAATTATCAAAACATTGAAATAGATAATAATTTAGATGTAGAAACGAAATATTTACCTGATTATATTACCACTATAGAATACGATAACATTAATAGCGAAGCAATATCATTGAATTCAGCTTATATATCTGGAATGATCGAGGATATTATTGGTGAAGAAGTTGTGCCAACTATTCAGGGCAGAATGGGAACAGGAGAATTCAACTATGGAATTGCACTAAAAGATAATAATGTTTTTAATATTAATGTTCAAAATTCTCAAATGGAAATTGATGGTAGTTATGAGGGGATTAGCAAATTTGTGATTTTGGAAGCCAAAAATCATTATATGAAGGATTTTATAATACGACAACTTTACTATCCTTATAAAGTTTGGAAACAAATGACAAATAAGGACATAATACCTATTATGTTAATTAAACATGACAATATTTATAATTTCTTTATTTATGAATTTTTAGATATGGATAATTATAATAGTATAAAATTGAAATCAATTAAAAGATATATTTTAGATGAAGTTTATCAACCAATTGAATTTAGCGACATTGCATCAACAATGAATAAAATTGAATATGTAATAGAAAATTTTGATATTCCATTTCCACAAGCCAATTCATTTTATAAAGTATTAGACTTAATTAATGAATTAAATAATCAAGAACTTTCAGCATTAGATATTTCAGAAATTTATGAATTTGATATTAGACAAGCAAACTACTATTTATCTGCTGCAGAGTATTTGGGATTTGTTGTAAAAGATAATAATTATAAACTTAGTGATTATGGCAAAAAAATAATGACTTTGAGTCATAAAAATAAAAACTTAGAAATTGTAAAATCTATTTTATCACATAGGCCATTTTATTATGCATTAGAAAGCTATATAAAGGACTTTGAATTTGACACAGAAGGTATTGCTAATGTAATTAATGAATGTCGAAACGAATTAAACATGACTACTGCCAAAAGAAGAACAAGCACAGTAGTGTCATGGAGTAAGTGGATAATTGAATTAACTTCTACTTTTGATTAATTCATTCAATTTAATAAAATATAATAACTGTGGTTACAAAATTTATCATACGATTATTGAGATATGTATAAATATAGTATATAATTATTTTAGATAAGAGAACAGTTCGTAACCTGTAGCTAAAACACTCCATATAGAGGGTAATCGGACCCTTGATAAATCTAGAATTTCCAATGGGAAACTAGGTTTTTTGTTATTTAAAAAGAAAGGTTTGATTATGATATAATTAAATTAAGTAAAAAATCAATATAAGCAAACAAATACTCCCTAAAATAGAATGGTGCTGTGGTCAATATAAGATTAGGCAAATGCAAAAGAAATTTAAATTTTTCTAATATATTGAAATATATTTATTTTTATAATAAAATAAATATGTACGAGGTGGAATAATATAATGAAAGTAACAATGGTAGAATTAGATAGTGAACTTGCTAAAGTAAGAGAAGAACAAAAATCATTACAAAATGAAATAAAACAATTAAGGTTAGATATTAATCCTGCACTAGATATTGAAGAGAAAATAAGAGAAAAAGATTTAAGGAAAAATGGATTGGAATTTAATAAATCTACTAATGAATCATCAGCTAAATTTGTCGTAAAAAAGGATATATATGATAGAAATGAAGCCGATATATCTTCAAAAAGAAGTGAAATAAATGAGTTAGAAGCAGAGATAGTTGAATTAGAAAATATGAAAGTTCAATTCAAAGAGCAAGATATACCAGGACTTCCAGTAGAACAAAAAAAAGAAAATAGATTTATTAGTTTTGTTAAAAAGATATTTAATAAAAATCAAAATATTAAAGAAGATATACAACCAAAACAAGAAATAAATCAACATCAAGTACAACAAATAGAAATAGATATATCTGAAAAAATAGAAAAAATAGAATTTATTAATAAGAGCATAGATTCTATTGAAAAAGAAAATGCCCAAATAGTGGAAATGAGAACTGAAAGAACTACTAAAATAGAAGAAGAAAGTAAAGCTATTGAAAGTGAATTAGATGAGATAACTAATGATATTCAGAAATTAAATGATGAAAAAACAATAGTTTTAGAAAGTACTACTCCTATTACAAAAAAACAAAGAAATGAAAAATTGAGCGAAATTGCTGATAAACGTAAAAGAATAGATGAAAATATAGAAAAGATAAATCAAATCCAATCAATGCAAAAAGAAATAGATCCAAGTAGATATATTCTAGATGGTATTTTACCAGAAAATATTTTTTCAGGTGGAGGTTCAAAAGATTCTAATGAAATGATGGAAAAAGTAGCTGAAAAATTAAAACAGCCTAAAAAAGATGGACTAGAAATTTCTAATGAACAACATAAAAAGATTTTCGGAGATAATTCAAATGTACAAACTTCACAAAAAAATAAAGAAGTAAAGAATAGTTTTGTAAATAATTTGCAAGATTTAGTAGAACCAGAAGATGAATTAGTAAAAAAAGAAATGGATACAAAGGAAAGTATACAAAGAGATGAACCAGATCAACTAGACGAAATTTAAAATATAAAAACGTGATTTTTTTTGTAAAATCACGTTTTTAAACTCTAAACCATATAATTGTTTAATTTAAAGGCGATCAAGTTTTTGAGTAGAAAATTTTAAAAAAACTACTTGAATTTTAAATAAAAAGCAGATAATATTGAAGTGCCCCCATATTTTTGAAAAAACTTTTATAATGATTCATTTAACTCTAATGTAGTTTATGAGGAACTTTCTTAATTTTTAATTAATATTAAGAAATATTTAATTTTTTTCTTTGAGCAATTAGTATGTATGCAAGAGTTAATTGTAATAGCATAAACAGTGCTGATAAACCAAACATATATCTAAGACCTAATAAGTACATAATTCCACATAAAAAAGTTCCAATTGCTTCTCCTAATGCTCCTATCATATACGTTAAGTTTGTATATGGTAATTGTTTGTCAGTATCAATATTATTAATGTATGGTGCATCAGTAACATTTTCATAAGAAGTTGATATTAATAGTGACCAAGTCATAGCACAAATAACAACAATAATATTGTTTGATAAAAAGGCTAGTGTATAAGCAATAAAGCGTATTCCAAATTTAATTGTTATTGTAGCATAATCACTTTTAGGTTGTAATTTTTTTAAGCAAGCTATTCCAAGTATATCAGCTAAAATTCCTACAATCAAGAAATATTTAGTAGCAGAGCTATCTGTAAAATTTAAATAATTGGTTAAAGTTAGCATTTTTAATCCAAGTGCAGTAGAATATGCTATTTGTCCAACTAAAAAATAAATGATATAGGTTAGCCTAAATTTATTAGTAAATATATATTTAAATATATTGTCTGTACTTACTTGAACTTCTATATTATCCATTTTTATATTAAATAAAATAATTAATGATATAATTGAAAATAATATAGAAATTAATAAGCAAGTATTATAATCAAATATAACTCCAAATATTGTCTGGCCAATTATAAATCCACCAATCAGCACTCCAAAATCTCTTCCTGTATATTCTACTAATTTTCTCTTACTGTATAAATTATTATTCTTTTTAATTGTAACAATTAATGGATATATGCTAATAATTATCAATCTCTCTATAATAATATCAATTATAATTGATATATTAATAATTTGTTTTAAACTTGAGCTGTTAATTGCAAATAAAAAAATTAGGTTTAGTATTTTTATAAATAATGCTAATGTTATAAAACTTTTTATTTTGTTTAACTTTATATATTTGGAAAATATTAATATACTAATTACACAAATTAATGTTCCAAAGCTTAAAATCCTACTTATCTCAGAAGGGGACATACCATTATTTTGCATCCATAATTGTCTAAAATTATTCCATAATCCAATTGAAATACTAAATAAAAGTAAAATTATTAATATTTTGTTTTCATTTTTGCTCCATATTTTACTCATATCATACTCCTTTATCAAATGTTTCCTATATACAAAGACACGAATAAATAAATTATACAGTATTCGACAAAATTTTGCTATAATATTTTTCAAAAAAGTTAATTTTCATAATTAGGATAGAATTAATTATAATTTACAATTATAAAATTTAATGATATAATTTATAAAATATAGAATTAAATATAAGGAGTTTTTATGAATTTGTATGTTATAAGACATGGTGAAACTAACATGGGCAAGAATAAAATGATTGCTACTGAAGATGAGGATTTAAATGATAATGGAATAACACAAGCAATTAATATTTCTAATGAATTAAATGAGTTAAATATTAATTTTATATATTGCTCGCCTATTAAAAGGGCAATGCATACTCTTAATTTATTTAATTTAAATAATAACATTCCTGTGATTGTGGAAGATAGGCTAAAAGAAAGAAACATGGGATTGTATGAAAAAGCTTCTTTTGAAGATTTAGACTGGGAAGTATTCTGGGGCTATAATTCTGATTTAAAGTATTCTGAGCTAGAATCAATGAAAAGTGTATATGAAAGAGTAAGTGAATTCTTAGATGAGCTTAAATTAAAAGAATATAATAATAATATTTTGTTAGTAGTTCACGGTGGAATTTTAAGAGCTATTCATTGGTATTTTTACGGTATTGATAATTCATTATTTGAGTGTGAAAACTGTAAAATATATAATTATAAGGCTTAATTTTAGAGGTATATATTATGAAAATAAGTGGAATTGATAAAGATTTCGTAAATATAATAAATTATTTAGATGAAAATGGATTTAAACCTTACGCTTCATGTGATGGTGTGGAAGAAAACCATTTAGAAAGTCAGCCAGCAGCTCTTGCCTATATAAGTTTTTTAAAAGTCATGGCATTATTAATCTTATGGCTGCTTTTAAAAGAGATAAGGAAAAATTTCCGTATTTGAATTTCAAATAATTCTCATTTAGCACCATATGATTTATAGGGTAATCTAATAGAAGTGAATACCTATTCAGTAAATTTTAATAATAAAAAAGGAGAGTTAATAGATATTAATAGGAAAAATAATATTATCTTAAAAAATAGATAAAAAACTATTGACAAATGACCCCAAAATGAATATAATATATATGTAGTTGAACGCGGGCGTAGTTCAATGGTAGAATTCCAGCCTTCCAAGCTGGCTGTGTGGGTCCGATTCCCATCGCCCGCTCCAAAAGGTAAAATCGTCGAGCCAAGTGACGTTATTGATTAAATCAATCTGAAAAGGTTGATTTTTTTGTGCGTTTATTGAAAAGAAAGGTTGATGAAAAATGAGAAAAAGAAATATATATAAAAGTATATATTTATCTGAAGAACAAATATAGCATTACAAAATAAATGTAAAGAATTTAATTTGGATTGCTCAAATACCATAAGCATTCATAGATATGGTCATATTGATGAAAGAAAATATAGACTGAATATTGAACAATTAAATTATATTATGGAAGATATAAAAATTAATTTAGATATTATTCGTTAATTTAACAAAGTTTTTATAAATACTATTGAATTTCAAGATGATTATGGCAAACTGTTGATATAAATGATATAATTAGTTGGTAAGATAAATAGTAATTTGCTCCAATAGAAGTAGTTATAAAAAAATAAAACTGTCTCATTGTATTTATATTATATTTAATATATACTTTTATTGAAAGGAGGAATGATTTTAATTATGGCAAATGAAAGTAAAAAAGATTTTAATGTTATGCTTCAAGATAGAAAAGATATGCCTAAATTTGTTAAAATAACAGATAAATCAAGCATAGAAAAATATGGTGGAAATAATATGTATTTTGCACCACCAATAGATTATGATGAAGTGATGAAAAAAATACCTTATGGAAAAGTAATAACTATTGGAAAAATCAGAGAATTTTTTGCGGAGAAGAATAATGCTGATTTTACTGAACCAATTACAGCAGGAATATTTACATCTATTGTTGCTTGGGCTAGTTATCAAAGAAAAGAGAATGAAACACCTTATTGGAGAACATTAAAAGCAAATGGAGAATTAAATCCAAAGTATCCAGGGGGAATTGAACTTCAGAAGAAAAAATTGGAAAGTGAAGGTCATACAATTATACAAAAAGGTAGAACAAATATTAAATACTATGTAAAAGATTATGAAAATAAAATATTTGAATTACAATAACAATAACAAATTACAATTTGATTGATTTGTGTATAAATATTAATTTGTAGTGTATTAGTAAGTATACCTAACTGCATTTTAAGGCTATGAATTTTTAATGTTAATATGCATTGCTTGTAGCAACGGCTTATTAATCATATAATAGTTTTAAAGAATGGAGGTATAAAAAATGCTAAAAGAAAATATTAAAATAAGCAGAAAACTAAAAGGACTTTCGCAAGAGGAACTTGCCATCAAGTTAAATGTGGTAAGACAAACCATCTCTAAATGGGAGCAAGGATTATCGGTTCCTGATTCGGAAATGTTAATTTCTATATCAGAGGTACTTGAAACTCCTGTAAGCACTTTACTTGGAGAAACCATTTCTGAGTCTAAAGTTGATGATATAAAAGCAATCTCAGAAAAGTTAGAGGTTATCAACCTACAACTGTCACAAAGAAAAATTTTAAGACGAAAAACATTTAATTGGCTATTTATATTATTGTGTTTAATGATAGTAATAATTTCGGCAATCCTAATAGTATTAAATAGTTCTTATCTGAATTGGAATTTTAGTAATCCTGAAACTGCCGTTGCAGGAACAATTTTACATGCATTTGAATGGCTATTTATTAGGTTGCTACCTATTATTCTTGTAGCTGGAATCTTAGGAATTGTCTTGACACGAAAAAAAGATTAAAATTGTTTTACTTTTTTTAGAATGATTAGATCACAAATTAAATTTTTTATTAAGGGCTGTACTTCAAAATATAGTCATTTTTATAAATGAAACTTAAAAACAATTGAAATACATTCAAATATATTGTATAATTATTTTTAGGTAAGAGAACAAGTTCATAATCTGTAGCTTAATCGCTCCATATAATAATTGACCTTAAAGAATTCGTTAATATAAATTATTTTTATATTAACGTCTTTCATATTTTACTTTTATTCTTTGTAAATTATCACATTTATGCAAAAAGTGGAGTTTAAATCTCCACTTTTTTTGTTATAGATTGTTTATTATATAATAACTTTATTTGCCTTTAGTTTCATATTTTTCAATATCTTTAATATTTAGTGCAGTTACTAATAATGATAATGTTAAAATTAGCATTATGATATTAAATATTACTTGATTCATACTTAAACCAGCTATTAGTAATAGTATATATCCAAAAATTCTTCCTAAATTTAATATTCCTTCTCTTAAAGCAAAAAATTCACATTGATTGTTTTTATCAATTATATAACTATCTGATATATTAAATAGTCTTATTTCCCTTGTTAATGTTAGTATTGATGTAAATATAACATAGCAGAAATTATAAATTATAATTGTGTAATTATTTTGCCATAGCATGAGTACAAATACAGAAATAACAGGAAGTATTCCTGAAATGATTATTATATGTTTATCATTTTTTTTGCTATATATTTTTCCGTAAACTTTAACGCAAATCATAGATAATATTGTAGCAATAGTTGTTATGATTCCTAAATTGATATTAGTTTTAAATGAATTAAATATTAGGATAGTAATCAATACTTCTAATGCTCCATCACTTACATTCATGCCAATAAAAAATTCAACGATAGATATCTTTCTAATTTGTTTATTACCTTTTAATTTTTTTAAAGTATTTAACAAATTAAAAGTAGTTAAAGTAGTATTGTTATCAGGTGTTATTAAAAAAGAAAGTATAATTTGTACAAAAGAAATGATTAAAATAATTATCGCTGTTAGTTCATAATTGGTTACAGTTATAATAGATCCTAATATAATTGGGCATATAATTCCAATTATAGAAGAAGTAATTTTTGATTTAACTGTATACTCTGTTCTATTATTATTATCAATCTTATTGATTACAAATAAATTATAAGAAAACCAATAAGCACTGGATGAAATTCCATAAACAATTGCTAATATAGGTAAATAATCAATTATTTTTTCTTTAAGAAGTATAATTAACATTATATAAAAGAAATTTAGAATAACTCCTATTCTAAACATTCCAATTCTAAATTTTTTCTTTATGAGACTTGCAACAATAAAGCTTCCAATTGCAAGTACTATATATGAGAATATGTAATATATTGATAAATTAATCATACTTTCTTTAGACTCTTTTATAAAATAAGCCGTTAAAAAGGGACCTAAAAATAAAACCATTATTTTTTTAATTGCATTTATAATTATTATAATATTTTCTTCTAAGATTATTTTTTTCATATTATTATACCTCTATATTTGTTCTTTTATTAATTCTAGTAAATTATATAAAGTAATTTATATTTGAATCAATAAGCGTTTGTACCTTTAATCTTTTCATATACTACCTCTAAGGGGAAGCTTTTGAAATTATACTATAAAATAATATAATTTACTAGAATTAAGTCGAAAAAAGGAAAAATATATGATCTATACTATATATAAAAAGAGCTTACCATTTTATTGATAAGCTCTTACTTTATTATTTAGAATGTTCATTTAAAAATTTAACTGTCATTTCATAAGCCTTCTGTCCTTCTTTTGTTTGTAATTCATAGATATAGTCATGATTAAGATTTGAATTTGTATCGGTCCAAAATAGTGAAGTACAGTCTATATTTTTATTTTTTAGTTCTTCCACAAATTCATAAGTTTGAGGTTCTAATGGGTCTGCATCTCCAACAGTTATAAAAGTTGCAGGATAATTTTTAGTAATATGTTTAATACTAGATAATTGATCTATTCTTTCATATTTTAAATAATTCTTTTTTCCAGTATACGACCAAGCTAATTTATTAAGACCAGGAAAGTTGCAGTCCCCAACCGTATCAAAGTTATATACACCGTTATATAATAACAATCCTCTTATATTTTCTGATGAAAATACAATATTTGCTCCTACTTCTTTTGCAAAATCTTGATTTGAAATAATAGCTCCTACTTGACTAGAGAGATGAGCTCCTGCTGAATTACCACCTATAAATATTTTAGTATTATCAATTTTGTAAGTAGCGGCATTTTCATATAAATAATTTAATGTATCTATAATTTGCATTGTAGATGTAGGATACGGATACTCTGGTGCTAATGAATAATCTAAGTTAGCAACTATATATCCATTTGATGCTAATAGTTTAGCATATGAACTTACAGCTTTAGCATTTCCAACACTCCAACCACCACCATGAATATACAATATTAATGGTAAAGACTCATATTCTTGACTGGGAGAATATATAGTAATCTTAGCATTTGAATAATCTTTAACAGGTATTTCTATAGTTTCACTTTCATTTACATTAATAATTCTATCAGAATATGGTCCAATCCTTACTTGTTCTGGTACACTATTTATAAATGCTCTAAAAACATACATAAATGGATATACAGTAATTTGATTAACAATTGTAATTAAAATAATAATACAAATAATTACAGAAAGTATAATCTTAAATTTACTCTTTTTTATTGGAACGTTACTGTCATTTTTTATTTTTGTTTTCATTTGATACCACCTCATACTATACTTAAATTATAAGTTTCATTTTAGTAAAAATAATAAAATTATTTTTAACAAGTATATCATTAATATATATTTTTTTCCATAATAATAAATAAATTCTTTAATTTGCCTTTTTTAACCATTTCTATTAATTACATTTTTCTTGCTTTTATTTAACATTTGTTATAAAATTATATTGGTGATTTAAATGAAAAAAAATTCAGTAAAAAATATAGAAAAAAATATTGATGAAAAAAGAAAAGTTGCAGAAGAAAATGTTAAAAGAACAGTAAGTGATTACAAAAACTTTGCAATTAAAGGTAATATAATAGATCTTGCTATTGGTGTTGTTATTGGTAGTGCATTTACAAATATAGTAAATACTCTTGTTAGTTCTACGATAATGCCAGTAGTTAGTTTCCTTACAAATAGAGTAGATCTTTCTACTTTGTTTATTGCATTAAATGGTAAGAGTTATGAAAGTATAGCTAAGGCTAAAGAAGCAGGCTCAATAGTGTTTGAATATGGAACACTTCTAAATTCACTTCTTAACTTTTTTATAATATCTTTTACATTATTTTTAGTTGTTAGAAAACTTGATAAAATGAGACACAAGAATGAAGATAATGTTCAAGAAATTGAAAAAGTTACTACAAAAGAATGCCCATATTGCAAGAATACAATTAGTATAGATGCAACAAGATGTGGCTTTTGTACAAGCAAATTGACAAGTAGAAAACCAGTTGATGAATTAGAAGAAGTAGGTAATGAAGAATAATTATGGAAAAAATTGAAATAAAAGTTAACTGTTTCAATTTAGCATATACTGTTGAATGTGGACAATGTTTTAGATGGGAAAAACTAAAAGATGAATATTTTCAATATGTTGGTGTAATTGATGATAGAGTTATAAAAATAAAACAAGATGGGAATAAAATAATTGCGACTAGTAACGATATGAATGGAATAGAAGAAAAGATAAAATACTATTTTGATCTAAATACAGACTATGAAAAAATAGAAAAAAAAATATCTACTATTGATAGTAATGTAAATAAGGCTGTAAAAAATACTACTGGAATAAGAATCTTAAATCAAACTTTCTTTGAGACTTTAATTTCATTTATAATTTCAGCAAACAATAATATACCTAGAATATCAAGATCTATCAAAGAAATATCTAGAAGATATGGAAAAGAAATAGACTTTGAAGAAAACAAATACTATTTATTCCCAACACTAGATGAATTAAGAGATGTAAAAGAAGAAGAGTTTAGAGAGTGTGGAGTAGGATTTAGGGCAAAATATATAAAAAATACGGTAAAAGATATTTTAGATGGGAAAATAATAATTGAAAATATACCAAGTACAGATACAAGCAAACTTAGAGATTCTGTAATGAAACTACAAGGGGTAGGTCCTAAAGTTGCAGATTGTATATTGCTTTTTTCTTGTTCAAGAAAAGAGGTATTCCCAGTTGATGTTTGGGTAGAGCGAGTAATGTGTAATCTTTACTTTAATGAAAGTGGAAAAGTAATGAGAAAAAAAGAAATACTTGATTATGCAGAGGATAACTTTGGAAAATATGCTGGAATTGTTCAACAGCATTTATTTCATAATGTAAGAGAAAAAATGATATAATATAATAAAATTAACTTTTAACACATTTTTCTGGTATTCATATAATGTAATATGGTGAAATATATGAATATTGAAAATAGATTTCTTACAAAAAATGAAATGACAAGATCATGTGAACCTATAAAGAATGTAAAAAGAATAATTTTATGTGGTTCAAATATAAAAAATGTATCTTCTTTAAAATATAGAAACTATATTGATAATTTCAGATTTAAAGATGAGACGTACTTGTCATTTCATTATATAATTGATTTAAATGGGAATATAATAAGATGCATACCAGAAGAAGAAATATCATGGTCCACAAATTTATTTGATATAGACTCAAGTAGTATAAGCCTTTTAATCTTAACTGATGAATATGATAATATTTCAATAGATAGTTTTAATTCACAAGTTAAAGTTATACGAGAATTATGTGAAAAATATTTACTGGATCCTTTAGAAGATGTGATTCTTAATAATGGCATCACTGGAAGACGAAATCCTTCTTATTATCTTGATAATACATATAAATTTGAAAAATTAAGAAAACAAATTTCTGAAAATATTTGGAATGAGTAATTTTTTTGAATAACAAATTTTATAATATTCATAATATAATGGAGGGTGATTTTTATGATAAAAAAAATAACAGATCCTAGTGACATTGATGAACAATTATTTTATACAGAAGATGATTTTGTTAACATTGATGATGACGATATTTTTGATAATTTTGATGAGTAGATAATAATTAAATATCAAGTTGTTAGATAATATTATTTTGGCAAAAATTAAAAACTATAAAAAACATATATAATATGATTTATATATGTTTTTTTATATTAAATTATAAATACCTATTATAATATAAAGAGGAGAATTTAAAAATTCCACAACAGTAATTTTTACGAAATATATCTATTAAAAGTTGAACAAATTAGATAGTGAACTAATAGAAATATTAACGACAACATTCGACAATTAAATTTTGAAGCATATGTTATATTTTTTTTATAAGGAGTGAATTTTTATGAAAAAATGTAAATTTTGTCGAAGCGATATGGATGAAAATGAAAAAATATGTCCTAGTTGCAATAAAAAACAAAGTAAAAATAGACTTATTATAGCAGTGATCATTATTTTAATTATTGTAGTAGCAGCTCTAAAAGGTGGTCATGATACTATTCCAGCAATCAATAATAATATTAATAGTGCAGATGATCAAATAAAAACCGAAGTGAAAAAAGAAGTAATACTTATTGATTTTAGCAATATGAGCTATAATGAAATTTTAGCATGGTGCGATAATAATAAGATAAAATGTTGTAAGAAAGATATTAATTCAGATTCCATTTTAAAAGGCAATTTTGTAAGTCAAAGCACAAAAAAAGATGAAAAACTTTATGAAGGAGAAAGTATTACAGTAACTTACTCATTAGGTAAAGAAACTACATTAAGTCAAAAAAATGCACTTAAATCAGCTTTATCTTATTTGGATTATACAGCATTTTCATATACAGGTTTAATTAAACAGCTAGAATATGAAAAATATTCAAACGAAGATGCTGTGTATGCAGCAGATAATTGTGGTGCAGATTGGAATGAACAAGCTTTGAAGAGTGGTAAAGTATATTTAGATTATTCATCATTTTCACGTCAAGGATTAATAGATCAACTTAAATATGAAGGTTTTACACAAGAACAATCAGTTTATGCAGTTAATAAAATAGGATTATAAAATAAATCTATTAATAATTTTAAATATAATAATAAAAAACATTATGCTAAAAACATAATGTTTTTTTATTATCAATCATATTAAAGTAAAACTAGATTACATCATGTCACTTATTCCAGTTACACTTCCTGCACCCATTGTAAGTATTATATCACCAGGTTGCATTATTTCTTTTAGATATTTAGCTATATTTTCTAATTCAGGTATATATATAGCATTTATATTATTTTCTTTTAGTTTATTAACAAGATCTGTAGAAGATACACTTCCATCATCAATTTCACGTGCTGCATAAATGTCTGCAATTATAACTATATCACTATCAGAAAATGAAGTTGAAAAATCATTTAATAATTCTTTAGTTCTTGTGTAAGTATGAGGTTGAAATACTGAAATTATCCTAGTGTGTTCTTTTTGTTTAGCTGCTGCTAAAGTGGCTTTAATCTCAGTTGGGTGATGTGCATAATCATCATATACCAATACATTATTATCAAATTGTTTTTTTAACTCAAATCTTCTTTTAGCTCCACAAAACTCATTTAAACTTTTTTGCATTGTTTCAAAATCAATACCATGTGCATAAGAAGCTGTTATAGCTGCAAGTGCATCATATACGTTGTGAATACCTGGAACAGTTAAATAAAATTTATATGTTTTTTGAGTATCAGGATTTCTTACTTCAAATGTATAGAACCCTTTTATATTACATGATATATTTTTTGCATATATACTAGCAGTAGGATCACTAAGTGAAAAAGTAAGTATTTTTACTTGCTTTGAAGATAATTCTTCACTTAATTCATTTATAACATCCATACAGTTAGAGTCATCTTTATTTATTGCTAATATTCCTCCGTTAGCTGTCATAAGTATAAACTTCTTAAATGATTCTTTAATTTCTTCTATTCCGGAAAAATAATCTAAGTGATCTTCATCTATATTAAGTATTACTGCTGTGTTATGTGGAAAATTTAAGAAACTATCAACATATTCACAAGATTCTAGTATGAAATATTCAGAATTACCTATTCTATAATTTAAATTATCTAATTTTTTAAATTTTGAACCAACTTGTATATTAGGATCACGATTTGCATCAATAAAAATCGATGATATCATTGATGTAGTTGTTGTTTTTCCATGAGTTCCAGATATACATATTGGAAGCTCATAACTTTTTAGTAAAAGTCCTAAAAACTTTGCTCTTTCAAATGTTGGTATTCCTAAAGCCTTTGCACGTACAAATTCAGGATCATGTTGGTTTATAGCTGAAGTATAAACAACAATGTCTGCATCCTTTACAAGTTCAGCATTAGAACCTATGAAAACTGGTATCCCATTGCTCTCTAATATTTCTGCCATATCACCTGCATTTTTATCTGAACCTGATACATAGTATCCTTCTTTTTTTAGAATCATGGCAATACCACTCATACTTATACCACATATGCCAATCATATGTATTCTTTTTATATTTTGTAAAACCTTAAAAGTTTTTGTCATTATAAATTCCACTTCCTTTAATTCCATTATATAATTATACAAGAAAAAACATTAATAGTCAAATTTTTCATTTATTTTTTAATACAAAGATGTCAAAGGCTAAAAATAATACTTGAAATTACATAAAAAATGTTGTATAATATCATAAACGGAGGATGCGAGAAAAATGGTTATTGATAAAATTGCAAGTATATTTGTTGCACTATTGTTATTATTTGCACTTAGCAACCGATATATAAAAAGATATTCACCAGAAAATTTACTAATAATTGCTTTACTTTCTTTTAGTACTAGTATATATTCTGTTCTTGCTATATATGATATTTATTCACCTATATATGTTCAAATATTATTTTTTACATTTAGCATAATAATTCCTGTTGTAACAGTATTCTTACAATATAATAATATTATATTAACCAGAAAAATATTATATTATAACATGAAGCTGGCATATATTTCCAAAGATTATCAAAAAACTGTGGATTTAATAGAAAAAATAGTTGCAAAAGAAGGTAGAAATTCACAATTAATGTATACTCTTGGACAATGTTATAAAAAGTTAAATGATTTTATAAATGCTAGAGATTCATTTGTAGTTGCAATAGAATTAAATGATAAAGATTACAAGTCATATTATGAACTTGGTTTAATATTAGATGAAACAAACAAAAAAGAAAAAGCTATGGAAATGTTTAAAAGAGCACTTAGTATAAAAAAAGATTTTTATGAAGCTGAAGAAGCACTTGGTATAAGCTATACAAGTCAAGGAAAATTTAAAGATGCAGTTAGAGTTTACCAAAATGCTTTAAAATATCATCCAGATTCATATGAACTATATTATAACATTGGTATGATAGAATTAGAGCTTGGAAATTATGAAGCTTCAGAAGATGCTTTTAGAAAATCTTCTGAAATAAAAGCAGATTTATACACAGCACATTATAATGTTGGAAATATTTGTTATTTAACAGCTAGATATGATGAAGCAATAGAATCATACAAAAGAATTTTAAATTCTAGTACATATGGACCAAAGTCATATTATAAAATAGCAATGAGCTATGCAGCAAAAAAAGAATATGATAAAGCAATGGTTAATTTAGAATATGCTATAGAGTTAGATAGTAGTGTAATTAATAAAATAAGAGATGAAATTGTTTTTGATGGTATGAGATCACAAATTAACTCTTATTTAGATGATAGAAAATTATTAGAAGGAAAAGAAAAGCAAAAGAAAAATTACATGAATGAAAATGAATAATTAATTAGAATAGTGCTTGCTTAATATGCATGCACTATTTTTGTATATAATTATAATATTTACAAGCTATACATTATAAATCTTGAAAAATGGAGCTAAATATGTTATTCTATTAAAAGAAATAAAAGAAGAAATATATTTTTTAATTGCAATAAACTTGACGGTGAAGGAGGGGTTCTAACCCTCACAATTTAAATAAGAAATTATTTAATATTTTAAATAAAAATATCTGGAGGTGGGAAAATGAAAAATATTAATATTAATTAAAATACTCAATTTAGGAGGTAATTAATGTTAGAAATAAGAAAATTAAGTATTAAAACGAAAAATGATAGAGAAATAATTAATAATTTAAGCTTAAATGTTGATAATGTGGATAAGATAGCCATTATCGGAGAAGAAGGAAATGGAAAGAGTACATTACTTAAATGTATATATGACCAAAAATTAATAAGTGATTACTGTAATATATCCGGTGAAATAGTAAAGAAAAATATTTCTATTGGATATTTAGAACAATTTCTAAATAAAAAATGGGATGATATATCTGTACAAGATTATTTTTTAAAAGATGAACCAAATTTAGAAATTGATTATGATAAATATTCTAATATTAACGAATTGTATCAAATATTTGCAAATATAAAGCTAGATACTGACTACATAACTTCAGACAAGTTAATTAAAACATTAAGTGGTGGGGAAAAAGTAAAAATTCAAATAGCAAAATTATTTGTTAAACATCCAGATTTATTACTTTTAGATGAGCCAACTAATGATTTAGATATTGAATCATTAGAATGGCTAGAGGAATTTATAATTCAATTAAAGATTCCTGTAATATTTGTATCACATGATGAAACATTGCTTGGAAATACCGCTAATACAATTTTGCATTTAGAACAAATAAATAACAAAAGGGAAGCAAAGTATACTATTGAAAAAATAGGATATAATGAATATATTGAAAAAAGGTTACATTTAATTTCTAGACAAGAGCAAATATCCAAAAAAGAGCATGCTGAATATGAAGATAAAATGAGAAAATATAAACAAATATATGAAAGAGTGCATAATGATCAAAATAACATAAGTAGACAAGATCCAGCAAGTGGTAGGCTTCTAAAAAAGAAAATGAAAAGTGTTAAAGCACTTGGGAAAAGATTAGAAGAACAAGAACTTACTAAGAAACCTTATGTAGAAGAGCATATACTTGTAAAATTTCATAATGATGAAAAAATACATGATAAAAAAATAATACTTGATTTTAAACTTGATGAATTAAAAATAGATAGTAAAATATTATCTAAAAATATAGAATTATTAGTAATTGGAAAAGAGAAAGTTTGTATAATTGGTGAAAATGGTGTAGGTAAAACTACTCTAATTAAGCTAATATACAATGAATTAAAAGATAGAGAAGATATAAAAGTAGGATACATGCCACAAAATTATGAAGATCTATTGGATATAAATATAAGTCCTGTTGATTTTATTAAAACAGAATTTACTAAAGAGGAAGAAACTTTAGCTAGAACATATATGGGAAGTATGAAATTTACTTCTGAGGAAATGACAGGTAAAATATCAAATTTAAGTGGTGGACAAAAAGCGAAACTATTTTTAGTTAAATTAATATTAAATAAATGTGATGTATTAATTTTAGATGAACCAACTAGAAATTTAAGCCCTTTATCAAATCCTGTTATACGTGATACACTTGCAAATTTTAATGGCGCAATTATAAGTATATCACATGATAGGAAATATATTGATGAAGTTTGTGATAGTGTATATAAAATGACAACTGATGGTCTAATATAAAAACCTCAAAAGGAGAAATTATGGATATATTAAAGATAATTGGAATAATTGTATTTATAGTATGCCTTCTTGTTATGTATGGTACAAATCATGGTATACCAGATATAAGAAAATATGATAGTGATTTTAAATTACTTGATATGAGATTCCATTATAGTGCAAATGATATTAATGACACTTTAAATAAAATTGGTGATGATGGGAGAAAAGCATACTCTAATTATTTAATTCTTGATTTTATTTTTATATGCTCATTTTTAATTGTTCAATTTGCAATAACTGATAAATTGATTACAAGTGTGAATATGAAAAGTATTCTTTATATATTTGTAATAGCTAGAGCAATTTTTGATATAATAGAAAACTGCATGTTATTAAAGATAATAAATAAATTTCCAAACTATAATACTGATCTAGCATCTATATGTACTTGGATAACTACAGCAAAATTTGTTATGATGTATTCATGGATAATTTGTATTTTGGGATATCTTTTCTATAGTTTAATATATAGAAAGAACGTATAAATACCAAATAAACTTGCATTTTTACTAATAGTATAGTAAAATATATAACTGTATATTAAAAAGGAGAAATTAAATGATAGGAACAAATGGAGTTACACTTAGATTTGGAAAAAGAACATTATTTGAAGATGTAAATATAAAATTCACACCAGGAAACTGTTATGGAATAATAGGAGCAAATGGTGCTGGTAAATCTACATTTTTAAAAATACTTTCTGGAGAAATAGAACCTAGTCAAGGTGAAGTATACATGTCTGAGAAAGAAAGACTGGGTATACTTAAACAAAATCATTATGAATATGATGATGTAAAAGTATTAGATACTGTAATCAGAGGAAATCAAAGATTATACGATATAATGAAAGAAAAAGAAATCCTTTATTCTAAAGAAGATTTTAATGATGAAGATGGAATTAAAGCTGGAAATTTAGAAGCTGAATTTGCTGATCTTAATGGCTGGATGGCTGAAACTGACGCTGCACAACTTTTAAGTGGACTTGGAATTGGTGTAGAATTACACGAAAAATTAATGAGAGAACTAACTGGTGGAGAAAAAATAAAAGTATTACTTGCACAAGCATTATTTGGTAATCCTGATGTGTTATTACTTGATGAACCGACAAACCATTTGGATATAGCTGCAATAGCATGGCTTGAAGAATTTTTAATTAATTTTGAAAATACTGTAATTGTTGTTTCACATGATAGACACTTTTTAAATAAGGTATGTACTCATATAGCAGATATTGATTATGGTAAAATTCAACTTTATGTTGGCAACTATGATTTCTGGTATGAATCAAGTCAGCTTGCATTAAAGCAAATGAAAGAATCTAATAAGAAAAAAGAAGATAAAATTAAAGAATTAGAAGACTTTATACGTAGATTTAGTGCCAACGCCTCTAAATCAAAACAAGCTACATCAAGAAAGAAAACATTAGAAAAAATAGAACTTGATGAAATAAAACCATCTACAAGAAAATATCCATATATCGAATTTAAGTCTGAAGTACCATCTGGTAGAGAGATACTTGAAGTTGATAATATAAGTAAAGAAATAGATGGACAAATGATTTTAAAGAATGTATCATTTAAAGTTTTAAAAGGTGATAAAATAGCTATTGTAGGAAATAACACAATTGCAAAAACTACTCTATTTAAAATAATAATGGGTGAAATGAAGCAAGATAAAGGTAAAATTACTTTTGGTAAAACTATTAAACCTTCATATGTACCACAAGATAATGAATCATACTTTAAATCAGATAAATCAATTGTTGAATGGATTGCAGATGCATATAATATAAATGATGAAACTGTAATTAGAAGTTTCTTAGGAAGAATGTTATTTTCCGGTGAAGAATCGCTAAAGAAAGTAAACGTACTATCAGGTGGAGAAAAAGCAAGATGTATGATGTCAAGATGTATGTTAGAAAATCCTAACTTCGTAATTCTTGATGAACCAACAAACCACTTAGATCTTGAAAGTATTACTGCACTAAATAATGGATTGATAAGGACTACTTCAGAAGTTATATTTACATCTCATGATCATCAGTTCGTACAAACTGTTGCAAACAGAATAATTGAGATAACTGATAATGGAATAATAGATAAGAGAATGACTTATGATGAATACTTAGAACAAGAAGATGGTATAAAATAAATGAATTTTTAAGTGTGTAGAAATAAATACACACTTTTTTTCATAAAATTAAGAAAAATATTGAAATAAAAAATAACTTGGGTTATAATAATTTATATAGGTTATGATTAGTCGTAATTTATATAAAATTGTCAAAGTTTTTAATAAAGATTTTGACAGTAGCAGTTAAATTTCAAAATTAAAATTTAAGGAGTGAAAAAAATGATAAGTGATAATGAAGTTAAAACAGCTGTTTCACCATTTGCTGTAAGGGAAAATGAAGTAAAAGTTTTTGATGGTAAAGAGGGATTTGCGTCAATAAATCAAGTCGTATTTAAAATGGATATGGGATACATTAACGAAGAACATATCAAAGCATTAGAGGTTGTCAATGAATTTGGCTTTGTTACTTCAAGACAAGTAACTCAAGTACTTGAAATTAGAGGAAAACTAAATGATATTGAGGAAGATAAAAGACAAAATAAGGTTGCAAAATGGCTTGAAGATTTAACAAAATCTAAAGTTATAGCTCGTTATTATTTTCAAAGTGAAGCTGGCAAAAGTTCATATAGAGCTTATTGTATGGATAAAATAGCTACATATATACTAAAACAAAGAAACATAAACACATTATGGCAGCCAACTGATAATACTAAGCCATCTTATGCAGTAAAAAGAAAACTTGCTGGAAATCAAGTAATTATTGCATATATGCAAAAAGTTGCAACATTTAATAGTGTTAATCCAAATGTACTATTATACTCTAAAAAGTATAATGTAAAGTTTAAACCAACAGGTGGACTTGTAACACTAAAGAATGGTGCAGATGAATATAACTTTGTATTTGAAGTTGTAAGAAGAAATGATGATTGGCAAAATATGTTTGCTGAAAAAGTTCAACTTTATTCAGACTTCTTTGAAAACTTTACAAGAAACGATGCAGGTTTTTATGATAAACCACAACTTGTTGTGGTTGGAGAAGATGTTCAACATATAGCTGAAATGTTTAGAATTATAAAAAAGGTTACAAATGTTCTACAAGATAGTGATTTATATTTTACAACTGAATTAAAACATCTTGATGGAGATTTAGAAAATAGTATAAGTGTATTTGAATTAGAAGAAAATACTAAAAAATATAAACTAGTTACAAAACAACTAGATATATTAAAACCAGGTGATAATGAAGCATATAAATCTAAATTGAATGGAGAAATGAAATTTAGTTCAAATATGATAATTGAATAATTGAGATATGATACTTAGAAATAAAAGATCTAAGTATCATATTTTTTTATTATATATTAAATAAATTTTGTATAGTATTTGTAATTAAGAAATATATGTGTTATAATTCAAAAAAATAAAACTATAGTCTACCAAAAATTTGAAGGAGGAATAAATATGAAATTATTTATTAATTCAGGTATTTATGATCGGAGTTGTAACGGAAATGTAAAATTTAAAACAACAAATAATGGAATTAAATTAATTATTCCAAATTGGGTAGAAAGTGAACGCAGGCATGAAAAGATAACTTTTATAATTCCAAACACAAAAGGGAAAGATTTAACTAAAGATATCTTCCTTGAGAATCTTATCTTGAAAAAAAGGAAAAATAATACTTTCCAATTTACACAGACAAAAGAACGCAATGATCGCGTTATTTATGCATTGGTTAGATCAATCTCTCCCGTGCCAGACGATATTTATATAAACGCAAGTACAAAAGCTAATATTAAAGTTATTTGCCACATGAAATTTGTAGATGATGAAGTTAATTTAGGCTGTTTCATTTCAAATGTATATTTGATAAGGATTAATCTGCAAAGCGATGAGAGTATTCCTATTTATCTAACTAGTGTTTCACCATTTCGCTTAGATTCACATTATGTATTCTATAAGCTTAAATACAATAGTATAAAAGTGAGTGGTTTAAAAAACACATATATAATTTTAAAAAATAAAAACAGGAAAGAATATATATCACTTTCAGAAATTTAATAATTTATAAGTGCAGCTAACAAGCTGCACTTTTTTGTATTAAGTTATCCCTTACTTTATTGACAATAAAAAACGTATGATATATACTATATAAAAAATGGAGGTTGAATTTATTTTATGAAAAAAAATAAGAAAATAATAATTGTTTTAGCTATAATTTTAATAGTTATAATTGCAGTGGCTGGCTTAATATTTGTGCTATTAAATAAAAGTACTAATAAAAGATTAATTTTATCAGAAGGTGTAAACTATTCAAAATATACAACTTCAAAAGTTAATTACTTTAAAGACTATGTCTATGATATGCAAGGATCAAGTAATTCTTTAAAATTTCCATATATAAATATAAAAGGAATGGAAGATATAAATAATGAAATAGATCAGATGAAAAATACAGCTACAACAAATGCAGAGAGCAATAATAATGTAGCAGTTTCTTATCAATCATTTTTAAATAATGATATTTTATCTGTCAGCATATTTGCATCTTACCCTGATTCTACTATTAGTAAAGATATAAAAATATATAGCATTGACTTAAACACAAATAAAAAAATAGGATATAATGATATAGTACAAAAATTTGGTTTAGATGCAGATAGGACTAAATATTTAGTTGAAAAACAAATCGAATCTAAAATTGATGATTATATAACAACAAATAATTTAACTGTAGATGCAACAGAATATAAAAAAAAGAGCATAGAGGATTTTGAAAATGATTTAAACTCAAATTCTGTATCTGCTCTTGTAAATTCAGATAATTATTTAATTTGTAAAATTAGGTTAAAGTTTCCAAACAATGATAATGATTATTTAGATGTTATATCATTAAATATAAACGTATTGAAGATAATTAACATAGACCAAGGAGAATAAATGGCGAGTGTATTTGACTATATATTTAAACAAAGAGATTCAGAAACTAAACTTTCATTAGAAAGAGTTAAAATATTATTAGATTTGTTAGATAATCCACAAGATAACCTAAAGTTTATACATATTGCTGGTACAAACGGAAAAGGTTCAATAACAACAACTCTATCAAATATTTTAATTGATTCAAATTATAAGGTTGGCAAATATATATCTCCTTATGTTGATAATTTTTTTGAAAGAATACAAATTAATAATGAATATATAAAAGAAGAAGAAGCAAATAAAGTGCTTCAAAAGCTAATTCCTTGTATTGAAGAAATGACTGATAAACCAACTTCATTTGAAATATTGGCAGCACTTGCGTTTGAATATTTTTATGAAAATAATTGCGATATTGTATGTTTAGAAGTGGGGATGGGTGGAAGATTTGATGCTACTAATTGTATAACAAATACACTTATATCAATCATTTCTGTTATTGATTATGATCATATGGAATATTTAGGAAATACTATTGAAGAGATTGCTTTTGAAAAATGTGGAATAATTAAAGATGGAAAAACAACTATAAGCTATCCATTACAAAAATATAGTGCTAAGATAATGATTGAAGCTATGGCTAAAATTAGAAAAAATAAGTTTATAGATATTGACTTAAATAATTTAACTAATGTAGAAAAAATTGAGTTTAATTATAAATTTAATTATAAAAACAATGAATATATATTAGGACTTAATGGGAAACATCAAGTATATAATGCTCTAGTAGTAATTGAATGTATAGAAGAATTGAATAAAAAAGGATTTATAGTTACATATGATAATTTATTTAATTCAATCAAGAATACTAGATTTATAGGCAGATTGGATTTAATAAATGAAAAACCATTCATCTTTCTTGATGGTGCGCATAATATTTCTGGTGCTAATGCATTAAAAGAGTTTATATTAGATAACAATAAAAATAAAAATATAATTTTAATTACTAGCATGATAAAAGGGAAAGTTTATGAAGAATATTTTTCTAGCATTTCAAATCTTGCATCAAATATAATTATTACAAAAATAACTGATAATATAAAAATAGGTGAAGATCTAGATAAGTTATATCAAACTATTCGAAAATATAATGATAAAGTACAGATTATACGAAATCAAGAAGAAGCTTTAAAAAATGCTATTTCAATTGCTAATCCAAATGATATTATAATAATAACAGGTTCATTATATTTGGTATCTGAATATTATTCGATGTTTAAAAGTAAAAATTTATTTGAAAATTAGTAAGAACAGAGTGTAAATTGAATGTTTATACTCTTTTTTTATGCTTTTATAATGTAAATATTATATTTATATTACAAAATATTATATTTACATTACAATAATGATAAATGTTGACAAATTACTACATTTAAGATAATATTAATTTATGGAATATGATTTAAAAATTATAAAAGCAAATGCCAAGGTGTTATAATTTTTAAATATCGTGTGTTAAAATATTTATTTAGATTATAAAAAAGAATTTTATTATGTATAGGAGAGTGTTTTGTAAACACTTATATAATGCTGTGCAAATGAATACATCTTATTTAACTAGTCAGTATTGAATTGAGTTAATAAATAAAATTAATTAAATAGGAGTGGTCGTATGAATAAAAAAACTAATAAAGGCATATCTTTGATAATGCTTATGCTAGCAATAATAGTGATAATAATACTGAGCCGGAGTAGTAATATTAAGTTTTTCAAAAAATAATCCAATAGATAATGCAAGAAAAGCAAAACTCTTAAATGATATAGATACATTTAAGAGTGAACTTGCGTTATATCATTTTGGGGAAAGTTCAGATACAATTGGAAACTATGATCCAAAAGGATTAAATGCAAATAAAAGTAGTGTAACGCAAGATGGTATAACAGATAAGAACAGAAATATGATGGATATAATAACATCAATGAAAGGGACAGGCTATGAAAACAAACTTGAAATAATAGCAGGAGAGTTAGTATATATAGGAGATAATCAAAAAGAGTCAGAATGGTTAGAGGGAATAATTGAATCAAGAAACTTTAAAATAGATGTAACAGCAGTACCAAGTATGAATGATATAGTTGGAAAGGTAATATTATCAGGATTATTAGTAAAAGAAGAAAAGATAGAATATTACAAAATATATATAAGTAAGACAAAGGGTGTATACGAAGGTACACCAGAAGTTGAGATAACAGAAAAGAAAAAAGAAGTAAGTTATGAAATAAATAATTTAGAGCCAAAACAAGAGTATTATATAAAAGTAGAAGTAAAAATGGAAAATGAGTCAGATGCTAGAGTATATGAGACAGATAAGATAATAACTAGTCCAGATACAGTAGTGCCAAAAGAAGCAAGTATAGTAGTACCAAGTTATATAAATAAAAGAGAAATAACAGGCGTAGCAATAACATTAGCAGATAATGATGGTGGAAGTGGATTAAATAAAGTAAGAAGTAAATATGTAATAGATCAAGTAGCTACAAAATATGGAACAGATGAGGGAGTATGGGAAGTAGGAGCAATTAGTTTTAATTTAGAAGATTTTCTAAATAATACAGCAACAGTAACACTTAGTGTACCATCTGATGGAGAATACTATGTACATGTGCTTACAGTGGATAATGCAGGAAATAAGACATCAAGTATATCAAGTAAGATAGTGGTGGATACAATAGTACCAAATGAAGCAGATATAACAATACCAAGTAAGTCTACAAATAACAGCGTACAAGCTACAGTGAAGTTAAGTGACAATATAAATGGAAGTGGAATAAATTTAAATGAAAGTAAGTATATTTATTCATCAGAATCATCTCCATATGGAGATACAGAAGAAATATGGAATACAGCAGTAAAATTTACAAGTGAAACACAAACGATAACAGTAACATCAAGTACAAATGATGTATATTATTTACATGTGTTATTAGTAGATAGAGCAGGGAATAGAAGAGAAGTATTATCAAGTGGAGTAGTAACAAATACAAATACCCCAGAAGCACCCGAGATAATAGGGACAGTAGCAAGTAATACATGGACAAATCAAAATGTTACACTAACAGTAAAAACAGTAACTTCACCAGGAGTTGTAAAATATGAATATACAGTAAATGGAGGATCATGGCAAGAATATAAAGACATAAATAAAATAGCAGTATCAAGTGAAGGAACAACAATAATAAAAGCAAGAGCAATAAATAACGTAGGAACAATAGGAGCAGAAAGTACAGGATATATAGTAAATATAGACAAAACAAACCCAGGAGTAAATTTTGGAACAAATGGTGGAAACAATGTACAGATAGCAGGAACACAAGTAAATGTAACAGATGCAGGTGGAAGTAATGTAAATGGAAGTACATTAAAATATGTTTGGAGTACAAGTACAACAGAACCAAGTAGTGGATGGACAACATTTACAAATGGTGCAACAATCACAAAAGAAAGTGTAACAGGAACATATTATTTATGGGTAAAAGCCAGTGATAATGCAGGGAACACAGTAACAGTAAAATCAAATTCATTTAGTATAGATAACACAGCACCAACAGTACCAACATTAACACCAAGTACAACATCGTGGACAAATGGTAACGTAACTGTGACAATAACATTTCCAGGAGATGCTAGTATAAAAGAATATAGTACTAATGGAAGTACATGGACTTCATATACTACAGCAATAATAGTAAGCACACAAAATACAACAGTATATGCAAGAGGAAAAGATGCGGCAGGAAACCAAAGTGCAACTGGAACATTAACTGTATCAAACATAGATAAAACAGCACCAACAGTAACATTTGGAACAAATGGAGCAAGTAATGTACAAACCGCAAGTACAACAGCAACAGTAAGTGATGCAGGTGGAAGTGCAATAAACACAAGTACATTACAGTATGTGTGGGATACACAAAACAGTACAACACCAAGTAGTGGATGGGCAACATTTACAAATGGAG
>JAEWRE010000044.1 GCA_023460235.1 Bacillota bacterium
GGGGTGCCCAGAGCGGGAGAGGTCGCAACAGGCGATTTGCTGGTAGCCTCGGTAGATGTAGCGTTGGTGAAGCGCGGTGCTACCGTTGGTGGTTACCTTTTTGGTGGCTCGGCGACCGTGGGTGTCATAACTACATTCGACGATGGTGCTGCCATCAACGTTGGTGAAGCGAATCGGGCGATTTTCCGCGTTGTATACCACACACCAAATGCCGGTGGCGGTCTTTACCAAGGTTTGGTTGCCATCTGCATCGAAAATGGGGGTGAATGCGGTGTCCTCGTTCTCTTGGATAGAGGTGTACTGATTGAGCGAGTTGGTTTCATAGAGTATGTAATCGCTCGCCTCCGTAGCCATGCGACGGTTTCCGATGTTATCATAATCATAGCCATAGGTGGCACCGTTCACCGTGGCGCTGACGAGCTCGGAGCGGGAGTTATAAACGAAAGAATCGTTCACAGTTTGGCCGTTGCGGGCGGTGCCTCGGGTGAGAGGACGCCCGAGCGCATCGTAGGTATAGCTTCGCTGTGCCACGAGGGTACTGCTGCGGTGATAGTCCATACCGATGAGTAGGTCACGCCGTGTTTCATAACTCTGTGTAAGCGTCATGTTGCAAGGCATAGTAAGCGTCTGCAACAGGTTGCTGCCGCTCAGATAGCCGTAGCTGAATTGCTTCTCGCTGTTGCCGTGCAGGAAGCCAGCGGTGGCGATGCGGCCATCCGCGCCGTAGCCGGTGGTGACGCGGTGCTGCTGCGCGCCGCTGCGGGCGTAGGTGTAGCCGATGCTGCGCCCGTAGCTGTCGCGTTGCTCGGTGATGAGGTGAGTGTGGGTTCCGGCGTTGAGCGCGTCGCTTTCCTGTTCGCCGTAAGCATTGTAGCCTATGGTTCGCGTCCCTGCATCATCGACCACTTGGGTGAGTTGCCCGAGGTGGTTGTAAGCGTAGCTGCGGGCGGTGGTGGCGGCAGTGCCCTCGACCACGCTGTAGGTGGTGCCCAGCAGCAGGCCGCGAGCGCTTTCGTAGGTATGCGTCTTTACGTTGCCACGCGCATCGGTCTCGGTGGCGAGGCGGTTGAACGCATCGTAGCTTTTCACCACGCTGCTGTTGTCGGCGTAGGTCTTGCGGAGCTCCAGCCCGGTGGCGGGGTCGAATACCCAGGTCGTCACATCACCGTCCGTTCGCTCGCTCGGGTCGCTGCTGATGGTTTCGCTGCCCGCGCGGAAGGTGGTGAGTGAGGTCATGTTGTCCGCCTCATCATAGCCGAAGCAAGCAGGTTGAATGCCTGTACCCCATTCTGCGACTTTGCGGCCTCGGATATCATAGCGGTAGCAGCTGGTGTTGCCCTGAGCATCCGTAATGAGAGCCGGCAAATCGTGCGCGGTATCGTAGACGGTGGTGGTCACGTTGCCTGCGGCGTCGGTCACGCTCGTGGTGCGCCCCGCGATATCCGTCACCGTGGTCGTGGTGTTGCCGCGCCCGTCAGTCTGCGTGAGCACCATGCCGCTTGCCGTGTAGGCACGCGTGGCGGTGGTCGTGATGCCCGCCGTGTCCTTTTGCGAGCGCACAAAGCCATCGATCACCACGCTTTCTGCCGTGATGGCGGATGTGGGGATGATGCTCTTGCGGACGCGCATGCTGCCGATGCCGTATTCGGTCAGGGTGGTGGTGCTGTTGCCGCGCTCGTCGATGCTGATGCGTTTGCTTTCCAGCTCGGCGGAATCCGAGAGCAGTGTTTGTTCACTGCGGCTCAGGGTATTGCCCGCTGCGGTGCTGCGGCTTTCGGTGCTCACCTGGTAAATCATGCCGTCGGCCTCCTCGACAGCGGCAATGCTGTGCGTGATGATGCGGTTCTTGCTTGCATCATCCGGCGCATCGGCATCCAAAAGGAGCGTCTGGCGGCATACATGACCCATGCTATCGTAATCATACACGGTGGGTGCCATGCCGTCAATGCCTTGTTGGATGAGCTGACCGCGCGCATTGTAGCTGCTGCGGGTGCAGATAGAGGTGTTGCTCAGCGTGGTGGGGGCGATTTCCGCCACGATTTGCCCGAAGCCGTCGCTGAGGCGTTGGCTGAGCAGGGTGGTGCCATCCCAGATGCTCTCGCTCAGGCAGCCCTCCTGCATCCCGTAGACGTAGCGCTGCTCGCGTTGCGCGCTGCCGTGGCGTCGCGCGAGGCTGCCGTCGGCGTGCTGCTCGGTGATGAGGGTCGCGCCGGCGGGGGTGGTGACGCAGGTGGTGAGGCCATCGGCGCTGTAGGTGGTCGTGGTGGTGCGCCCGAGTTCGTCTGTTTGGGCGATGGGGCGCCCATGCAGGTCGTATTGTGTGGTGCGGATGCTGCTCAGAGGGCCGATGTCGCGCCGCTCGCTCAGGATGCGCCCGGCGGCATCGCGGGTGTAGCTGGTGATGGTTTCGGGGGTGATGCAGCGCTCGCCTTCGTAGACGGCGGCTCGGGTGCTTTCGATGAGTTGCCGCGCGCTGTCGTAGCTGTAGGTGGTGGTGATGCCGTTTTCATCGGTTTCGCGCAGCGGGGCGCCGGTGCAGTTCAGGGTGCGGCTGCTGGTGCGCCCGTTGTCGCGCTGCGTGCCGATGCGGCGGTTTTGGGTGTCGTAGCTGTGGGTTGCGCCGGAAAGCAACGCCCAGGTTGCGCCATCGCTCAGCAAGAGGTATTCTTCTTCGCGCAGGGTGTTGCCCGCCGCGCCGATGTATGCTACCCGGCGGCGGCTTTGCCCCGGCACAGCGGCTCCCGCAACCTGCGTTTCGCGAATCAGGCTGTAGAGCGCACCGTACTGCGCGGTGGCGGCGTAGCTGTAGTGCGTTTGCACGCCATCCTCGCCTTGCGTGAGGCGCAGCCGCCCGCGCGCCAAGGGGTTTTCGGCGCTCTCGCTCCAGCGCTCGGTGATGCTCAGGCGTTCCTGCGCGGCTCCCGTGGCGCTGCGGCGGAGCTCCTCGCGCCGCACGCCGTCTTGCTCGCTGCGCAGGTAGCGCTCGCGGCGCAGGAGCTGCATGAGCTCTCCGCCTGCCGGGCTCAACCACACCGCCTGCGCGGAGGGCGTGTCGCGGTAGGAGCTGCCCTCGCCTTCGCTGTAGTAGAAGTAGGTGATGAGGGTGCCTGCGTCCCCGTGCCAGGGCTCGCTTTGGCGCGTCAACCGCCCCGTGCTGTCGTAGGCATACTCGGTGCGGTGCCCGCCGGGTGCGACCTGCGCGGTGCAGTTGCCCACGGCATCGTATTCAAACTGTGTGGTTCGGGCGGCATCCGAGCCGTAGCCCTCCACCCGCGTCAGCACCAGAGGCCCCATGGGCGATTCCTGAAACAGCTCGCAGACACAGGATGCTACCGCACTGCCGCGGCGCTGTGTGGTGATGCGCTGCCGCACGGCATAAGCGCCTGTGTCGGCGCTCTCCGGCGTGCTCAGGCTGCGTTCTGTCACGACGGCCTCTTCCCCCGTGCCTTCGCTCATGCACCAGGCGCCACCGTCCCCTTGCGACCAGGTGCAGCGGTATTCGGGGTGCTCGGGGCTCTGTTCGCTGATGCTCAGCTCGCCTGCCGCGTAGCGCACCACAAAGCTTTTGTAGGCGCTGCCGGGCTCGGGGATGGCGTAGCCATCGGCATCGTGTCCCGTGATGCGGGCAGGCGTGTAGAGGCTGATGGTGTAGCCTTCGCTCGTGATGTTGCCGATGTCAGCCAGCCCATCCCAGGGGCTTTCGATTTGGCGGATGTAGCGACCATCGGCGCTGCGACGCACGCTCAGCAGCTCGGGAATGGGCGAGAGGCACACCCCGTTGGGTGCGGTGTAGGCCTGCAGCTCCCCGGTGGCGGCATCGAACTGCCACTGCGCCTCGCTGCCGTCCTGCCAGCGCAGCGCCACAACGCGTTCATCCTCATCGCGCAGGAGCGTGGCCACGCCTCCGCCGGCGGAGTCGACCCCGATGGGAGCCAAGACCCCATCGCTGTAGTAGCGCAGGGCGATGACGCGCTGCCCGAATTGCAGCTCGAGCCGGGCGCCCGGCATGATACCGCCGGCCGGGAGCCGCAGCTGCGCAGCCAGCGGGTGCTCGAATGCCAAGGCTGCCGGCGAGGCCAGCTCCGCGCCGGCCGTGGCGGCGCGGAGCTGCAGGTGCCCGGTGAGCAGGGCGCCCAAGCCGCGCAGGGTGCCCATGTTGCAGCTCCAATACGCGTAATCATCGCCCAGCCCGCGCTGCACGGAGCTGCCCGCCGATGAGCTGTCGCTCGGCACGCTGCCGGACGGCGAGTTGTTGCCCTCCTCCTCTCCGTCGCCCTCGGCCTGAGCTGCCGCAGCGGGGAAACCGCCCTCCAGGCTGCAAGTATCG
>JAEWRE010000045.1 GCA_023460235.1 Bacillota bacterium
TATGAGTACTATGTTTTATAAATCTAACTTTAATGGAAACATCTCAACATGGGATGTTTCAAAAGTTAATGATACGGAGGGTATGTTTAATCATTCATCTCTTGAAGGCAATGAGCCAGATTGGTACAAAGGTTAAATAATTTAAAAATCCACTTGTTTAAGTGGATTTTTTTAAGGTAAAATATGTTACATAAGCATTATTTAAATAAATCTGTTAAAATTGATTAAGGTTGAGATTAGAAAATGCAATTAAGATTATTAAGTTTGTTTAGTGGTATAGGAGCTTTTGAAAAAGCACTTGCATTAAACGGCACGGACTATGAACTTGTAAATTATTGTGAGATAGACAAGTACGCTGCTAAAGCTTATAGCTTAATTCACAACGTACCAGAAGATTTAAATCTTAAAGATGTTACTAAGGTTGATACATCTAAGTTACATAATATCGACATGGTAACTTATGGATTTCCATGTGTTCCTAAAGGCTATCTTGTACAGACTGCTAACGGCTTAAAAACTATTGAAGATGTTACAACTGATGACTTAGTTCTGACACATAAAAATCAGTACAAGAAAGTATTAAAAACTATGTCACGTATCAGTGACCATATTTATACCATCAATGGAGTGGGCTGTAAAATTCAGCTAACTAATGAGCATCCATTGTATATATATCGTAATGGTGCGTTTGTCTGGGTGCAGACAAAGGATTTAAATACTGTAACTGACCGTATTGTTTACAACATTAACACACGTTCTATACGTAAAGATATTTCTAATGATGTCTTATGGTTGATTGGTAGATATTTTGCAGATGGATATAAAGAAAACCATACTCCGTTCAGACCTATATTCTGTATTGGTAAAACAAAAACATCTGAGTTTGAAGAACATGTAAAAGATTTCAAGCATAACAAAATACATGGTGAACGCTCATGTGTAGAATATAGAGTAACTGATGAACGTATAACATCTTTAATAGATGAACTAAAAACAGGAGCTGCTAATAAAGAAATACCAAATTGGGTAATTGATTTACCTTTAGATCAGTTATCTGCTTTTTATGCAGGATATTTCAGCGGTGACGGTCATGCAAGGAAAGACCGTAATACAATGATGATATCAACCGTTAGTAAAAAACTATGTTTTGGACTAATGCAGATAATCATTAAACTATTTAACAAAGTTCCTACACTTTCAATCAGAGTTGATAACAGAAAGGAAAGTTATAACGATGTTTACACGCTTCAGTTCAGCCCTAATGCTAAAAATCAGCTAGTTATTGATAACCATATCTGTGTAGATATAAAAAGTGTTACACGAGATCAACGTGATATAGAAGTATTTAATATAGAAGTTGCTGATGACAATTCCTATACAGTCAACAATGTGATTGTACATAACTGCCAAGATATTAGTAACGCAGGCAAACGTCAAGGTTTTGTTGATAGTAACGGTAATCGCACTAGGTCAGGTCTTTTCTTTGAAGCTTTAAGAATTATAAAAGATACACAACCAAAATACGCTATTGCTGAAAATGTAAAAGCTTTAACAAGTAAGAAGTTTACAGCTGAATTTTTAACTGTATTAGAGAGTTTAGATAGAGCAGGATACAACAACTACTGGAAAGTTTTAAATGCTAAAGATTTTGGCATACCTCAAAACAGAGAGCGTGTCTTTATAGTATCTATTCGTAAAGATGTTGATGATGGCTTTTTCTGTTTTCCCGCATCAGTGCCACTTAAGACAAGACTTAAAGATGTACTTGAGTCTGAGGTTGATGAGAAGTTCTATTTATCTGAAGACAAAATTAAAAGCCTAAAGGCGAGTTCATTTATGTTGAAAACCAAATGTGTAATTGAGAAGAAGATTAAAATTGTAGGACACACTAAATCAGGTGGAGAACGTTCTGCAATTTTAAGTACAACAGGAATTTGCAACTGTTTGTCCGCAACTGATTACAAGCAACCAAAACAGATAGTTGAAGATGCAAAGGTTATGCAAGTAGGAAACCTGAGACAAGGCAACGGATGGGACAATCCGCAGTGCGGCAGGGTGTACGACACTAACGGATTAAGCCCTACTCTTAACACTATGCAGGGTGGAGGAAGGGAGCCAAAAATAATTAAACCTAATATTGGTGTTCATCCATTAAGTAAAAAACTAGAATTTGATGGTTTCCATACAGATTTTAGTCCATGTTTATTGGCAACAGACTATAAAGCACCAAAATGTACATTAACAAATAGTTTTAGAATAAGAAAGCTTACACCACTTGAGTGTTGGCGACTAATGGGATTTGAAGACACGGATTTTTGGAAAGTAAAGAACTCTGGTATTAGTAATAGTCAGTTATACAAAATGGCAGGCAATTCAATCGTGGTAAATGTGTTAAGGGAGATTTTTAGAGAGTTGTTAAAAGTTGAGGTTAAAAACAAATGAGTGACGTCACTTTATATAATGGTGATTGTTTAGAGGTTTTAAAAAATAAATAAGCTCCAAAAATCGCAAATTTTGGAGCTTAGGTTAGAAGTTAATAAAATGAAAGGATTTTTAAATATGATTAAGTTATTACAAGGTGATTGCCTAGAACTAATGAAGGATATACCAGACGGTTCAGTTGATTTAGTTGTCACTGATCCCCCATATAAATTTGAAAATCAAGGTGGTGGATTTTATGCTAAGAACGCAAGCACAAGAAGAACTTATCTTAATGATTTAAAAAATATAAATTGTTGTGAGTTCGATCCTATCCTTTTTTTAAATATCTTAAGACCAAAATTAAAAAAGTTTTATGGCTATTTTTTCTGTAATAAATCATTATTAGTACCATATATTCAATATGCAATAGACCATAAATATAACTATGATGTTTTAGTTATGGCTAAATCAAACCCTATACCGTCATTCAATAATCACCATCTGAATGATTTAGAGTACATTGTAATGATGCGTGAAAAAGGTAGTTTTTTCTCTCATCATAAAAATATTGATGATTTCAGAAAGTTTTTTATGACTAACTGTAGTAAGGGTGTGCACCCAGCACAAAAGCCAGTTGAACTATTAGAACGATTTATAAGAGTATCATCAACTGAGAATGACATTGTTTTAGATCCATTTATGGGAAGTGGATCAACTGGTGTTGCTTCTAAAAATTTAAACCGTAATTTTATAGGTATGGAATTAGACAAGACTTATTTTGATGTTGCAAAAGAAAGGATTGAGAATGAAATTAGTAAAAACAAAGTTACTATTAAAGCATAACCATAATTCAGCTGTGGGTATGGCTACAGCATCGCATCTTGATTTTTGTAGGTATCAGTTCAGATGCCTAAGACCGCAATGGTCGTTCAACGAATATATGAACATAGTTGTTATGTTTATAGAGTCATCCTTTGCGTTGTTATCTATACCATTTCTAGTCTTAACACATGGTTTAATCTTATATCCTTTTTGGATTATTGTTCACATTTTGAAAGTCAAAAAGATTTTAAAACAGTTCGGTGCTGAGCATATCAATTCAGAAGCAGAAAAACTTGTAAAAGAAATGCAGGAGAAAGAATGAAAACCATTTTACTAACGTCAGTAAAATGGAATTATTAAGATAATAAGCCCAAAAATCGCAAATTTTGGGGCTTAGCAAAAATAGGCGCCAAAAAAGACAAATTTTGGAGCTTAGTAAAAGGGAGATTAAAAATGAAAAACGTACTAATTGCATGTGAAGAAAGCCAAACAGTATGCAAAGAATTTAGAAAATTAGGTATAAACGCATTTAGTTGCGATATTATCGAATGCTCTGGTGGTCATCCTGAATGGCATTTTAAGCAAGATGTTTTACAAGTTATTAAAAACAAAGGTGGCATATTAGAAACAGGAGAAGAGTTATATATAGATGGTAAATGGGACTTAATGGTTGCTCACCCTCCTTGCACGTACTTAGCTGTAAGTGGTGCAAGATGGTTTTATCATCCTGAAGATAAAGATTTACCAATTGATAAAAGAAGACCTCATCCCAAGTTCCCTAATAGAAGAAAGGATCAAGAAGACGGTATTAAGTTTTTTTTAGCTCTTGCAAATGCACCTATAGATAAGATTGCTGTAGAGAATCCTGTTGGTGTAATGACTAAACACTTTAGAAAACCGGACCAAATTGTACAA
>JAEWRE010000046.1 GCA_023460235.1 Bacillota bacterium
CCTTAGGGGTGACCGCGGGTGCGAGAATCTCAGCATCCACTTCATGAGCATATACGAGTCTTTCCATCTCGTCATCGTCGATGTACTCACGAGTCTTGACCACCTTTGCAAACTGCTCAGGCGTCAACGCCTTACGAAGAATCTCGATTGCCTGCAACTCATTGACCTCAGAGTTTTCAGTGACCGTGATGTACGCACGAATATCGCCCGCGATAAATTCCGTCTCATTACGGTTCTGCAGACCTTCCTTAATCTGAGTACCGTAATCCGACACAGCCTTTTTGACTGCTTTCTCAGATTCCTTGGCGTCCTTATACGCCAGAACAGCAGATTCTAGTTCTGCGTCCGTCATCTTTCCGATGTCCAGCTTTCTTCTTGTTGCCATTGTGTTGTCCTCCTCAATTAAATTTATGTTTGATGTCAGCCTTTGACAGCCCCTTATTCTTAAGAGCTCTGACTCCACGTTTGCCCCAAAGTCTTGCGGCATTGTATTCAGACATAGCTCCCTTATAAGGCCCTCTAATGTTGTCCCTGAAGGTAACCAGGTAATGGAGGTCTTCCTCCTTGATGTACTTGGTTCTCTTTCTATCTAGATAATACAGTGGAGGTAGATACAGGCCCTCAGGTTTCTTGAGGTCTGAGTTCCACCAGTTGTACCATCTATATAGAGTGTCAGTAGATATGTCGAGATACTGCGCTACCTTATTAGGGGGCCAATATCCCGCGTTCAGTGTCTTCATTTATTCACCTCCTCATCCAAAGCAGAAGTACATACCATCTTGAGCTGCGTATATATCGCCTTGTACGAACTCCGCTTGAAAAATAACACCCTCTGGGCAGATGGGCTCATCTGATTCTAAAACTTCCTGAGCGATTTTATACGCTCTTCCTACCGCGGGTCCTTCTGCCGGTGAACTTGCTCTATCAGGCCATACAATACCTGTCAAATATAATCTTCCATACTGTCGATTTGCTGTCGCGACTTCGTAAAAACTATCTGGAAATCTTGAATCGTTTACACGGTTCAAAAATACCTGAGCCACAAGACGTCTTGTATCGTCTGAAACATTGTCCCCACCTGCTTCTTGATAGACAATAAGTGCAAGTATTTCCAATTCTTCGTCTGTGTAGGTTTTATCAGAGTTTGTGTGGGTTTTATCAGATGTCGAGTCGACGTGTACAACAGGCTCTTCTACTGGTTCTTCTACTGGTTCTACGATGTTTTCCACAGGCTCCTGTACGGTTTGAGTAGGCTGTATATGTACAGACGTTTGTGTAGGTATGTTCTGAGGTTCAGATACCTGAGTACGCAACATGACGATACTCGACAGAACAAAAATCATCGATAATAGTAACATTCCTGATATAAATTTCTTCATATTATCCTCCAAAATTTAATAGATACGAAAGAACATTATCTACATTCTTTCCATCAACCTTGCCATCCACAAGCAAGTCCGCCATTTTTCCCTTTTTCTGAACAAGATTGTAGACGCCCTCGTCTACCGTGTCTCGAGTTAAAATTGTGACGATACGAACTGTTCCTCTCGTACCGATTCGATGTGCTCTATCTTCAGCCTGGTCTTTGATTCCCCTGTTCCACGGCTCATCTACGAAGATTACAAGCTGTGCGGCAGTGAGTGTGAAGCCGGTACCCAGAGCGCCTATCGTGCCAATCATGACCTTACAGTCGGGGTCGTTCTGGAATCTATCTTTTTCTTCCATTCTTTGAACAGAGCCCACTTCACCTGTAATATATGCTGGGTTATACTTCTTGAGTTTGTTCCGAATTACATTCGTCATCTCACTCCAGTTACTGAAGATGATTGCTTTTCCGCCTACGAGCACCTCTTCTTCTACGAGTTCTTCCATCCGGTCCATCTTCGCAGATTTTGTAACCGTACTGGATAGAATGCCAGGGTATCCTGTGACCTGACGCAATCTCAACATTTCAGACAGCGGGTCAGGGTGGACCTTAACTTTGTCGATGTTATCACGAACCTGGTCTCGAACATCTTTATACAGAGCTTTCTGTTCAGGATAGGCATCTACCCACTCAATGGTATGAACCTTAGGTGGCAGGTCAAGAACATCTCCCTTAACTATTCTGAGCATCACCTTAGACACCATTGAACGAAGCTCGTCTAAGTTCTTGTATCCGACGATTTCTTTTCCACCAAATCCGCCCATTGTGCAATAATGCTGTTTATAGGCGTAGAAACTATGCGTTTCAAATCCTGCCCATTTTAAAGGCAGATACAAGTCCAGCGGATTGTTTAATACGAAAGTACCGGACATTGGAATCTTAGGACCCTTGCAATCAATAGACAGAAGAGCCTTACCTTGCTGGCTATCAGGGTTCTTTGCCTTGTGCGCCTCATCAAAAGCAATCATTCCAATGATTCCTCTATCACATAGTTCTTGAATCTTCTCTGCAATAGGAAATCTCGTGACTGTGCGTTTTCCTTGCTTTTCTTTGAAGCTGCCGCCCCTTAGTGTCTCGATATTGGTAATCCAAAAGAACTGATGTGGAATATTGT
>JAEWRE010000047.1 GCA_023460235.1 Bacillota bacterium
GCTTTCTCCAAATATGATTTTAGAGCTTGAGGGCTTACCAACTTATGAAGATGGTGATACTCATTTCTTCAGCAGAGATTTATGCCCTAGCGATTTATACTCAGAGTTTATGGAGGCTACTATTTCAGAAATGAAGAGTAAAATTTCAAATGAAAACAAACAAATATAAGTAAAATGGCAAAATAAAGTATATAATTACTTGAAAATATAAGTAAAAAAGGAGGTGAATTGATGAAAACGTTTTTTGAATTTTCAAATAAACAAGAAAATGTAACCGCCTTATATGTATACGGTGAAATTGTTTCAGGGACTGATAAATGGGACGAAAGCGATGTTACATTCAAAGACTTCCAACAAGCTACAGAAAATATAAAAGATAATTCAACTTTAGAAATGTATATTTCTTCACCTGGAGGATCAGTTTTTACAACTCAAAGTATGATTTCAATGCTAGATAGGTGTAAAAAGAAGAAAAATATTAAAATAATAGCTTATGTAGATGGTTTAGCAGCTAGTTGTGCATCATGGTTGATTATGATTGCTGATGAAATCGTTATTTATAGCAATTCTATGTTGATGATTCATAAACCTATGACAATGGCATGGGGAAATGCTAACGAGTTACAAAAAGAAATTGATTTATTAAATAAGTTAGAAAATGACATAATGATACCAATGTATATGAAAAAAGCTAAAAATATGAATGAGGATGAATTGAAAGAACTTATAAACGCTGAAACGTGGATGGCAGCTGATGAAATACAAGAAAAATTCAACGTTACATACGTTGATGAAGAAAAGAAAGTTGCTGCTAAACTTGAAAAGGATTCTATAAATAAATATAAGAATGTACCTAAATCAGTAAAAGAACTATTTAATTCATTTAAAGAAACTGAAGACAAAAAAGAAGATGAGAAGCCTATAATGAGCGAATCCACAAAATCGCTTATTGATAGAATAAACTCAAAGTCTAAACTTTGGGAAGCATAATAAAAAAATATAAGAAAGAAAAGAGGAATAAAACATATGAGAAAAAACAGATACCAAATAGAACAAATGTTAAATGGAGTAAGAGAAGAATTATTACAAGCTTCTAACAAGCTAAATGACATGTATATGGACTCTAAAACCTCTATCGCAGATAGAGAAGCTCAAGAAGATAGAGTAAAAGACTTAGAACAAAGAGAATCAGGATTAAAAAATCAACTTGATGCTTTAGATAGAGAAGCAGCTGAAAGAATGAAAGCTAACAAAGGAGCAGATGAAAAGATTTTAGACGAAAAAGCTAAGATAATCAACGCAAAGGCTGAATTAATAAGAAATACAATGGCAGGAAAGCCAGTATCTCAAGAAGTTTTAAATATTTTAGGAGATGGATCATCACTAGGCAACGGTCAAAAGATTTTACCTACAACATTAACTACTCAATTAGTTACTGAACCATTTGCTAAAAATCCATTAAGAAACTTATCAACATTTACAAATATAATGAACTTAGAAATTCCAAGAATATCATTTACTTTAGATGATGATAATTTTCTTGACTCAGATTCAGCAACTGCAAAAGAATTAAAAACTGCTACAGATACAATTCAATTCGGAAGAAAGAAATTCAAAGTTTACGCTGATGTAACAGAGACAGTTTTAAGAGGTACAGAAACAAACTTAGTAGAAACAGTTGAAGCAGCTTTAAGAAGTGGTATGGCTAAGAAAGAAAAAACTTACGCACTAGCAACAGATGCAGCAGCAGTTGAAGAGTCAAGTTTTTACCATAAAACATCTGATAAATATGATATAACAGCTGTAGAAGGTGCTACAATGTTTGACGCTATAACTAACGCTTTAGCTGATTTGGAAGACGATTACGCAGACAACGCCAAAATATTAATGAAGAAGTCTGATTACATAGCTATGATTAAGACACTTTCTAATAGTTCAGTCGCTTTATACGGAAAACAACCAGAAGAAGTTTTAGGTGCACCAGTTGAGTTCTGTTCACTTGCAACAGTGCCAGTCGTAGGAGACTTCTCTTATTCACATTTTAACTATGATTTAGATGTCACTTATGAATCAGATAAGAACATTAAGACTGGAGTAACTTCATTTGTTTTAACTGGTTATATGGATCATAAAATCAAATTAAAATCAGCATTTAGATTAGCAGTACTAAAAAACTAGTGGGGGGCGCATCAACTGGCTTTAGTTTGAGAGCCGCCCCGGAATCAAGTGATAGCGAAACAGTAGAGGAAACAAAAAATTATTCATCGTTAACAGTATCAGAAATAAAAGAAGAACTTAATAAAAGAGGTATAAGCTATACATCTAGTATGAATAAAGCTTCCTTAATAGAACTTTTAGAAAATGACGATAAGGAGGAAGAGGGGGTTTAATAAGCCCCCTTTTTTTAATAAATGCTTACTTTAGAAAAAGCCAAATTAAATTTAAGAATAGATGAAGACGATGAATACTTTGACACATTAATAGAGGATATTTTATCAGCTAGTAAGATTGATATACAAGAAACGACGGGAGTGCCTGAAAACTTCATGGAAATAATAAAGGATGAAAAATTAAAAGAGCAAATAGATGCTTTATATACTAGATGCCAAATGATTTCAGTAAGTGATGCATGGTATGAGAGAGATACTATCAACAGGGCTCTTAATTCCCTACAAATAAAGCTGGAATTGTTATATATAAAAGCATTAAAAACTCAGGGAGGTAGTAGTGTATGAGGTTAGATAATAATAAAAGATACAATCCCTATACAAGTTCATATTCAATAAAACCTCATGAATTTAGACACTCTATAACAATACAAAGAAAAGCAACAGGTTTGAAAGATGAGGATGGTCTCCCTATCGAGGAATCATGGGAAGACTACTTCACAACCAGGGCTAAAGTTTTAAATACTCCAGGAAAAGAAATGCTTGAATTAAGAAGCATCGAGAGTGAAATAGATAAAACTTTTTATATAAGAGCCAGACACGGCAAAGAGGTAAAAGAAGAGGATAGAATTATATATAAAAATGAAGTGTATAACATAGCAGTGCCGCCTAACGATATTCAAGACGGCGGCCTATATGTTGAAATAAAAGCAAAGTTAAATAAATAAAAAAGGAATGATTGTAAAATGAGATTATTAAGAGTTGATGCAATAACAGGAGAGGCTGAAATTACTGCTATGAGTAGTGAAGCATTTCCAAAAAAGAATGATATACCATTTACATTTGACGACGGAAGAGTATTATACAAATTAAACGAAGGATCAAGTATTTTTTGTACTGATGATTTCAGCCTTTGGATGTATCAAAGTGATGATACCTGGTCAAATGGAAGTACAACAAGATAAAGGGGGGATACATCAAATGAGTATTGATAAAAAAGTATATGGCGCTTTAAGAAAATACACTGATGAAAAAGTAAAAAGAATACAAACCGGTAACGTTACGGTTGAAAAGACAGCAGATGGTGTTGTATTTATAGCACATAAAGGAGAAGCTACAGAAACAAGAGCAGAATTTACACGAGACGAATTAAGAGGCTTAGGGGTACAATCATTTTCAAAAGATGAAAACGGTTATACTATAGTGACTTATACGGACGGGAGTACACAAAACATAGGGCAATGGAATGGTAAAAACGC
>JAEWRE010000048.1 GCA_023460235.1 Bacillota bacterium
AAATAAGATACCATACTTATTATTTTATTTAATTCATTTGTTGCTGATGACATTTTTAAATCTTTCTTTTAAATATCTTACCTCTTGTTGCAATTCTTTATTTTGTTTAATTATAGATTCATATTGTTTTGTTACCATTTCAAACTCTATCTGCATTGTAATTAATTCTTTTGCCAAAATTTTTTGCACCGATTTTGTTTTTGTTTTCTTTAAGATATTGCTTATGTGTGTCTTTGCTGTGTATAGCGATATAACAAGTTTTTCCGATATTTCCTTTGCGTTCAACCCCTGCAAAAGTAACTTATAAACTATTTTTTCTGTTTTTGTTAGTTCAAAATCGTCTGTCATTTTTCACCTCTAATTCTTTTAGAATGTTTTCAGAAGCTTCGTGTGCTTCTTTCGTTGATTTAATAGCGAAATCTTTTCTTTCGGGTGATTTTAAGAAGTTTAAAATATCTTGTTTGATTTGGTCTATATCAGTTGTCATTTTGTTGTCCTTTTAATACTTTTCTTTTGTAAAAAGTTACTAAATCACTGTTACATAGCTTGTATTCATATAAGCTGGAGTTTTGATGTTGTTTGCAATACGCATTTTTAACATTTGCTAAGTCGTGAATTTCACAACTCTGTTTCCCTGAGCAACACATACCCAAAATTAAGAGAGTAAATATTGGATATGATGTAAGGTCTTTCACTATTCCCCCTCCGATAATAACCATTGCTTTAATCTTTCAGGACATTCTTGGTATGTTGTATCTTCATTACAAAAGTCAGATACAGGACACATCTCGCAAAAAACAACATTGCTTAAAAATTCCGACATTTCATCAACTGTCATACTTTTTATTTTACCGAAGTTAGTCATTTTCCAGTACCTCACTGATTTTTTGATATAACCAACCACCCGAAATCATTTGTCCTTTTCCCATAGACTTTTCTGCAATCTCTTTTATCTCCTCAATAGCTTGTTTGTAGCGGTGGAGTTGTTCATTTTGTTTTATTATTTCTTCAAACAATTCTTTAGGGTTAATTTGCTCAATAGCAAATATATTGTTATTTTTGTCTTTGTGTATGATAAAATATTTTGAGATATTTATTTCACTCATTATTACGCCTTTCTTTTTATATTTTCTAACTTCCATTCAAGAACAAATAAATCGTACATACTTGCATTTTCTATATAATCTGAAATTTTATCAATTATTGCTTCTCGTTCGTTATCAAATTGCTCAAAATTGTAGCGTTTATCAAATTCAATATATTTCTCTTTTTTAGGGAAACGCATAGCATTTTCATACATAGCATATTCAGCTTTTGCTATATTCATATTTTTTGCTATTGCATATTGAGTAAGATTCATTTTTTTTCTACATTCTTTTAATAAATTGCTAAACTCACTCATTACTAATTCTCCTTAAATAGTGCTTGTACTTGTTGTTTGAAATCTTTGTGTTTGCTTTGTTCTATGCAATCATTTAAAATAGACTTTTTACTTCTTTAATATTTTTACCTACAATCATACTGGCTATTTGATAATGTTCAGAATAATGTTTATTCAATATACATATCAGCTCCAATAATATACGGTCTGTTATTTGTGGGTAAATTCTACTCACTTTTTCACAAGTTTTACACTTCTCTAAATTACCATCAGTACATTCATTTTCTAACATCGTTTCAAAAATATATTCACTACCGCAATAATACTTTGGTTCAATCCCAAACACTTCAAAAAACTGTTTTTCTATTTCGCTCATTTTCTACCTCAAAATAACTCATTCTTTATGACTGATAAAAATTCATCTTCTGTCAAACCTTCTGACGAATTTATAAAAACAAAATCATCTGATTTACTCATGTTATCTATTTTATCGTAGATTGGCTTTAAGTATTTTGGTTTGAACCAGTTCTTTATGCTTTGTATTAAATTCATCATTCCACCTCACATTCTCTGATTTTTTGTAGGATTTGTTTTATAAAATCAATATGCTCATTTAATGCTTTGCACCTTGTTTCATTAAAACAATCGTTTTCAATTTCATAAGTCTTGCATTCTATTTCAATTTCTACAATCTCTTTTATCACGGTAAGAGTTTGTTTGAGTTTTATGATTTCTGCTTCTTGAACAGTATTAAGTGTTCTTACAAATTCAAGTTGTTTTAACGCTTCAACATTCTCGCATTTAAGCTGGTCGAGTTGTATAGCTAAATTACTAATATCTTGTACATTTTCATCAACCAAATTATGAATATATTTATTGCTTTTACTAAGAAGTTTTTGATAATTTTCTTCTTTTCTTTTTAATTGTTTCTTCAACTCCTCACATTCTTGCTCTTTGCGTTTGAGTTGTTTGTAGTAGCAGTTAGGTTTATTTGAACAATTAACTTGACATTCGTAGGGACTTGATAACATTAAACAAAGTTCATCAAAGTCAATATTGTCTAAATATTCACACCCACTCACATCTACACCATCTATTATTATCTGTTTATCTGTCATTGTTTAATCTCACTATAAAACTCTTCGTCTATTAAGTCTTTGACCTTATAAAACTTTTGAGCACAAGAAAACATTTTATAAAAATCATCTGTATAACTTCTAATAACCTTTGAAACTTCTTTATCATCTTCATAAAGATATTCGACATATCCCAAGAGTTCATCTAATCCTAATGGATAATCATTATCAAGTAATGCTATTCTGAATTCTTCTAGTTTATCTGTCATTTTAAACACTTTCCCTTTTTAACACATTTTTTATTTGAATATTTCAATATCTTATCGTAATAAAAATTTATATCTTTACTACTTTTGATAATCTCATTAAATGTATTTCTAGCCTCTAAAAAATAAGGTATATTAACAGTTTTAGAATCGTTTAAATCTTTGTAATAATTAACTAAAACATTTAATATAACACTCTTTTTTGCTCTTGTATTTCTTTGTAATCTTGAAAATTAATTATCATCGTTAAACCTTTCTATAAATTTAATTGCTTTTTGTCTGTAATGTCTTAAAATTTGTATAAATTTTAAAACATACTCAACCTCATATTTCTCTGATAACCTTATCGCCTTTGTTATCAACTTATCATCTTTGTATATTTTTTTTCTTCCCATAGTCAACATTCCTCATTATATTCATATTCCCATTCTATGTAGTCTAAAATTTTGATTATATCAACAATGGTTATACCTTCATATAAATTGTCGTCAAATACGTCAAAGTCTTCGGGGTATTCCGCCTCAACTGTGTTTAAGTCGACTTCTTTATACCAACCGTAAGCTATTAAGCCGGTTTTACACTCAATTATTTCACCATTAGATAACAAAGCCTCAACCTTGCCATAACCTTTGAAAATTGTCATTTTAGCCTCTTTTTGTTTTTTAAATAAAGTATAACACAAATAAAGTAATAACGCAATACTTTATTATTTTACTTCTTTAATTTCTCTCTCGTAAAATTCATCAATAGCCATATTAACTATTGTACTTTTTTTTCTTTTTGTTTTGATTGATAATTCGTCAATTTTTTTAACTGTGTCTTCATCAAGACTAAAGGTTTTTAACATCGTTGTTGCTCCTTTCTATTCATAACTTTCTAATTCTTCGTTTAATTCTCTTATTCTCTTTATTAAAACTTCAATCATTTCAAAATATAAACAGTTTCTTTGTCTTAAATCTTTTATATCTTGTTTTAATTTTTCGTTTTCCATTCTGATATTGTTTGCTGCTACGTCCACATTATCGGATATCTCAACCAATGTTACATCCTCGAAACATTCTTCTTTTATAATATTTCCGTTTTCATCAAATAATGCAACTTTAACAGTATCATTAAATCTTTTTTCGCTTAGTATTTTTACTATTTTTAATGTATTCATTATAAAATCCTTTCCTTTCTCGTTTGCTTAAAAATTAACCTCATTATGCTACTGCTTTTATTATGTCAATCCATTTATCAGAATAATAACTACTTATATTTTGATATACTTCTTTAGGAAGTTCAGAAGGTCTAATTATTGTTAAACAATCATCTTCTATAATATAAGCATTTTTTATTAAACCATCTAAAGTAATACCAACTTTATAATCATTTTCTTCAAAATTAATATCACATTCTGCAACTATATTCCAGTTTTCTTGACCTACAAAATAATTTGTTTTTTCTACTTTTGTAATTTTCATCGTTTGTTACCTCTTTCGTTTGTTTACATTCTTATTATTGCATATAAAAAAATAATCGTCAATAGTTTTATTTAATTTTATTGACAATTATTTTTATTTTTTAAATATTTATTTACAATTTAAAATAAACTCAATTGGTCTTGATTATTTATTGCCTCATTACAATATTTAATTGCTTGTTTATAATAGCTTTCTTTCAACTCGATTCCTATGCCGCGTCTACCCATTTTTAAGGCTTGATAAACCTCTGAACCTATACCCATGAACGGTGTAAATACAACATCGTCAGGATTAGACCACATTTCTATTGCTCTTTCAATCACATCCAACTGCAAAGGACAGACATGTTTCTCGTCTGCATTTTCTCTTGCAATCTTACCGTTTAATACATTTGTTTGTTGTATGTCCATCCAACGATAAAACTCAAAGTCTTGCTCACTTTGTATACTTTCCCAACAAGGTGAGGCATATTCTTGCCATTTTTTTAACTTAAAATTGTCTTGTGTTTTCCAGTCTACATGGATTTCTTTTGATTTATCACCCCATTTTCTAAAAATTAGTAGATATTCCGCCATTCCCTGCCTACTATAAGAGCTGTCTTTTCTCAATTGTTTATATAAAAGACCTTGAGCTTTTGTTCTTTGCATTTCTCTTACAGGATCTTTCCATATAAAAACCTCGCTATGATAATGTAAATTGCATTCTTCACAAGCTCTAATTACATCACCTCTTATATCTCTTATACCTGTCCAACCTCTATGAGTTGCATATATAGGCAATTGTTTAATGTGTATAGCAACATTTCGACCTATTTTAACAACACGATACAATTCTTTTAATAAATATTTAAAATGCTCGATAAAATGTTCATCATCTCGACAATTTCCCATATCTCTATATGAATTAGAGTAAATATATAACGAACTAAACGGCGGACTAAATATACTAAAATCTATACTTTCATCTTTTAATTTTTTAATTTCTTCCACGCAATCACCGTTTATTAAATGCATTTTATGAGTTTTGTATTCATAACTCTTGTAATCGATATCTATTACTTTAGTCTTACCGAATTCCAAGTCTTGATATTTTTTTATTAAATCTTTCATTTTTTCTTTTATTAAAAGGTGTTGTGATTGTTTATCTTTTAAAATTGTCAACATTGACTTTTCATTTTCACCAATAACAACATAGGCATTAACGGGTAATGTTTGCCCAAATCTGTAAAAACGTTTAATCGATTGATAAAAGCTTTCGTAGCTAAAACTTAAGCCGCAAAATATAGTATTATTACAATTTTGAAAATTTAAGCCATACCCAAATATAGACGGCTTACTAATTAGAACTTTTAATTTTCTATTTTTAAACTCTGCAACTTTTTCAATCCTAACATTTTCAGATGTTGCACCTTTAATTTCAAAACTATTTTTTATATTTTTAGCTAACAATTCGCTTTCCTCATTTGTTTCGCACCAAATTAACCACTGTTCATTTGAATTATCAACCTTATCTTTTATCCACTCAATACGGTTATTTAATGACATTTTCTTTTCTTTATTAAAATTCGTTGCATTTAATTTGTCAGGGATTCTAAACAATTTACCGTCTGTGTTTTTATCATTATTAGAGCTTACAACAATTTCATCTATATTTAATTCCGGTAATTTAAAACCATCATCGGAATAACCCAAATCGCTCGGTTTATCTATTGACACAGACCAACTACATAACCAACGATAAAAATCATCTTTTGAATGTTCTTTTAATCGCATACAATTGGCTTGTTGAGTATCGT
>JAEWRE010000049.1 GCA_023460235.1 Bacillota bacterium
TGACAGGGGTAAAATAGAGAATATAAGCTGTAATGTTTGTTTTGCATCCGATTATTCCCGGTTATTAAAAAACAAAAAAACAGATAAAGAGTTTAGGGCTTATTTACAAGACGGATTTTCAAGACGTATATTTTTGTACACATCACAAAGAATCAATCCGTTGTTAAATAAGGTCAAAATGCCTGAAATAGATGAGATACAGACAGCACAAAACTTATTAACAAGTTACTCCGCAACATTAAAAGGTATATACGATTGTATTAACGAACACACAATATATTCTTTTGATAATGAGGCTAACAAAGTTATACATAACTATAACAAAGAAAAAGAAAACGAAATAAAACAAAGATTTAGCTACGCTGAGATAATAAATGATGATGATGAGATTTTAAAAGTAGACTTAAAGGGCAGTACTTGGAAGATTGTTAAATTAAGCTTTTTATTTAATTTTATCCAATACCCTTATGACAAAGAAGTTAAGCCCGACAGCGTACAACTTGCAATAAACTATTATAAAGAGTTTTATAAACACTTGGAAACGTTTTTAAAAAGACGTTCGCTTGATGAGTTTGATAACTATAAAGTGTTTATTTATAAAAATCTTGATAAAGAAATGACCTTTAATGATGAGTTTAGGAAAGGTTTAAACATACACCATAACAAATGGGTTGAGTTTGGCAAAACTACGCTCAATGAGTTGATAAATGACCTTGCGGAAGAAAATATTTATATGTACAAAGGTAAAATAGGGCGTAAAGACAGTATTATGTTTTACAAAAAAGAGTAAAAAAGTCAAACCAAAAAAGGAAGAAGTGGAAGAAGTTAATTCTTTGCCGTTCTAAACTTATAATAAAAGTGCGACCGCCATTGACGAATGGCTGGCAAAGCGGAATGAATGAGGTACGCTTGACTGCGAGGACAGACTCGCACATTTTAAGTAAACGAAAGGATTAAAGAATGGATTTAAATCTAATAATGGGTGCTAGAAATGGTGCTAAAAATGAAAGACAAGAACACGACTACTATACTACACACCCGCAAGCAGTAAGAGATTTTTTAGTAGCATTACACAAAGATGGTATTACACTAAGTAATTATATTTGGGAATGTGCTTGTGGAGAGGGACACATGGCAAAAGTTATTCTTCTTGCCTGCTGATATGCATATGGAACTCCACGCAAGAACACGAAAATTTAAAGAAAAATGGGGTATAGAAAGAAAAGAGTTACTTTATAAATTGAGAGGTGAATAATGAACGAAATAGAAAAAATGTATGAGAATGCAGGGGTAAAATTCATAATCGGTGTACGCTGTAGGGCTAAAATAGGTGATGGATGTAAAAGTCGTTGTCCTGATTGTGATTATAATACTAAACCAAAAGAATACCCACCATTCACCGCAGAGAAACAGCTACTTTTATTACAATGTTTGCTTGATAAAACAGACCTTTATTTACACAGGCATAAAACCGATTTTACTTATTCAATAATATCAGGAAATTTTGCTGTGAATAAATATAAAGACTTTAAAGAAAGTATTGCAGAATTTATAAATACTATTTGGCAAGACTTAACAGAAGATGAAAAACAACAAATAAAGGAAATATTGGAATGACAGATAAACAAACGATAAAATTAAAACCAGTGGAAGATTTAAACGAAAAAATTATAAAAGAAAAAGGCAATACAAAATGTATTTTTTATACTGATGATATTTGCAGAAATGGCGATAAAACAAGAGATTGTGTAAATTGTGCAAGGGTGCAATATCACTCTTTATATTCTTTGAATTGGGACAATCAAGAAAGATTGCAAAAAATAATTAAGCAAAAAGAGCAAGAATGTGAGGAGTTGAAAGAGGATAGAGAACGCTGGAAAAGTAATTTTAATGGAAAAGTTAGTGCTATTGAAGAACTACTTAAACAACTCGACCAACTCAAAGCAGAGAATGAAACATATAAGAAAATGTTTGAAGATAAAGATGTACGACTTGCTTTGAATGAGGTTAGAACAGGTGAAAGGCATCTTTGGTTTAATAAAGCAGAAAAACTCAAACAAACTCTTATCGAGATAAAAGAGATTGCAGATAAAGATTTTAGACATACAGCTTGGGAAGAATATGCTAAACAACTAAAACAAATCCTACAAAAAATCAGCGAGGTTAAAATAAATGGAACTAACCCTTAACGACATAACCGACCATTTAGGGCAACCACGTACAAAGATAGGTGCAGAGTACATTTGGCAGTGCCCTATATGTATGGATAAATCAAAAGATAATCTACATTATAACCCTACAAAAAATATTTTATGGTGTTTTGCCGACCCTAGCCATAATAGACTTGTTCTCTCCGAAATAATGAAAAAAAAGCACGAGGCTAAGAGAATGGAAAATAAAGAGATACCGGCATACATAAACAGACAGGAAGAATATTTATATTATCAAATTTTATGCAATAAAGCTTTACTTGGTACATTAACAAAAGATTGGATTAACGCTGTAAATGAACAAGATATGTTTGAGGATAACGAGTATAAATTTTATCTTGATTTAATCAATACAGATAAACCACGATTAGCAAGAGAATATTTGGAAGCACAAACAGGAATTAACAAAGATACTATTGAAATGAGTGGTTTGGGGCTTGATTTCTTTAAAAATAAATGGGTATTCCCTATTTTTGATATGTCAACCAATTTAGTAGGCTTCGAGTATCGTTATAAAAACCTGAAACAAAAGAAAATATGGCGACACAATGGCACTCCTAAATGTATGGCTATTGTTTATGGTTGTGGTAAAAACCTTTATATTTGCGAGGGTTACAAAGATTGTTATTTAATGATACAAATACTAAAACATCACAATATGCTTGATGATTCAACAATAGTAACAAGCTCTAACGGCGTTGCAATAACATTAGATGTTATGAATAATATACAATTTAATAAGTATGATAACATTTATTTATGCCTTGATAACGATAAAGAAAAAGAAAAGATTGTTAAAAATGGTAAACATCAAGATGTGTCAAGACAAATGACAAAAATAATAATAGAGAGATATCCATTTATTAAAGACAGGACACCGAAATTTACATACGAAGAATTAAAACAAGGATATAAAGATATAGCCGATATATGGAAGTTAAAATATATGAAAGAGGTGTAAATATGAGCACACAAGTTTGTAAAATTAAAGGTTACGGATATAAATTTAATTACAATGAAACATTGTTTAGTTTTCTTAATGAAGATAGCGAGTATGATTTTTTGGAAGTAATCGGTAAAAATTTTTCTTATTATGAATTTAGAGATTGGCAAAGTCAAGATAAAAAGAATTTAGAACCCTTATTAGCCGTTATTACTGATGGAATGTGTGGGGAATATAAATATGTTCTTTTTATCGAAGAAGTCCACTATATAAATAATACTCATTTGGATAATTATTGGGAAATAAATCCGAGATTTGATGATTGGGTAAAAGAAATAGCAAAAAATAGAATTGAATGTTTTTTGCAAAGAAAATTAGATACAGAGCCACAAATGTTTAAATTTGAACACTGGTCTTAATATTAAATAATATGCTATAATTAGCAACAAATGAGATTATTGAACAATATCCGTTTATTGTTGATAGTAGAGATTTTTTTGATTAAAAGCGGTATAAAAGATATTAATGATTATTACCTTAAAAAAGTATTGCAAAAATAAAAATTTTATTATAGAATATTAAAGAACACGACTTAACAAAGATTTAAGATAAGCTCAATCCTTAGTCGTGTTCGGATTGGGCTTATCGCCTTTAAGGGGGAAAGTATAAAATGACAACATTAAGTTATGATGAGTTTATTAAATCAAAAGTTAGAAAAAGCGTTGAGACAGGGTTTGAAATTAATAAGAAAGAATTTAATAAAAATTTGTTTGATTATCAAAAAGATATTGTACAGATTGCACTAAAGAAAGGTAACTATGCTATTTTTGCAGATTGTGGATTAGGCAAAACTTTAATGGAAAATGAGTGGGCTAAACAAGTAAATAAATACACAAATAGCCTGTTTTAATTTTCGCCCCGCTAGAGGTTTGCTATCAAACAATAGATGAATGTAAAAAGTTTAAATACGATATTGATATTAAATATGCTCCTGATGGTTCAAAAATTGAAAACTGTATTTATATTTCTAATTATGATAGAGCTGATAAATTTAACGGTGATATTTTAGGCGGTATAGTTCTTGATGAAAGCTCTATTTTAAAAAATTATATGGGGAAAACTAAACAATATTTGATTAATCAATTTTCAAAAGTTGAATTTAAACTTTGTGCAACAGGTACACCTGCACCTAACGACCATACAGAGATTTTGAATCAAGCTGAATTTTTAGGAATAATTAAATCAAGTGAAGCTTTGACAGAGTGGTTTATAAACGATACTCAACAAGCCAATTGTATG
>JAEWRE010000050.1 GCA_023460235.1 Bacillota bacterium
GGTGCTCCACAAATAGTAGTAACTCCAACAGAAGCAGCAATTAGAGTAACAGCAAATATAGTGTATAATCCAAATTTAGTAACAAAACAATATAAAGTAGTAAATCCAGATGGAAGTATAAAAACAGACTGGACGGATTATACAGTACCTATAACAATAGATAGAAATAACTCAGTAATATATGCAAAAGGTATGGATGATACAGAAGTGTGGACTGCTGAAGCAATGAAAAAAGTAGTTAATATAGATGAAAACCAACCTGTAATAAAATTAACAGCAGATTTGATTGCTGCACAACAAAAAGTAGCTGTTAAAGTAAGTGTAACAGATGACGTAGGGGTAGGAAAAGTAAAATGGGCAGCAGGTACTCAAGGTGAAAGTTACTTTACAAACTCTGGAACTGAAATAGCAAATGATAGTATAGTAAATATAACAAGTAATGGATACTATACATTCTATGCAGAAGATGGGGTTGGGAATAAACAAGTATATACATTAAATGTAACAAATGTAGATTTAACAGCACCTACAATAGACATACAAGTAAGTCCAGAAACTACTGTAGGACTTAATGCAAATGTAACAATAAATTATGGAGATTCAACAATAAAACAATATAAAGTAGGAACAAGTAATGCAACTTGGAGTACATATACAAATACATTTGCAATATCTTCGTATACAATACTAGCAAATAACTGGCAAAATGCAGATGGAACAGTAACAATATATGCAAAAGGAAAAGATACAGCAGGTAATGAAGTTACAGTACAAAAGAAAGTTGTAAGTTTAGATTTAGATAGACCTAAAGTACCAGTAATCCAATCTAGTGCAGGTTATCCAATTTTAACATCATATGGTATAATATTAGATGCTAATACAACAATAACATATGATAGTAGAACAGATATAGATAACTTGTATAGTGTAGATAATGGAGTAACATGGAAGGTATATACAGGTCAGTTCAACTTTCCGAGTGGAACAGTGATAGCTAAAAGTGTTAAAAAATCTACTGGGCTAGAAATTTCTGCTAGTAAAACAGTAACAATGCCTTCTGATGCAGTACCACTATCCGGTTATGATGGCAACGATACAACTGGGTATAGAATAGCATCAACATACATTTTAGTAGATTCTAGTATGCAAAATGAAGATATGAGAATTAGATTAGCTACTCATAGTAATGGAGGAGCTGTAACAATAAATTACTTAGATATAAATGGAAATGTATTATTAACTAAAACTTATAATACTACTATGACATTCGATCTTATACAGAAGATTCCAATAGGAACAGTTAGAGTCTATATTTCTATGCAAACAGCAAATGCAATGATATACGAAATTGGTCCTAATAACTCACCAATAATAAATTCAATACAATATTTACCAACGTTAACAAATTACAGAGTGGAAAACCAATATAGTACAGTAACAATAAAATATTTTCCAACTAGCGTGCAAAGGTTATATAGTTTTGATGGTATAACATGGCAGGAATATAAAGAACAAGCAATAAGGGTAGAAATAGGCCAAACAATTTATGCAAAAGGTGTGGATAATAACGGAAACCAAACAAGAACTATTAACAGTTATACAGCTGCAGTAAGAAGTGATTCTGTTCCACTAGTTGGATATGATGGTAATGATGCAACAGGGTATAGGGTCGCATCAACATATATCTTGGTAGATTCTAGTATACAAAATGAGGATATGAGAATAAGATTAGCAACTCACAGTAATGGAGGAGCAGTATCAATAAATTATTTAGATATAAATGGAAACGTACTATTGAATAAGTATTATAACACTACAGCAACATTTACGCTTATACAAAAAGTTCCAATTGGAACAGTTAAAATTTATATTTCTATGCAAACAGCAAATGCTACGATATATGAAATGGGTCCTAACAATTCTACTGTAATAAGTTCAACACAATATTTGCCTAAGTTAACAATTGATAAGGTGGAAAATGAATATAGCATGGTAACTTTAAAATATTTTCCAACAAGTGTACAAAGATTATATAGTTTTGATGGTACAACATGGCAGAGCTATCAAGAGCAAGCATTAAGAGTAGAAATAGGTCAAACAATTTATGCTAAAGGTATAGATAAAAATGGTACAGAAACTAGAAGTATTACAAGTTATACAGCTGCTTTAAGAGCTGATTCTATTCCTCCTGCAGGTTATGACAGAGATTATAACATAGGATATAAAAGAGCTGAATCTTATATTGATGTAAATCCTAATATACAAGGAAAAAATATGAGAATGAGATTAACAAGTCACTCAAATAGTGGAGTAGTAACTGTTAGATATTTAGATGTCAATGGTACTATATTATCAAGTAATATATATAATACATATTCTACATTTTATTTTACAAAGACAATTCCTGTGGGAACTGTTAAAATACATATTTCTATGCAGACAACAAATGCAACAATATATGAAATTGAACCATTTAATTAGTTGTAAGATATAAAAAAACACCTTAAATACTATTTAAGGTGTTTTTTGTATTATAATAAAGTTTATTTAAATTTTAATATATCACTTACTGCTCCAATTGATCCTAATGTTTTAGATGTATCAAAAGGAATAAATACTTTGTTTGCAGGTCCTTGAGATATTTTTTCTAATGCTTCTAAAGATTTAATAGCAACTAGTCTATCATCAGGTTTAGCATTCATTATAGAAGTATATACAAGTTCAACTTCTCTTGCTTTAGCATCTGCAACTTTTTTTATTGCATCTGCTGTACCTTCAGCTTCTAATATTTTAGATTCTCTTGAACCTTGTGCTCTACGTATACTAGATTCTCTATCAGCTTCAGCTTCAAGTATTGCAGAAGCTTTTCTACCTTCAGCAATTGTTATGTCATGTTGTCTAATACCTTCAGCTTCAAGTATTGTAGCTCTTTTTGTTCTCTCTGCATTCATTTGTTTTTCCATTGCATCACGTATATCCACAGGTGGTTTTATATCTTTTATTTCAACTCTATCAATTTTACAACCCCATCTATCAGTTGCATCGTCTAATACTTGTCTAAGTTGTGCATTTATTTGGTCTCTAGAACTGAATGTACTATCTAAATCCATTTTACCAACAATATCACGAATTGTAGTAATAGCTAAATATCCAATACCTTTTTGAAGACTCTCTATTTCATAAACCGCTTTTACACAATCAGTTATTTGATAGAATACAACAGTATCTATTGTAATTGTAACATTATCTTTTGTTATTACACCTTGAGGTGGTATATCCATTGTTTGTTGTTTTAAGCTTACTATTGCTCTTACTTTATCTACAAAAGGTAATATAAAGTTAAGACCAGCTTCTGCAGTTTTATGATATCTACCAAATCTTTCTATAACATATACTTCTGCTTGTTTAACAACTTTAATTGTAAGCAGTGCTACTACCGCTACAATAACTAATACGAAAACTAATTCCATTTAAATTTCCTCCTTTTAAACCTTTTTAACTTTGATTTTTACACCGTCGATTGACTCGACTACTACACTTGTATCTACAGGAATAATTTCATCTGTAGAAGAGGCAGCAGACCATATTTCACCAGCTACTTTAACTTGGCCTTTACAATTTAGATTATCTATAGTTTTTAAAACGACACCATTTTTTCCTATAATACTTCTTGCATTAGTAGGTGTATCTTTAGTTTTAAATAATTTATTTGTAAGAGGCTTTGTAAGTAATATAAGTAGAATACTTAATATAGCGAAAACTGTTATTTGTATTTGAGTAGGCACGTTTAATATAGCTAAAATAAATGCTATAAAAGCGGCAACTCCAGGCCAAAACATTAAAAATGTTATTGTGAATATTTCAATTAAGAAAAATAATCCACAAAGTATTAGCCATGTAATCCACATAGGTAACGAAAACATAATATTTTCACTCCTTTCACCTAGAAAAACATAAATACTTACATTAATATTATACTATAATTCTATCAAAAAATAAAGTAAAACAACATAAATTGTTTAAATTATACAAAAGTTGTTTAAAAAACTTGCATTTTTTTTTTGTTTATTATATAATTTAGTCAAATATATGAAATATGCTTTAAATTATGAGCAATTTCACATTGTTTCATAAAATATGACAGAAGTGTAATATTACTGACATATAATGTAATATGTACTATGTTGTAAGTATATTAAAAATTTATGAATTTGACAATTAAACTTTTTTATGTTATAATATATACATGTCAATTTAAGGAAGGTGCAAATTTAAGTTATGGAAAAAAAGGGTGTGCTCAGTAACCTAAAGTTTATGTTTTCGACGACATTCTTATTAGTTTTAATGTTTTCTGCTGTACTAGTTACAGTATTAAACACATACAAACCTACATTAAAAGTAACTCTAAATGATAAGTTTATTGGTTATTTTTCTAATGAGGAAGAATTTGAAGAAGTATATAACACTTTAGTTTTAGAGAAAGAGCAAATTGATCCTAACGTAAAAGTATATTTAGATGCTGAACCAGCATTTACAACTTGTTATATAAGAGATACTCTTATATCATCACAGAATGTATATACTAGTTTAAGAGCAGAAGTAAAAACTGAATATACAATATATAACGTAGCTATTAATGGAGAAAAGAAAATGACATTTAATAGCCAAGATGATGCAAATAAATATGTAACGAACTTGAAGAAGGAAGTTCCTAAAGTTAAATCTGAAGTTACAGTTGAAAAGGTACCAAGTATTGGTGAAATGACTTCTATAGAATTAGCAGATAATATAGTTAAAGATGTAGTAAGTAGAAATAAAGTAGTTGTTGTACCAACAGTGACTATTAAAAGAACTGCTACAACTACCACTGCAAATGTTTCATCGGCAACAGCTAATGTTGCAGCAGCACAAGGTGGTATATGGCCAACAACAGCTAGATATATATCATCACCATTTGGTTATAGAGGTAATTCTATTCATACAGGTATGGATATAGCTGGTAGAAGTGGAGATCCAATTTATGCATATAAATCTGGACTTGTAACATTCTCAGGTTGGAGCGGTGCTTATGGTAACTTAGTTAAAGTTGATCATGGTAACGGTGTTATGACTTACTATGCTCACTGTAGTGCATTATTAGTTAGTGCTGGTGATACAGTTGAAATGGGTCAAACAATTGCTAAGGAAGGTACAACTGGTAACTCAACTGGTAACCACTTACACTTTGAAATAAGAATAAATGGTGCTCCTGTAAATCCATATGGATATATAGTGGGTAGATAATAATCAATTGATATAAACATATTAATTTATGTATATATATACCTTTTACTCAGTTATAATATACCTCATATTATTTCTTAGTTTTAGGAATTATTGAAAAAAGGAGGAAAATTAAATGACTAAAGAAAGAAAAGCAGAAATTTTAACAACTTATGCAAAAGCAGATAAAGATACTGGTTCTACAGAAGTACAAGTAGCTTTACTTACAGAAAGAATAAACGAACTTACTGAACATCTTAAAATACACAAAAAAGATAATCATTCAAGACGTGGACTTCTTATTATGGTTGGTAAAAGAAGAAGACTTTTAAACTATTTAGAAGCAAGTGATGTTGAAAGATATAGAGATATCATAGCTAAATTAGGAATAAGAAAGTAATAAAAATAAAAAAGTGTCAAATTATACATTTGGCACTTTTTTTTATTAAGAGAATATGTAATATAACTGTATAAATATTGACAAAAACTTAAATATATTATAAAATTATTTTATAATATATTTTTTTAATATACAAATAATAATTTTGGAGGATGAATAATGAAAAAACATAATATTGGTATATCACTAATAGTTTTAATAATAACGATAATAATTATAATAATTATCGCTGGGGCGGTAATTATTGCTCTAGGGGATAATAATGTGCTAGACAGTGCTAAAAAAGCTAGATTTATGAGTGATTATACAAATGTACAAGATGGAGTTAATCTGTACTCACTTGGAAAATACAACGCTCAAACTAGTGAATTTGAGCTGCCTCTGAAAGGATATTTAACAGCAGAAGATAAAATATATATAAAAGATAACGTAAAAACACTTAAAACAAAAATAGAAGAGTTAAGTGGAAGTATAGATACTACTAATTTAGCTTGGATAAATAGTAAAGATATCGGAGCAAAATTGTCTAAGGAAAAATCGGAAAAAGGATATATAATAGATGTAGCAAATGGACAAATTTATGACTACAATGGAGATTACTTTGAAGGTCAGATGTGGCATACATTAGATGGTGGAGTAGTAAGTGGAGGTATAGGAGAACCACAAATAGATAAAGAACTTTGGAATGGTTGGATTAAACTTACGCTATATTACCCTTCTAGTTCAACAGAAAAACAATGGAGACTTGGAACAGAAGGTGAACTTAGAGCAGATCCAATGTTAATGTGGCAAAATTATACGGGTCCAATAACAATACCATTGGATAGAGTGAAAGATGTATGGATAAAGTATAAAATAGATAATAAAGAGGTTATAATACCACCTGCAGGAACACTTCTAGTAGATATAGTTCCAGATAAAACTGGATATACGAAAGTACCAGGTGTAAAAGTGCATATAAATTTCGATGAAACTGCGACAGTAAAAGAATACAGAATAGGTGAAAGTAGTTGGATAACGTATACTGGAGAATTTAATGTAACGGAAAATTGTATAATAGAAGCAAGAGCAAAAAAAACAGAAACTATATATAATGCAGATGGAACAGTTTTAACTACAAGAAATATAGCAGGAAGAGACTTGGTATATATAGGGAACATTGGTATAGAAGAGACGCAGTTACCTGCTCCAACAATTACAAGATTGGCTCCAGTAGGAACAGAAAAAGCAAGAGTTAAAGTAACATATCCAGCTGAGGCAGATAAGAAAATATATAAAGTAAATTATGGAATAGAAGAAAATTATACTACAGAAATAAACGTAGAAAATTATGGAACATATATAGTAGCATATTATTATGATGTAACTGGTAAAAGATCTAAAGCATCTGCAATAAGAATAAATGATACAACTGGAGGTGGAACTCTAGAAGGACCAACTGTATATTTACCACAACCTCCTCATGATCCGGGTGATCCTCCTCCTACAAATAATCCAGGACCATTTGGAATAAACATACCGGCACCAACTGTAGTTGTAAATCCAACTGCAATAGCTGAAGAAGTCCAATTAAGTATTAATGCACCTGCAAATGCAGATAAAATATATATAAAATTGGGTAGGTATGCAGATTATCAGTTATATACAGCACCGATATATGTTAGAGAAAATATGGATATATATGCTTATTACAGAACATATATGGGGGAAAAATCAGATACAGGCTATGGTAGAATAAGTAATATAAAGAAAAATAATAGACCGTATGTAAGAATAGATGCAGATCCATATCCATATAGCTGGAATTATGGTGCAGAAGAAGTAAATGTAACAATAAATTACAGTGATGCAACATTAATAGAATATAGTGAAGATGGGGTATTATATAAACCATATATAGCACCATTTAAAGTAACAGAAAATAAAACAATATATGCAAGGGCAACAAATACATATGGGGTAACAGAAACAAGTTTAAATATAACAAATATAGGTAGGATAAAAGCACCCCAGCCATTAGGAAATTTATCTGTTGGAATAAATGTAAATCCAGAGCCAACAGTATCTACAACTAGGTATACAAAAGCAAATGTTTCAATAGATTATGATATTATGGCAACAGAAAAATATTATAGAATAGGAGCATTTGGAGAGTTTAAAACATACACTGGTGCATTTGATGTAACAAATAATTGTACAATATATGCATATGCAAAAGGAATAAATGCACAGGGTCAAACATCGAAAAAAATAGATAATTTATCTAGTGGAATAACAGAACCAGTAATAGCAACTGCGCCTGGAGTAGGTGAACAGTCAAGTAAAGTATCGGTAACAATAGATTATGATAAATATGCTAAAATAAAACGATATAGTATAGATGGTGGAACATTGAGAGATTATGTAGCACCGTTTGAAGTGACTAAAAATGGAACAATAATATATGCATATAGCGAGAATGAACTAGGACAAAAATCTGAAACACGTTATATAGTACAAAATATAATACCTGATCCACCAGTAGTTGTATTAGATAAAGGGCAATATTATATACTTAAATTAAACTATCCTCCAGCTTCTAAAAACAGAGAATATAAATGGAAGCAAAATGGGGTTTGGACTGGATATAAAGAAGCAGGAATACTTTTATTGAAACCTCAATATAAAGATCAATTAATTCAAAATGGAACATTAGTTAAAATAGAGGATGAAAATGGTGAATTAGTAACATTCACAGGAGATTATTACTTTATAGATGTTCCAATAAGTGAACTTTTTGAAAATTTATTTATGAGATGGGATAGAGAATCGTTAGCTGCCCCTCAAATAGTAATAACCCCTTCTGAACCGACAAAGCAGGTTACAGCTAATATAGTATATAATCCTAATTTAATAAAAAAACAGTATAAAATATTGAATCCAGATGGAAGCATAAAAACAGACTGGACAGATTATACAGAAGCAATCACAATTGATAGAAAAAACTCAGTAATATATGCAAGAGGAATGGATGATAGTGAAATATGGACTTCAGAGTCTATGAAGAAAATAACCAATATAGATGAAACTCCACCTGTTATAGCAATTACTGCAGATTTAAGCTTAGCACAACAAAAAGTTGCAGTTAAGGTAAATGTAACAGATGATATAGCAGTAGGAAAAGTAAAATGGGCATCTGGTACATTAGGTGAAAGTTATTTTGCTACATCGGGTACAGAAATACTAAATAATAGCATAGTAAATATAACAAATAATGGTTATTATACATTCTATGCAGAAGACCAAGTTGGAAATATACAAGTATATACGTTAAATGTAACAAATGTGGATTTATCCGCACCTAAAATAGATATACAAGTAAGTTCTGAAACTACAGTAGGTTTAAATGCAAATGTAACTATTAATTATGGCGATTCTGTTACAAAACAATATAAGATAGGAACAAATAATATAACTTGGACTAATTATACAACCACAATTGCAATATCTTCATATACGATACTAGCAAATAACTGGCAGAATGCAGATGGAACAGTAACAATATATGCAAAAGGAAAAGATAGTGCAGGAAATGAAGTTACAGTTCAAAAGAAAGTTTTAAGTTTAGATTTAGATAAACCTAAAGCACCAGTAATCAACTCAAATGCTGGTTATCCAGTATTAACTAGTTATGGAGTGAAATTTGATGCAGTAACTTCCATTGTATATGATACAAGAACAGATATAGATAATTATTATAGTATAGATAATGGTGCTACATGGAAAGTCTATACTGGAGGATTTATATTACCTTCTGGAACAATAATTGCAAAGAGTGTAAAAAAAGATACAAAACTTGAAGTTTCTGCTAGTAAAAGTATAACTATTCCAGCCGATGCAGTAGCTTCAACTGCATATGATGGAAATGACAGTACTTACGATTTTGCAAATAATAAATATATGTTAATAGACAGTGCTTTAGAGGGAAAAAGTTTTAGAATAAAATGGTCCGATTGGTATGGTGGTCAAATTATGCTTGCTTTTCTTAATGAGAGTGGGGCAACAATTAGTTCTATAACTCCTGGAAATGATTCTTCAGCAGATTTAGTATATTCAATTCCAGTAGGAACAAAAAAAATAAAATTCTATAATGGCTCAGCAAGTAATGGTCAAGTATTTGAAATACAGACAAGTAGCGAACCTAAATTTATCGCAAAAAATGGATATATGTTAGTTCACTCAGATCCAACTAAAGAAATTAAGAAACCATATCAGATGATTACAATAGATTATTTTGCAACAAGTGTACAAAGATTATATAAAATTGGAGCAACGGGTCAATGGGTAAATTATGAAGATACACCAATATGGTTAAACCAAGGAGAAACAATTTACGCAAAAGGAACGGATCAATATGGAAATCAAACTAGAATAGTATCAAGTTATACAGCTAACGTCGTAGATGCAATAGGTGTTAATGCGTTTGATGGAAATAATGCTACTTATGTTGTTGCTGATGGAAAATATATGGATGTAGATAGTACTTTAGGTGGTAGGAGAATAAGACTTAAATGGTTTGATGGTTACTATGGTTTATCTACAATAGACTTTATTAATGGAAGCGGAGCAGTAATTAGTAGCATAAACCCTGGAAATGATGCTTCAGTAGATTTGTTATATGCAGTTCCTGTAGGAACAAAAAGAATAAGACTATATGGCAACTCTAATGGCGGTTTATACGAAATACAAGCAGCAAATGAGCCATCATTTAGTGGTGTAAATGGATATATGTTACTACATGCGGATACTACTAAAGCTATTAAAAAACCATATCAAGTGGTAACTATAAACTATTTCTTAACAAGTGTACAAAGACTATATAGAATTGGAACAACCGGGGATTGGCTAAATTACGAGGATAAAGCTATATGGGTAAATCAAGGTGATACAATCTATGCAAAAGGGATAGATATATATGGAAATCAAAGTAGAATAATATCAAGTTATGCTCCTGTTGTTGCAGACGCTATTGCAGCTGCTGCATATGATGGTGATTATAATACATTTGTTGCCGCAGATGATAAATACATGTTGGTAGACAGTAGTATGGATGGAAAAAATGTAAGAATTAAATGGTCTGATTGGTATAATGGTCAAACAATGATGACTTTTTTCAACGGAAGTGGTGCATTAATAAGTACCATAACTCCTGGAAATGATCAGTCGGCTGACGCAACATATGTGATTCCAGTAGGTGCAAGAAAGATAAGAATTTATAATAATGCTACAAATGGTAGATTATATGAAATTCAACCCAAATAATAAAATAACTTAAACAATAAAAGTAATACTATTTATTTAGTGTTACTTTTATTGTTTATAGAAAACCATATTGCTTAGTATATACTTTTGTTATTTTTTATGGTATAATATTATAACAAAAATGTATGGGAGGTGTTTTCTAATGAGACACGTTGAAGTTGTAGCTGCAATTATATGTTACAAAGATGAAATACTATGTATGAAAAGACCAAAAGGAAAACATGAATATACATCTTTTAAATATGAATTTCCGGGTGGAAAAAAGGAAGCAGATGAAACTCATATTGAAGCCCTAAAAAGAGAACTTATTGAAGAGATGGATAAAAAAGTTGAAATTGAAAAGCTATTTTTAGTAGTAAATCATCAGTATCCAGACTTTCATCTTACAATGCATTGTTATCTTTGCAAAGCAAATAATAAAGAATTTGTAATGAAAGAACATGTGGAATTCAAGTGGTTAAAAAAAGAGGAATTAGGTCAATTAGATTGGACTGATGCAGATAAACCAATATTAGATAAGCTTATAAACAGTTGAGTTTAGTTGGTAATTTTCAGATGTTATTCTATGATTCAAAAACATAAGAAATTAAAGTATTGTAATTAATTTTACAATACTTTTTTCTTTTAATAAAATAAATATAATACAAAGTCAATAACAAGTAAAAGTTATTAAAATACAAAGTTTTATTATATTAGTAATATAAAAAATACTATTGATTTACATAAATTTCACTATTTTTCTTTACAAATCGACATATTTTTGGTATAATAAATAGATTTTATATTTTAAGGAGGTATCTCAATGACTAATGAGTACGTATGGCTATTTGAAAATGCAGATGGCAAAGACAAGGTTAAGTTTGGGGGAAAAGGAGCTAATTTAGCTGAAATGGCAAGTTTGGGTTTGCCAATCCCATCAGGATTCGTAGTAACAACTGAAGCATGTACAAAGTATTACCAAGAAGGTGAAGTTATTAATGAAAAAATTGAAAATGAAATTTATTCAAAGCTCTGTGAACTAGAAAAAATAACTGGCAAGAAATTTGGGAATATCAATAATCCATTACTTGTTTCAGTAAGATCTGGTGCACGAGCATCAATGCCTGGTATGATGGATACCATTTTGAATTTGGGATTAAATGATAGTGTTATAGAAGGTTTATCTCAAAGTACAAACAATGAAAGGTTTGCATACGATAGTTATAGAAGATTTATACAAATGTTTTCTGATGTTGTTATGGAAATAGAAAAGTCAAAGTTTGATTCAATACTGGCTAATGTAAAACGGGTAAATGGAGCTAACTATGATACAGATTTGACAGTGGAAAATTTAAAAGAAGTTGTTAAACTTTACAAAGAATTGTACATTGAAGAAATCGGCAGTGAATTTCCTTCAGAACCAAAATTACAATTAATTGAAGCTGTAAAAGCGGTATTTCGTTCCTGGAATAATCAAAGAGCAATTGTATACAGAAGGTTAAATGATATTCCAAATTCATGGGGAACAGCAGTAACTATACAAGAGATGGTTTTTGGTAACATGGGTAATGATTGTGGTACAGGTGTAGCATTTACAAGAAATCCTTCAACTGGTGAAAACAAGTTATATGGTGAGTTTTTGATGAATGCGCAAGGTGAAGATGTGGTTGCAGGGATAAGAACTCCTCAATCAATAGATGAACTAAAATCAGTTATGCCAAATGTTTACAACGAATTTGTTACTATAGCGGGTAAACTGGAAAACTATTTCAAGGATATGCAAGATATGGAGTTTACAATTGAAAAAGGTAAACTGTTTATGTTGCAGACTAGAAACGGTAAAAGGACAGCTGCGGCAGCTTTAAAGGTAGCAACCGATTTAGTGTCTGAAGGTATGATTACAAGGGAAGAAGCTATTATGAGGATTGAACCAAAACAATTGGATCAGTTACTTCATCCGTCCTTTGATTCTAATGCTATTAAAAGTGCAAAAGTTATTGCAAAAGGTTTACCTGCTTCGCCAGGTGCTGCTACCGGAAGAATATGTTTTAATTCCCAAGATGTAATTAAGGTTATGGAAGATGATAAAACAAGTGTTATACTTGTAAGGTCAGAAACATCACCCGAAGATATCGAAGGTATGAATGCATCAGCTGGAATTTTAACAGGTTGTGGTGGAATGACATCACATGCTGCCGTTGTTGCTAGAGGAATGGGAAGATGCTGCATTGCTGGATGTTCAGATATTAAAATATTTGAAAATGAAAAGTATTTCGTAGATAATCAAGGCAAGAAGTATTATGAAGGTGACTATATTTCATTAGATGGATCTACTGGTAATGTATATGGTGAAAATATACCAACTGTTGATACAGACGTTACAGAAGATTTTTTAACTTTAATGGAATGGGCAGATAATACAAAAACTTTGGGTATACGTACAAATGCAGATACCCCTAGTGATGCAAAAAGGGCACGACAATTTGGTGCGGAAGGTATAGGATTGTGTAGAACTGAGCATATGTTCTTTGATGAAAAAAGGATATCTGCTGTAAGAGAAATGATTGTCTCAAGAACAGAAATGCAAAGGAGGAAAGCATTAGAAAAACTACTTCCTATGCAAAGGGGGGATTTTGAAGGTATTTTTAAAGAAATGTCTGGTTTCCCTGTTACAATTAGACTTCTTGATCCACCACTTCATGAATTCTTACCTACTTTGGAAGAAGATATAGTAAGATTAGCAGAGGAAATGAACATATCATTTTCTGAGTTAAGTCATATTATATTGAGCCTTAAAGAGTTCAATCCAATGATGGGTCATAGAGGTTGTAGATTAGCTGTAACGTACCCGGAAATTGCACAGATGCAGACACAGGCGATTATTGAAGCTTCAATTAATGTCAGTAAAGAAGGATTTGAAGTAATACCTGAGATTATGATTCCTCTTATTGGGGATATAAATGAATTAAGGTACGTAAAAAATGTTGTTGTTAAAGCAGCAGATGAAATACTTTTAAATTCGGGAACTGATATTAAATACAAAGTTGGAACAATGATTGAAATACCGAGAGCTGCATTAACCGCTGATGTTATCGCTGAAGAAGCAGAATTTTTCTCTTTTGGGACCAACGATTTAACACAAATGACATACGGATTTTCAAGAGATGATGCTGGAAATTTCTTAAATGATTATTACAGCAAAAATATCTTTGAACAAGATCCATTTGCCAAAATTGATGTTATTGGAGTAGGAAAATTGATTGAGATAGCAACAAATCTTGGAAGAAAATCAAGACCTGGTATTAAACTAGGAATATGTGGTGAACATGGCGGTGATCCGTCATCCATTGAATTTTGTAATTCTATAGGATTAAACTATGTTTCTTGTTCTCCGTTTAGAGTTCCTATTGCAAGACTTGCAGCAGCTCAAGCTGTCATAAAGAATAAAAAATAATTAAAATTTGTTAAACAAAAAAAGGAAGTAGATTAAAATCTCTTCCTTTTTTTATATATTTAAATATTTTTATTTTAGATTTATAACTTTTATTTATAATTAGTTTAAAATTTTATGTATATCCAAATTAAATGCAGTATTTTTGAACTTTTTATAATAGATTTTATTGCATAAACATGCAATATATGGTATAATCTAACCGGGTGATTATAGATGAATATATCAAGAGCAAAAGGAACTAGGGACATATTTTTTGATGATATGAAAATATGGGAATATGTAGAAGAAAACATTAAGGAAATATGTTTGAAACATAATATGAATCAAATAAGAACTCCAATATTTGAAGATACATCTCTTTTTTCTAGAAGTGTGGGTAACGAGACAGACATTGTGAATAAAGAAATGTATACTTTTTTAGATAAGGGTGACAGAAGTATAACTTTAAGACCAGAACTTACAGCTGGAGTTGTTAGAGCATATATAGAGAATGGATTTTCAAGTATGCCAAGCCCTATAAAACTTTGGTATACAGGGACTATGTATAGATATGAAAAAATGCAAAAAGGTAGATATAGGGAATTTAGTCAGTTTGGTGTAGAGGTATTTGGCTCTGATTCATATCTAGCAGATATTGAAGTTATATCTATTGCATATGAATTATTTAATAAATTAGGAATATTGGATAAGTTGACATTAAAAATTAATTCTATTGGTTGTAGTGAGTGTAGAACTAAATATGTAATTAAACTAAAAGAGTATTTAGCAGACAAAATAGATAATATGTGTGATGATTGTAAAGTAAGATATGTTAAAAATCCTATGAGAATAATAGATTGTAAGCAAGATAAATGTAGAGATGTAAAAAAAGATTTACCTTTAATTACAGATTACTTGTGTGAAAGTTGTAAAGAAGATTTTGAAAATTTAAAGTCTACTTTAACTAATGTAGGAATTAATTATGAAATAGATAAAACAATTGTAAGAGGATTAGATTATTATAACAAAACAGTTTTTGAGTTCATATCTAAAGATTTAGATTTAGCTGTAGGTGGTGGCGGTAGATATGACACTTTAGTTGAAATATTAGGTGGAACTCATACACCTGCTATTGGTTTTGGTCTTGGAATGGATAGGATTATATTACTTTTAAAAGAATATGATTTAGTTAAAAGTAAAAAGAATGTAGATATATATTTTATATTAAAAGATAATAATGCTTTTTCTAAAGTTTATAAAATAATTAATGATTTAAGGGATCTAGGATATATTGTTGATATAGATATTTGCAGTAGAAGTTTTAATTCACAAATGAAGTATGCAAGTAAGATAAATGCAAACTATACTTGTATTATAGGTGAAGATGAATTAAAAGAAAATACATGTAGTATAAAGAATATGAATACATCACAGCAGATTAAAGTTAAAATGTTAGTTGATGATATAATTAATAATGTTATAAAAGGCGGTAAATAGTATGAATTTAAATTATAAAATTTTAAATAGTGAATTGTATAAAGATATAAAATCATATGACTCAGAAGAAGTTTTAGTATGTGGATGGATAAGAAATTTAAGGGATTCTAAAACTATAGCTTTTATTGAATTAAATGATGGAAGTTATTTTAAAAGTGTACAAATTATAGTAGAAGAAAATATTAGTAATTTCAAAGATATTGCTGCTTTAAATATAGGTGCAAGCATTATAGTTAAAGGTATAGTTAAAGTTACACCTGAAGCTAAACAACCATTTGAAATTGTTGCAAATGAAATTGAGATATCTGGTGTATCTAGTCCAGAATATCCACTTCAAAACAAAAGACATTCTATGGAATTTTTAAGAGAAAACGCACATTTAAGATCAAGAACAAATACATTTTTAGCAGTTTTCAAAGTTAGATCAGTACTTGCAAATGAAATACATAACTTTTTTACTTCAAAAAACTTTACATACATTCATACTCCTATTATAACTAGTAGTGATTGTGAAGGTGCTGGTGAAATGTTTAGAGTTACAAACCTTCCAGCTAGTGAAGCAGATTTTTCTAAAGATTTCTTTGGGAAACAGGCTAATTTGACAGTTTCTGGTCAATTAATTGCAGAATGTATGGCAATGGCTTTTGGTAATGTATATACTTTTGGACCAACTTTTAGAGCTGAAAATTCAAATACTACACGTCACGCTGCTGAATTTTGGATGATAGAACCTGAAATGGCTTTTGCAGATTTAATTACTGATATGAATTTAGCAGAAAATATGCTTAAAACAGTTATAAAAAATGTAATGGAAAAATGTCCATTAGAAATGAGTTTTTTTAATGAATTTTACGATAAGGATTTAATTAATAGACTAAATCACGTAATAGATTCGGATTTTATAAGAGTAACATACACTGAGGCTGTAGAAATTCTTGAAAAACATAATGATAAATTTGATTATAAAGTAAAATGGGGAGTAGATTTACAGACAGAACACGAAAGATATTTAACTGAAGTAATATACAAAAAACCTGTATTTGTAACTAATTATCCTAAAGATATAAAAGCTTTCTATATGAAGTTAAATGAAGATAATAAAACAGTTGCAGCTATGGATTTACTTGTACCGGGTATTGGTGAAATAGTTGGTGGAAGTCAAAGGGAAGAAGATTTAGCTAAACTAGAAAATAGAATGACTGAAATGGGACTAAACAAAGAAGAGTATTCTTGGTATTTAGATACACGTAGATATGGAACTTGTCAGCATGCAGGATTTGGACTTGGATTTGAAAGATTAATAATGTATATAACAGCAATACCAAATATACGTGATGTTATACCATTCCCAAGAACAACAGGAAATTTAATGTTTTAAAATAATATAGAAGAAGGATGTAGAAGATATGAATAGATATAGAACACATAAGTGTAATGAAATAAGATTAGAAGATGTAGGAAAAGAAGTGAAATTATCTGGATTTGTTAAAACAATCAGAGATTTAGGTGGTTTTGTTTTTATAGATTTAAGAGATCATTATGGTGTAACTCAAATTACAACTCAAGATGCTAAAATCTTAGAACAAATAAAAAAAATAAATGTAGAATTTACAATTTGCATAACTGGTAAAGTTACAAAAAGACCTATAGAAAATGTAAACGACAAGATTGAAACTGGTGAAGTAGAAGTTGTTATTGAAACATTAGAAGTATTAAATGAAGTTGTAAATCCATTACCATTTGAAATTGAAAAAAGTAGAGAAGTAAGAGAAGACTTAAGACTTGAATATAGATTTCTAGATTTAAGAAATGATACTATTCACAGAAAAATTGTATTTAGAAGTAAAGTTCTTAAAACATTAAGAGATAAAATGGATAGCATGGGTTTTGTTGAAGTACAAACTCCAATACTTACATCATCATCACCAGAGGGTGCACGTGATTTCTTAATCCCAAGTAGAATACATCCAGGTGAATTTTATGCATTACCTCAGGCTCCCCAACAATTTAAACAACTACTTATGATATCTGGTTTTGATAAGTATTATCAAATAGCACCTTGTTTTAGAGATGAGGATCCAAGAGCAGATAGATCACCAGGTGAATTTTACCAACTAGACTTTGAAATGTCTTTTGTAGAAGAAGAGGATGTTTTAAAAGTTTTAGAAGAGGTAGTTGGATATACATTCAAAACATTAACAGATAGTAAAATAAGTGAAGCTCCATTTGTTAGAATTCCATATAGAGAGTCTATAGATAAATATGGTAGTGATAAACCTGATTTAAGAAATCCATTAGTTTTAACAGATTTATCTGAAATGTTTAAAGATACAGATTTCAATGTCTTCAAAAATAAAGTTGTAAAATGTATTGCTGTAGATACTTCATCAGTAACTAGAAGATTCTTTGACGATATGGTTAAATTTGCTAAAGAAGAATTAGGTTTAGGTGGACTTGCTTGGATAAAAATAAATGAAGATGGAACAACAGCTGGTACTATAACTAAATATATTACTGATGAAATGCTTACAAAAATAAAAGAAGTAACTGATTCAAAAGAAGGATATGGTTTGTTCTTCTTAGCTGGAGAATATGAAAAAGTTTGTAAAGAGGCTGGAAATGTACGTATAGAGTTAGGTAAAAGATTAAACTTAATAGATAATGATATATATAAATTCTGCTTTGTTGTAGATTTTCCAATGTATGAATTAAGTGATGATGGAAAAATTGAATTTGCACATAATCCATTCTCTATGCCAAAAGGTGGGTTAGAATCATTATTAAACATGAAACCTTTAGATATATTAGCACATCAATACGATTTGGTATGTAATGGTTATGAAATAGCTTCAGGAGCTGTGAGAAATCACAATACTGATGTTATGGTTAAAGCATTTGAAATAGCAGGATATACAAAAGAACATGTTGAAAATAAATTTGGTGCGTTATTTAATGCATTTAAATATGGTGCTCCACCGCATGCTGGTGCTGCTCCTGGTATAGACAGAATTGTAATGTTACTTTGCAAGGAAAATAATATTCGTGAAGTTATTGCATTCCCTAAAAATAGTAAAGCTAGAGATTTATTAATGCAAGCTCCAAACTTTGTAAGTGAAGAGCAACTTAAAGATGTACATATCGAGATTAGAAAAAATAAGAAAATATAAATAACAAAAGAATAAGAGGTTAAATATGAAAGTATCAATAATTGGAACTGGTGCATTTGGAATAGCACTAGCGAAAGTTTTACATTTTAATAATAATGAAGTCAATATGTATACTAAATTTCAAGAGGAAGTAGATATATTATTACTTAAAAGGGAAAATAAAAGGTTATTACCTGGTGTAATTTTGCCAAATGATATAGTTATATCTACGGATTTGGAAAATCTTATACAAGATTCTAAAATAGTTGTTATAGCAGTACCTATGAATGCAGTAAGAGAAGTTTCAAAAGAATTAGTAAAGTATTTAAAAGAAGAACAAATAGTATGTATTGTAACTAAAGGTATAGAAGTTAAAACTGGCAAATTAATGTCTGAAGTTGTTAAAGAAGAAACTGGCAATGATAATATTTGTATGTTATCTGGTCCTTCTTTTGCGATTGATCTTGCGAACAATAGTAAGTTAGGTCTTGTAGCAGCAAGTAAAAAGATTGATACATGTTTTACAATAAAAGAAGCTTTTGAAAATGATAACATAACAATATCTGAAACAGAGGATATTGCGGGTATTGAAATATGTGCAAGTGCAAAAAATACATTTGCTATAATAATGGGAATGTTTGATAGTGAAAATGAATCTACTAAGGCTACAATGCTTACAATACTTTTGAATGATTTAAGATTAATATGTGAAGTGCTAGGAGGAAAATCTAATTCAGTATTTACATATGCAGGAATTGGAGATTTCTTACTAACTTGTATGAATACAAAAAGTAGAAACTATACATTTGGAACTTTAATTGCAAAAGGTATGACAAAAAAAGAAGCTTTTGAGACGATGTGTATTACTACAGTCGAAGGAATATATTCATTGGAATCAATATATAACATATTAAAAGATAAGATTATAGATATAAAATCAATAGATATATTATATAATATATTATATAATGGTGCGGATACAAAAGAAATATATAAATGTTTAAAATAATAAAAGGAGGTTATTGTGAGATTATTTGTTGATGAAAATAAATTAGAAGATATAAAGAAAAATGCTATAGAAAATCATGTTCCTATACTCCAAGATGATTCTTTAAAACTTATAGAAATTATCTTACATATGACTAAACCAAAGAAAATATTAGAAATAGGAACAGCTGTTGGATATTCGGCATCTATATTTTCAAAGTATTTAGAGGTAGACGAAAATAATAGAAAAGAAAGTTATATAAAAACAATTGAAAGAAATGAAAAGAGATATAAAGAGGCAACAAAAAACATTTCTACTTTGAAATTAGATGAATATATATTTCCAGTTTTTGCTGATGCAACTGAATATTTAACTAGTTTAAAAGAAGATAACACTTATGATGTTATATTTATTGATGCTGCAAAAGGACAATATTTAGTATTTCTAAATGAAGCAAAAAGATTAGTAAAACCTGGTGGAGTTATAATTGCAGATAATGTACTTTTTAAAGGTAGAGTACTTGGTGAATATAATGAACATAGACATAGAACAGCCGTTACAAGATTACGTCAATATATAGATGATATAAATGAAGATAAAATGTTAGATTCAGTTGTACTTAATATAGGCGATGGTATAGCCATTAGTGTTGTAAATAAGTAATAGGGAGGTAACTATGAAATATTTAAAAAAAGGAAATAAGTATGTAGTTAGGATTGATAAAGGGGAAGAAGTTATAGAACAAATCAGAAAAATATGTATGCAAAATAACATAAAGGCTGGATCTATAAGTGGAATAGGTGCTACAGACAGAGTTAAACTTGGATTATTTAATACAAATACTAAAAATTATATGTCAAAAGAATTAACCGGTAGTTATGAAATAGTTTCAATGATTGGAAACATTTCAACTATGAAAGATGAAGTGTATTTACATATTCATATAGGAGTTTCAAATGAAAATATGAACTTGTTTGGTGGACATTTAAATTATTGTTATATTAGTGCTACATGTGAACTTATAATAGAAGAAATTGGTTTAGATGTGGATAGAAAATATAACGATGAAATAGGTTTGAATTTGTACAATATATAATTAAATTTTCTTGTTAATAAATTTAAGTTAGCTATTTTTTAGTAGTTAACTTTTTTTTGTTACAATAATATTACAAAAAGTAACATAACAAATTAAATCGTATATGAAATGTCGAAATATGGAATGTTTTATTGACAAAAACACCATATATGGTAAAATATATATATAATAATTTAAATTTATACGTGCCGTATAGATTTTGTTTATGAGCATGAGATTATAATATATTTTTAATTAGTAATAATTGGAGGAATTTAATATGAAAAAAAGTGGTATATCGCTAATAGTTTTAGTTATAACAATAATAGTTATAATTATAATAGCAGCAGGAGTTATACTAACTCTGAGTAATAGTAGTGTGCTAGATAAGTCAAAAAAAGCAAGATTTATGAGTGACTTTACAAATATACAAGAAGGAGTAACCATATATTCACTTGGTAAATATAATGCACAAACTAGTGAATTTGAACTACCCCTAAAAGGATATTTAACGCAGGCAGATAAATCGTATATACAAGATAGCATGCCAACACTTAACACTAAAATAGAGCAATTAAGTGGAACAGTAGATACAGTTAACTTAGCATGGATAAGTAATGAAAATATAGGGGCAAAACTATCTAGTGAAAAACAAGAAAAAGGATATATAATAGATGTAGATAATGGTCAAATATATGATTATGTAGGAGACTACTTCGAAGGAAAAAGGTGGCATACATTAGATGGTGGAGTTGAAAGTGATGGAACAGCTGTAGAGGGGCCAACAACAGAAGAACTGTGGGATGGTTGGATAAAATTAACGCTATACTATCCAAGTGGAGCAACAGAGAAAAAGTGGAGATTAGGAACAGAGGGAGAGCTAAGAGCAGATCCAATGCTAATGTGGCAAAACTATACAGGAGCTATAACAATACCACTAGATAGAGTAAAAGATGTATGGATAAGTTATAAAATAAAAGATAAAGTAATAAAGATACCACCGGCAGGAACACTTTTAGTAGATATAGTACCAGATAAGACAGGAACAAAGCTAGTAGAGAGTGTAAAGGTAACAATAGACTTTGATGAAACAGCTACAACTAAAGAATATAGAGTAGGAAATAGTGATTGGATGCCATATACAGGAGAATTTACAGTAACAGAAAACTGTATAGTAGAGGCAAGAGCAAAGAAAACCGAAAGTATATATGACGCAGATGGAATACTAATTATGAATAGAAATATAGCTGGAAGTGATAAAATCTATATAGGAAACATAGGGACAGAGCCAATACTATTAGAAGCACCTGTAATAACAAGACTGCCAGCAGAAAGTTCAAATGAAGTAGCAAAGGTAGAAGTAAAATACCCAGATAATGCAGTAAGAAAAGTATATACAGTAAATTATGGAGTAG
>JAEWRE010000051.1 GCA_023460235.1 Bacillota bacterium
GCGTGGCCATTGACGATCCGCTGCTGATGATGGGCATGCCCCCGGCCCTGTCCGCCGCCACGGGCATGGACGCCCTGACGCACGCCGTGGAAGCCTACGTCTCCACCGCGGCCACTCCCATGACCGACGCCTGCGCTGAAAAAGCCATCGAATACATCAACCGCTATCTGCGCCGCGCCGTGGCCAACGGCCGGGACAAGGAAGCCCGCGAAGGCATGTGCTACGCCCAGTATCTGGCCGGTATGGCCTTCAACAACGCCAGCCTCGGTCATGTGCATGCCATGGCCCACCAGCTCGGCGGCTTCTACGACCTGCCACACGGCGAATGCAACGCCATTCTGCTGCCCCATGTCAGCCAGTACAATCTGATTTCCAGCCGCCGTCGCTTTGGGCGCATCGCGCGCCTGCTGGGCGAACGCACCGAGGGCCTCAGCCCCACCGACGCTTCGCAGAAAGCCATCACCGCCATCACCATTCTGTCCAAGGACGTGGGCATTCCTGACGGCCTCATCGCCCTGGGCAAGAAGTATGGCAAGGACGTGCGCGAGGAAGACATTCCGACCATGACCGCCAACGCCCAGAAGGACGCTTGCGGCCTGACCAATCCGCGCATGATGACCGACGCCGCCGTGGCCGCCATTTACAAGGCCGCCCTGTAGCGCTTCCGGCGCGTTACGCGCCCCGTTGAAAAAAGAAAACGGCATGGCTTGCGGGCCATGCCGTTTTTTCGTATCCGCGCGCCGCGCCGCATGGCGCGCGCTCAGGGCCGGATGATCTTGTCCGCCAGATCAAGGCTGGTGACGATATCCAGCATGTTGGAGGTTTCGCCCACGGCCTTGGCCTCCAGCAGGCCGTAATGGGCCAGACAGGTGCCGCAGACCAGCACCGAGACATTGTTTTGCGCCAGATTCCGCAGGGCGTCCAGGGCCGGGCCCGGCCGGGCCGCCAGCTTCACGCCGCCGTTGAGCAGCACCAGCCGCCAGAGGCGCGCTCCCAGTTCCGGCAGGGTGGTGAGAAAATTGGCCATTAGTTTGCCGCCCAGCTCCTCGTCGCCCCGGCCCAGAGTTTCCGTAGTGACCAGCACCAGGGTCCGCGTCTCGCGCCGGGTGGCGGATGCCGCTTCAGGCGCGGCGGTTTTCTCGTCGTCGGTAACGGCTTGGTTCTCGGCGCGGGCCGTGAGCCGCCAGAAACCACCGTTTTCCGCGGCCCACGCCACTTCGAAGCCACGGCCGCGCAGAAAACGGGCCACGTTTTCCCTGGCCGCGTCGTTATCCACCAGAATTTCCAGCGCGGTCGCGCCTTCCGCCAAACTGTCCCGGCAGCGGATAACCGGCTGCGGGCAGGTAAGGCCCCGACAATCCACTAGAATCATGGAATCCCTCTCTGTTGTTAAGAATAATTGCCATTTATCTGAAATAAGGCTAAGCCTATTTTCAAAACAGTCGATAAGCAAGGCAAACTTGGCGAGGATAGTATGGGGATTTTGCTGCAAATCGTGAGTTTACTGCTGGTGGTGGGGCTGGTTGCCATCCGGCCGGAGGGCGCTGTATTCTGGATATTGCTGGCGGGTCTGGCCGTGTGCGCCGCGGCGGACCTGAGCCTGTGGCTGGCGGTCCGGCGAAAGCAGGCCGAACTGTCGGCCTTTGCCGACAGCCTGCGCGACGCGGGGAGTCCCGTGCCGCAAGGCGACGGGCTGGAGCGCGTGCGCCGGAGTCTGGCGGATATGCATGCCGCCCGGCAGCAGGCCGCGGAGGCTGCGGAAGCCGAGGCCCGCGACCTGCGCGACGCGGCCGGGAGCCTGCGGGCCGAATTGGCCGAGGCGCGCGGGCATGAGCGGGAACTGGCCGACAAGCTGGCGCAGAGCGCGCCCGTGCTGGACAAGGCCCACAGCGTCTGCAACAAGCTGTCCACGGACGTGCGCCATTTGTCGCAACTGGTTGCGGATGTGGATAAGGGCGTGGAAGTGCAGCGCGTGCGTCTGGGTGAAACCGGCGGAGCCATGGAACGCGTGGCCGAGGCCGCGCAGGAATCCTCCATCCGCGTGCGCGAAGTCTCGGACAATGCCGAAACCTCGCGCGGTCAGGCCGTTACCGGCGAAGAGGAAGTGCGCGGCGCGGTGGCTTCCATCGAAACGGTCAAAAGAACCATTCTGCATCTCAAGGAAGCCATGGCCGGTCTGGGCGAAAAGGCCAGCAACATCGGCCAGGTGATGAGCGTCATCAATGAAGTGGCGGACCAGACCAATCTGCTGGCGCTCAATGCGGCCATTGAGGCGGCGCGCGCGGGCGAGGCCGGGCGCGGTTTCGCCGTGGTGGCCGACGAGGTGCGCAAACTGGCCGAAAAGACCATGGGCGCCACCAAGGAAGTTGAGGAAGCCGTCCACGCGATTCAGGAAGAAACGCAACGCAATGTGGAAAATGTGGAAGAGGCCGCGCGGCTGACCGTGGAAAGCGCGGAACGGGCCTCCCGCGCCGGAGAGTTTATGGGCAAGATTGTGGGCGGCATGGAAGAAACCGCCGAACATCTGAAGATCATCGCCCAGGGCGCGGCCGAACAGTCTGAAAGCAGCACGCAGACCAACGGCGCTCTGGAGGAAATCCGCCACGTGGCCGAAAGCACGGCCACCAATATGGAAACCTTCACGGCGGCCCTGCTTTCGTTCAAAAGCGGCATGGAAGAGCTGGACATGATCGTCAACGCTCTGGTGACGGGCGATTACGCCCAGGCCGCCGCAACGGACAAATTCGTGCAGTGGACGCCCAAGCTGGACCTGCATGTGCCGGCTATCGACAGCCAGCACCGCCGGCTCTGCGGTTACATCAACGATCTCTACCGGGCCATGAAGAACAACCGCACCGGCGAGGAGCTTCAGGCCATTGTGAAGAAACTGCGGGACTACACGGCCTCGCATTTCAGTGACGAGGAAAAGATTTTTGCGCCTTCGCAATATCCCGGCACCGAGGAGCACAAGGCCATTCACCGCAAGTTCGTGGCCAAGCTGGACGAATTTGAGGCGCAGCTCAAAGACGGTACGGCCACGGTGAGCATGGATCTGCTGAGCTTCCTCAAGGATTGGCTCATCAACCATATTGCGGGCACGGATCCCACCTATCTGCCCTATATCCAGGATATGGTCGAGAACGGCGGCTAAACGGCCGCGCCTTTCGAAATCTTTCAAAGCCCAAGCGCCCGGATACGGATTCGGGCGCTTGGCGTTTTATGCGGCGGGGTTCAGTATGGTCGCGGTGTTGGAAAGGCCGGGCGTGTACTGCTGTTGCGCCGTTTGAAAGGATACCTGTCGGGTGAGGAGACGCAATGCATTTTGTGACTGCACGGGGGATTTTATCGGCAAAGAATGGGATGAACCTGTATCGCGGTTGCTCGCATGGCTGCATATATTGCGATTCAAGAAGTACATGCTACCATATGGGACATGATTTTGAAGATATTGAAGTTAAATCAAACGCGCTTGTATTATTAGAGGATATTCTTAAAAAGAAACGCGCAAAATGCATGCTGGCTACCGGATCCATGACCGATCCGTATATTCCGCTGGAAAATGAAATCAAACATGTCAGAAAAGCGTTGTCATTGGCCCATCAATATGGTTTCGGATTCACATTGATAACAAAATCAAACCTTGTCTTGAGAGATTTGGATCTGCTGAAAAACATACATGAAAAAACAAAATGCGTCGTTCAGATGACATTAACTACCTATGACGATGAGTTGTGCAAAAAAATTGAGCCGAACGTCAGCACAACACGGGAACGCTTTGAAGTATTACAGCAATTACGCAATGCCGGTATTCCCACAGTCGTCTGGCTTTGCCCCATTCTTCCTTTCATCAACGATACTGAAAAAAATATAGCGGGAATTTTAGAGTATTGCATTGAGGCAAAGGTTTACGGCATTATCTGCTTTGGTATGGGG
>JAEWRE010000052.1 GCA_023460235.1 Bacillota bacterium
CCACATGTTTTCATTATAAGTGTATAAAAGAATGCTGTAACCATCATCATTTTTAGTTATTATATAACCATCATCCATAGAAACTATATCAGAAGAAAGCTTACTTAAGAGATAATAGGCATAATAAGAGGGCTTTCTTATAGAAATATCATTTATCAGCCCAGGAGCACCGATAAAAACTTCATTTGTAAGATAGATTTCTTTTTCTAAAACATCAAAAGCTCTTAAATTATCCATCATACTATCCTTTTTGAAGATTTCATTATGAATAATAAATGGCAGCATATATGCAGTATCATATATAGGTTCTAATTTATTATTAGGTGTAAACTCTTCTTCTAAAACATGAAGATTAAGGTTTTCTTTTATAAAAGTTAATAACATATTTTTAAGCTCACAATCCAAATCTGTTGATAATTGGAATTGGATTGTTGATAAGTAATAATAATCAACATCTTTAAAATAAGAATAAAAACTTTCTAATGAATTTCTATAATCCACAAAGGAAAAAGAAGTATTATCTAAAACTATTAGCGGTTTAAGCTCTATATACTCCATAAATTCAAGAATAGTACGAGCTCTATTCCAGTTGAAGAAATTGTTATTTTTAAATACACCTAAATCTTTGCTAAAGAAGTTTTCAAGACGACCGTAATTAAAGTTTATTTCTTCTTGAAGTTCTTTTAATATATTTTTGTTATCTTCAATTAATAGATCAAAGGCATCGCCTAAAGATAGTATTTCTTTAAAGCCTTTATCAAACTTTCCTATAGTTTTGTTCATATCGACATGTATATTCCAAAGCTTATTCTCAAAATTAAATCGTTCATAAGTTTCTAATATATAAGAAACTTTAGTTACAGCATCAGGGATATTTAGAGACTTAAACTTTTTGATTTTTTCATACTCATTTTCATTTACTTTATTTTTTCTTCTAAATTGAAGTGGAGTACATCCGTAATAATGTTTAAAATGTTTGTTTAGGTATCTTGTATGAGAAAAACCTACTTCACTACATATTTCAGAAATACTCATATCTGTATTTAAAAGAAGTTTAACTGATTCTTCTACACGTGTTAAATTTAAAAGTGAAGTAAAACTAGAACCAGTAGCACTTTTAATTTCATGAGAAAGATAGTGAGGACTTAAAAATTCTTTTTTTGCAATCTCTTGAAGCGTAATATTATCGCTGTAGTTATTGTAGATGTATTTTGAAATTCTATGATACCTATCAAGCTGTTCCTTGTTATCTTTCAATTCAGCTTGTTCATAGATTAAATAGTGAAAATTATTAATAAGGTGAAATAGTAAATCAATTAGTATTTTTTCAATTTCTTCATCATAATTTTCAGGTCTTTCTACAAATTCATATAAAAGTTCACAAAGTAATTTTCTGAAGGTATCATATTCAGGTCCTTCTTGAGCTCCTTCATCTGAAGTATTGGTATAAAAATATACATTTTTTATATCTTTATAGTATTTTGATAAAAAGTTTGGATCTATATGAAATATTAAAAGTCTATTATCATTGTCAGAATAAATACTATGACTTTCATCAACATTAATGATTTCAAGTTCATTTTCATAAAGTTCAAATGTATCTGTATCTATGGATATTTTGATGCTACCCTGCAAAACATATATAATTTCTATCGAGTTATGCCAATGTATAGGATACTCTTTAACGCTATTGTATGCTATATCGATAGGAAGATTTAAAGGGTAGTTAATTGATTCTTTTCTCATAAAAATCTCCTTCTATAAGTTACTAATAAAATTATATCAATAAATAGTTTTTTAACGTATAGGAAAATATAAAATTTTTTTTGAAAGCGAACACTGATTATTAGTAGTCTTTAGATATCTAAGTTGGTAAAAACGTTAAAAAATAATCTTAGGCCGCAAAAGAACCAAAAAGCAAAATAATTTAATTGTATTTTAATAGGAAATTATTTTGCTTTTAGAACCTTTTGCATGGCTAAAAAAAGTGTTTGCTGCGCTGAAAAGCGTGGCGCAAGCCACTTTTTTAAAGAAGGTCAAAAAAAATTAAATTCACTTTGACTTTCTTTGACCTTTGTATTAATATATACATATAGAAGAAAATAAAAGTGTAATTAGTCCTTAAAGGAGGTTTATATAATATGGATATAGATAAAATGACATTAAGGGTACAAAAAGCTTTAAGTGATGCAAATGTAATTGCTGTTAAATATAATCATCAGCAAATTGAAGTTATACATCTTTTTGCAGCATTAATGGAGCAGGAAGATGGTTTAATTCCTAATATATTAAATAAAATGGGTATAAATAATAAAGAAGTGACAGCTAAAATAGATGCTAAATTAAGTTCTATGCCAAAAGTTTTAGGTGAAGGAGCTAATAGCTCAGGAGTTTATATAACAAGACAAGTAAATGAAGTTCTTGTTAAGGCAGAAGAAATTTCAAAGAAATTTCATGATGAATTTATCAGTGTTGAACATTTAATGCTTTCAATTATGGATATAGACAAGAATGGATATGTAGGTGAAATATTAAAGAGTTTTAATATTACAGAAAAAGAATTTATGCAAGTGCTAGAACAGGTTAGAGGAAATCAAAGAGTTGATACTCAAGATCCTGAAGGTACTTATGATGCTTTAGCTAAGTATGGTACAAATTTAGTAGAATTAGCTAAAAAGCATAAATTAGATCCTGTAATAGGAAGAGATGAAGAAATAAGAAGAACTATAAGAATACTTTCAAGAAGAACAAAAAATAATCCAGTTCTTATTGGTGAGCCAGGTGTAGGTAAAACTGCTATTATAGAAGGACTTGCAGAAAGAATTGTAAGAGGAGATGTTCCAGAAGGATTAAAGGATAGAATAATTTTCTCATTAGATATGGGTTCATTAATTGCAGGTGCAAAATATAGAGGTGAATTTGAAGAAAGATTAAAAGCTGTACTTAAAGAAGTACAAAGCAGCGAAGGAAGAATAATTTTATTTATAGATGAGATTCACACTATTGTTGGTGCTGGGAAAACAGATGGAGCTATGGATGCAGGAAATCTTATAAAACCATTACTAGCAAGAGGAGAACTTCATTGTATAGGTGCAACTACATTTGATGAATATAGACAATACATTGAAAAGGATAAAGCATTAGAAAGAAGGTT
>JAEWRE010000053.1 GCA_023460235.1 Bacillota bacterium
GTCCATCGTCCCTCCCTCAGGGCTTGTGTCGTCGGCCATCAGGTGCAACCGGATGACAGAATTCTATAAGAATCTTGAATTTGTATAAAAATAAGGTGTCAGATGTAACAATATGACAGTTCGCGCACAACATTCGTAAGAAAACAAGTGCCGAGCCGGTGAAATTTTCGATCCGCGTGAAGATTTTCGGCTATCATGCCGGGCTCCTTCCCCGGATCCGATCCAATGGCACTGCATCCCTACGACCTGTATGACGTCCGTTCGCTGCTCAGCGAGGAAGAACGTGCCGTGCAGGACACCGTCGCGCGATTCACCGATGAACGCGTGCTGCCGATCATCGGCGAGTGTTTCGACGAAGGCCGCTTCCCCAGGGAACTGGTTGCCGAGATCGCAGGGCTGGGCCTGCTGGGTGCCACGTTGCCGGCGCAGTACGGCGGTTCGGAACTCAACTACGTCAGCTATGGCCTGATCTGCCAGGAGCTCGAGCGCGGCGACAGCGGCATCCGCAGCTTCGCCAGCGTGCAGTCGTCGCTGTGCATGTACCCGATCTACGCATACGGCACCGAAGAGCAGCGCATGCGCTGGCTGCCCGACATGGCCGCCGGCAAGGTGATCGGCTGCTTCGGCCTGACCGAGCCGCATGGCGGTTCCGATCCGGCCAACATGAAGACGCACGCGAAGAAGGACGGCGCGGACTGGATCCTCAATGGGTCCAAGATGTGGATCACCAACGGCAACCTGGCCGACATCGCAGTGGTCTGGGCGCAGACCGACGACGGCATCCAGGGCTTCGTGGTCGAGAAGGATTTCGCCGGCTTCACCGCGCAGGTGGTCAAGCACAAGATGAGCCTGCGCGCCTCGGTGACCAGCGCGCTGTTCTTCGACAACGTGCGCGTGCCCGAAGCCAACCGGCTGCCGAACGTGAAGGGACTCAAGGGTCCGCTGGGTTGCCTGACCCAGGCGCGCTACGGCATCACCTGGGGTCCGATCGGCGCGGCCATCGCCTGCCTGGACGAGGCACTCAACTATTCGAAGGAACGCATCCTGTTCAACCGTCCGGTGGCGGCCACGCAGAGTGCGCAGATCAAGATGGCCGACTGGGCCCGCCGCATCACCAGCGCGCAGTTGCTGTCGCTGCAACTGGGGCGGCTGAAGGACGCCGGCAAGATGCAGCCCACCCAGGTGAGCCTGGCGAAGTGGAACAACTGCCGCATGGCCATCGACATCGCCCGCGAGGCGCGCGACCTGCTCGGCGGTGCCGGCATCACCACCGAGCATTGCCCGATCCGGCATGGCCTGAACCTCGAGTCGGTCATCACCTACGAAGGTACCGAGACCGTGCACCAGCTCGTGGTCGGTCGTGAACTGACCGGCATCAACGCGTTCTAGCAAGTCCGCTGCGCCGTTGGCGGCGCGGCTTCCTTTCCTCTCCCCCAATTCGAGTCACCCCCATGAAGATACTCGTCGCCTACAAGCGCGTGGTGGACTTTAACGTCCGCATCCAGGTCAAGCCGGACGGGTCCGGCGTGGTCACCGAGGGCGTGAAGCTCTCGCCCAACCCGTTCGACGAGATCGCGCTGGAAGAGGCCCTGCGGCTGCGCGACAAGGGCATCGCCACCGAGGTCGTGGTGGCCACCATCGCCCCGGCCGATGCCGCCGCGCACCTGCGCAACGGCCTGGCCATGGGCGCCAACCGTGCCATCCACGTGGTTACCGACCAGCCGATCCAGCCGCTGACCGCCGCCCGCACACTGCTCAAGCTGGTCGAGAAGGAGTCGCCGGACCTGGTGATCCTCGGCAAACAGGCGATCGACGACGACGCCAACCAGACCGGGCAGATGCTGGCCACCCTGTGGGGTCGGCCGCAGGCGACCTTCGCCTCGAAGCTGGACGTCGCCGACGGCAAGGCCACGGTGGTGCGCGAGGTCGATGCCGGCCTGGAGACGCTGGAAGTCGACCTGCCGGCGGTGGTCACCACCGACCTGCGCCTGAACGAGCCACGCTTCATCAAGCTGCCCGACATCATGAAGGCCAAGGCCAAGCCGATGGAGACGATCGCCTTCGCCGAGCTCGGGGTCGAGACCGCCGATACGCTCAAGACCACCCGTTACGCCGCGCCGGCCAAACGCAGCAAGGGCGTGATGGTCAAGGATGCGGCCGAACTGGTCGCTGCACTCAAGCAGAAGGGGTTGCTGTAGGGCGGGTCTCGACCCGCCTTGCGTGACGCCAAGATTGCCATTGGCGGGTCAAGACCCGCCCTACATGAGGTTCCCATGTCCAACGTCCTCGTCATCGCCGAACACCTGGGGGGCAAGCTCAACGCCGCCACGGCCAAGACCGTCAGTGCGGCCGCCGCGCTCAACCCCGACGCCATCGACGTGCTGGTGCTCGCCGCCGACCCGGCCGCCGTGGCTGCCGAAGCCGCGCAGATCGCCGGCGTCACCCGGGTGTTGACCGTCACCAACGCCGCCAACGCCAATCCCATCGCCCAGGTGCTGGCGCCGCAGGTGGCGCAACTGGCGAGCGGCTACAGCCACGTCTTCGCGCCCTCGACCACCTTCGGCAAGGACCTCGCGCCGTGCGTGGCGGCGCTGCTGGGCGTCAACCAGGTCTCCGACCTGATGGCGGTCGACGGCCCGCACACCTTCCAGCGGCCGATCTATGCCGGCAACGCGCTCATCACCGTGGAGGCGCCGGCCGACCAGGTCGTGGTCGCCACCGTGCGCAGCGCCTCGTGGCAGGAAGCGGCCCAGGGCGGCAACGCGCCGATCGAAGCGGTGGAGGTCAGCGCCCAGCTGCCTTCGCACACCCGCTTCGTCGGGCTGGCGGCAGGCAAGTCCGACCGCCCGGACCTGCAGAGCGCCCGGCGCGTGGTCTCCGGTGGCCGCGGCGTGGGCTCGGCGGAGAACTTCAAGATCATCTACGCGCTGGCCGACAAGCTGGGCGCGGCCGTGGGCGCCTCGCGCGCGGCGGTGGATGCCGGTTACGTGCCCAACGAGCTGCAGGTCGGCCAGACCGGCAAGATCATCGCCCCGGAACTGTACGTGGCCGTCGGCATCAGCGGCGCGATCCAGCACCTGACCGGCATCAAGGACGCCGGCACGATCGTGGCGATCAACAAGGATCCGGACTGCCCGATCTTCGAGATCGCCGACATCGGGCTGGTGGGTGATCTGTTTGCCCTGCTGCCGGAGCTGGAGGCGCTGCTGGCTTAGGGCGGTCTACCCCGGCTGTCTCCGCTGCGGCTCGCGCACCAACGCCTCGACTGGTGTACGCAAGCTTGTTCCGGGCGCTACCCCGCCTGTCGTGACCGTGCGCGCTCGGGATCACGGGCACTGCGGAGCTCTTGTGCTCAGCCCCATGCCAATGATGCGTTTGCCAATCGCAGGCCGCGGCGACCGGATCGTTCATGGCTTCGCTGGTGGATCGCCAGCGAAGCCTGGCCAGTAATCGCTGTCGGGCGTCGCGCGGATGCCGAAGATCGCGGTGCCGACGCGCACCGTCGTCGCGCCCTCCGCAATCGCCATTTCGAAATCGCCGGACATGCCCATCGACAGCTCGTCCATGGTGATGCCGTCCGGCGCGTCCTGGCGCAGCCGGTCGCGCAGTTCGCGCAGGCGCACGAAGCACGGCCGCACCAGCGCCGCGTCGGGCGAGAAAAGCGCCAGTGTCATCAGTCCGCGCACGCGGAGGGACGAAAACGCGGGCAGCTGCTTCACGAAGGCATGAACCTCGTCCGACGCAAGGCCGAACTTGCTGTCCTCACCCGAAGTATTGACCTGCACGAGCACATCGAGCGCGCGCCCGTGCTTCTGCAACTGCACATCGAGGGCCTCGGCCACGCGCAGGCTGTCGAGCGCGTGGAACTCGCTGGCGAATCGCGCCGCGTACTTGGCCTTGTTGGTCTGCAGGTGTCCGATCAGATGCCAGTGGCAGTCCTTATCCACAACACCGTACTTTTCCGTCAATTCCTGCACCCTGTTTTCCCCTAGCTCGGTGACCCCGTGCCCGACCGCCGCGGCGATTCTTTCGGTGTCCACCGTCTTTGTAACCGCCACCAGTGTGATAT
>JAEWRE010000054.1 GCA_023460235.1 Bacillota bacterium
GATTTCATTTTATCTTTCTCCTTTCCATTTGTTTTTTTAGATTTGCTCCCTCTGTAAAACCATCTCTATAAGCATTAAGATTATCAACAAGTGCTTTATTTAATCTTTCGTTCTCGCTTTCCAAATCATTGATTAGGGTTAGAATTTTTTCTAATTCTTTTGTAGGAACTTTTCTTAACTTATCTCCAAAACTGTTTGCTAAAAATATTTCTTCTTGAAGCTTTTCCTTAATCTCTTTCATTTTTTCGCTTTCCATATTATTCTCCTAAAAATTTTTCTTATAAACCAACCATCCCCCTCGCGAACTCGTTTATAAAAATTACCTCTCCAAACCCGCCAAACGCGTCGGGAACGGATATTTTGCGAACAAAAACACATTCCAACCCTGTGTTTTCGTCGATATATTTTCGAGTTTCTACGGTCAAGAGTTTGTTATCGAGATGTGACTTCAAAAAGCGAACAGCGTCTTTGTTCTGTTTCGGGGTTTTGCAGTTAATCATTATGCTATAATTCCTGCGATTCTCTTTATACGGGTGCGTCGCGGTAAAATTCCAAATCAGTTCTTGACCGATATAATCAATTATCATTTTTATACTCCTTAAACTCAATTCCATACTTATTTTTAAGCCACTCAATAGTATCATTAAACATGAGCTTAGGTACTTCCATTTTAGGAATATTTTCGTATGCCCATCTAAGTAAGTCAGTAGGAAGGTCAATTCCACATATTTGACAAGTAATAATTCTATTGAGATTTTCGCCCACTTCTTTACAAGTATACAATTTTGTCATATCGACTTTATTCGGAATCCACGACTTAATATAATCGAGTTCTTTTTGAACTTTGGAAGCTTTATTTGTAGCGAGAGAAATAAGAAGACTCATTCCTTCATACTCCATATTGTTCTGAGTGAAATATTCTACAATAAGCTCTTTATCAGAATAAACTCCTTCGTATTTATCTAATAATTCTCTAAGTTTAATCATTTTATCTCCTAAAAAAAATCTACAATAAAGCAAATTATTGCGCATAAAGTCGCACTTGTAGAAAAACAAAGTGTTATAGCAGTGATTGCGTGAGGTAAAGAATTATTCGCTTGTGGAATTTCGCATATAAGCAAGAAAACCAAAGCGACAAATTGCAAAATCAGCATTATTAAATTTCTAATCTTAGTCCTTGTTTTCATTTTGTTTACTTCCTTTTTTAATTTTTTCTAAAGCCTTGATATATTTTTCGTCGGGCGTAAAACCCATTGCCTTTAGTTTTTCCGACGGGTTTAAAAAATCGTCGCACATTATATTGTTCCGCAGTATAGCCATTGCACATAAGACGGCAAATTCGCTTGCGTTCGGGAAATACTCAATGTATTGCTTCAACAAACGCTCTCTACACTCGTCCACGTTGTCTTGCTGAATATCCACCCCAACAACGCTTGTAAGGGCTTTTAAACCGTCTTTCTCGGTCTTGCAATGCGAATATTTACGAGCGAGTATTTCGACGATAAAGTTACCGTTTCCGCAAGCGGGTTCTAACACCGTGCTTTCTACGTTTTCCCAAATTTCGGACGGTGCCAAGTCGCACATCGCTTTAACTTCGCGCTCGTTAGTGAACACTTCGGCATAACGCTTAACCCTTTTCTTGCTTTTAATCTGATTATTCTTTGCTTGCTTCATTTTCAAAAAATCGGATAATTTGCTTAACGCAATAATCTTCGGGCGGAAGTTTGTTCTCATCGCCTTGAAATTGCTCTTCACACTCTTTGCGGACGAGGCAACAATCACAACAGAAATCTGCCCCGGACTGCATTATGTATTTAGCCATTTTTTCTTTAACTTTAAGAGAGTTTTTTAATTTATCGTAATCACTTTTCGAATAGCAAGTTACCGTCGCAAAAGGCTCGTCGAGAAGTTTGCAAAACCCGTCTTTATCAATTTGAACTTTCATTGTTTACCTCCGTTTATCTTCGCCCAAATTTGTTTATCGGTAAAGCCTAAACTTTCCGCATAGTCCATAAATGCGCTATTCATATCCGCTATTCCCCGCCATTCCCCGCTTGCTGATATTTGCTCTCTTATAGGCATATCGGGGTTGTTACGAATATCTTCGCGCCGTTTACGGTTTTTATCGCTGACCTTTTTGAGTTCAACCGCTAAGTTTTGAATAAAATCTAAAATTACACGTTTTTCACCTGTCATTTCATATTCTCCTTAATTCTTTAACAAGGCGGTTGTACGCCCTGTCTATTTCTTTTTTGCGCTTAAAGTACTTCTTTTTCTCGGCTTTCGTTGCCATTATGTTCAGATAAACCGCTTCTTCTTCACGCGTTAATGGTTCGTGAAAAAACACTTTAAAAGTGATTTCGCATTTATTTATCATCTCTGCCACCTATAAACAAGCCCATAACAAGCGTCATCAAAGCCGCTCCCGCCATTGCTCCGCCTAAAAAAACCATCCACACTTTACTTATCCACCTTTTCAAGTTTTTTGAATATACGACAATATTTAACGCGCAGGCTCTCGTATGTGTAGAAGTATTTTTTACATAAAACCGACATAGATACCCCCTTTAAAAACCG
>JAEWRE010000055.1 GCA_023460235.1 Bacillota bacterium
GTCTACATCCATGTTGACCATGGTTTTACAATACCCTTCTGTGATTGGATTGTTTGTAAACTTCATACCTGCTGTTGGAGAAACTTCCAACATTCCTGAACGTACGGTACGACTGGTCGCTTTATACTGTGAAATCGAAGCCATGTAACTCTAACCCCCTGTCTCCATAATCTTCATCGGATTGTGCACGCACACTTCCTTGTCTGATGTCTGCTTGGTATTCATCAGGAACTAAAGCTAAATAGTCTCGTTCCATGATAAACATATTTGTGTTGTACTCGTCCGCATAAGCAGGAGCTGTACCCTGCCCTTCTTCGTCTATTACATAATATTTGTAAGCAGCCCCTACCACTACTACCATACGTAAGTATCGGTCAGGGATTGCAGTATATTCATCAGTCTCTAACGGAGGTTCTGGGAACTCTGGAAAGGTTGTGTTCATAATTGCATTGATGTCATCTATGACCATATTAAAGTATGGTAACAGTTCCACATAAGATAGTAATTCATCTGCCAGTTTTAAGTTTGTCAACTGTACCAGTTTTTCTAACTTCATAATATACCTCCTAATAATAAAATAGGGACAGACAGTGTAGCTACCGTCTGTCCCTTGAGTATTCCTTACACTGGTGTAATCAAATCTTTCTCACCCGGCATACTCTCAATGTTGTTTGCTACATCAGCAAGAGCTGACTGCTGCAAAGCCATGTTGTCAATCTGACGAATACGGCTATTGAATACCTGTGCGAAAGATTCTGGAATCTCATACGAGCGACCATCCAACGGCACTGCAATCAACACACCGTTGATGACGATAGACATTACGCTACCAAAGTGTGCCTGATAAGCAGGTGCCCCTTTTACCTTGTACTTTTTCTCAGCTTTGTATTTCTCAACAAGGCTGAATCTCTTTTTCTCAAGTGCGTTCACACTCTGATTATTGTCAGCAGTCATAGCAGCTACGCTGCCAGACTGCTTTGCTTTTGTTGACGTTGCTCTATTAGCCATATGGCTACCTCCTTACACGTTCAACTGTGTAGGAATATTTACGTAATCGTAAATAGCTTCAGGTCTCGTAGAACCGAATCCCACACTGTTAATCTTAAAGCCGATAGACTGTCTCTGGTCAATTGGGTCAAGCACGCCAGAAGAACCAAGACCCTTGGTATACATCTTAGCATTGCCTTCTCCTGCAAGACCTGTACGTGTCAGAGCTTCTGCTCCAAGCACAATTGTGTGCTGAATCTTCAGAATCTTCCAGCCGTCAGGAGCTGTCCATGTACGCTTGTTCGGGATGTAAGAAGCATCCTTACCAGTCATGGAATCTTTTACGTAGCCATCCTCAACAGTCAGGTACTTCGTACCACTTACCTCAGCAGGAAGAACTGCGTAAATGTAACCAGCCTCGTCTGCATCAGCAGCTGTGAAAGTCTTGCCGTTGAACGAAACAGATTCAGAACCTGTCGGTGCTTCACGATAAATCATGTTGCACTCTACGTCTTCTGCATTGACAAACTCAGCACTGTCAGGACAATTGAGTGCTTCATAGAACTCAAAGCCAAACATTGGGCAGAGAACCTCTCCGTCATACAACGGTGAAGTAGACTGATTGTACTCCATGTACTTCTGTACATATGGGTCGTCCAGCATATCGAACGTAAACTCAGGAGAACAGATGACATGGTATTTACCATTTGTTCTCGGTTTAACGAGCTGCTTCTTCAAGGACAATCCAATCAATCGCAGGTCTGCGATACTTGGTTTACCCTTTGCAATTGTCATAGCCTGAATGTTCTGTGCCAGTCCTGCATAGAACTTCTGAGACATGGTAAGCAGCGTCTGACGAGCCAGCATATCCAAAGTCTCAATAGCTACGATTGCGTACTCAGCAGAGTAGATAGCCAATGTCGGGTCAACCACATTGAAGTCTACCTTGTCAGTGAACTCCATGTAGCGTCCATACTGGTAAGCCTCCAGCTCATACTTACGTACCGAACCTCTATCAGATTTCGGAGGAACACCTTCTACCAACGGCGTGGTGTGTGCCTGCAACGGTGCCCACCTACGCATGGTAAGTTTCCCTGCCTTGTCCTGAATCGGAGATTCCTCAGCGTAACGATAGTAAACATACTGGTCCTGTCCGAGACGGATAGTGTCAAGCAACTGTTTACTATAGAACACTTCTGGGTTAGCAAGATTCATCTGATTGTTTGCAATGTCCACAAACGTGTTAATGTCGGTGGTCGGAGCCAACGCATTAAGGTCTGCGGCACTTACTGGAAAGACAATCTTAGTTACCTGTTTCATAGATTTCCACACTCCTTTTTAATGTGTATTATTTTGTTATAGTATTCAACATAGCGGTAAGTCCAGCTACAGTCGTAACCTTGTCACCGTCTTCTCCTGCACCCGGGGCTCCTCCAGCAGCTGGTGTAGAAGACCGTTGTGATACCTGCGTGTCCTTCGACAAAGCCTCGGCAACTGCTGCCTCAACCTTTGCCTGCACGATGTCATCAAAGTGCATATTCTTATACAGTGTGACAACATCTAAATCCTTTACAAAAGGATTCTGGTCTGTGGCATCCAACTCAGCCGCAAAAGACTGCAATGCTTTGTCATCCAACCCGAACTCTGTATGTAGTCTTTGGAACCCTGCAAGAGCGTTGTCATGCAAACGCTGTTCTTCAAACTGTGTTGAGATTCCCTCTAAGTACTCAAGGCGTTCAAGAAGTTTCTTCGGAACTCCCTGC
>JAEWRE010000056.1 GCA_023460235.1 Bacillota bacterium
ATAAAAAATTATAATAATATAAGTTATTTTAAAAAGGATTATAAATGCAGTTAAGTGCTAATTTTCTAATTGATTCTAATACGTTCTTTAGAGAGCAATTTTTGCTTTCTAAGAACCTTTATAATCAGGGAAGGTACTTAATTCGAGAACAATATAACGAAAATAAGACATTTATTAATGAAACTACATTAAATAGAAAATTAAGATCTGAATCAAATCCTGAATATAATAACTATAAAAAATTCTGTAAAGCTAAAATAGCTCAAATGGTATTAAGAGCTTTATGTAAAAATTATAAGTCATATTTTAAGACACTTAAAGATTTTAAAGTAAATCCTTCAAAGTATAAAGGAATACCTAAACCACCTAAGTATAAAAATAATTTGGGTATTCTATATTTTGACTATCAGTCTATAAAGATTAAAGATCAATTTATAGTTATAGATAAAGAACATAAAGTTCATATTCCAAATAATATCTATAAAGAGGAATTAAAGAACTTTAAAACTATAAACTTTATTCCTAAAGGAAAGAAAGTTAGAGTAACTATAAGTTATGAAGTAGAAACAACAAATGAAGATTTAAATCAAGATGATTATTTGAGTATTGATTTAGGCATGAATAATCTTTGTTCTTGTGTTTCTAAAGATGATTGTTTTATCTTAAATGGAAAACCTTTAAAGTCTATAAATCAATACTTTAATAAAGAACTAAGTAAATTAAAATCTGAAAGACCTTTAAAAGGTGATAAACAAGATTATAATTATAATAGTTCTAGAATAGCAAATTTATCTCTAAAAAGAGAATTAAAGATTACAGATATACTACATAAAGCATCCAAATATCTTGTAAATTATTGTGTGAAACACAAAATTGGTACAATAGTGTTTGGTAGAAATAAAGAATGGAAAGACTCCATTCAACTAGGTAAACAAACCAACCAAAACTTTGTTTCAATTCCATTTTATAAGTTATTGAAGATGCTTGAGTATAAATGTAAAATGATAGGGATTAATCTTGTTACACAAGAAGAATCCTACACATCTAAATGTGATGCTTTAGCCTTTGAGGAAGTTAAACATCACACTAAGTATAAAGGAAGTAGAGTAAAACGAGGTTTATTTTTATCTTCGTTAGGCAAAGCTATTAACGCTGATATTAATGGAGCTTTAAATATTCTACGTAAATATCTACATTTAAAAGAAGTCACTGAGTTTTCTGTTGTACAGAAAATAATTGATAGAGGTCTTTTGTATAGACCATATAGAATTTCATTCTATTAAACAAAATGTTAAAATTTTTTAATAGTTTTTAATATTTTTGAGCACAAGAGGAATTATTATTATGAGAATTTATAATTTTAGTGGTAAGTATATCAATCTAAATGTGGTATCTCATATTAAAATTGATAGTAAAAAGAATAAGATTTATTTTAATATGTCTTATTCAATTTTAGGTAACAACAATGATTTTATTCAGGATTATATTTATGTTGAACGAAATGCTGAAAATCTAGAGTTGTTATACGAAGCAATTAATAATGTAGATTTTATTAATTACGACGAAGGAAAGTGGGTAAATAGAAATACAATTTCATCATTTAAGTATGATCCTACAAATTGTAGAGTAATTATCAATTTAGCAACACCACACACTTATACAGTAAGAGATAACATCAAAGTAATGTCAGAATTCGTTTATATGAATAATGTTACCGGTGATGGTTTTAAACAGTTTGTAGAACAGGTTTCAAATTAAGGAAAATAATATGTCTGATTTCACTTTAGAACAGTTAACTGAATCTTATAAGACAGAAGAGAATGTCGAAAAAACACCTGAACAGATTGCTAAGGAAAAGAGATGGGCTGAAGAAGCTGAATCAAGAAGAAGAAATGTTTATGTTCCTACCGATCCTAACGATGGTAGTGACAAAGAAGCATTAGCAGCAAACGACGAAGTTAGAGATATGGTTATCGAATTCGTCAAGAGGTACATTCGCCTGCAGTTAGAAATTAAGAAGATTAAAGAAGATATTAAGGCACTAAAGAAAGAATTTTCAGAACAGGGTATTCCTATGAAAATTTGTACAACAGCATATAACATGGTTCGTAAAGAGCTCAAAGATAATGAGGGCTATTACGAAGAGGTTGCTGTTTACAAGGAGTGGATGTTTAGTTCTAAAGATGTTACTGATTTAATTACAGAATTGGATGCAAAATAAATAATAGCACAATTCTAGAAAGAGGTTCAAAATGCAGGTAATAAAAAAGAACGGAAATCAGGAAGAATGGAACGATGAAAAAATTGTAAAAGCAATTTTAAAATCTGCTGATCATTCATCTTTAGAGATTACTAAAAATCAGGCAACACAAGTTGCCGAATATTGTAAAAAGCAAGTACAAGGAAATGCAGTTGAAACATCCAAACTGCATGGAATTGTAATTGATGCTTTAAGAACGTTAGGGTATTCAGAAATCGCAAATTCTTATAGAAATTATAGAAATTTCAAAGAAACTGATTATGAAACTTGGCGTGAAATGTACGAACAAGCAGAACATATCATTTATCGTGGTGATAATGAAAATGCTAACTTTGATAGTTCGTTAATTTCTACAAAGGGTTCATTGATTAGAGGAAATGCAACAAAGAGAATTTATCAGGATTTTATTTTAAATAAAAATGAAAAATTCTTAACACGCAGAGGTGATATTTATATTCACGATATGCGTGATATGATTTTCGGTAGTGTAAATTGTTTTGACCGAAATACCAAATTTATTACTACCGATGGACTAAAATCATTTAATGATTTTAATGATGGGGATACTGTAACGGTTTTAACAGCAAAAGGAAATTGGAAATCCGCAACTGTGCATTGTTATGGCAAGCAAGCGTTAAACAAAGTTGGCATTAAACGTAGTCGCAGTCAAGAGACTTACGTTTATGTTACAAAAAATCATCGATGGATTTTAAAGGATAATTGCGAAACAACCGAATTAAAAGTAGGTGATGTTTTGTGTGATACCCCAAAAATTACAGCATTTGAATGGAATGATTTAAGTAACGAAAACAAAACATATTGGTGTTTAGGATTTCTATTTGGAGATGGAACGCAAGCTCATTCTACAGCATGTAGTATTCGACTATGCGGAGATAAATCTAAATATGCAAATAGATTTGAAGAATGTGGATTTACTGTAACAGTTCCAAATAATAAAGGTTGGAATGGCGATAGTATGGTGTGGATGCATGATACCTCAAAATCAATTCCTCCTATTAAGCATATGACTGTTGAAAATATTAAATTATTTATTAATGGTTTATTGTGTGCTGATGGTGGAAAAGATTTGAGAAGTTCACAACGTGAATTTAGTTCACTACAAGTATCTGGTGAATACTGCGATGATATTTACAATATGTTACATATTGCAGGATATTATGTTAACTCAGTTACGGATTTAACAGAGCAAGAAACAAATTACGCGGTTCGCAGAAAATGTACAAAGCAATTTAAAATCTATGAAAATGCGGTTGAACGAACTTCTTGGAGAATTTCGTCAATAGAACCAACAAATACAGTAAAAGACGTTTGGTGCTTAAATGTTGAGGATGATCATTCGTTTATTCTAGAACACGGTATACCAACAGGAAACTGCTGTTTGTTTGATATTGCAAATGTTTTAAAAAACGGCTTTACAATGTCAAACATTAAGTATAGTGAACCGAATTCGGTATTATCTGCATTACAAGTAATTGGAGATATTACTTTAGTTGCAACTGCACAACAATTTGGTGGTTTTACATTGTCAGAAATTGATAAGGTGTTACTTCCATATGTTAAAAAGTCATTTAACAAGTATATGGATATATATACACATCGTAAAATTTCTAAATTAGATGCAGAAAAATATGCAACGGAGGATACGTTAAAAGAATTACAGCAAGGATTTCAAGGTTTAGAACTTAAATTAAACACAGTTCCTTGCAGCCGTGGCGACTTTGCATTTACAACGTTGACGTTTGGTCAGTGGGATGTAAATTTAGCAGAAAATGACAAATATTGGTTAAAGGAAATATCAAAAACGATTCTTGATATAAGAAGAATTGGACATAATGGCGTTTCAGTGGTATTCCCAAAACTTGTATATTTGTATGACGAAAATCAAATAAACAATGATCATTATAGTTCAGAATTGTTTGATATTGCAGTTAAAACTTCTGCAAAGTGTATGTATCCGGACTATTTGTCGTTGAGTGGTGATATTGAGCATAATAAAGTTGCTCAGGAATACTCAGAACACGGAACTATCATTAGTCCTATGGGCTGTAGGGCATATTTAAGCCATTGGGAAGACCCAAATACAGGTAAAGCTGTTACAGTCGGAAGATGTAATATTGGCGCTGTAAGTTTGAATATCCCTGTGATTATGGCAGTCGCAAAACAAGAATATGGTTCTGAGTGGAAGTCTAAATTTTGGGCATTACTTGAATCAAGACTTCAAACAATCAGAGAATTTTTGTGTAAGCGATATGAATTAATTTCCCATGTAAAAGCAAGTACAAATCCTTTAGCTTTTACACAAGGGGGATTTTATAATGGTTATCGAAAACCTGATGAAGAAGTAGGTAATTTAATTGATTATATGACTGCTTCATTCGGTATTACAGCATTAAACGAATCTACTATTTTGTGGAATGGAAAGACTTTATACGAAGATAAAGCTCAATTTGCAAATAAAGTAATTGACTTTATCTATGATAAAGTACAGAAATTCAAAAAAGAAGATCATCATTTATACGCTTTATACGGTACTCCTAAACACTGTGGGCACTAATTTAGTGATAGATTAGTGAATTATTGCATACTCAAATGAGGTGTCTCAATTAGAGGCTAACGGTATCAATTAGATAAGACTCGTAATAGACGATATTACTTATGGCAGAGACGAATACGTTGACTAAGAGAAGCTAAGGTCTTAATATAGATGATGTTTATTAAGATAACCGCTAATACCGTGGGGTAAAGATGATTATTAAAGAATTAACAACAATAGACTTAAATATTTCATTGAGCCTTGTAACGACTATCCTATAGCTAGCCATTAAATAGCAACAGGAGTAGGACCTATTAAATGATAGGTGGGAGAAACCCCCTTAAATCGAAATGCAATACCCTTCAATTGAAGGTGAAGATATAGTCTAAACATAAAAGAAATTTTATGAGTAATTTGGCAGAATCATTGTGTGGAAAACAAGCAAAACAATATGCTGAGTTAACAGGTGATACACAATTTGGAGAGTATTTTACAAATTCTTTCCATTGTCATGTATCTGAGGATATTACACCAGTGGAGAAACAGGATGCGGAATATGTAGCATTTCATAAAGTAGCTGGCGGTCATATACAATATGTTAGAATTGATAATCCAGAAAACTTTGAAGCATTGAAAGCAATCGTTGTAAGAGGTATGCATAAAGGATTTTACCAAGGTGTGAACTTCGATGCATCTCATTGTAATGATTGTGGATACGACTACTTGAATGGCACAAACAAATGTCCAAAATGTGGTAGCACAAATGTAACGACAATTAGTCGTGTTTGTGGGTATTTAGGATATTCTAACATCAACGGACATTCAAGAATGAACGATGCTAAAATGGCTGAAGTTCGAGATAGAAAGTCTATGTAATTAATAAAAAGGAAGTCTTTATGACTTCCTTTTTCTTTATAATACTTAAATATAAAAAATACCAACCGATAATTTATCACCTATAATGCTATTTAAACGCTCATAGATTAAAATTACTTAAATTTGTGTATAGTTATATTAGAAACATATCTATATCGTTCTATATGTGTTTAAATAGCGTTATAAACGATTTCATTATATTCTTGCCTAAGCAACTTAAATATCAATTTTAACACAAATTAAAATATTAGTTTGTTATTAATATAAACATAATAAAAAATTTTACAAAAATATAATTGTTGCTAACTTTTATTTTCATTCCTTAAATTCTCCATTTTTTATTTTCATAAGTTAAGTATCTCAAAGTGTAGTTCAACTATTGTTTGAATATCAATTTTCATATCTCAAAGTGTAGTTGAACTCATGTTTGGTTAGATTCAAAGTGTAGTTCAACTATTGTTTGAATATCAATTTTCATATCTCAAAGTGTAGTTGAACTCATGTTTGGTTGATTTCAAAGTGTAGTTCAACTATTGTTTGAATATCAATTTTCATATCTCAAAGTGTAGTTGAACTCATGTTTGGTTGATTTCAAAGTGCAGTTCAACTACACTTTGAAA
>JAEWRE010000057.1 GCA_023460235.1 Bacillota bacterium
CCCTTGAGGGGTGGTATACCAAGAATGGTTGGACACTTAAGAGTGAAACTACGTATACAAAAGAGAGTCACAACATACCAACACAGGAGGACTTTGAAGAAAAATTAGTAAAAACTAAACTATTCTCAGTAAAAGTTAATAATGATGATACTGTTAAGGCTATTAATGAGATTAGAGAAAAATATGGTGATTTCTGCATCGAATATGTATTAAGAGATTATACATTTACAGAGATTATATATAAAGACATTTATAAAGAGATCTAATAATGAAAAGAGAAGGTTGGATGCAAATTACACTGTGTTGAGTAATTAGTTAAGCGCGCAAATTATGTGTCAGACCTTGAAGAAATTTGCCGTCAACATGCTAGAAAGGAGCGGCAAAAAAAAAGAAATGTGATAAACATCACAAAATAAATCAAATATCATTTTATTTTTAAATAAAAATATCTATAATTCTAATTAAGAAAGGTTAAGGAATAGTCCTAAACCTAAACATTAAAAAAGAATAAAAATGGTTACTCTAGACAAATACTCATTAAATAATTTTTTCTTAGATTGAGGAAGAAGAAAAAATATGAAAGAAATTTCTTATAATGGCAAGAGTTATAAAAGCTTAACAGATCTTGCAATTGAACTGAAAACAAGCCCAGCAAATTTAAGCTACAGACTTAAAAAATATGGAGGTTTTGACATCAAGAAAGAAAAGAAAATTAAAGACCATCTTGGAAACGCCTTTGAAACTGAAAAAAAGATGTGTGAGTTTTATCAAATTTCTTATAAAACTTACAATGCCAGAAAGCGTTACGGTTGGGATTTAAAGAAAATCTTAACAACCAAAACAAGACATTATAATTATAAGAATAATTAAAAATTAGAGTTTTATCACAAAATTTATTAAATAACACTTTACATTTTAAAAATTTAGTTTATAATTATAAATAAGAAAGGTTAAGAAATTAACCAAAATTAAAACCACTAAAAAGAGGAATAAAAAAATGAATAAAAAAATGTTTAAAATTAGTCCCAGTGATACTATACGCCGTCAATTAAAAAAGCAAGGCTATAAATTTAAAGACGATGTAGATGTAGATTGGTTTGAAGACATGTTAGTTGGTATTGATAAATTGTATATAAATGACTATGTAACCGAAACAGAATACAAGAAAATTAGAGAAAGATTTCTTGATGACTTAGAAAACTTTGTCACAAAAATTGATCCTGAACAACCACAGGCAACGGTTAAACCTTCAGGGACTTTAAAAGATTTATCAAAGTATTATGAGTTACCTGATGATCCTGAAGAAGAAGAAACATCAAAGAGAAGACGGTATTTTTGATTATTCTGGTGCAGTGCAAGGGAAACCAGCTAAAGCAACTTAAAAGCGCAAGGCTATAAATTTAAAGACGATGTAGATGTAGATTGGTTTGAAGACATGTTAGTTGGTATTGATAAATTGTATATAAATGACTATGTAACCGAAATAGAATACAAGAAAATTAGAGAAAGATTTCTTGATGACTTAGAAAACTTTGTCACAAAAATTGAGGATTAAAAATTAGAGTTGTATCACAAAATTTATTAAATAACACTTTACATTTTAAAAAATTAGTCTATAATTCTAAATAAGAAAGGTTAAGGAATTAACCTAAATTTAAAACAAAAAAGAGGAATAAAAAAAATGTTTAATATGAATTCAGGATATCACGGTTTTAGCATGTCCAAACGTGCTGTTGAGGCTTACAATCAAGGTGAAAAACCTTTTTCTAAATGGACTAAAGAGCAAATTTTAAATGAACTTACAGAGTTTGGTGAGGAGCTTTATTATGATTATCCTTTTAGACTAAAATCTTTTTATAAATTAGTCGACCAACTAAAAAAAGTAAAATCTGATGTGTTAAAAGCTCATTTATTACGCAAAAGCTCATGGCATCACACAGGAAAATTTTTTAATCGCACAGACTTCTACTCAATTGATTTTGATTTAATTGATAGCTTAGATTTAAAAACAGTTAAAGAATGGCAGCAAGAAAAGATTAAAAAGGAGGTAGAACAAGTTAAAAGATATGAATGTATCTATTTAGAATGGGGCGGTACAAGACAACACCCTAAAGCTACTGAAGTTCGAGCAAAAGGCATCATTAAAGGAAATTGGTTTTATCCTGATAATGAAAATATTAAAAAGTCTATAAACGCTAATGGTTTTAAGATTTTAAAAGAGCTTTAAAGAAATTTTTTTTTTCTGTAACGCAGAAATATCTTGAAGATAGAACATAAGATGTATTTGCAGAATGATTAGAAATGTAATTTTAGCAGTGTTTGTAGTCGGTATATTTTTTTATGGTTTTTACACATGGTTGAACATTCCATACGTCCACAAGTCATACAGTGAGCAAAAATGCTTGTTGGTAGAGTATGCAGATGGAACTACAAGCGATTGTAGTAAGTTACCTAGAAAATATGAAGTTAAGTGGCACAAATAATTAAAACAATTTTAGTATTTATATTTTGCTTCTTAGTATCGTAAACAAGGAGATCTAAATATGGAATTAGATGATGTAGAATTTGATTATAAACCAGGTACCGATTATGGTACTGGTGTATTAACTGTTGTTGATGAGCATGATTGTTGTGACTTCTACTTTGAGTTTACAGTTGTTCAAGAACATGATTGTTCTTATAGCAGTCACTCTAGTACTCAAATAGAGCCAGATGAGGATTATTATGAATATGATGTACTAGATGAGATTCTAAATCTAGATACCTTGATTCATAAGATTGAAGCTGTTTTTGAAGTAACAAATATTAAAAATAGAGTAGATGACTTTATTAAAGAAGAATTTGCTAAGATAAGCAAGTCTCGTTACCTATATACAAGATAATATTAGAGCTATCCAGATGGTTTTAGCTCTGAAAAAAAGCAAAGGGAGTTTAAAAAGCTCCCTTTTTTTATTAGTTAAAATGAGATATATATCTCATTTTTTATTAAATAACACTTTACATTTTAAAAATTTAGTCTACAATTTTAAATAAGAAAGGTTGAGAAATTAACCTAAATTTAAAACAAAAAGAGGAATAAAAAAATGGCAAACTGGATTAAAGTTACAGTAAATGTACAGAACATCAAGGCAGAAACAGAAAAGGCTGTTTTAATTGCAATGCCTCACAGCTCCGACTTTGACGGATTTGAATTTTGGCATCCAAAAAAGTTAGTAAGACAATGCAAAACAGGTAAAGGCTGGAACTATTCAATGAGCTTCACAGATGAATTTGAGTTTAAATTAAAGAAAATGGGGCAAGGTAGATATAACAAATCAGAAGTTATATCTGAAAAAACCATATCAGCAGAAGATATGAAAGAGGCTTTTAAGAATTAATTTTTAAAATCAATTTCTAAAAAAATAAGATATATATCACAAATAAAATGTTCAAATTAAGACCTTATCAAGAAGAATGTTGTAACACTTTTTGGAGCTTTGTCAAAACAAACAAAGGGCAAAACCCTTTATTAGTGCTACCATCAGGCACAGGAAAAAGCGTTATTAATTCGTTATAATGAGCTTCCGACAGAATTATATAAATTATTTTTCGTTCAAGATGTATGTAACCTTTCTATTTTTAGAACCAAAAAAGAAATTTTGTTGGCGTTAAAAGAAAAGTTTGAAAATGCAGAAATAACAGCAGAAGAATTGAAAAGGTTTAAAAAGAAATTAAGGATTTTTAAGAGGCAGAAATGACAATCAAAGAAATTATATCAAATGATAAATCATTATTATATTATCTAATGCTGTAGTAATGATTGTTTTCGCATGTGCAGTAGTAGCTACTGTTTCAATTTTTCAATGGATTGGTTTACAAGATGGAGAAATAAAAATGGATAATAAAATATTTAAAAAAGAAGATATATTAACTTCACTCACAGCAGACAACGCTAAGATTGGTGATAAAGGTTATCTTGGTGACACTCTGAAAGATATTGAAGACAGCGTGGAATGTGGCAAGGTATGTTCATTAGTTTGGATCGATAATGAAAGTTACTCTGTGTACGCATTCAAGGGCGACTTTTTTGAAGACCAATTTGCTCTGTTCTTACCAGCAGACAAAGTTAAGAATAAAGAACCAACATACAGACCTTTTAATTGTCTTGATGAACTCTTTAATTTTTTCTTTCCTAAATATATTAAAGATAACTTTTACGACCAAACTGAAAAAGCATTGTTTTTCCTAGGAAAAACACTCGTACTAAAGGACAGATATCATAATTATATAAAAGTTATGACTATTAAAGAAGTTGATTTTATTAACAACTGTAGTGGTGATGGTGGTAGTGACAATATAGAGTTAAATTGCTTTACACTATTATATTTGTTTAATAATTTTGAAATTAAGAAAGACGGTAAATTTGTACCTTTTGGTATTAAGGAATAATAAAGGCAATAAAAAAATGGATTTAATCTTTCAACTTGATAAAGGTGCATATAAGCCATTAAAGGCTCATAAAAATGATGCGGGCTTTGACTTGTTTACACCTCAAGAATTTGTTTTAAAGGCAAATTCAACAAAAATTATTGATACTGGTGTACACGTGGCAATTCCTCAAGGCTTTGTAGGTTTAGTATTAGGAAGATCTTCAATGTCGCAAAAGGGTGTATTAACTCACATTGGTGTTATTGATGCCGATTATCTAGGTTCTATAAAAATTATGTTAAGCTCTGAAAATGAAGCAGTTTTTTATCAAGGAAATAAAATTGCACAATTAGTTATTTTGCCTTTACCTCAGTTTGATTTAATTGAAGGTGATGTTACAAAAATGAATACTGAAAGAGGTTGTAATGGCTTTGGCTCTTCTGGAATATAAGGAAGAAAAAATGAAAAAAGAAGAAATTACAAAAGGATTAAAAAACAATAATACAGAATTATTAAAACTAATGCGATTAAGAATGATTGAGATTAAAAAGGTGCATAAAAAAGGTTATTTAACAGAAATTGAGCAAGCTATTGAAATGATTAGCAAACTCAAGCTATTAGAAAATTTATCTTATAATTATCTTGAAAATGAGAAGTTTATCGCACTTTTAGAAGAACAATTAGAAGAATAAATAAAAAGCCCTCTCCTTTAAGAAAGGGCTTTAAATCAATATAGGTTCTTAATAAGTTACGACATAAATAATTATAGATAATTTTCTATAAAAGTCAATACTTTT
>JAEWRE010000058.1 GCA_023460235.1 Bacillota bacterium
AAATATGGGGTTGCCAATTTTTTGTATATTCCCTCTTAGCTCAGTCGGTAGAGCATGCGGCTGTTAACCGCAGGGTCGTTGGTTCGAGTCCAACAGAGGGAGCCAATGAAGATCTTCATTTATTTGAGGGTCTTTTTTGTTGTCTTGTTTTGTTTTGATTAAATTTACTATATATGTTAAAATATTGTTAAATAATTGCATACATAAAAGTAGTATTTTTCTTAATTTGTAATTAAAATTTCTAAATATTCCTAAAATTATTAATTATTATAGTAAATCATTTTCTTTTTTATATTTAATAAAGCACTTTAGTCTTGAATAACTAATTAATGAATAGTATAATATAGATAAATTCAAGGAGGAATTATGGAATATTTAGTATTTTTAGGGATGGCTATATCTTTAGTTGGTGTTATATCATATATTAAGGACATGTTACAAGGAAAAGCAAAACCAAATAGAGTATCTTGGCTTATGTGGTCAATTGCTCCTTTAATCGCAACTTTTGCAGCTTTATCTACAGGAGTAACACTTGCTGTAATTCCAGTATTTATGTCAGGATTTGGACCACTTTTAGTATTCACAGTATCATTATTTAAAAAAGATGCTTATTGGAAACTTACAAAATTTGATTTTTTTTGTGGTGCTTTATCTTTATTAGCATTGATATTATGGTATATTACAAAAAATCCTATTATTGCAATAGTATTTTCTATATTAAGTGACTTATTGGCTGCAGTACCTACAATAAAAAAAGCATGGAATCACCCAGAATCAGAATCTAGTATGGCATTTATTGCGGGTATACTTTCGGCTGCAACAAGTTTTTTTGCAATAAAAGAATTGGGATTTACTTCATTAGCTTTTCCAATATATTTGATATTAGTAAATATTTGTATAATATATTCTATTGAAAAAAATAACTTGTTCAAAAGTAATAAATAATTTATTTATTTGTAATTTAAAAAGTTAAACACCACTGAAGTATTAACTACCAGTGGTGTTTTTTTGCTAAAAAGCAGTTTGTTTAAAAACTAAAAGTATTAATTCGTCATGTCTCCAACAAGGAATTATCGATGCCCTTTGCTTAGATACTTCAAAGAAATTTATGACGAATTTATTAAAATCTAGTATTTTAAGATCATCCTTACTGATTTCTTCCAAGGTTAATATTTGATAAGCTTCTGTGATTGGTAAGGCTAACGGGGGAGTAATCATTTCAACACTTTTTATCCATGAAAATTTTTCAATAAGATGTTCAAAACACAAATTTTTAAAATCATTTGCCCGATGTTTTTCATACATAATGAAAACACTCCTTTATATTTTATTATACTCAAGATTATATCACAAATTTTGAAATTTACAATAAAACATATATAAAGTTATAGTTTTAACTTCAATATAGAGCAATGATCCTTATTAAATTGACAAATTTTAAAGAAAATTATATAATATATAAAAACAGAAATGAGGTAAATAATGAAGTTTGCTGTAATATCAGATATACATGGGAATAAAGATGCACTTGATGCAGTATTAAAAGATATAGAAAAAGAAAATGTTGACTCATATATTGTAGCAGGAGATTTAATAACTGATTTCCCTGATGATTCATATGTTGTTAATAGAATAAAAGGACTAACTTCAAATGTTATTAAAGGGAATAGAGAAGATTACTTAATAAAATGGGAAAATAATGTAAAAACAAGAGCATTAGATAAATTTGATCAATATAAAAGTGTAAAATATACATATGAAAGTTTAAGTGATTTTGATAGAGATTATATTAAAAAATTGCCTGAAAATTTAGTTATTAAAGTAAATTCAAAATATTCTATTAGAATATGTCATGGATCTCCATTTAGCATGTATGACCTAATACTTGAGAATGGGACTGAGGAACTACTTGAAAAATCATTAAATGAAATAGAGGAAAATATCCTTATATGTGCGCATACCCATCATCCATTTTATAAATGGGTAAATAATAAATTAATAATAAATACAGGTTCAGTTGGTGTACATTATAGTAATAATACTTTAAGAAGTCAGTATGCTGTTTTAGAAGTTGATGAAGAAGATGTAAGAATTGAATTAAAGAATATAGAATATGATTTTCAAGCTTTAAAGGATAGAGTTAAAAATTCAAAAATATACGAAAATGTGCCTATATGGACAGATTTAACAATAGGAAGTATTGAAAAATCATTAGACTTAAATACAGAATTTGTTAAAGAAGCAATTAGTATTTCAAAGAAAAATGAAACTTTTGAAAATGGCTTAATAGATAATGAAACTTGGGATAATTTATATATTGATTGGAAAAATAAAAATAAGTTTAAATAGGAGTAAAATATGAAATACGATAAAATAGAAAGTAATGGAATAAGTTATTTAGTTATAAATGGTGGTGAAATAGTTCTTGAGAATGTGCAAAGTGCTCTAGATATTATTTCTATGTCAAAATACGAATATAATTGTGGTAGGATAATTATATTCAAAGAAAGCATTAGTGAATCTTTTTTTGATTTAAAAACTAAAATTGCTGGTGAAATTCTACAAAAGTTTATCAATTATGATTTAAAAATAGCAATAGTTGGGGATTTTTCAAAGTATAGCAGTAAAAGTCTAGAAGATTTTATATATGAATGTAATTCAGGAAACGATATTTTTTTTGTAGAAAATGTTGAAGAGGCACTTGAAAAATATAATAAAATATAGAATACTAAATATTGGAATAAAGTTATAATATATTATTTTAATATGTTGATTTATGAAATATATTGTGATAAAATCTGTAAAGGAATGAAGTTATTTTACAGATTTTATTTTGTTTTGAGGTGAACTTATGAAAATATATAACAAATTAGTAAGAGATAAAATACCAGAAATTATAAGGGTTAAAGGGCAAAATCCAACTATTAAAATTTTGGATAATGAAGAATATATAAAAGAATTAAATATAAAGTTACAAGAAGAAGCAAATGAATACTTAACTGACAATAATGTAGAAGAATTGGCAGATATAGTTGAAGTTATATATGGTATACTTAGATATAAAGAAGTTTCTATTGAAGAGTTTGAAAAAATAAGAAATGGTAAAAATGAAAAAAGAGGTAGTTTTTTTGATAAAATTTACCTTGAAAGTGTTGAATAATATATTTTAAACCAGAAAGAGAGTGAATTATATGAGTGGAATTATTATAGGTATTGAGGGAACTGATGGAAGTGGTAAACAAACTCAAACAAATAAATTAGTTGAAAGGCTTGTAAAAGAGGGGAAAGAAGTATTTAGACAAAGCTTTCCAAATTATGAATCTGAATCAGCTGGTCCAGTTAGAATGTACTTAAATAAAGAATTATCTGATACTCCTGATGAAATTTCTGCATATCAAGCATCAATGTTATATGCAGTTGATAGATTTTGCACATATAAAGCATCATTTGGAAAAGAATATAATGCGAGTAAAATAATTGTAATGGATAGATATGTACAGTCGAATATGTTACATCAAGCTTGCAAAATAAGTAATTTAGAAGAAAGAGACAAATTTTTGAAATGGCTTGAAGATATAGAATTTGGATTATTTGAACTTCCGAAACCGGATGTTGTGGTATTTTTGGACATGCCGGTTGAGGCAAATGAAAGATTAATGAAGGGTAGAGTTTATAAAACAGGAAATGCTAAAGACCTACATGAAGAAGATCCAAAACATTTAGAAAAGGCATATAATGCCGGAAAATATGTAGCAGAAAAGTTCGGATGGATTACAATTTCGTGCGTAGATCAAAATGGAAATATTAAATCTATAGATGATATACATGAAGAAATTTATGAAAAATTGAAAGTCAGATTAGAGCAAATTTAGTAATTGAGGTTTAGTAAAGATGGAACAAGAAAATTTATTTAATAACTTAAAACGAGAAAATAGTCTTTCTGAAATACAAGAGTATATAAAAGAAGTAATTGATATTCGCGGATTTAGTAATCAGCCTGTTGAACAACAATTATTACTCCTTATGGAAGAAGTTGGAGAGCTTGCAAAAGCTATTAGAAAAGATGCAACAGATATGTGCATAGATAAAACTAAATTAGCAAATTATGATACAGTAGAAAATGAAATTGCTGATGTATTTATAGTACTAACTTCTATATGTAATTCTAGAAACATAGATCTTTTCAATGCTATAGTAAATAAGGAAAGCATTAATATAAAAAGAAATTGGGAAAATTCAAATAAGTAAAAAACAAGCACTGCAAATATTTGTAGTGTTTTTTTTGAAAAACTATTGACTTTGATCTAAAAAGTATATATAATATTTATTGTTAATGATAATTATTATCAATAAAGAAAGAAGGATATATATGAAAAAGAAAATATTACTATCAATAGCGATTCTTATAGTTATAATTTCAGTAATAAGTATCGTGGCTAAAGAATTAAGGACTTCAAGTACTTGGGGAGAATCAAATGAAAAGGTTAAAGTAATAGCAACACTTTTTCCACAGTATGATTTTGTAAAACAGATAGGAAAAGATAAAATAGATGTTAAATTACTTTTACCACCAGGTATAGAATCACACACATATGAACCTACACCAAGTGATATTATAAATATAAATAGTGCAGATTTGTTTATTTTTACTGGCAAAGAAATGGAACCCTGGGCAGATAAAATTGCATCAAGCATTGATTCAGATACGAAAATTGTTGATGCTTCTTCAAGAGTAGATTTATTAAAAGTAGAAGAAGATGATGATGAAGCAGAAGGTGAAGCTCATGAACACGAACATACTTATGATCCTCATATTTGGTTAGACCCAGAAAACGCAATAAAAATGGTTGAAGAAATAACTTATTATCTTTGCTCAGTAGATCCAGAAGATGCTGAATATTATACAAATAATTCAAATGCATATATTCAAGAACTAAAAGACTTAGATTCTAATATTGCAAATATCATATCTTCAGGAACAAGACAAAAAGTAGCATTTGGTGGACCATTTTCATATAAATATTTTGTTGCAAGATATGGACTTAACTATATAAGTGCATATGATGGTTGTGGAGAAGAAACAGAACCAAGTGTCTCTAGAGTAAAAGAGGTCATTGAAACTGTAAAAGAGGAAAAAATACCAGCGATTTTTTATGATGAATTAGAAACAAGTAATATTGCTATGACAATTAGTAATGAATCTGGTGCAAAAGCTTTAACTTTTAATACACTTCATAATTTATCAAAAGAAAAAATTGATAGTGGTGCAACATATATAAGTATAATGAATGAAAATATTAATAACTTAAAAATAGCTCTTAATTAATAAATATTGTATTGACTTTGCGATAAAATGTTATATAATATTAATGATAATTATTATCAATAATGTGTTGTATAATGGAGATGAGTTTATGCAAAGAAATATTAAACAAAGAAATACTAAGCAAAAACAAATAGTAATAGATTTTCTAAAGGAAAATAAAGAAAAACATTTAATGCCAGAAAATATTATAGATAGTTTAAAAAGTAAAGATCATGGAGTAAGTCAAGCAACAGTATATAGGATACTTAATACTTTAACTGATGAGGGAATTGTTAGAAAGTATTTTATTGATGAATACCAAAGTTCTTGCTATCAATATGTTGAAGATAAGGATAAGTGCAACTCACATTATCATCTTATATGTAGTGAATGTGGAAAAGTTTTTCATTTTGAAAATAAAAAGATTAGCGGCATTAAAGATGAAATTTTTAAAGAGGATGGCTTTTCCATTGATTTAAAAAGAGTAGTCTTTTATGGCGTGTGTAAAGAATGTAAATTATTAAGTGAGGTATAAAATGAACATTTTGGAAGTAAAGAATTTATCTGTTTCCTATGGAAATAATATTGTTCTTGATAATATAAGTTTTCAAGTAAAAAAAGGTGAATATATATGTCTTGTAGGTGAAAATGGTACAGGTAAATCTACACTATTAAAGACAATTGTCAAATTAAAGGAGAAAACTAGTGGTGATATAAAGTTAAATACAGAGTTAGATAAAATATCATATATACCTCAGGTTAATACAAATGGAGATACTTTTCCAGCCACAGTAAAAGAAATTATATTAACTGGTTTTCAAAAAAACAAAGGAAAATTATTTTACTCAAAAGATGATTATAAAAAACTAGAAGAATTAGCAGATATGCTAGGAATTACCACAATATTAAACAATAAAATAGGAAGTATTTCTGGTGGTCAAAAACAAAGAGTTATGATTGCAAGATCTTTATGCAAAGATCCAGAGGCATTATTTTTGGACGAACCATTTAGTGGACTTGATGTTAATATTACTAAAGAATTATATAAATTAATAAAAGAATTAAACGAGAAATTTAATATTACAATTTTAATGGCTACTCATGATTTAAAACAAATAAAAAATGAAGCAAAAAGAATAATTGTATTAGATAAAAAAGTTGTATATGATGGAAGTGCAGAGGAATGGAGGAATGATTAATGAATGAAATACTAGAATTATTAAAATATCCATTTATTGTAAGAGCATTAATTGTTGGAATATGCATTTCGTTTACTGCTGCTATAATTGGTGTAATACTTGTACAAAAAAAATATTCTATGATAGGACATGGACTTGGCGAGATTGGTTTTGCTGCATTATCACTTGCAGTAGCATTTAACCTTCCACCACTTTCAGTGTCAATACCACTTGTAATAATAGCCTCTTTTATAATAATGGGGATTAGCCAGAAAAAAGGAATTGAAGGTGATACAATAATTGCAATCGTATCTGCTAGTGCACTGGCATTTGGTGTAATAGTCACAGCAATAACAAAAGGATTTAATATAGATGTTTGTAATTATATGTTTGGAAGTATTCTTGCAATGACTAACACAGACATAATTTTGAGCGTTGCACTTACAATAGTAGTTTTACTTGTATATTTCATATTTTATAATAGATTAGTACTTGTAACTTATGATGATAATTTTGCAAAAGCATCTGGAATAAACGTTACACTATATCAATTTATAATATCTGCAATAACAGCGCTTGTTGTTGTACTTGGAATGAGAATGATGGGAACTCTTATGATATCTAGTATCATAGTATTTCCAGCAATAATATCAAAGAGATTGACTAATAGTTTTAAATCATTAGTTGTTGTATCTGGTATAATTTCAGTAATATGTTTTATAATTGGTATATTTGTATCATTCTTTATGAAGTTACCAACAGGTTCTAGCATAGTTCTTGTAAACATATTATTATTAATCATTGTTAATGTTGGAAACAAATTAATAAAGGAGTGATGTGATGAAAAAAGTTAAATTAATAATATTTGTAATCACAGTATGTATGATTATAGTAATTGCTTTATCATTATTACTTAATTCAAAGGCTGCTAATGCTAATGGGGATAATCAAGTTGGAATATATGATGGTCAAAGTAAAAAAGTGGATATATATTTGAAAGATAATTATTTTGTTGGCCAAATAAATGATTTTTATACAAACTATAGCATGTATGTTGGAAAAACTATTAGCTATGAGGGGTATATTCTTTATTCTCCAAATAATGAAATTGGTGTAGTAAGAAATTACTATTGTTGTGGGCTTGACTCATATCCAGTAGGACTTGAATGTCTTAATTATACAGGAGAAAAGTTCAATGAAAAGGATTGGGTAAGAGTTACAGGAACTCTTATAACTCAAAAAGATGAGCAAGGACTTTTTCCCTCATTAACTGATGTAAAAATCGAGAAATTAGATGTTAGAGGACAAGAAACTGTAAATCAGTAATTAAAATGAAATGGAGATATTAAATGAAAATCAATTTTAAAAGCAGTAATTTTATAATTACATTAATATCAATAATTGTAATTATAATGGCAGTAATAATCTTTTTTATTTATAAGAGTAATATTGAATTTAATAACAGGGTTATTTCATTAAACTCAATAAATATTATAAAAGATTCTCCTGTTACAAGAATAGCAATATTAGGTGGAAATTCTAAACATTTTGAGATAAATAAAAGTGAAGATATTAAGGAAATTTTAAATATAATTCAGGGCATGCAAATTAAATATTCTCCAGACTTTATTAATAATTCTTTATCAGAAGATGATCATAATTTTACATGTAAGGTAACAGTATATACTACTTGGGATGAACCGATATTAGAGATTACTGTACTAGATAGTAATACAATAAAGTATAATAATTATTACTATACTGTTTCTGAAGGAACTTTTGATCTTGAAGGATTAGAAAATATTGCAAATAATATATAATGTAATAAAAAACACTATACCAATTTTACTGGTATAGTATTTTTTCTCTTTATTTAAAATATTTATTAAAGCTGATTATAAAAATTATAGAATCCATCATAAGTTAGTTCACCTTTATGTGAATTTATTAGATTACCATTAGTGTCAAGTAATGCCATATATGGTATAGTAGTAACAGAAGGATCAACATTGCTTCTTATTTTTTTATCTTTATCAAATATTACAAACCATTTATATTCTTTTTCTTCTAAAAAATTTTTCATATCATCGACATTTTCATCATGAGATATAATTATAACGTTATATTTATCAAAATCATTAATAAATTTATTTAATGCCTCAGCTTCATTTTGACAGTGTTTACACCAAGTTGCCATAAATACTACCATTGTTCTTTCTTTTTTGCTTATGTAGTTATTTAAAAGTGTATCATCTACATTTTCAATTATATATGTATTTCTTTTAGAAGTTTCTACGTAATTAGTTGAATCAAAAAGATCTTTACCATATTTTTTAAAAATAATAGACACAGTTATTAAAATTATAACTAACAATAATACGGCTAATATAATATATATTTTTTTGTTCTTTAACTTATTAAGCAATTTTATCACCAGTTTAATTATATACTATAAATGTCTAAAAAACAATAAATGTAGTAAGAATAGTAAAATATAGATATATAATTGAAAAAAACAAAAGAATAGTATATAATATATAATACATATACTTAAATTAGAAGGTGAAAATATGATAAATTTATATAATACAATGTCAAGAAGTAAAGAGGAATTTAAACCAATAGATCAAAAGAATAATATAGTCGAAATATATACATGTGGACCTACAGTATATAATTTTGCTCATATAGGTAATATGAGAGCATATATTTTCATGGATACTTTGCGTAAAGTACTAAAGTATAATGGATACAAACTAAATCATGTTATGAATTTAACAGATGTAGGACATATGACTTCAGATGCTGATGAAGGCGAAGATAAGATGCAGAAATCTGCTAGAGAACAAAAAAGAAGTGTATACGAAATTGCAGAGGAATATACAGAAGCATTTTTAAGTGATATAGATTCACTTAATGTTGAAAGACCAGAGCATATAGTAAAAGCAACAGACCATATAAAGGAAATGGAAGAATATGTAAAAGAAATATTAAAAAATGGATATGCATATGAGACTTCAAAAGGAATATATTTTGATACATCAAAGTTAAAATCATATGGTGAGCTTTCAGGTGTAGATTTAAATAATCAAAAAGCAGGTGCTAGGATAGAAGTAGATCATGAGAAAAAAAATCCTCTTGATTTTGCATTATGGATTAAGGCTCCAGAAGAACACATAATGAAATGGAATAGCTTTTTTGGAGTATGCTATCCAGGATGGCATATTGAATGTAGTGCTATGTCAAGAAAATATCTTGGAGAACATTTTGATATTCATACTGGTGGAGTTGATCATATTCCGATACATCATGAAAATGAAATTGCACAATCTAAGGGCGCTACTGGTATAAATCCTGCTAACTATTGGATGCATGTTGAATTCTTACTTGTTGATGGTGGGAAAATGTCTAAAAGCCTAGGAAATGTTTACAGAATAGTAGATTTAGAAGATAAAGGAATTGAAGCACTTGCTTATAGATATTTTACATTTATATCACATTATAGAAATAAACTAAACTTTACATGGGATGGAATAAAGTCTGCTCAAATATCTTTAAATAGATTAAGAGAAACTACTCTTTCACATAAAGGTATAGAGAATGAAATAGATATTAGAACTATTGAAGAATATGAGAAACGTTTTTTGGATGCTCTAAATGATGATATAAATATTCCAATGGCAGTTTCTATTTGCTGGGAAGTGGCAAGAGAAAATATAAAATCGAATGATTATTATAAATTACTTAAGAAATTTGATGAAGTTTTATCACTAGAAATAGATAAAGTACAAGAGGAAAAAGACGAAATAGAATTACCAAGTGAAGTTATCGATATATTGGAAAGAAGAAAAACTGCAAGAGAAAATAAAGATTTTAATCTTTCCGACATATTAAGAGACGAATTGAAGGATCATGGATATATTGTTATAGATTCAAAAGAAGGTCAAAAGGTAGAGAAGGTGTAAATAAACATGCCAATATTGGATAAAAATAATAAAGAACAAGTTGAAAAGTATAAGAAATTTTTAAATAGTAGTGAATATACTAAACTTACGCAAGCTTTAGAATGGGGAAAAGTGAAAAAAGAATGGAATCAAGAAGCGGTATATTTAGAAGAAAATGGCCAAATAATTGCAGGAATGACTATTCTTCTTGAAAAAGTGCCACACTTTAATTCATATCTTATGTATGCTCCAAGAGGTCCTGTATGCGATTGTTGTAACATTGAATTAGTAAATTTATTAATGAATGATGTAAATAATATAGCAAAAAAATATAATGCATTTTGTATGAAATTTGATCCAGCTATAAGATATAGTAAAGATATAGAAGATTTATATAAAAAAAATGGATATATTACATCTGGTTTAAGTACTGATCATGATAGACTTATACAGCCAGAGTATGATGCTATTTTAGATATAGATAATATAAGCGAAGAAGAACTCATTAAGAGATTTTCTGAGAAAACTAGATACAATATAAGGCTTTCTTCAAGAAAAGGCGTAGAAGTATATTATTCTAATAGCAAAGAAGATTTAAAAATATTTTATGAATTATATAAAATTACAACTATAAGAGATAAAATAGGATGCAGAAGTTATGAATATTTTGAACAAATGCTTGATGCATATGATAATGAACATATAAGAGTATATATTGCAAAAAATGAGAATGATTATCTTTCTGCTGCTATTGCAGTTACATATGGTACTGAAATGTTTTATCTTTATGGAGCTAGCTCAAACGAAAAAAGAAACCTGATGCCTAATTATCTAATGCAATGGGAAATGATTAAATGGGGCATTGAAAAGAACTGTAAAACGTATAACTTTGGTGGAATAATAAATCTAAATAAAGATGATGGACTATATAAATTTAAAACTGGTTTTTGTAAAGAGGAAGGCATATTTAGATATATTGGAGAAATAAATAAAGTTTATGATAAGAAAATATATTTTGCCTATGACAGAATATTTCCGCTTATAAAAAAAATAAAAAGGAAAGTTAGAAAATTTAAATCAGAATAAAAAAATAATTATTTCATATTATATATTTAAAGGAGGAGTTTATGGCAAAACAAATTTGGAAACCTGGTACACTAGTGTATCCTATTCCGGCTGCACTTATAACTTGTGGCGATGAAAATGTAAAAAATGTATTTACAGTTGCATGGACTGGGACTATTTGTACAGATCCAGCTATGACATATATATCTGTTAGAAAAGAGAGATATTCATATGATATTATAGCAAGAACTGGTGAATTTTGTATTAACTTAACAAATGAAGATTTAGCATATGCTACAGATTTTTGTGGAGTAAAATCTGGAAGAGATATTGATAAATTTAAAGAAATGAATTTAACTCCTGAAAAATGTAATAAAATAAATGCGCCTATGATTAAAGAAAGTCCTATAAATATAGAATGTAAAGTGAAAGAAATTAAAGAATTAGGTTCTCATGATATGTTTATTGCTGAAGTTTTAGCTGTAAATGTTGATGAAAAATATTTTGATGAAACAAATAAGTTTGATATGCAAAATTGTAAACTTATTGCATATTCACATGGAGCATACTATAAACTGGGAGAAAAAATAGGTACATTTGGATATTCAGTAAAGAAAAAATAAAATCAAAGTAACAAATATGAGATATAACAAATATAAATGATTGAAAGAAATTCATGTTACATAAATTTGATGAAAAACTGATTTTTGTATTGACAAAGAATAAAATATATTATATAGTAAGGGTAAATAAAAACACAGTCTAAGAATTAATTATTTAAAGAGATTATCTATTTTCTTTTTATAATGTTCTTAGACTCTTTTTTATAAGGAGGTAAAAACTATGGTAGAAGAACTTGTATTAGACTCAAAATATTATCAACTTTATGAAACTGGTGAAACTATTAGAAAAAAGAAAAAGAGAGGGCGGAAAGCTAGGAATGTAAACATTGCTTTTGTAAATGAGCTAATAAAAATCTATGAAATAAATCAGCAAAGGAAAATTGATACAAAATTAAAAGAATGTATTAAATATAAAAACGAACAATTAGCTCTTTTGGCAAGAAATAACAATGATAATATATATTTTATAAATACATTAAGAATACCACGTAAGCAATCAATTGCAAAAAAAATGAAAAAACCAAAGAAAAATATGTCAATTTCCAGAAACGATATTTATATAATATATAACGCACTTGATGATAATACATTTGAATGCAAATGTTGTAAAAGTTTTAATAATAATGGGAAGCTTGAAAAATATTATGAGAATCATAGTATTAAATATATATCGAGATTGTTATGGACTGCATCTCAACTTAATGGTGATTTATTAAAATTATTTTGCAGCATACCAGATGTAGCATTCATTATTAAAAGAATTGAGGAAGATAGCTTTTCTACATTTGAAAATTATATTATAAATTATTGAGCGCTTAGGCGCTCTTTTTATTTTTTATATTTTGAATATCAAAAAACAAAGTTGCAAATAATACTTTTGAGGTGTATTAAAATGAGAGATGAACTTGAACTATTAGAATATATATTTCAAAATTCTAAAATAGCGGTTGAAAGTATTATGAGGATAAGAAAAGAGAGAAAAAAAATAGATGATTTAGATAATTTATTAAAAGATATGATATTAAATTACAGAAAAATAGGAAATGCATCAAGAACAATGATAGAAAGAAGAACAAAAAAAGCAAGAGATATTGGAATTCTATCAAGGCTTGCAACATATATGAATATAAAATTAAGTGGAATAACTGAAGAAAGTATATCAAGCGTTGCTACTATGCTAATACAAGCTTGTTCTATGGGAAAAAATGAAATAACAAATAAAATTAATGAATATAAAATAAAAAGCAAAAATGTAAATAATGTGGCAAATAGACTACTTCAATTAGAAGAACAAAATATAGAAAGATTAAAAGTATTTTTGAAAAGTTAAGAATTATTAGCAATCATATAATTTCTGCTTAAGCATAATATGTAATAAATATATTATGAAGGAAGGTATTTATATGTTTGATGATATAATAAATAAATTAAAAAATAATTTTTCATTTAATGGTGGTAAAACAAATCAAGGTAATAGGAGAAGAAATTTTGGTTTTTCAAATAGATTTAGGAGTCAACTAAATTATAAGCTTATATCTTATGAACAAGCAAAAAATATGATTGAAAATGGTGAAGCTTTACTTATTGATGTTAGAAGTCAAGCTGAATTTGATAATATACATATTAAAAATGCAATAAATATACCAGTAAATAACATTGAACAAGAAATTTTATCATATGATAAAATGAAAAGTGTTATTGTATATTGTGCTACTGGAACAAGAAGTAAGAATGCAATACAAATATTAAATTCTCTTGGATATAATTCCATTTTTATTTGGGAATATGCTTCTCTATCAAATTTCCCATATAAAGATATGATAGTATATAAACAAAGTTAAATGTAATCAAAATGTAATATAAATGAAATCGAAATGCAGTTGATTTTCCAACAATATTTAGTTATAATATGAAAAAGAAGATGAATTTTTAAGAAAACAAAAGAGGTGTATTATATGTTAGATTTTTGGAAAAATGAATGGAGTCTATTTAAAATAGATATGCAAAATGCAAAAGATTTTTTAACTCAACCAGTTGAAGTAACTTTATGGGGAAAGAGCGATTTAATGCTTAAACCTTCTGTTCAAGAAATAGAAGAAAAAGCAGATTCTTTGGAATCAAATGGGTTTTGGTCAAATGAATGGAAATTATTTATGGAAGACTTAAATAGTGCAAAAGATTTCTTTACTCAACCAATTAGCTTTAAATAAAAAGACCACTTTTAGTGGTTTTTTTATTATTTTTAATTTTTTATATATATTTTAATTATTTTATTACTTTTTAAATAATTGAAATAATATATAATTATAAAAATTATTGTAAACTATATAATTAGAAAATGTTAAAATAAAGTGTAAAAGCTATTTTGACTTTATTTTTTGTAATAAATATGAAATATAAATTAAATAATACTGTTATTGCTTTTTTTTGACAAATTTTGTATAATTGGTCATATAGATGATAATTTAAGATTATCGTAAACAAAAGAGGTGTAGAACATGATTGAATTTTGGAAAAATGAGTGGAAGTTATTTTTAGAAGATATGGATTCTTTTAAAAATGCTATAGCAAAAATTTTTAAACCAAAAGATGAGTATTTAATGTTAGCTTCTTCAGGTACTGAAGAAACAGAAAATACTGAAGAAATTGAAAATGAAGTAGTAAATCCTACATATGTTCCAGATGGAGTAGACCATAAGGTTATTGCTTATTTTGGTGAGAATGTTGAGGAATTAAGAAAGAATATTAGTGGTGATAAAACGCAACATGAAGTTTTAAGAGAATATGCACAATTTTTTAAACCTTATACTGAGGCGCAGGAAATGTGTAATAGCGCTTTTAGAAAATATTATGATAGACACGCGCTAAAAATAGCGACTTCTGAACTTCCAGTTGAACAAACTAGAATAATTCAAAACAATGTTGATTTATTCATAAAAGGTCAAGAAGTTTTTGGTGAAAATGGGCAATTTATTGATTCACGTGTTGATACAATATTTGATAAAGTAGGTATTAATGAAGTTAATAAAGTTATTGATATTTTACATGATAAGGCTGATTCTTCAGTAAATGCTCAAGGCGAAAGAATATTTGCTGAGATTGTGAGCTATATGGTTGATAATGGAATTAAGCTTGGAAAAGAACCATCATTACTAGAACCATCTAAATTAGTTTTAGAAGAAAAGTTAAATGAAGTTCATGCAAGTCTTAGAAATCATGAAGATTGGAATGATGAATATCAAGCTTTACTTTCACAAGAAAGAAAATATCTATATGCTTTAAATAGAATTGAACAATATGAAACTGAACAAAGAATAAATGAATTCGAACAAAAAATAAACGATATTGAGGCGGTATAATAGGTTGATTGGAATAGGTTTGCATGTATGCAAGCTTATTTCTTTTTTTTACTTGAAAAAAAATATATTTTATGATATACTTATCGAGTATTCGTATTGCAATTTATATAATTGCGATGCAGGAGGAGATATTATTATGAAATGTATTTTATTATGTGCAGGTTATGCAACAAGACTATTTCCACTTACAGAAAACTTTCCAAAGGCTTTACTAAAAGTTGGAGGTAGAGCAATTATTGATTATACTTTAGATAAAGTAAATGAAATCGAAAGTATAGATCAAATATATTTAATTACTAATGCAAAATATACACCACATTTTGAAGCATGGGCAAATGAAAAAAATAACATTAAACCTATAACTGTTATAAATGATGGTACAAGTAGTAATGATGATAGATTAGGTGCAATAGGAGATATTGACTATACTATAAAAAAATGTGACATTGATGATGATATTTTAGTATTAGCTACAGATAATTTGTTTGAATTTAAGCTTAAAGATTTCTATGAATTCTATGAAACTAAAAATTCACCATGTGTATGTGTAAAAAGTGAAAATGATGTTGAGTTACTAAAAAGAGTTGGAGTTGCAGAATTAGATAATGACAGAAAAATAATTGGATTCGTTGAAAAACCAAGTGAGCCAAAGAGCAATTTTGCAGTTTACGCTGAATATATATACCCAAAATCTGTATTACCAATGATAAAACAATATTTAGAAGAAGGTAATTCAAGTGATGCACCAGGTAATTTAGTTGCTTATTTTTACTCTAGAATACCAACTTATGCATATGAATTTAAAGGTGAGTGTTTTGATGTCGGAACACATCAATCTCTTGCATATGTTAATGAACTATATAATAATAAGTAGGATTGAATAAAGTAGGTAAAAAAATATGAATATAAGTAAAATTTCACGTAGCATAATAGTAGCAATATTTGTGGTAATGATTATTTTTTTAATAGCTTTAGATGGATTTTTGATTTTAAATAAAAGTAATGTCAATGACACTTCATCAAATATCCTAAAACTGGTATATGCATTTTTAGCAATAACATTAGTTTCAATGTACATGTATATTAAAGATAAACTTTATAAAAAAAGAGTAAAAAGAAATATTTCTTTGATTTATAGATACATATATATAGTTACTTTAGTTATTTTAGCTAAGTTCTTATCTATAGTACAAATATTAGATAAATTTTCAATACTTGAATTATGGTTTTTTATAGTGGCATCTCTTATACAGAGTGTTCTTATAAAAAGAATAATATTTAATGTTTCAAGAAGTGATTTATTATCAACTTTAGGAATGTTTATGTATTCTTTATTTCCTATTGGAATCAATGATGTAGTTAAATTAAATACATCAATTGTAGTATCAATTGGCTTTTTTGCAGCTTTAATATTACTTCAAAAAGTTATAGATGAGTTAAAGCAAAAAGGAATTAAGACTAAGAAATATGTAGCACAATCTATATTACTTGGTATTTCAATTGGTGCATCAATTATATTAGGAATAAATTATATTGTTTGGATAATTACTGGAGCTGTAATGCTATTTATAACAATTAATTTGGATAGTACACATTTAAGTTTTCCAAAGAAATTAATGAATTCAATTACTCAGGAAAGTAGAGAAAAACTTTATAGTATAGAAAGACTAAATATTAATAAGTTATATGTTGTAATAGTAATTGTTGCTTTTTCATCATACTTGTCTTATTCTATATTTATAAATTGTATAAATATTTTAAATTTAGGTCAGTATTCAATTGTTAACAATATTATGAGTAATTTAAATAGTTTTAATTATAACGGTTTTGATTTATCTATTGGTAAATTTAAGGATTATTTTAGTTCGAATTTAAGCTTTGCTAAAAGTTATTATTTAACTTTATTTGTATATATAATTATACTTGAAGTTTTATCATTTTTCTTGAAAAGAAAATATGATACAAAATCAACTATAATGAAGGTATTATTTATTTGTATATTAATGCTTAATTGTACATTTAATTTAGATGTAATTTATTATCAGAATCTATTTACAATTCTGGTTACTATAATTGCAATTGTTAACACTTCAAATATATATTTAAATAGAGAAGAAAGAATCAAAATGTTAGTTGCTAACAACTAATTAAACAGAAAGAAGGGAAATCGTGGCATATTATTCTGAAGATTTAATAGAAGAAGTAATATCACAAAATGATATTGTTGAAGTTATATCTGAATATGTTACACTAAAGAAGAGTGGTAGGAACTTTATGGGTTTATGCCCTTTTCATAGAGAGAAGACCCCTTCTTTTTGCGTATCTATGGACAAACAAATATTTAAATGTTTTGGTTGTTCTGAGGGTGGAAATGTAATTTCTTTTGTTATGAAACTCGAAAATTTAGAATTTTGGGAGACTGTTGAATATTTAGCAGAAAGGTCTCATATAGATTTATCAAAATACGAGGTTAAAACATTTAGGAAAGAAAATAATGAAATCCAAAAAGATTTAAAAGAAACATTATTTAAATTAAATAGAGATGTAGGATTATTTTACTATAATAATTTAATTCAACTATTGGAAGAAAAAGAAAATATAGTAAAAAACTATATAATAAAAAGAAAATTAGATATAAAAACTATAAAAAAATTTGGAATTGGATATGCTAATGGTAAAGTATCATTATATGAGCATTTAAGTTCACTAGGATATTCTAAATCAGATATGCTTGCTAGTGGTATATTAGTTGAAAATGATAGAGGAAAGATATATGACCGTTTCTTTTCAAGACTTATATTTCCAATCTTTGATGTTAGAGATAGGATAATAGCTTTTGGAGGAAGAGTATTAGATAATTCTTTACCTAAGTATGTAAATTCACCTGAAAATGAGATATACTATAAAGGTAAAAATTTATATGCATTAAATTTCGCCAAAAAAGAAAAATTAGAAAATGTTATAATTGTAGAAGGATATATGGATGCGGTATCGTTACACAAAAATGGAATAAATAATGTTGTTGCATCTTTAGGAACTGCACTTACAGATAATCAAGCAAGATTAGTAAAGAAATATACAGATACTGTAATCATAGGATATGACCAAGATGGTGCAGGACAAGAAGCTACGCTAAGAGGCCTTGATATTTTAGTATCAAAAGGAATAAATGTTAAGGTATTAGTTTTAGACAGGTCTGATGCAAAAGATCCGGATGAGTATATAAATAAATATGGTCTTGAACGTTTTAATAATTGTGTAAAAAATAGTATTTCACTTATAGAGTTTAAAGTATCAAAATTAGAAAAAGAGCTAGATATTAATAATATTGATTCAAAAATAAAATTTTTAACTCAAATATCAAATATATTTGCAACGATATCAAATGATATTGAACGTGAATTATATATATCAAAGATAGCGTCAAAATATAACATAAGTGAAGGACCAATTTTAAAAGAAGTTGAAAAAAGATTAATAAAAGTATCAAATAATGAACCAATTATTGATATGCAAACAATAAATAGAAAAATACAACTTGTTACAAATATAAGGAAAAGGCAAGAACAAAATATAATTGCATTACTTTTATCAAAAGACAAGCTTATACAACAAGAAATTATTGAGAAAATAATTCCAGAAGATATTGAAAATAAGGATGTAAGAAATGTATATGAATTTATAATATCACTTTCTCATGACTATGATATAAGTAAAATTGATATACTTTCAAAAGCAAAAAATGATAGTATTATAAAAGAAATGACTGAAATAATGTACATAGATATTGGACAAGATAGGAAAAAATTTTTACGAGAAGTATTAAAAAATAAAAAGAAGGAAAAAATACTATTAAGAAGAGATGAAATAATTAAAAGAATGTCAAGTAATATATCTAAAGATGAATTAGAAATACTTCAGATTGAGTTAAATCAAATATTAGTTGAACTTTCTAAATTAAAATAAAGGAGAAGAGTTTTAGATGAAAAAAGATGTTGTAAATACAAATGAAGAAAATATTTCTTCAAATGATGGATTATCAAAAACAAAGCAAAAAGCATTTGATGAGTTTAAAGATAAAATTAATCAATCAAAAAAAGTAGAATACACTGAACTTGTAAGTTTTTTTGAAAAGAATAAATTTACAAAAGAGGAAGTTTCAAAAGCTTATGAAGAAATTTCAAATTCTGATGTGGAAATTATACTTGAAAATGAAAAAGATGATGCGGATATAAGTAAAGATATATCACCAGAAATAGGTGATGAAGAAAGTCTATATTCTGATTCTGACGAACATGATGAAAAAGCATCTGTAAATTCTTCAATAGTTGAATTAGATATTGAACCTAATTTAGAAGATATTTCTGAAATAGAAAAAACAATTTTGCTTGAAGACGATGTAAAAGACATGTCTTTTGTAGATAATTTAAATGTGGATGATCCTGTAAAAATGTTTTTAAAGGAAATAGGAAAAATAAAACTTTTAACTTATGAAGAAGAGAATGAATTGGCTGAAAGAATGTTAAAAGGTGACGATTCAGCTAAAAAACAACTTATAGAATCAAATTTAAGACTTGTTGTAAGTATAGCTAAAAAATATATAGGAAGAGGTATGCATTTCTTAGATTTAATACAAGAAGGTAACCTTGGACTTATAAAAGCAGTTGATAAATTTGACCAATCTAAAGGGTATAAATTTAGTACATATGCTACTTGGTGGATAAGACAAGCAATTACAAGAGCAATAGCTGATCAAGCAAGAACAATAAGAATTCCGGTTCATATGGTTGAAACTATTAATAAACTTATCAGAACATCTAGACATTTATTACAAGTAAATGGTAGAGAGCCAACTCCTGAAGAAATAGCAGCAGAACTTGAAATGCCAGTTGAAAAAGTAAGAGAAGTTTTAAAAGTAGCTCAAGAACCAATTTCACTTGAAACTCCAGTTGGAGAAGAAGATGAAAGTAATCTTGGAAACTTTATACCAGATGATGAAGCACCATCTCCATCAGAACAAGCTGCAGACGTACTACTTAGGGAACATATTGAAGATGTAATGTCTACACTTACTCCAAGAGAAGCAAAAGTCTTAAAATTAAGATTTGGACTTCAAGATGGGCGAATGAGAACACTTGAAGAAGTTGGTAAAGAATTTATGGTTACTCGTGAACGTATAAGACAAATTGAAGCAAAAGCATTAAGAAAATTAAGACATCCAAGCAGGAGTAAAAGATTAAAGGACTTTATGAATACAGAATCATAGTAAAAAGAAGAGATGCTAAGAGAAAATTTTTAAGCATCTCTTTTTAAGTTAAAACATATAAATAGGAGAAATTTTGAATAATGTATTGTAAATACAACTATATTATAATATAATTTTTTCAAGAAAAATGTAAAATGCTGCGTAATATGAAAAATATTAAAAATTTATTAAAATTATAATTGGAGGATTTTTAAAAATGATTGTAAACATTATTGGAGCTGGACTTGCTGGCTGTGAATGTGCATACATACTAGCAAAGAATAATATAAAAGTAAGACTTTATGAAATGAAACCTAAATATAAATCTGAAGCACATGTTTCAGACAATTTTGCTGAACTTGTTTGTAGTAATTCTTTAAAATCTGAGGATATTACTAATGCATGTGGCTTATTAAAAAAAGAAATGCAAACTTTAGGAAGTCTATTCGTAGAATCAGCATATGAATCAAAAGTACCAGCAGGTCAGGCACTTGCTGTTGATAGAGATAAGTTTTCTGAGATAATAACAAGTAAAATTAAAAAAAATGAAAATATTGAAATTATATATGAAAAAATAGATAATATTTCAACTTTAGATGGAATTATTGTAATTGCAACAGGACCACTAACAAGTAATGATCTACTTAAAAATATAAAAGAAAAAATTGGTGATGAAAGCCTATATTTTTATGATGCAGCTGCACCAATTGTATCAGCTGATAGTATAGATATAAATATTGCTTACTCACTTGATAGATATTCAAAGGGTGATGGAGATTATTTAAATTTACCTATGAATAAGGAACAATATGAGCACTTTTATACAGAACTTATAAATGCTAAGCAAGCTGATAGACATGAATTTGATAAGTTAATTCTTTTTGAAGGATGTATGCCAGTTGAAGAAATGGCAAAACGTGGAGAAAAGACATTGCTTTTTGGACCATTAAAACCGGTTGGACTTGATAATCCAAGAACTGGTGAAAAAATGCATGCAGTTGTCCAACTTAGAGCTGAAAATGAAAATAGAACGTTATATAACCTAGTTGGATTTCAGACTAGTCTTAAATTCTCAGAGCAATCAAGAGTTTTTAAACTTATACCAGGTCTTGAAAATGCTGAATTTTTAAGATATGGAGTTATGCATAAAAATTCATATATAAATGGAAGTAAAATATTAGATAATAATTTTTGTATGAAATTAGATAATAATATATACTTTGCTGGTCAAATTTCAGGAGTTGAGGGATATGTTGAATCTGCTGCATCAGGAATGATGGTCGCTATAAGCATTATAGGGAGATTGAATAACAAAGAAATAAACTTTCCATCAACAACGATGCTTGGAAGTTTATCAAAGTATATTTCAACTGAAAATAAAGATTTTCAACCAATGAATGCAAATTTTGGAATTATTGAACCATTAGATGTTAATTACAAAATAAGAGATAAAAAAATAAAGTATGGTATGTATAGTGAAAGAGCAATGGAAGATATTAATAGCTTTAAGGAAGGAATAAGTGATTTTTATGAAGAATAAATTAAAAATAATTATACCAATTGCATTAATAATAATTCTAGCAATAGTAATCATTACTCTATATATTATAAATAAAGATAAAACAACTCAAGCTTCAAACTCCACAACTAATATTAGAGGAGTTGTAAAAACAGTTAATATAAATAATGATAATAAAGCAGGTTCGATTTATGTTGAAGGATCTATTGGACCTGAATCACAGTATGATAAAGCCACAATAAGAATAACTGAACAAACATCTATAGTTAAAGATGATAAAGACGTTAAAATAAGTGATATTAATGTTGGAGATATAGTACAGGTGACTTTTACAGGTGCTGTAGCTGAGAGTTATCCAATACAAGCAGTTGCTAGTTATATAAGTATTTTTTAGGAGGTAAACTTTGGCAAGTAACGTATATTTATTCTTTGGTGAAGAAAAATATGATCTTAACCAAAGAGTTGAAAAAATAAAAAAAGAATTTAGTATGCTTGAAATAGGTGTAAATTTATTTTATTTAGGTAGTGAAAATATTGATACTTTGACTAGTATACTTGAATCTGTTACATTTTTTGGTGATGATAAATTAATAATTATAAAAGATACAAAATTAAAATTTAATACTGAAATATTAGATAGCAATGTAAATGAAGGAACAAAAGTTATAATAATTGAGGAAAGTGTGGATAAAAGATCTTCAGAATATAAAAAACTGTGTAAATTTGCTGAATGTGTTGAGTTTAATTTTTTAGATGATAAAGATATGTCATCATATATTATGCAGATATTAAAAAGATATAATTTGGAAATATCTAAAGAAACTGCAAGTTATATGGTAAATGTCTGTGGAAATGATAAAACAAATATAATAAATGAACTTCAAAAAATAGTTGCATATGTTGATTCAAAAGAAAAAGTAACAAATGAGATAATTGATAGTGTTTGTTCTAGGACTCTTAATGCAAAAATTTTTGATTTATTAGATAAGATAGTAAATAAGGATAGAAGTAATGTTATTATATTATTAGATGATATTTTAAAACAAAAAGAGTCTATAGTTAAAATATATATAATGCTATATAAACAAATAAAGCAAATGTATATGATAAAATTTTTAAAGGAAAGAAAAATAAATAATATAGCAGAATATCTTTCAATTAATCCATATGTTTTTAGTAAATTAAATAAATCGGTTGATAAATATAGTTTAAATAGTTTACAAAACTTAATATATTTTTTTGATGAATATGATGAAAAAACAAAAAATGGAGAAATGGACTTTGAGATTGGACTTAAAAAAATAATTTTTTCTATGTAGTAATTAGTATATATTGGAATAATGCCTCACAATAAATGTATAATATATGTATTGTTGTGAGATATTTTTATGAATGAAAAATATCTGAAATTTAAAATAAAAATTGATATATATTTGCCTAAAGTCGATGAAAACTTAAAAATATATATTTTTATCGACTTTAAAAGAAAAACTTTACAAAATGGAATTAAATATATTAATATAGTTGATTTTTTAATGAATGATATATTCTAAAAAATATATATAAAAGATTCAATATAAAAATAATATAAGAATAAATACCTCACAATAAATGCATAATATATGTATATGTTATGAGGTGTTTTTATGAATAAACAATATTTAAATTTTAGAACAGATATGGCAGATGAAAGAGTTGATACTTACAAAAGAGTTCATAATTTAACTGAAATAGATGGTGTTCAAGTTGTATCAAAAAGCCATGATGGTGTAACTACAACTACAGTAAATGTGCTAAATCAAAATGGTGCAAATGCTGTATCAAAACAAATTGGAAAATATGTAACAATGCAAATTGAAGATTTGCATTATTTAGAAGAAGATGGAAAAAATGATATTGTTGAAAAAGTGTCTGAAGAAATTAAAGAGTTAATAGGAACTGACAGCCAAAAATCAATACTTATTGTTGGACTTGGTAATGTATATGTTACACCAGATGCTCTTGGACCCAAAGTGGTACAAAACATTGATATTACTAGACATATAATAAATTTTGCTAAAGAACTTGTTACATCAGATACAAGATCAGTAAGTGCAATATCTCCTGGAGTGCTAGGTACTACTGGAATAGAAACATCAGAAATAGTTTCATCAATAGTTGCGAAGACAAAACCAGATATTATTATAGTAATAGACAGTTTAGCATCACAAAGTGTACATAGGATTGGAAATACTATACAGCTTAGTAATACAGGCATAACACCTGGTGCAGGAGTTAGAAATAAAAGGGAAGGTATTAATCAGGAAACACTTGGAATCCCAGTTATAGCAATTGGTGTACCTACGGTGGTTGATATGGCAACAATTACGAATGAGGCGATTGATAAGTTGGTTGATAATACAAAATCAGAATTTAATGATTTTTCAAATGATAATATAAATGAATCTGTGACTACAAAAGTATTTGAGAGATTAAATACTGATACTAGATATGATATGATAGCAAATATTCTGGATACAGAAAACTATATTGTAACTCCTAAAGAAATTGATGATGTTATCTCTAATGTTGCAAGTATTATATCAAAAAGTATAAATGTTGCCATTGGCAATTAAAAAAATATAACATTGATATTATTTAATTCTCATATATAAAAATAAGATAAAAAATGAAATATAATTATTGAAAAAAGTTTTTCTTTGTGTTAATATAAAAATAATAAGAATAAGTGTGAAACTAAAGATATGGAGACTAAGTTAAATATAAATGCTATGATAATAGATATATATACAAAAGAAATATATATGGGAAAAATAGCTCAAAATTTAGGTTGTTCTATCCTTAAACAATTTAATAATTGTTATATAGTTATACTTAAGTAAAAAGTAAATGTGCTTTTTACTTAAGTTATTTTACACATATAAAAAATTAGAAAGTAATAATAGTTATATTAAACAAAGAGGGGTATATATGAGAAAAAAAATAACTAAAAAAGGAATAAGCTTAATTGTGTTAGTAATTACAATAATAGTAGTTATAATACTAGCAGGTGCAATAATACTAAATTTAACAAAGAATAATCCAAGAGATAGTGCTGTAAAAGCAAAGTTCATGGCAAATTTCACTAATGTAGAAGAAGCTGTTGGAGTATACTCAATGAGTAAACTATCGGCAGATAATACTGAGTATCAACTACCACTAAGTACTAAAGTGTCATTAAGTGAAAAATCAAATATAAAGACAAATGTCCCAACACTTGCAGCGAAAATAGCAGAGCTAAATCCTGGAAAAACGATAGATGATATAGATTTGTACCATATAGATCCAACATTAATTGGAGCAGAAAGTTTGTATAAGTCTAAAGAAAAAGGCTACTTAATAGATATATCAACAAGGCAAATATATGATTATAGTGGCGAATATTTTGAAGAGGCAAGATGGCATACATTAGACTCAGGAATAAAAAATGGAACATTACCAGAGATAGTAGATGATGTAGTAGACACTTGGGATGGCTGGATTAAATTAACACTGTTTTACCCATCAAACTCAACTGAGAGAAAATGGAGATTAGGAGAAGCAGGAGAAATAAGGACAGCAATATATAACAACTGGCAAGATTATACAGGACCAATAACAGTAAGGGTGTCAGATGTTGAAAATATATGGATAAGTTATGTAGTAGATAATAAAACAGTAGTAATACCACCATTAGGGAAAGTAGTAGTAGATATAAAAGCAGATGGAAGTTTATCAAGTACGGTAACAAGTGTAAAAGTAAATATAGTATATGATGAAAGTGCAACCGTAAAAGAATATAAAGTAGGAGATGGAAATTGGCTAGCATATACAGGAGAATTTACAGTAACAGAACCATCATTAGTACAAGCAAGAGCAACAAAACCAGATAATATATATGATACAAATGGAAATATACTTCAAACAAGAAATGCGATAGGAACAGACGCATATTACGTAGGATATGCTAGTAGCACAAACCCAGGTGGAGGGACTGGAAACCCAGGAGGCGGAACAGGAAATCCAGGAGGAGGAGAAAGTGGCTATCCAAATAGTGGAGATCCATCAACAGGAGGAACAAATCTTCTATGTGGAGACTTAGTACCAGCATTGCCAACAATAACATGGACACCAACAGCTAAAGCTAGCAGTGTGAGTGTTAGTGTAAATGCACCAGTAAATGCAGATAGAGTATATGTAAAAGTGGGAGACTCAGGTTATGCAAGATATCAATCACCAATAACTGTTACATCTAATACATATGTAAGAGCATACT
>JAEWRE010000059.1 GCA_023460235.1 Bacillota bacterium
TAATGACTGATTTATCAGCTAAGGCAACTAAAGCAAATGATGATTTAGCTACTGTTAAGAGTGATTTAGAAACTGTAAAAGCTGATTTAGCTACTGCAAATACAACCATACAGTCTTTAACTAATGAAAACGGTGTATTAAAGAAACTCAATGACAAGCTACAAAAAGAGCCTATCAATCCAGCTCAAAAGCCAGTAGTAAAGCCTAAGGTAGAACCAATCTTAAAACCTAAGGTTGAGCAAATTAAGCCTACTCAATCCGTAGAAGTTAAACCTGATGTACTATCAGGGCAATACAATCCTGTGTTAGATTTCCTAGAAAACCCTCAAAATTGCTCTAGGACAATCGAAACTATCGGAGCAATAGGTAAGTTCAATTTAGACGATGATACCACCTACAATCAAATTTTTGAGGCACTCTCGCAAATGCAACTTGAATTGACTATCAATGATAACAAAAATACCATATCTGAAAAGTTGGTTAAGAAGTATTTTGAACAATACCCACTAAAGCAATCTCAAAATCAAAATAAAACCATACAGTTAAATAAACCTAAATCAATCAAACTCTGATATAAGAACCTTCAGCAAGGGAAGTATGTCAGGTATTTCCCTCTTAATTCCTACCCTAAGAGACTCCTAACTCCCAACCTACTGTACCTACATCAAGCATGCGAGTTGCGGTGTGAGCGTAGCGAACGAATGAGCGGGGCTTGACCCCCGAGCATGCGTATAGAGGGCGGGTGACTAACCAAGCCCGAACTCAAGCGAGTGAGTAAGGTGAACGTAGCGAACCGAGCGAACGATGCAAGGTTATTAAAAACATCAATGTAAACAAATCAAAATTTTAAAAAAAATAACCTTTAAAAAAAATTACAAAAACATATCTTTTTGCAAAAGAAAAAATAGGGGAGGGTACTACGACCCTCCCCTATGGTGACATGTGACATGTGACGAAAAAAAGTTAAATCTTTGATTTAACGGCATTTTTCACATGTCTAAAATGGCACCCCTATGGAGATCTGAGATCACAATAAAAATTGCAAAAACCTACCATTTTGCAAAAAATAAATAACCATAAAACCATACAGTTTTAAGCAGAAAATTGTAAATTACAGTATGCGAAAAATAGACATTAGGAGCCTGCGACTTTTGGCTATTTTGAGCCCCAATTTTTTTATGAGGTTTCAAAGGCAAGATTTTTTGTGATTATACTTGCATAAAAGTATATACTGACATATACTGATAATGCTTAGTTTAAAGGAGAATTTTCTATGCATAGCAAGGAGAATAGTGAGAAAGTCATAAGACATTGTGTATCTTTAAACCCAGATATTACTGAGTTGTTACAAAGGATTGCAAAAACTTATGGCATCTCAAAGAGTGGGGTCATTGCAATGGCTATCAAGACATTCAATGAGCGTAATTTAAATTTAAAGAAAAATGGAGATAATGGATTTGGCTATTAAGAAATGAAAAATGCGGTTCAGTCGGGGGACTTACCGCATTTATCATCTTTGTAACTATGTCTATTATAATAGATAATGACTAAAAAATCAACCAAAAACAATACAGTTGTATCTTCAGAAAATCAAGCAGAACCAGTTAAGAAAGAAGCAAAATCAGGTCAAAAGGCTAGATATTGGTCTTTCGTAGCTTATCCAGAAAGCCTACCTTCAGATTGGATTGATACCTTAACAATGACAGGCTTACCTATCGCAATCAGTCCACTTCACGATAAAGATGTTAATCCAAACGGCGAAGCGAAGAAAGCTCATTATCATGTAATTCTGTGCTTTGATGGTCCTACTACTTACTCTGTGGTTTTCAATCTTTCAAAGTCACTTAATCAAACCAAGCCTGAAGTTGTCATGTCAATCAAGGGCATGTATGACTATCTCACTCACCGTAACAATCCTGAAAAGGCTCAATACGATACAAAAGACATTAAACATCTCAATGGCTTTAGTATTCTTAATTACGATAATTTCTCACCTACTGAAAAAGAAGCTATCTATGATGCCATTGAGCAAATTATCATCAATCAAGATATTAGTGAATATTGGGATTTGATTTTGTACCTAAGGGGATTAGGTAATGTTGACTATTTGAGATTTGCTCGCAGTAATACAATTTATTTTGATAGGATAATTGCCTCTAAACGTCACAAAGCAAAATCAGAACAAGAAAAACCTTCTGTTGCAAATTTGATTAGCCGTTTAACTCCTGAGGATATTCAGGAAAATCTCGCTTTGATTGTACAAAAGGTTCAATCCAGTAAAGATGTTTTAATTCAAAATAATGATGTATAATATCTTCAAGGAGTTTAACAGGATCTAATCCTACTTCGTTCTTAAACTCTTCGACAGCAGTAAAAAAGGGCACCTTGTGGTGCCTTTTTTACTATACAGTTTTATCTTCAAAATTCAGCTCTGTTTGACCTTCAAGTTCATTAGAAGAACCACCTCTGCCAGCACGAGCAAGTGATCTTCTGATTAGTTCCATTTCATTGTCGTAATCACAAGTTGGTTTTAGCTTTAGTAGTTTTTCTACCTTGTCCCCTTTGTCAGCTAAAACTGAACCAAATAAATCAATCAGTTGACTAGGTGTCATTCCATGGGTATGAGCAAAGTCCTCGATTGAATTACCATGCTTAGGCAGTAACATATAACCATACTGTTTTTTCTTGTCCATTTTGTCTAATTTTTTGCGACCCATAATCAAATCTCCATATCATTTAACTGTATGGTTCTAATTATATAACTGCATGGTTATATTGTCAATAAACTGTATGGTTTTATTTTTAAAAAACCTTACAGTTTTAAAATCTTTTAATTAAAAATCCGTATGAACGTGTGATTAGGATTTATAATTAAAACGCATGAGGAACTATTTAGTTCCGTAAATGCGCACTTACGGAACTTCGGAAAGTTCCAGTGCGCTTTGTTTATCGGCACGCTCAAAACAAAGGAGTTAGTATGTCACAAGAACGTAAAGCAAGTGGTAATTTTCAAAAGGCAGATATCGACAATTTTCATAAC
>JAEWRE010000060.1 GCA_023460235.1 Bacillota bacterium
AAAAGAACCTTTTGATTATCATTAGGTCTTAATTCGAGAACTAAACCTCTGATAGTTTTGTTAGATTGTTTCTTTTGTCTCATTTAAATTCCTTTTAATTATAAATATATTTACATATAATCTCAACGTCCGTATATATGAACCTTTAGGTTCATATTTTTATCCGTTGGTTTTATATAAATAATATAAATTATTAATTGTGAAAATATGGGTAGATTAAATTACGCGCAACAAACTAATTTTATTGCAGGTATACCTAAGTTAGACAATATTCATCTATATCTAACAAATGCAATATGTCCGGGTGTTAACTTAAATTTGGTTGAAGCATATAATCAAGGTATGAAAACAATCCTTGCAGCCGATGGAATTTCTTATAATTCGGCATCATTTAATGCGATATTAGATGAGGACTTTAGAGTTTACGAAACAATTATAAACAATTTACAGGATGCAAAATCAAGGACAAATGGAAGTTTTGCGGAAACAAACTTTGATATGTATGTTGAGATACATAACAATAAGGGTAATTTGATTTTTACAATATGGTATAGAAATTGTAAGATTGAAAGTGTAAACGATATTCAGTTGGATACTAATAATGAGCAAACAATCAATACATTAGATTTTACAATTAGATACGACTGGTTTGATATTTCTCATACCGGAATGTCTGAGGAAGAGCGCGTTAAATATAATATGTTTCCACCGAAAAAAATTGCGGATTAAAAATCCGCAATCTATTTTTACTTGGTTACTTTGAAGTCTTAGTAGGCTTCTTTACTGTCTTAGCCTTCTTTACTGTCTTAGCCTTCTTTACTGTCTTAGAACTTGCTAAAGGCTTTTCTGTTCTATTTAAAGCCTTGTCTAAGTACTTCTCTCCTTTCTTAGTGAGAACTACTTCATGCTTTGCTGTCCTTACAGTGGTCTTATACTTCTTATCATCCTTGGTAATAGTGATCTTCTTTTTAGAATAAGTTACCTTATCAGCGTATAACTTATTCAGCTTAAAAGCCCATGTCATAGACCAATGGTTGGTCTTGCCAGTTACAGCCTTTACAGCCTTCTTTGGGTCACACTTTGGATGCTCCTTAATATATTTAAGGAATTTAGCACCAACGCTTTCCTTTACCAATAATTTACCCGGATCCTTAGCACCATAATCGGTGTTAATATTTAAACACTTATAGCCAAATGCCATTTGTTTCTCCATTAATCACTTAAATTTAAGTTAAAATCAAAAATCTTGTCAGAAATAATCTGAACGTCTTTTAAATTTGTAAAAATCTTTCTATTGCTAGAAAGAAATGCATACAACGTATCGATATTTTCGCACTTCTCTTTTAAGATGTCAACAACTTTTTGTTGTAAATCAGGATAAATTTCTTTTAAAAATTCTAATCCCTTTTCTACATTCATCTTATTAAACTGTTCAAATTCTTCATCGGTAGCTTCTTGTTCATTATCATAGAGAGCTAGATACCAATCCTTACCAACTTTAAAAGGTGAATATCCCTTTTCTTTTAAGGCTTCATTATTCTCTTTCCAGTCTTCCCAGAAGTTTTCTGGAAATTGCGAGGTCATTGTGTATTTGTGTTTGTTTCTTGTAATTAGTTTCATGATTAATTCCTCTTCAAATTTTTATATAAAACCAACGGATAAAAATATGAACCTAAAGGTTCATATATACAGTTGTTGAGATTATATGTAAATATATATAATTAAAAGGAATTTAAATGAGACAAAAGAAACAATCTAACAAGACTTTCAGAAGGTTCTTTTGTCTAAACATTTAAAGACAAGATAGAGATTATAATTCAGCTTTTAAAAGCTGAAGAATATTATTTTAAAAATAAGACTCTTGGAAAGGAACTTTCGGAGTATAAAGCTTTTAAGTGCTTAGATTTTTCAAGATCAAAAGCACTTAAACTAGAATTAAGTATTTAATTCTAAATAGAAGCTATTGATCTTTAGGTCAATAGCAGTTCACACTTGAATTTAAAGATGTTTCTTTTGATTTTTTATAAATATAACGTAAGTTAAATACTATAAAGTTGTGGAACGATACTTTTCTGCAACACAAAAAATATAATAAAACACTTATTAAGGGACAAAAATGTTAGATAACATTTTAGAAACGATACTAAAAAATGGGTATCTAACGTCAGGTACTGCTTTAGTATTGGTTATATATACTTTAGCAAAAATATGGAAAAAGTATGAAGATTATCTCAAAATCACAGTAAATACAGGTGTTAAGGATAATCAAAAAACATTAAATGAAATCAAAGAGTTAATCTCAAATACAATTATTTCAATTAATGAAATAAATCAAAATCTTGATGATTTTCAAAAACAAATAAATGCATTAGAAGAAAAAACAAATGATGCGATGTCAGATGTCAAATCTAATCATGAAAGTCTTTCTTCATTATCACGAGAAATCGAAGTCATTAAGCAAAATTTAGAAACATTAAAATATGCAATTGTAATGGTTAATAAACATTAGTATGATGAACTTTAAGACATATTACAAATCAAAAACAAATAACGCTATTATGGACACTGATAGATACTATGGTATTTTAAAATCAGACTATCCTAATTGGAACGGATGGTCTGTTTTAAATGCTCTTAAACGTGAACGAAAGTCTTTTAAAAACGAATACTTAGAAATACTTGTATATAATTTTTATATGGTTTCCTATATTGCAAATAAAATGTATCTGTGAAGTACTATTGACCTAAAAGGTCAATAGTTCATATCTTTAGGTGATTCTTATAAGCAATTACTCAAATTAACTAACGTTGCACACAAGTTTAAATTTTTATCTCTTACTGTTTCAGTTTTAAACTGTCCATCTGCAATAAAACAAATTGCTTGTGGAACATTTTTAAAAACATTAATATTTCTATATAAAAATTCATACATTGAATCAGGATTATTTAAAGTATTGACTTTTTGAACCAATGTTAAGTAATCTTTAGTTTTTAAAACTTCTAAAATTTCACTAAAATTTGAACTTTCAGCAATGTACTCAAACTTACCGTTCATTACACTTCGTTGTAGTGAACCTATCATTGAACGAATACATGGATAACAATTCTTGATAATTGTTTTAACACCGTTGATAGCATTATCATCAATCTCTACTTTTTCATTTTTTAAGATATAAAGTAATTTATCAAAGATAGGTTTACCCATATCTTTTGGATCAAAGTCTTCAAAATCATAATTTTCTAACCTATCTAATAAAGGTTCAATAATTTTAGATTTGTAATTTCCTGTAAAAATAAAACTACAGTTTTTAGAAAACTCGTCCAAGAACGACCTGAAGCCTGCTTGGGCATCTTTACCTATATTATCGCAGTTGTGCGTAATGATACCATTTTCAGTTATGAACGTATGATTGTTGTGAACGGTTAAATTAATAACTCGGCATCTTCCTAGTTTTTTAATACTTTTAATTTTCATAAAATTGTCTCCACAACTTTTTACATCTGTCTATCTCATTTTGTTTAATATACTTAAACACTTCATAAGTAAAATTATTCTTTAACCAACCTTCATCAATGATTTTAAAATTGTAATTGTTAGCGTTTGCAAATTCCATTGCAGAACTAAGTTTATCATTGTTTTCATCTATTTTACTATTTGGTTTAACTTCGTATAAATCACGATGGCAACAAAAATCTATAATATAAATTCTGCGTTTTTCGTGCTTTGTATCAAAATACGGCACTCTTACGTGCTCATACATCATGGCATACCCTTTTATTTTCATTATTATATAAAATAAGTATTCCCATGAACTTCGAAATTTTATATTATCACATGTGAATTCTCGATTGTGAGTTCTTGAATTTACAGATTTTGGTGTGTAACCTTCAAATAGTATTTTATTTTTTAATGTATTTGACTGCTTTTTTCTTGCTGCTTCTGTATACTCGTATAATCGCAAACAATTACGATAACATTTCATTGTACCACAAGAATACATCGCACCAATCTGAACTTTGATAATTTCATCATTTTTAACAATCTTATCATATTTTACATACTGTTTACCGCACGACTGGCATGTTGCAAGCATATCATTTTCAATTATATTGTTCTTGACAAATGAATACTTATTATTTGTTTTTACAATATAGTAACTTTTATATATTATTGCTGTATTTAATATAACATGCTTTGCTTTTTCAAAGCCAAATTTTGTAACAATATTGAATAATTCATCATTTGTTAATGTATTGTATTTTTTATTTAACACATACAATTTAAAAGGTATTTCAGAACATTGTTTGTATTCTTGTATAAATTTCTGATACTTTTTATTTCTACACGAATGACTATTGCATACAAGTTTATTATTTAAAAACTTATTAAATGTATATTTCTGCTTGCAAAATAAACAAATATGTGTTTCATCAAATATATGTAATCCCTTAAAAGATTTACTATTAAATTGTCTTTCAGATTCTACAATTTTATTATCATAAATATCAACAAACGGAAACGTAATATTTGTGTAAAACTCAATATGATTTAATATAAAACAATCATATAATTTCCGATTATTTTGTTTTCTTTTGTTGTTTTGCTCTAAAAAATACTTTTTCTTACATGTATTTGAGTCACAATGATCTTTATATCCTTTAGACAATGATTTAAAAGTGCAAACATTTCCACAATATTTGCACTTCGGAATATTAGTAATTTTAAATATTTTATTATAAATCTCTTGTGATGATAACGAAATTTTAAATTTTGATTTAAAGTTTGGAACTTTCATTTTTAAAATTTCATTTATTACAGACTGTTCCTCGCCATCTGGAACGTTGTCAAGATCATCGGCAGACAATATCATCATTATCATTTAATCCATCGTCTATTGATTTCTGTATATAAGTACCATTTTGAGTTTTAACTATAAATGGATGATTAGAAGTTACCTTTATATGACGACCATCTTCCAGTTCTACATCATAAACATCGTCAAACTTATCGTTAACAACCTCACAAGTATCATCTTCAATTTTACCAGTGCACATGTTAAAAGACTTGCAATTATATACTGTACCCGGTTTTAATTCATTTAATTTCGTTGGAATTTCTTTACCATCTTTTAAAATAATAACCTTTTCATTCTCTTCTAGACATTCATCCATTACAACAATTTTTGGTCGATCCATCAATGACTCTTGTGATGCAAAACTCATAATTTTAGTTCTTAAAACATCAATACCTCTTTCTAAAGATGAGTTGATGAACATTGCATCCGCATTCATTGATTTTATAATTGCTCTCGCAGTACTTGATTTTCCTAAACCGGGCTTAGAACTCCAAAATCCTAAATTTGGCATTTTTTCATCTTTAACATACTTTAAAAATTTCTCTTTGACCTTTGGAGGTAAAATTTCCTCTTCTAATGTTTTTGGTGCATACTTTTCGTACCAAATTGAGCTTTCCATATTATTTTCCTTTATAAAATATTTTTTCTTTGTATTATATAATAACGTACTATTAATTTCAATGAAAATCCTAACGTTGTGCGTTAGGATTTAAGACATTTAAACTGCCATAGGGGCTTTTAAAGGTTCATCATGAATATAGTTTTCTAATTTAAAATCAGATGTCTTAACTGATTTTAAAACTTCATCAATACTGATATTTTGATAATCAACATCAGGCATTACTAATGTTGGTAAATTATGAGGTGTTCTTTTTAACTGTTCCTTTACCACATCAATATGATTTTTATAAATGTGAGTATCACCAAGATTACCAATCAATTCGTAAGGAATTTTATTTGTCATTTTTGCAATGATGTTTAGTAATAAAGCATAACTAGCAATGTTAAATGGTAAACCTAAAAATACATCCACACTTCGCTGATTCCACATTAAACTCAGATATTCCTTATTCTTACCACTTACGTAAAACTGGAAACCATAATGACATGGAGGAAGAGCCATCTTATCAAGTTCTGCAACATTCCATGCACTAACTAATATACGACGGTCTGTAGGATTATTCTTAATCTTATCAATAACTGTCTGAATCTGATTTATATGACCATGATTGATGTACATTACAGGATCACCATGTTCGTCTAATTCTCTTGATGGCTCTTCGTATTGATAATCCCAGTGCATCCACTGATGTCCATAAACTGGGCCGAGTTCGCCGTCACTATAACCAAGATCTTTACCCTGATTTTCTGCATTTAGAGTCCAAATTGTCTTACGTTCATTTTCTGTTAACTGTGAATAAGGCTTATTGTCGTTTTTAATTTCCGCCAAACGATGTTCATTTGTACTTCCTTCTAAGAACCACAAAAGTTCACTCGTGACCGCAGGAAAGAATACTCTTTTTGTTGTTATAATTGGAAATCCGTTCTGCATGTCAAATCTTAACTGTCTACCGAATACTGAGATTGTACCAATTCCGGTACGATCATCTCTTTCTTCACCATGTAATAAAATATCTTCAAGTAAATCTAAATATTGTTTCATGTTATATCCCATTTGATTTTTTACCAACTATAGTATAATATAAAGAAAATATTTTTTAAAGGAAAATATTATGGAATTGTTACTTGAATTGTATAAAACTAAAAAAGAAGAATTAAACGCCTTGCGTTTTAAGTGCCTTATAGACGATTTTTTATAAATACATATAAATACTAATGGTTTATATGAAAATTCTATTCTACACGTGTGTTTCAAACTGCTGCAATTATAAACAAAAAGCAAATTTCAATCGGATAATTGATTTACTAAAATACTGTATTGATAATTTATTCAAATCTCAAAAATACGAATTTGATTATATGCTAATGGTAGGTAATGATGGCAAATTACAATATCAATTTGCATTATATCCAAGAAAAATAATCATTAAAAATCACAAAGATTTCAAATATTATGAAAGATTTAAAAATGCACATTTTAATGACTCCTATCAAGATGATATGGATTTAGTCTGGCATTCTAAAGTGTTTATAGCAATTGAAATGCTTGAACAATACGATGTGTGTATTCATATCGATTATGACTTTATATTATTAAATGATATGTATAATTATATTAATGGGCATAAAAAATATGATGTTAGCAGTTATTGCACTATTGATAGAATAGGAACTGAATTTATAATCTACTATAATAGGAAAGCATTGTTACCGTATTATGACGTAGTTTTAAAGACACCATTTGTAAGAAATGAAGAAAGTAAAATGGTATATTTACATCTTAATACTGATTGCCTTTATGACGCACCTGGCAGCAAACTTGATTTTATTGTAGATAATACATGTTTAAAAATTACATATTGGTTTGGAGTACATATCGGTTGTTCAGCAAGAACGCAATCAAAAATTTATGAAATAGGAAACAAAGAAAGGCTGTATCATGTATGTTTATATTTTTTAATCGTGTTATATCTTACAAATATAACACATACTAAAGGTCAGAAAAATCGAATTTCAAGTTGTTTACGAATAATTGATAAAAATTCAACAGTTCCTGACTACATACATGATTACGAGCCTGTAATTAAAACAGCATTAAAATATTTGAATATAGATTACACAAAATATCTTTAACTATTGTCTTCTTTATTTACATCATAGTTATCTAACTGTTCGTAAATATCCTCTAAAGTACACATCCATCAAGAGTTCTTTCAACTACTTTGTCAGCATGTTTTTAATATAATCGTATGCTTTATCATAGCAATGTGTAGCTTGTCTTTGTGTTAACATATGAATTCCTCAAATTGCTCTATAACATCATTTAAACGCTCATAGAACGATATAAATTATTTCTAATATAATTATATATAAACTTATATAATTTTAATCTATGAGCGTTTTAACAGCCTTATAGACTATTTCTGATTGTATAACTCAAATCCTACTTCTTTAGCCATTTCTAAGGAGGTTATTTTATGATGATTGAAAGTATCAACAACGTTACCCTTATATGAAACTGAGAAACTGTCTCTAGTCTTAATGATTGTAACAGTGGTCTTAGGTCTCTTTAACTCACAAACATAAGCACCTAATTTTTCTACAAATTCACGTTTCATAAAACGCTTTTTCTTAGCTGCTAACTTATAGCTTTCTCTTCTTAACTTATTGACTGTTGATTTAATTTCGTTAAACAACTCTGAGTCACCACATAAGGTGTGAACACAAACCATGCCAACCTTTGCAAGCTCACCAAGTTCGTTTTCAATCACTGCAACGTACTTTAAATGCCTTTTACCACAGAATGAGCAAACTTCACGTTCATTAGAAACATAAGCCTTAACAAAATGCCATTTGTGTTTTAGCATCTCTTCACCGTGTGCCATTACGTTGGCAATAAAACGTGAGCATTTAACGTTGGTAGAAGCTGAGTTAATATTGATTGTGTTCATAACAAATTCCTCTAGTTTCCTAACTTTCTATATTGATTATAATATAGGATTTCAAACTTTGCAAGAACTTTTTTAAAACTTTTTAATTCGCTCTAAATTGTTCTTATGTTTAAGTATAGCTAAATTTAAGATGATGTCAACAATTATTTTAAAGAAATTTTAATTCTTCAAACATATTGAAAACATTAGTAATTTTACCACCTAAAATTGCATAGATATTTTCATCTACCCTTTCAATATGACAAGTTCTTGTACCTTTTATAAAAGTTTTAACGCCAAATTGCGAATGATCGTATTTTAATTCGATTTCAGGAATATATTTTTTAACTCTTTCAAATACTTTTTCGTAATTTGTTTTATCTGTTTGCGACAACTCAGCACCTGTATATGTTTTTAAATCTGTATCTTTTAAACACATAGAACTAAAATAATTACCATCAATAATAGTTATGGCTTCTCTTCCTAAATTATCATAAGCGAATATTTTTTCAAATGGAATAACAGTGAAGTTATTAATAGTTTTATAATTAGAATTTTTTAATAATGTATTAATA
>JAEWRE010000061.1 GCA_023460235.1 Bacillota bacterium
ACTGCAGCTAACAATGATTCTTTATTATCGCAATCAAGCACAAATGCAAATCCTGTACTCTTCCATGAACGCTTATCATTAACTCTAGTACCACTATTAAGAGTAAGAGTAGTACCTTCTAAAGCTGAATCTTGCATTATTACTTTTATTACATGTATAGCATCTGTTTGTAGCATAGGTAAATCAAAAACCTTACCTTTATTATCTGAGATATATCTGATGACTCTGTCGCCACCTTCAAACTTCATACCTATTTCAAGAGCACTATCAGAATGAGCGAATTTAAAGTTCTTAATTACTGAATGTCCTCCACTTTTAGCAAGCTTAATTTCATCGTCATCTTCTACAGGAGTCAGAGATAATACTCTTTCATTAGTTGCCAATGTCTTTAAAGTAACCTCAGCTCTTTCTTCAGGAGACAATGTTTTATATGCTTCATTATTAGGATCATCCAAGCCTCCTATTTGATAAGATAAATATGTTTCATCAGTTTTATTATTAGTATTGAAACTTAACAATCTATCTTTAAATTTAAGAGCTTGTACTTCTGCACCATTTGATGAGAATTCTTTAGAGGCATAAGTACATATCTCTTGATACAAGTTTTCTATAGATAGGTCTGTATCATTTGACATTTGAGCTATACCTAAGTTTTCTCTCCAACGGTCAAATATACCATCGACATCTGCACCTTTACAGAATGCCTTAGTTAATGATCCTATTATAGGTACGTCAACTATCTTTTCATAACCAGACATTATCATAGCTTGTATTGAATCTTTTGAGTTCTTATAAGGATAGCCCATTACAGATCCACGGTGCCCTGCCATACCAGCTATAAGTTGTCGTTGATATTTATTAATAGGATAAACACTTAACGCCTGTACATTTCTCAACCAGTTATATAAAGCAGACTGAACATTTTTTGCTAATATAAATATGCAAGCACCAGCTACAACAGTTTCGACTAATGTTATAGGATTCAAAAGCACACCAGCTGCTCCTAATCCTTCTGCTCCTGTGGTAGTAGCAGTTACTAATTGACCAAGACTAGCCCATGCGTCTGCACCACCTATTAATTCAGCTAATGAGCTTAATTTAGCAGATGCCATTATTGAAGAAGTTAATGTAGCAGTTGCACTCGCCTCTACCAATTTAGCCATACCTAATCTAGCTGTTACAGCTATACCTTCTGTAGCTAAGAAATGACCTGTTACATTTTGATAGCCGACTTCTTGAGTACAGTCTACTGCACGTACTATTAAGTCTGGAGTAATTGTAGTAGTAAAACCTGTTTCGGCATTCATGCTAAAAACAACTGACTCAACTTCCATTTGTCCAGACATATCTTCATATGTATCAACTATATCAAATCTATCATAAGGTTTAACTGAAGGGTCTCCTATTACACATAGATTACCAGTATACATATCCTTTACAGTTTCTCTCAATACATTAGTAGTTATCTTTCTAGCTAATTGTTTATTTACTTTGTCATCGTCAGCATCTAGTGACCATTTTTCTGATAAGGCAGTTATAAGTGGTATGTCTATACCGCCATTACCACAAGCTATAAGTCCAGTATCTACTGTCATAGATTTTTGATATTCAGGGTAGATATTCATATCTAAATAAACAGGGCCTACTGTTGCTTGTTCATGTCCCCATATAAAATCTGTAGCTTGCCATGTACCTACAGCATTAGTTTTCATATTAGCTTCTGATGCTTCGATAGTGTTGTATATAATATCATTATAAGAATCAAAATAGTGATATTGTTGGAACGGTTTACGTTTTTCATAAATTACACTATTTATTTTCTTATAAGCATATGCGTAATAATGATTTCCTTTCATCATACATAACGTACTTCTCATACCAAAGTCTCTGACGGCTGCAAAATAATCATCTCCAGCATGGGCGCATAGATTAACTATTTCCCACATTGTCTTATCTTGTATTGAACAGTTTATTGTAGGAGTTGAATTACTTTCTGCTTTGTCAGGAACTAAAGCCGTTACGCCTGATAGTATAGCTTCGTCTGATACTTCATATAAGTTCTGTACTATTTCACTATCTGCAAAAATATCTTTAAATCTTCTGTCTCCGAAATGATATATACCGAATGGGTTTTCAGAGAAGAATCTATTGTTAAACATTTTTCTGATAGCAGTCTTAACAACTCCTCCGTATTTAGCAGTCATTAATTTAGCTACTAAGTTCTTAGGAGTTTCTCCACCACGAGCTATAGCACCACGTATATCTTTACATACTGTAATCCAGCTTTGTGCTTCTTCTAGAGACTTAGCTTCTAGTTCTCCGAAAGCATTCAGAGGATTCATTAATTCATGCCCGTCTCCTTGTGCTATTACTTCTACAGTTTCACCACAATTAACTTCAGCTATTTTACCATTAAATACTATAGGTAATTTAGAGCCATCTGAGCCATAGCCCATTCTAACATGTATTCTAACTCCTGCACTTAATACTGTAGTATCTGTTAATTGTTTACGTCCACGTATCATCTCTTCTGTATTTAAATAAGCACGAGGAGAGAATATACTTTCATAATAATCCTTAATTCCATATACATCAACATATTGTTGATATACTGTATTATCATAAGTTGAAGCGTATGAAGTATATAGATTACTCATAGTAAAAGTACAAGTATCAGCTGGTATCTTTCTAGACTTAACAACTTCTATATTGCTTATAGCAGACATATTATAGAAATTGTCGTATAGTTTCCATGTACCGATACGTCTACCTTCATCAACAAATACAACATAGAATGTAGGGAATGCTCTTAATAGTCTTCCTCTTTTATCTGTAGTTAACATATCATAGAAACTATGAAGCACATATCTTCTAGGGTCATTAGAGAAACTTTCAGATATTTCTTGCATTAAAGTATTGAATATCTTCTGTGCATTTGATGTAATAGCGTCTGAGTCTGTTTCCATAGTTGTTCCTAATAATTTAATTCCTGCTAATGCTTTTAAGAATTTAGTCATAGGAGTACAATCAGCTGTTCCTACAGATGTCCCAAGAGTCATAGTATTTAATTTTTCATAATCTCTTCTATTTACTAATTTAGCTATTCTGTCATTACAGTCTATAGCCATTAGCATTACTGGATAAATCAGTCTAGCACTAAATATCTGAGAATAACTTTTTGGTATATCATCTTCAATAAGTACATCCATTTCTTCTTTAGACATACCGTATTTATTCTCTATCATTTCGTTAAGAGATTCTTCTTGTAGTTTTCTACCATCGCCTCCGTGGTCTTGATCGGCAGCATTAGCCCATAAATGACTATCCCATTGATCAATATAGTCGTCCCATTCTTTTCTGACTTGATCATAGTTTCCAGCTATTACGTCTACTTCACTTATTAAATATCCGTCCATTAGCATTTGTTTAAGTTTTTGTAATACGACACGTATGAATGCTACACAGTTATCACATGCATTTGTAGAAATAGCTTTTATGAAATCACGGCCTTTTTTACTTCTATATCCTACATAGTTATAATATGGATCTAAGAATCCTTTTTCGCACCATTTAGAATCAGGACTTAAAGCATACATTTCTTTGCATCTATAATCAACTTGAGTATTAGGAAGCATCATCTTTTGAATTTTTTTAACGTTATATTTACCAATTGACCAAGCTCCAAAGAAGTCGCCAACTGTAGCTACATAATACCAATAAGCATCTTCCATGCTTAAGTTTTTCTCTTTAGCTATTTTCTTTATGTCTTTATCATCTTCATTATATTGTTTTATTACCTTATTATTTTTATATCGAATATTAGGTTTATTAGTATCTCCATTAATAAATTGTTGAGGAGCCCAATCATTATTATTTTTGCTATATGATTGACCAGTACGACAACAACCAGCTGCATAAATATAGCCTTGTAAAAATAATGGTAAGTCTCCTTCAGCCCATGTGTCTTCATCAAATTTTTCTCCTGAGCTTTCAGAGAAAGCACCTGGATCACGATAGTAGCCATCTTTTTCGCTCCAATGACCATTAGCAGCTCCTCCGCTTTCTCCAGCAGTAGTAGCTAATTTAGTCAATTTATCTTTCTTATAATCACCCATAGGGTCTAATATATTTAATAGTTTTATACCAGGGTCTGTATTAAACACTCTATAAAAAGCATCGGCTACACATGCTAAGTCTGCATATCTATTTCCACCTTGTAGCTCCATTGGAGAATACAATATTTCATTTATAGCCAAAATAGCCTCTCTTCTTTTTGTATAAATTTCTGTTACCCATTTAGATTTTTTATCTTCTTTTTTACTGTTTGCTTTTTTAACGTTAGCCACATCTAATCTTTCAACTAAGTCATTAACATAAGGTTGAGACAATGTAGCAAACCATCCTTCCTTTATTTGCCAACCATTTTCTATACCATATGCTGTTAAACAAGAAAGAGTTGTTCCTAATTCCATTAAATCATCAAAGTTTTCTGAATAGAAACCGCTACCTTTTTTAAATAGTGTTTCTTGTTCACCTGCAACATTAAGCTGGCTCATAAGGTCTTGTGCATATCGAGAAACAGAGTTCTGACTATTTTTGCATACGTCTAGTCCCATTAACTTATTAAGCTTAGTAGCTAATGCTAAACCACTATCATCTTCCATTTGAAGAACGGAATCGCTAGAAGAACATTGCCCTACTGTTTTAGACTCTGTACCTTCTTCTTTATCATTCTCAGCTGCTACATAGTATTTATCATATAAATAAGTCTTAACTATTTCTTTAGTCATTTGAGCGCTGTATTGATAAGAGTATATAATATAAAAATCAGGGTCTACATATGCTCTGTTTTCATTAGCATATTTTAAATAGCTCCATCCTAATTTTTCTAATTCAACTAAGCTTGGTAAATCTAAATCAGGATATAGTTCAGATTGTGCTAATGATTGTTCTAATGAGAAATAATCTTTAATATTAGTAGCGGCTATATCACTAGTAAAACCATCAGTATTTATTTTACGCATTGCTTCTCTTTGTCGTAATGTTCTATCTACTGATGTAAATCTCATTTGGATTTGATAAGTTCCAGGGAATCCGTCTACTGTATTCACATTAACAGTATCAACTAAACACTCACTTATTCCAAGCATTTGTAGATAATCATTTTTTACTTTAACAGGGAAACATGGCATTACTCTACGATAAGTCTTGGTAGTTTGCAATGCATAAGCAGGCAATTGATTCATCAATGACACTACCAGTAAATCTTGCGTAGTAAACACTATTTCAAATGTCACGTCTCCTCCACCCATAAATTGAGGAGCAAAACCATCTTGTGCTTTTAGATACATTTCAGTGAATGTATTCTGAGTTACTATATGCATAAGATCTAAATCAATACCTATACTATTACCATTCAAGTCTTTAATATAAGGTACGAATTTCATAGCTTTGGGGTCTTTATAGTTTGCATAGTTGAATACTTCGGAAGTTGTACTAACTTCAGATGGCTTATTAGTTCCAGCACCAGCAGCCATTATAGAAGCTAGTCCTGCATC
>JAEWRE010000062.1 GCA_023460235.1 Bacillota bacterium
CAGAGAGCCACGTCGATCATGTAAAAGAGTTTGTCAAAGATTTCAAAAGAGATGACACGCTACTAATCGTGGACCCTGCTATGGCAGACGAAGGCAAGATGTATAGTGGCATCTCACCCTCCTTCGCATCTTCAATGCATAAGCTCATTAAGGGCTCTGATGTTATCCTACCTAATTTGACAGAAGCTTCATTTCTTCTTGGAGAGGATCTCTTCCATAAAGAATATACAGAAGAAGACATCATTTCTATCTTGAAGGATTTATCGAAGCTGGGAGCAACAAAAATAGTACTAAAAGGAATATCATTCTCTAGGGATCAAAAGAGCCTAAAGGGAATAAAGGGCAAAATAGGAAACGTCACGTATGACAGCACGAGAGAAAGAATAACATGGCACTTTCATACGAAAATAAACCAGTCTTTCTGTGGTGCAGGGGATGTCTTTGCTTCTTCCCTCACTGGAGCCTTACTTAGAGGAACTAGCCTAGAGGAAGCCATATCGATATCAGGAGACTTTGTATTGGAGTCTATCAAGAAGACTATGGAAGAAGAGGATTACTCTACGCTTTACATAGACTTCGAGAAGGCTCTGCCGTGGCTTATGAAGAGAATAGGGCTCCTCTCATGAAAAGAAAAATAGTAATTATCGGAGGCGGAGCTTCCGGCTTATTCCTCTCCTCCCTTATTCCTGGGGCCTTGTTATTGGAAAAGAATAGAACAGTGGGGAAAAAACTCTCTCTTACTGGAGGTGGAAAGTGTAACCTCACCCATGAAGGAGAACCGAGGGAAACTGTTTCCCATTACTATGACAAAAAGAGATTCGTCTCTCCATCTATCTACACTTTTCCTCCCGTGAAAATTAGAGAGTATTTTTCTTCCCTCTCCCTTGATACTTACGTTCGTTCTGACGGAAAAATATTCCCTAACAGTGAGAAAAGCAGTGATGTAATCAGAGTCCTTACAAAGGGAGACATTTCACTGGAAACAAAGGTAATCTCCATCGCTAGAAACGAAGACTTTTTTGTACTCACCACAAATAAAGGCGTAATAGAAGCAGAGAAAGTCGTAGTAGCAACCGGTGGCTCCTCCTTTCCTCAGACTGGATCCGACGGATCTTTTTTCTCTATGCTTTCCCTACTGGGACATAAGATTATTCCCCTTAGCCCCGCATTAACTAGCTTAAAAGTAATGGAGAATTTGGGGAGAGTTGAGGGTATTACTGTAGAAGACGTATCTATAAAATACAAAAAGATAAAGAAAGAGGGCTCCATTCTTTTTACCCGGAACGGCATCTCAGGTCCTGAAATAATGAATATTTCAAGAGAAGTGGAAAACGAGAGCAAAATTGAGATTTCACTCTCTTCTTTTCCTCCTTCAGAGTTGTTCCACTTGAAGGGAAATATGAGGGCTATAAAGGCTCTCCACGAAGAGACATCTCTTCCCTTGAGACTCCTAGAGGAGAGACTAAGTTGGAAAGACAAAAAGATAGGTGACCTATCGAAGAAAGACAGCGAAGAGTACCGCGATAAATTCTATAAGTGGACTCCCACTGTTACTACAAAGGGTATGCTCAATTCGTCAACTGTGACAAAGGGAGGCGTAGACACAGATGAAGTGAATCCAGTTACATTTAAGTCAAAGCTGGTTCCCAATCTCTGGATCATAGGAGAAGCTCTGGATGTAGACGGAGAGTGCGGAGGATACAATCTCACTTTCGCTTTCGCCTCCGCTTATAGCGCATATCTATCACTAACAAGAGAGTAATTACATTCCGATTTTTATTATATCTTCCTCATTTATTCTCCATCCTCTTCCGACTCTATGGAAGACAGCGACGCTATCTACCGTAAAGGAAGAAGAGAAATTATGAGAAGAGAGAGAAGAAAGGAGAAATGAGAACCTTTCAGGAGGAATATCCCTATTAGCCACTGTCAAATGGGGGACAAGTGGCTTATTCTCCACTTTCACGCTCTCCCCCATTGCCTTTAAACCTTTCGAGATTGTCTTTGATAGATTATCCCAGTCAATGCTGGGTTCCACTCTCAAGAATATTGTCCTATTTCCAAAGCTACCATATCCATCTACTTTAGATGTAAAGGGAGAGAGAAGAGGAAGTATTCCCTTAAGGATATCTACTATCTCATCCGTTGACTTATCCGACGCAAATGGAGGAACTAAAGTGACATGGACTGGTGTAGAGTGTCCGCTTCTACACCCATACTTCTCACTCCACTTTCTATCGCTTTCCACTACCCTAGTTATCTCTAATGGTGGAATGAACCCTATAAAATGAGTGTTATCGTCAACCATCACTTTGCTCCTTTTCTCAGTAGATCAAAGGCCAGATCGATGTAGATTTTATGAGAGACAGTTACAAGAATATTTCTCAGCAGCTCCTTCTCCATGCTTCCATTCTCATTGATAGGAGAAGGCATCTCTCCCAAAGAGAACACATATTTCAAGACAGATACAAACTCAGATCTGAAATACTCATAAGACTCTTCTACTCTGAAGTTCTTTCTCTGAAGAGACAAGAGGACCTGAATATCGTCCAGGCTCACTACATTCTTTGCCACCGCAATAAATATTAAGTAGGCGATACTCTCTCTTGAGTATTGTTTCTTAATCGGGTTAGGAACCAACTTCTTCTTTACATAGTTACTGATCATGCTCTCAGTTATGGATA
>JAEWRE010000063.1 GCA_023460235.1 Bacillota bacterium
TAAAAATTCTTAGTGTCGTTTAGAATTTCTTCTTTTGTTCTGAGTGTAACTTGTTCTCCCAGTTTAAATCTTCTTTCCATATAAACCCATCTCCCTACTTATATTTTATTCTACTTAAAATAAGATAAAGGACTATAATTACATAAAAAATGCGTGTAACAAGTACACGCATGTGATTATTTAATCACATTCCCGTTTCGGATTTCTGATAGCTCAAGCACATTCAGCTTTTAGTTTTTCCAGTATATAAATTTGTCCTTTTCCAGTTACTAGTGTTTTCGTATAGATTTTTACAGTGTCATCCGCTAATTTCTTTGTGACTTCAATTACTTTGAACAATCCACTATCAATGAAGTCTTGATATGGCACATTGTTGCTCATTAAGTATTTATTGTCTCTCAACCACTGGAATAGTTTATTTCTTCCCATATTAATGTCTTCACACTTAATTACTTTTGCAAACTCTCCAATGTCTAAGCAATCAGAAGATTCTGTTACTGTGTTAGCAAATGATACAAGAGGTTTCTGTTCTTCTATAGTAGCTTCTGCTTTCTTTCTTGCTTCTTGTTCTTCTTTAAGTTTTGTTGCTAACTGAATCAAGAAGTCTGGACTAGTTAATGCTTTTTCAATCGTATTTTCTGTCATATAAGCTTCATGCTTACGGATAGAAGGAAGTACTTCTGAAGTTACCCAGTGTTTAAATTTCTTTGCTGAAGGTAGCTTGCTTCCAAATACTAATGAATACATACCTGATTCATTAATTAGGTAACCGCCTCTTTGTCCTAATTCCTTGTAATCAAACTGAAGTCCGTTTTGGACTTGAGTTTTTGCATCATATAAAACAAAATCTTCTTCATCGCAATATCTTTTAATATATTTAGAATAGCTGTTTTTGCTTGTATCATATTTAAGCCTGTTTACGACATCTTCGCCTACTAACCATGCGTCGCCGTTTACCTCAATTCCTCTTATCTCTCCAAATTCCTCGTTTGTAAAAATTGTAACTTGATTTTCGTTCATAATTTTCTCTCCCTTTATTTTATTCTACTTAAAATAAGCTAATGGATTATAATTCCATAAAAAATGCGTGTATTTGATACACGCATGTGATTCTTTAAGTGCATTCCCGTTTTGGGAACTCACATCAATCATTTTCAGCTTTTAGTTTTTCCAGTATATAAACTTGTCCTTTTCCAGTTACTAGTGTTTTTGTATAAATTCTTTCATCATCATACGCTGATTTCTTTGTTACTTCAATTACTTTGAACAATCCATTATCAATGTATTTTTGATATGGTACATTATTTTCTGCTGATGATAATTTACTTCTAATAATTAACCTGTAAATATCACCTTCAGGGATAAAATTAATATCTTGCATCTTACCGCTAATAAGGGTACTGTGTTTTACCGTAGCCCTACAATGTGCGTTAACTGCATCATTTGGACGTTTGTATCCAAGAGCCTTTGCCACATCGCTTGCACAGAAATAAGGCTTGTCATTAATCATAACTGTCCTCACGTTTCCAAATTCCTCGTTTGTAAAAATTGTAACTTGATTTTCCATACTAATCATCCTTCATTCTTATCTACCTAAAATAAGATAAAGGACTATAATTACATAAAAAATGCGTGTAACAAGTACACGCATGGGATTTCATTTATGTAGTTATGGAACGTCTGGGACTCGAACACAGGACCGCACGGTTATGAGCCGTATTCTCTGACCAACTGAGCTAACGTTCCAAGTGTGACCGTTGAACATTCAACAGTCACTAATGACCATTAAATTCTTCTAACAACATATATTGTAATATCTGTGATAGAAAAGGTATCCTCAATAATTCCCATAACTGTAGTTTCATCTAGCCCGTCTATTCCACAACCGATGAGATATGGAATAGCTAAGGCTGTGTCACCAAATGATACCATCTGATTACGCAAATCAACAATTGAGTTGATAAAGTCGTAGTATTGTGGTTTCTCAAAAGTAAACTTCTTGGTTATCAAATTGTACACGTTTCCTACTTTAACTGCAGTACCAACAAGACTAGGTCTAGGAGTCCTACATAAGCCTTCCTGAGTATCTACTGGATAACGTCTAATCAAACGGTTCTTCATGTCATAATGCTGAATGAATTGAAGAGCAATGCCACCACCCATTCCAAAGTCACTGGCAATACAATGAGCAAGTACTACATTATCAGCGTCATCACCGTAGTTACTCATGTCAAACAAGTCACCATTCATTTCAATAATCTTCATTACTCATATCTCCCTTCAATCATCTTCAATACTATGTTAACTAGTATCAATACTCCAGCAACAGCTAGTCTTGTCATTAGGATTCTCTCATCTCCGCTAACTTCATAACTACCTACAGCACCAAGTGATATTACATACACCATAATAGTAATCCATGTAGTTACTGATAGGAGTATCCTGCTTACAACAGGATACTCTTTTTGTCTTAACTCATCTTTCATAGTACACCTCTCCTACTTGTCCATTTCATCTTTTTCAATATTTGGATAGATTCCATTACTCTTTAATAACTCATAGAGGAACAGTCTACCTTTTTGAGTCCACTTAGTATTCATAACGCAATCTTTAACTCCATGTCTTTCGATTTGTACTGTCTGGCTCTTTGTATATCCTTTACCATTGTACTTCTCGTAGATGAACCATTGACCACTCTTTTTGAATTGAACTCCGAGTTCATTTAGAATCTTATTCATCTTTGTGCCACTCATTCCGTAGTCCTTTGCAATTTGAGTGATAGTTACTGTTCCTGGACATTTTAGAATCTCGTCAGTGTAATCTGCCTTTGGCTGTAATTCTCCGATAATCTGTAACTGTTCCTTGTTTTCTAGTGCAAGTCTTTCTTTTTCTTTTTTCAGAAGCA
>JAEWRE010000064.1 GCA_023460235.1 Bacillota bacterium
GGGCAACACAAAATACAACAGAACCAACAAGTGGATGGCAAACATTTACAAATGGAGCAGCAATAACAAAGACAGGAACAACAGGAACATATTATCTATGGGTAAAAGGAAAAGATAAAGCAGGAAATAGTGTAGTAGGAAAAACAAATGGATTTGTAATGGATAATGTTGCACCAACAGATCCAGTAATAACACCTAGTACAACAGCATGGACAAATGGTAATGTAACAATTACAATAACATATCCAAGTGATGCAACAATAAAACAATATAGTTTGGATGGAACAAACTGGACAAATTATACAGCAGCAATAACGGTAGGTACAAATAACACAACAGTATATGCAAAAGGAAAAGATGCAGCAGGAAATCAAAGCTCTACAAGTAGTTTAACAGTAACAAATATAGATAAAGTAGCGCCAACAGCACCAACAGTAAATTTAAATGGATATACAAATAATACATGGACAACAGGAAACGTAACACAAACATTTAGTTCAACAGACTCTCAATCTGGAATTCAAAAATACCAATATACAGCTGATAACGGAAGTACATGGAATGATTGTCCAAATCCATGGACAATAAATTGGGATGGTGGCTGGAATTTCTTTATAAGAGCAGTAGATAATGTGGGAAATGTAAGTGGAGTATCATCAGTATATACAATATTAAGAGATACAACAGGTCCAACATATAGCAGTTATGCAATAACGAATGTAACAAATTCAGGGTATGATGTGTATGTATACGGAGTATCAGATGAATTATCTGGATTAAATAGAGTACAATTTCCTACAACATCGCCTTCATCTGGATGGATATGGTTAAATGGAACAAATCAAGGAAATGGAACATGGTATTGTAGAGTAAATACATCTGATTATGGAAGTGCAATAGGACAATATCAAACACATATATATATGTACGATAATTTAGGAAACTATTCTGCTTTTGCTACTACAGGCGCAGTAATTCCAGAACAATCATTAAACCTATATAATTACGGTGACCAATGTACATCAATAACAGGTGGATGGACTATAAAATATGGTAGTCAAATGATGAGAAGTGGTTGGGGAGGAAGTAGTGCATATGTTTCATATCAATATAATGCGAATAATATAAACTTAGCTTTTTCTTCAATGGGATCTTATCAATATACTTCAACTGCAAATAGAGCAATTGGTATTTGTACAAATAGCCCAGTTAACGTAACAGGATATAAATATTTAAATATGTTATGTGATGTAAATCTTAGTGCGTATACTTCACACAATCCATCACAAAACTATTTTACTGGTAATTCATTTGTAACTTCATCATCAAATGGCCAAGGATATACTGATAGTTATATTACTTCAGGAAATTCAATAATATATGGAACAGGCGGAGGAAGCACAACAAGCTATAAACTTTCAATTGATATATCAGGTTTAAGTGGAGCACAATATATTACAAATTATATTGCCTCAGATCTTGAACACTATAATTCTTCAGGTAATATTGTTATATACAGAATTTGGTTATCAAAATAGTTTTTTATATAAAATTTAAAAAGAATAATTAGTTTAAGCTAGTTATTCTTTTTTTTGTTTTATTTCATGTACCTTTTACTTCATTATCATATTATCATCACAATTGATAGATATAATAATGTCATGAAGGGAGAGGAAGCATTTAATGTATATATTCAAAAATGCGCTAAAAAGTATCACAAGAACAAAATTAAGAAATATACTTATTGGTATTATCATAGTAATAATAGGTATATCAAGTACAGTAGCATTATCAATTAAAAACTCAGCAGAAAAACTTATTCAAAGTTATAAGGATTCATATCAAATAGAAGGAACACTCAGCTTAAATAGAAGTTCTTTAAGAAATGATTTTAAAAATGAAAGAAATACTGAAACAACAAAAACAGCAACAGATTTTATGTCGGAAATACCAGAACTTAACGTTGACACAATAAAAACATATGGAGATTCATCATATGTAAGCAATTACTATTATACAATTCAAACAGAATTAAACAGTAGTGACATAGAAAAAGTAACAAGTGAAAATTCTACAACTAATACAAATATTCCACAAATGAATGGAGGATTTGGTGGAGTTAATATTACCACTTCTACTAAAGTAAGAGGAGATTTTACAGTTGTTGGATATAGTAGTTTAGATGCAATGACAGATTTTGTAAATTCAACATATAAAATAACCTCTGGTTCAATGTTTGATGTAACCTCAACAGATAATGTTTGTGTAATATCAGAAGAACTTGCAGAAGCAAATAGTCTTTCAGTAGGTAGTACAATTAATTTAATAAACCCAAATAATGAAAGTGAAACTTATACGTTTACTGTATCAGGAATATATTCGGATTCTAGTGATACTGGAGAATTTAGTATGTTCTCAAATTCAGCTAATAAAATTCTTACTACATATAATGCTCTAAATAATGTTTCAACAGCATCACAAGCAAATACTGATTCAAAACTTACATTACAAACTAATTCAACTTTTGTTTTAACTTCAGCAGATGTTATAGATGCATTTAAAACAGAATTAACTTCAAAAGGACTTAGTAGCTATTATACACTTAGTACAAATGTAGATTCGCTTGATAGTTCGCTTGCACCAATAGAAAATCTATCATCATTTTCAAATATGTTTTTAATAATAGTTTTATCAATTGGTGGTGTAATACTTGTTGTGTTAAATATGATAAATATTAGAGAAAGAAAATATGAAATTGGTGTTCTAAGAGCAATAGGTATGAAAAAGCATAAAGTGTTAGAACAATTTGTAGTAGAATTATTTGCTGTTACATTTATAGCAATAATTTTTGGAACAGTAGTTGGCTCAATACTTACAGTACCAGTTGCAAATAATATGCTTGCAAATGAAGTATCATCGCAAGAAACTGCTAGTACAAAAGTAAATGAAAACTTTGGATTTAGTGGTGGTCAAGGTGGCCCTGGTGGTAATTTTTCGCAAAGTGGAAGAAATGATATAAGAAATACATTCTCAAATAATTCAAAAGTTGAATATGTTGATAAGATCAATGCTGTAATTGATTTAACAACTATATTAGAATTAGTTGGAATAGGATTAGCGTTAACATTAATTAGTAATTGTGTATCAATGATATCTATTTCTAGATATACGCCTTTAAAAATATTAAGCAATAGAACATAAAAAGAAAGGAGCAAAAATGAGTATATTTAAATTAAAAGATTTATGCTATTCGTATGATGGTGGAAAAACTATGGTACTTGATAATGTAAATTATGATTTTGAAAAAAGTAATACCTATGCAATAGTTGGAAAATCTGGGACAGGAAAAACAACATTGTTATCACTGATGTCTGGACTTGATAAGCCAAAATCTGGTAGTGTAATATTTAACGATACGGATATAGCCAAAATAGATGAAGATAAATATAGAAGTAGACATATTGGAGTAGTTTTTCAAAGTTTCAATTTACTTCCACACTTAACAGCGCTTGAAAATGTTATTTTATCAATGGATATTTCAGGAGTAAAAATAAAAGATAAAAAAGAAGTAGCGTATGAAATGCTCTCAGACGTTGGACTTGATGAAGAAATGGCTAATAGAAGAGTACTTAGATTATCAGGTGGAGAACAACAGCGTGTTGCCATCGCAAGAGCATTATCATATAATCCAGATGTAATACTTGCTGATGAACCAACAGGTAACTTAGATAGACATACGGAAGAACAAATAATGGACATATTTAAAAGACTTGCAAAAGAAAAAAATAAATGTGTCATAATAGTTACACACTCACACACATTATCTGATAGTGTTGATGTAGTGTATGATTTAGAACAATATAAAAAAGAACAACAATTAAAAAGAGAGCAAATGAAAGAAGAAGCAAAAGTGCTTTCTTAAATAACATAGATATATTTCAAGTTTGTACAAATTGAACATATAAGGGGGTGATCTATGATTAAGGTAAATAAAAAAACTAAAAACATACTAAAATAAAATACGATTATAGTTAGAAAAGAGAATATTATATATATTAAAATTCCTATACATAGTATATAATTTCCTTTTCATAGTAAAAATTTAAACTAGGTATAATTCCATATACCAATATAGAAGCAGAGTAATTACTTAGCTTCTATTTCCCATTTTAATAGAAAATAAAATTATACTGTATCAACTTGGACAGGGATAACATAAAATATATTAACGTATAAATAATACGTATTTTTAGGAGGGGAATTTATAATGTCATGTGGAAATCATATGGGTGGTAATAACTGTTGTTGTCAAAAAACTACAATGCAAACATGTTGCTGCCAAAAAGTAGAAAAACCTGCATGTGAATGCAAAATGGTATGTATGCCAATGGAAAATAAGTGTAATATGGGATGTAATTCTTGTCAAAAACAAAATAACTGTGGCTGTAGATAGTATAAGCAGTATCAAGAAATTACCTATTAAACTTAAATAGAAAAGCTATTTGCTTTTCTATACATAAAAATTAATTATATAGACTTTCCTAAAAATTGAAGCTAAGATTAGAATATCTTGGTTTCTTTTTTTATAATAAAAAAATTAATAAAACTCTAGAAATAAAATAATATCATACAAATAATGTCGAAAACTGTATTAATAGGTTAAGACTATTGAAATAAAAGATAATAAATATTAAAATAGAGATTGATAGTTTTTTTAAAACATCCATTAATATGGAAAATGGAAATATTAATAAATATTAAAGAAATAGTAATAAATTTATATTCATATGAATATAATATATAAACGATACTTTGTGTTTGTAAGTTTTATTAAATTTACTACAAGGAGGAAGAGATTATGAAACTCAAATTAATTAATATTTTTAACATTCTTTTTGTTGTAATGCTTTTGGGATACACACGGTATGTTCTACAGATAGTTTTTTATAACTTGAAAAGCATTGATGGTTATTTGGATGTAAAAAATAATTTGATATTCAATCTTATTTTACTTAGTCTAATTCTACTAATAACAATATCACTAATTTTTTACAATATACTAACACATACTGTTAAAAAGCAACAAAATAAATATTGCCTTGATGGTCAGACCAAGTTCTATAATAAGAATAAAATGTGGCAAGATCTTGAAGAATTATCAAATAAGAAGATTGAATTTAGCTTAATATACGCAGATATTGATAATTTAAAAAAGATAAATGACACTTATGGTCATATGGCAGGTGATATTTTAATTGAACATTTTACAAAAAATGTGTTAATAATTAGTAACAAAGCAAAATGCTACAGATTTGGCGGAGATGAATTTATAATTATAATTAAAAATAATGAAATTGATCTGCAAAGATATGTAGAAGAATTAGAAAAAATTTCAAAGAATGAACTTGTAATAATTGATGATTGCACGAGTAAGCCAGTAACAATATATCCTGAATTTTCAATTGGGACAGCAGATACTAATACAGATGGAAGAGACGGAAAGCAATTAGTAGATTTTGCTGACAAAAGGATGTATTTTAAGAAAAAAATCAAAAAGCAAGCATGAGAGATAGAAATGAATAAAATCATTCTATCTCTTTTGCAATGTATATATAATATAACTAGGGTAATAAATATAGTAGTATATTTTTAATAATTTATCATTTTTTAATTGACAAATTATATAATATGTAATAGAATATAGAAAATAGTAATAATTACTATTTATGGAGTATATTATGAATTATTCAAAACAACGAGACGAAATAACAAAATATCTAAAATCCGTTTATTCTCATCCAAGTGCCGAGACAATATATGAAAATGTAAAATTAAAAATACCGAATATAAGTCTTGGAACTGTTTATAGGAATCTTGATACTTTAGTTAGCCTTGGAGAAATAAAAAGAATAAGGCTATCTGGAGCTAGTGATAGATTTGATGGAGATACTTCATCACATTATCATGCAATTTGTACTGTTTGTGGAAGAGTTGATGACATACACTTAAAAGATGAATTAGTTTTAGATAAAAAAGTTGAGCAACTATTAAATTGCAAAATTTTATCGCATGAGATTATATTTCATACCATATGCCCATATTGTAAATAATAAGGAGGATTTATTTATGGAATTAAAAGGATCAAAAACAGAAGAGAATTTAAAAACTGCATTTGCAGGTGAATCACAAGCTAGAAACAAATATTCATTTTACTCATCAAGAGCAAAAAAAGATGGTTATGAACAAATAGCAGCAATATTTGATGAAACAGCAAACAACGAAAAAGAACATGCTAAAATTTGGTTTAAATTATTACATGATGGTGCTGTTCCTTCTACAGAAGAAAATTTAAAAGATGCAGCAAATGGAGAAAATTATGAATGGACAGATATGTATGATGGTTTTGCAAAAACTGCAAAAGAAGAAGGATTTAATCATATAGCTTATCTTTTTGAATCAGTAGGACAAATTGAAAAAGAACATGAAGAAAGATATAAAACTTTACTTGAAAGATTAGAAGCAGGAGAAGTATTTAAAAAAGGAGATGTTACAGTTTGGAAATGTAGAAACTGTGGACATATACATATAGCTGTTGGTGCTCCTGAAATTTGTCCTGTATGTTCTCATCCACAAAGCTATTTTGAAATAAAAGCAGAAAACTATTAATAAATTTCATAGGAGGAATTTTGTATGATTAAATTTGATTTATATATTTGTGAAAAATGTGGAAATATAATTGAAGTTACTAACAAAGGTGATGTTGATGTTGTATGTTGTGGAAGTAATACAAAGAAATTAACACCTAATACTGTAGATGCAGCATTTGAAAAACATATTCCAGTTGGTACTTTAAATGGAAGTAAATTAGAAATAAAAGTTGGAAGTGTTGAACATCCGATGACAAATGAACACTATATTGCAGCAATATATGCTGTTACAGATACTGGCGTAGTATATAGAAAATATCTAAATCCTGGTGAAAAACCAGAAGCTGTTTTTGACATTTTAGATGCAAAAGTAGTAGATATGTATGCATATTGTAACTTACATGGTTTATGGAAAGCAACAATAGAAGCTTAAAAATTTAACAAGATGATTTTTCATCTTGTTTTTGTATTTTTATCGTTTAAAAATAAATAAAGTTTAATTATGTAAAACTAAGTGCTTGTATTTATTAAAATACTGTTGAAATTAATAAATTTTTTTAAATATTTAATTGCATTATTATTAAATGTATGTTATAATTAAATAGTTGTAATAAAATTGCCAGCGTCTCTTTTGGCAAATTTAATATGCAGCCAAAAGGAGAGAAAATGGAAGAAATACAAAAGTTCAGTGAAATGGACATAAGAAAAGAAATAAAAGCCGCTTTAGAAAAAATGGGCTTTGAAGGAGCTACACCAATACAAGCTCAAGCAATACCAGCTATAATGACAGGAAATGATTTTATAGGTATTGCACAAACTGGTACAGGTAAAACTTGTGCATTTGGTATACCAGCAATAGAAAAAGTTGATGTTACAGATGATTCTGTACAAGTACTTATACTTTGCCCAACAAGAGAACTTGTTATACAAACAGGGGAAGAATTACTTGCACTTTCTGCAAATATGAAAGGTATTAAAATAACAACTATATATGGTGGTCAACAAATAGATAGACAAATTATTGCTTTAAAGAAAAAACCACAAATAATCGTTGGAACACCAGGTAGAATAATGGATCATATGAGAAGAAAAACTATAAAGTTTGATAATATCTCTATGATAGTACTTGATGAAGCAGATGAAATGCTAAATATGGGATTTAGAGAAGATCTAGATGTTATACTTGAAAAAGCAAATGAAGATAGACAAACAGTTTTATTATCTGCTACAATGTCAAAAGAAATAATGACAATAACAAAAAAATATCAAAAAGCAAATGCAGTTAAAGTTGAAATTAAACATAAAACTTTAACAGCACCAAAAATAGCACAATTTATGGTAATAATAGAGGAATCTAAGAAAATAGATGCACTTACAAGAATACTTGATTCAGAAGATATAAACTTATCAGTTATATTCTGTAATACAAAAAGAAAAGTTGATGAATTAGAAGAACACTTAAGACTTAGAGGCTTCCAAGTTGACGCATTACATGGTGATATGAAACAATCACAAAGGGATATTGTAATGAAAAGATTTAGATCTGGAAAAACAAATATCTTAGTTGCAACAGACGTTGCAGCACGTGGAATAGACGTTGATGATGTTGAAGTTATATTTAACTATGATATGCCTACTGATGAAGAATATTATGTACATAGAATAGGTAGAACAGGAAGAGCTGGAAAATCTGGTCGTGCAATAACATTCATAACACCAAGAGAAAAATATAAACTTAAATTTATAGAAAATTATACAAATGTGAAGATGGAATTATATGATATACCTTCAGCTAAATCTTTAAATGAGAAGAAAAGAAATAAAGTGTTAGAAAATATTACTAACGAAATCGCTGTAAATGACTTATCAGAAGAAATCTCTATAGTTGAAAATTATATAAATGAAAATGAAATTTCAGCTGTTCAATTAGCTGCTGTTTTATTAAAAATGAAATTTGATAAAAATAATATAGGTAAAAAAGTTGAAGACGATTTTGAAGTGAAAAAAGAAAAATCTGATTCAGTTAGATTATTTATAACTCTTGGAAAAATGGACAACCTTAAAAGACAAGACTTAAAAGAATATCTAGTTAAAGATGCAAAAATTTCAAAATCAGATATTTATGATACAGAAGTTTTAGATAAATTCTCATTTGTAACAACAAATAGTGAAGCAGCTGAAAAAATAATTAAGAATTTAAATGAAACTAAATATAATGGCAGACGTGTAGCTGTTGAAATATCTGTTGGTGAAGCATCTACTTCAAGCAGAAATAGAAGATCTGATAGATTCAGTAAAGAGTCTAGAAGTTCAAAAAATGAATTTGGAGATTTTAAGAAAAAATCAGGAAATTTTAAAAAAAGAAGATAATTTAGAAACACTACAACTAAAGTTGTAGTGTTTTTTTATATTATAGTAATTATCGATTTTTGGAATTAAGTAAAAGTTGAGTATGTCTATTTTAATAGGCATACTCAAAGAGCATACGAAAGTATGCTTAAAAAATATATGATAAAGGCAAAAGGAAACACTTTATTTTTCTATTCCATAGGGTACTTTTTATAATTCCACAACTAAGGTCTTTTTAGCTTCTTGATATTGAGACGGTAAATCTTCACCAGGAATATGTTTTTTTTAGTATATTTGTAGTTGTGTTTATTATTTCAATATTAGTATTATCTTTAAATTGATTATAAATACTCTTACCAATGTCAAAATCAAGGAAATTTTTTTCATATATAATTCTTTTTGGAACAAACATATTTTTCATCAATAAACTAATTTAGGTTATTATCCTCTCTATATTTTTCATGTTTGATATAATTAATTAGTCAAACCTATCTATTTTAAAAAGAGACATATATATATTAGTCTTTCCTAGATATAATTCGCTCAGCATCATTCCGCCTAACAAGGCAAATAAAATTCCATTTGCTCCATACCCTAAACAATACCATAATTTAGAGTTATCCGGATCTTTTCCTATAAAGCCTAGGTTATCTTTTGTAGATGCAAAAGCCCCACAATACTTATATTCTATATCTATATTTAAATTTGGAAATAATTTTATGAGATGTTTAGTTAATTTATTGTAATTTTTTGTATATAAATTTTTATTAAATTTATGTGGAGAAAAGGTCACATCCTTTCCACCAATTATTATTCTATTGTCACTAGTTGTACGTAAGTAATTATATGGGTCTTCATTATCTCTAATTATTACATTTTTATATATATCTTCTAAATTATTTATAGGTTTTGTGGCAACATTAAAGGTAGTGGTTTTAGTGCCAAAACTTCTTTTAGTAAAAAGTTCTGTGTTATACCCTGAAGCAACAATAACTATTTTACCCCTAACTTTATGACCATATATACTTTCTATTGTAACACTATTATATTCATATTTAATATCTATTGCTTCTGTATTTTCATATACCCTTAATCCATAATCACAACCTACATTAAGTAAATCTTGTGTAAATCTGTATGGGTCAAATTGAGCTCCTGCACCTTTACTTAATAAACCAGCAGCTATATCAAATTTAAAGGGATTGTTACTTTTGTCAATTAATTCTACATTTAATCCAGCTTCTTTTCTAAATTTATATTCCTCTATTATTTCTGTTTTTTCTTTATCTTTGTCTGTATATAAAAAACTATCTACTACTTTATAATCACAATTATTACCGTATTTATCTATAAATTTTTGAATTTCATCTATTGCCTTTATTCCTAATTCATAAGATTTTATTATATTATCTGGAGTTGTATATGATTTTAAATCTATGCAATTACCATCAAGCTCATATTGTAGTAGAGAAGTAGTTATACTTGTACTACCATGACCTATTCTTGATTTTTCTAGAATAACAGTATCAATATTATTCTTACTAAAATAGTAACCTAGAATTGCTCCAGTTATTCCACCACCTACTATTATTACATCAGTGCTTATATTCTGTGTTAAGTAAGGATATTGTTTAGTTAATTTGTTGGTTCTTGTAAATATACAATCTCCTTTTACATACTGAACATTCATAAAATCACCTGCTTTCTCAATATTTAGTAAATAAATATCAACTGTATTATTATTTGCTAAATAATATGTAACATACATGGAATACATATATATTTATATGTAACGGAGGTACTTTTTTTAAATAATAGCTTTAGCTATAAACAAAGTATTTAAATATAAAAAATTTAAAACTGTATTTATTTCATATTATATTTATATATAGCTAGTATTTTATTAATAGTATAAATTTAATTAGCTAATTAGCTTGATATAACTATATATAATTTGACATAAACTAGAAAACGTGATATAATAATCTTGATTTGTAAAAAAATATATGTTTCAAAAATAATTTAATGGAGGGTATAGGTATATGAAGAGATTTCTAAAAGTATTTATTCCAGTAACAGTAGTAGTAGGTATATTACTAACTGTTTTAGTAACAATTAAAAATTTTCTTTATTTTGATGAATGTGATGATGATGACTTCGATGATGACTTTGAAGAAGGATCTGATGAAGAATCTGGCCATCATTAATGTGATGATAGATTCTTAAAAGGGAAAATTTCTAAATAAGAATAGTTATATTAGGTGACACGAAATCCCCCAATTTATTGGGGGATTTTTACATATCTTTAATATATTGGTCGTGCAATAACATTTATGACACCAAGAGAAAAATATAAGCTTAAATTTATAGAAAATTATACAAATGTAAAGATGAAATCATATGATATTTCTTCAGCTAAATCTTTAAATGAAACCAAATATAACGGAAGACGTGTAGCTGTTGAAATATCTGTTGGAGAAGCATCTACTTCAAACAGAAGAAAAAGAGATGACGGATTTAAAAGAAGTTTTAAAAAAGAGGATGATTTTAAGAGAAGTTCATGAAAAAGAAAATAGGGTAAAATATCAAAGAGTATATCTTAAGATCTTATTCATAGACTATATCAATTGTATTTGATATAGTCTATTTTTCTTATATTGACTAATATTTTTTATTATAATATAATTTAGTAGGATGGTGAATTTGATGAAAAATAAAATTTTAATGTTCTCTTTAGTTATTATATTTATTATTATTTCTATAATAGTATATATAACTTATATAAATAGAATTTTTACACTTTCGCAACATAATTTGGTTAAACAGATACTGAACACTAGTGTAGATAATTATGATATTTATATTGAAACTATATATCCAAAACAAAAGTACAAATTATCTGAAAATGATAAAACTAATTTTATATATTCTTTAAAAGATATGAAAGTTAAAAAGGATGATAATATCATAAATGGTGTTTCAAGAAAATTTATAATAGAAAATAAAAAAAATAATAAAAAAATTACAATTAATATAGCTAATTCAATGATTGATGTTGGTGAGAATACATACAGAATTATAAATGAAAATAAAAATATTTTTGAAGAAATATATTATAAATATACTGGAAAAAATTATAATTAAAATAATAATGTAATAGAAATTTTAGGATTATTAAGAATATGAAATTTGTAAATATATAAAAACCTCCTAAGAAATAGCCTTAGGAGGTTTTCACATATGGTATACACTTTTGTAAAACATTATGCAAAAGATAAAGATACCAAAAGATATGAATAATAATTTTTTCTTTTCTTTATACATAAAAGCAGACAAAACGAAAAGAAATATAGAAAATAATAAAGTTATAAAAAATAATGGTCTTCTAATAGCCGGGTTATGGAATATTGCATGCATTGAAAAAAACATAATGCAGTCCAATACAGCAAGTATAGTAAATATTTTGCCCTTTACTGAAATTTGTTTTTTTTCCATATTTTTATCTCCTTATATATTTAGTATATAGAATATTAAAACAAATAACAAAATTTTAACAAAATCTAGAATCCTATAGTTTTTTACAAAAACTAATTTAATAGTTAATAAACACCATATTGCTAATATAAATAAGTAAATATCCTCAATCAAGTAAAAAATAATTTTAACAGGAAGTATAAATTTTAATAATGCTAGTATGGCACCAGCAATTAAAAGTGATAAACATAATCTATTAGTTAATTTGTATAAAAAATCTATTGATAAAAAATTAACTAATAAATAATATACAATAAAAGCAACAAAAATAAAAATTACTCGTAAGTTATTTACGGTATTCTTGTTAAAAATAAAAAATTCTAAGTAATTGACATGAACTAAGAAATCAATAAAAAATAGTACATTTACAATAATCAAAAAAGCTAATAAAACAATCCGTTTATTTCTTCTCATCGTAAGTTCCTCCCTTTTATTTTAGTCTAAATAAAAATACTACTTTTTTATTATTATACACTCATTTAGTTGTAATGTCAATCTTAACAAACAGAATAGTTTTGCTTGCTATTTTATTATTTTTAAAGTATAATCTAGATTAAAGAGGAGTGACAAAAGTGGATAAGATAATAGAAAAACTAACATTAGAACTTGGTATAAGGAAATCACAAGTTGAAAATACAATAAAATTAATTGATGAAGGAAATACAATTCCATTCATTGCAAGATATAGAAAAGAAGTTACAGGTAATTTAGATGATGAAATATTAAGAAAATTTGATGATAGATTAAATTATTTAAAGAATCTTGAAAGCAGAAAAGAAGAAGTTATTAGGCTTATAGATGAGCTAGGCTTACTTACAGAAGAAATTAAAAACAATGTAATTAATTCAAATATCTTAAGTGAAGTTGAAGATATATATAGACCATATAAACCTAAAAAGAGAACAAAGGCAACAATTGCTAAAGAAAAGGGTCTTGAACCGTTAAGTAAAATAATATTAAAACAAAGTATTAAATCTGGAAACATAGCTGATGTTGCAAAAGAGTATATATCTGATGAAAAAGATGTTAAAACTGCTGATGAAGCTATAATGGGTGCTTGTGATATAATTGCAGAAGATATTTCAGATAATGCAGAATATAGAAAAAATATAAGAAGAATATCATATAGAACAGGAAAAGTTGTGACAAATGCAACAAACGAAGATGAAAAAACTGTGTATGATATGTACTATAATTTCTCAGAAAATATAAATAAAATACCTAGTCATAGGATTCTTGCTATTAATAGAGGTGAAAAAGAGCAAGTACTTAAAGTAAAATTTGAAGTTGATGAGGAAGAAATACAAAAATACTTAGAAGATAAAATTATATTATCTGATAGTATTTTTAAAGATGTATTAATAATCACAATAAAAGATTCATATAAACGTCTTATAAAACCTTCAATTGAAAGAGAAATCTGGTCAGATAAATTTGAAGAAGCATCTGAACAGGCAATAAAGGTATTTGGTGTAAATGTTAAAAATCTATTTTTACAAGCTCCACTTAAGAGTATGACCGTAATGGGATTTGATCCAGCATATAGAACTGGATGTAAAATTGCAATTATTGATGAAACAGGTAAATTACTAGATTATACAACAGTATATCCAACAATGCCACAAAACGATGTTGATGGTGCTGAAAAAACTTTACTTAAGTTAATAGACAAACATGAAGTAGATATGATTGCAATTGGTAATGGAACTGCATCACGTGAGTCTGAAAAGTTTGTTTCTGACTTAATAAAAAAATGTTATAGAAAAGTATACTATACTATTGTAAGTGAAGCCGGGGCCAGTGTTTATTCAGCTTCAGAACTTGCAACAAAAGAATATCCAGATATAAATGTATCTATAAGAGGGGCTATATCTATTGCTAGAAGATTACAAGATCCTTTAGCAGAATTAGTAAAAATTGATCCTAAAAGTATAGGTGTTGGACAATATCAACATGATGTAAATCAAAAAAGATTAGATTCGACTCTAACAGGTGTTGTTGAAAGTGCAGTAAATAGTGTTGGAGTAAACTTAAATACAGCAACACCATCACTACTTTCATATGTATCAGGAATAAATAAAACTATAGCTAGCAATATTGTAAAATATAGAGATGATAATGGAAAATTTAGTACAAGAAAAGAACTACTAAAAGTACCAAAGCTTGGAAATGTAGCTTTTGTTCAATGTGCAGGCTTTCTTAAAGTACCAGAGTCAAAGAATATTTTAGATAATACAATGGTACATCCAGAGTCTTATGATGTTGCAAAAGAAATATTAGAAATGCTTAACTTAGGAGTCAAAAATATTGATACAACTGAATTATCTAGTTTATCAAACAAACTAAATAATTTAAATATCAAAGAAATTTCTAAAAAACTAGATGTTGGTATTCCAACAATTGAAGACATAATCAAAGAGCTAAATAAACCAGGGCGTGATCCAAGAGATGAAATGCCAAAACCAATTCTAAAAAGTGATGTTTTAAAACTAGAGGATTTAACTATTGGTATGGAACTTACAGGTACTGTTAGAAACGTAATTGATTTTGGGGCATTCATTGATATTGGTATTAAAGGTGATGGACTAGTACATATTTCACAAATGAGTGATAAGTATATAAGAAATCCATTGGAAGAAGTTTCAGTTGGTGATATTGTAAAAGTAAAAGTTATTGGTATAGATAAAGAAAAAGGAAAAGTAAGCCTTAGCATGAAAGGACTTAATTAGTATGTTTGATTTTGTTAATAGTTTAGATTTTGGGTTAATTAAAGCAGTAATAGTATTTTTTTTAGTAATCTTTATAATTGGGATATTTAGAAGAATATTAAAGAGGCATAGGATTGTAAAAGTATTGATAGTTGGAGTAGGTCTTGCATATATAATATATTCTTTAGTTACATATATTGATATAAAGAACAAGATATATGATACCAATTCATATTACGTCTATGGAATGATAAAAAGAGTTGAATCAAACACTATTCAAATTGATTCTATAAGATCAAACCTTAAAAGTGGGGGCGAAGGGCGAATTAATATTAAAATAGATTTTAGTGTCAAAATTATAGATTCAACTCAAAATGATAAAGTGCTAAAATATAGTGATTTATCTTCAGGCTATACTATACAAGTTGTATGTAATGTTGATAAAATTGAAAATTCAGAACAAATTATAAAGCCGTTAGTTATTATTGTTAAAGCACATAAGGTGGTGTAGAAGGATATGGGAAAATTAAATTTATTTGGAATGAAAGTTAAAGAAAGGTTAATATTTATTCTCTTAATATTTGTCTCTATAGTAACTATAAATATGACATCAAGCAATATATTTGCTGATTCAGATACTTCATACTCTATTGAAAGTTACAAAATAGATGCAACAGTTATGAAAAATGGAAATATACATGTTGAAGAATATCTAAAATATGATTTTAATACTGGAATGAATGGAATCTATAGGGATATATTATTTAGATATATATTTAAAAATCAACCAAACGGAATGGAGGCAACTTCATCAAGGTATCAGGCGGATTCACTAAAAAACATTAATGTGTATGTATCAGACAGTTCATTTAGTGATATGAAAAAATATACTGAATTAAGTGAATCATCACTTTCTAATGGTATTTCAGGCTATTATTCAATAACTGATACAATAAATGATGGATATAGAAGAACTGTAAAGGTATATTCTCCATCATATGATGAGAGTACAAAATATATAAAATATGAATATGATGTAGTTGGAGCGGTTGTAAAATATAATGATGCAGCTGAAATATATTGGAATTTCTTAGGAAATAATTGGGAATGTTCAATTTCTGATTTTTCTGTTAATATAATGTTTGAAGGAAGTAACAATAATTTAAGTGGTGTAAAAGCATATACTCATTCATATGGAAATATATCAGATGCTGTAATTTATTCAGAAAAAGTTTCATTTTATACCGATTCTGTAAATACTGATAAAGCAATTGATGCAAGAGTAGTATTTCCAGCAAGTTATATAGATTATTCTATGAATACTGTAAATAACAATTACGATTATGAAAAACTTTATGCGATAGAAAAAGGAATGCAAGAAGATAAACAAAACTATTTATTATCAAATGAGGTATTTGTATATATTTTCTTATTAGCAGTTGTATTTGAAATATTTATTGTTATAAGCATATATAGAAATTATACTAAGAAGATGCCAAAGAAAAAAGAAATAGATTATTATACAGATCCATTAGATAATCTTAGTCTTAGTGAATATAATTATTTGTCAAATAGAGTATATGGATTCTCTAATTCAAATCTTATGCTTGCAACAATACTTGATCTATCACACAAAAAATATATTACTATGGAGTGCAATAAGAAGGTTAAAAAATCAGCTTTTGCGTTCAATCAACCAGAATATGATTATAATTTGACGTTAAATGAAGATAAGAATTTATTAAATTTAACTCCATATGAAATTACTGTTATAAACTACCTATTTAATAAAAAAATAGGTGATATTACTGATATAAGCAAATTCAAAGATAAAGAAATAGAACTTAATAAAACATTTGAAAAATTAGGTAAAAATTATTCTGAAATGACAAAATTCAATAAAAAAATGGGGGAATACAATAAAGAAAGTCAAAATAAATTATTTGTTAAATCACCAGGTAATTTATATAAGTTAGTATCAATACTTTTTTTAATTGTTGTAGCTCTAATATGTATAAATATATTTGTAATTTCACCAATTAATAGTGCTGATAAAATCTCAATGTTAATACTTTCATTATTTTTTGTTGGAATTGCCTCTTTTGTGGATTATATAATCATATACAGTTCATCAATTATAGTAAATGAAATGTATATGAATGAATATAAAATGCTTATGGGATTAAAGAAATATTTAAATGATTATAGTAAAATTAAAGAAAGATATCCAATTGAGTTAGCTCTTTGGGATAGATATTTAGTCTTTGCTACAATATTTGGAATTGCAAATAAAGTTGCAAAAGAATTTAAAGAACAATTAATAATGAATGGGTACGATGGTGACGATATATTTATTAATTATCCTTTATTAAATATGGCATATAATTCAATGACGATAAATTCATATGCTGCATCATCTACTGGCACTAGTTCATCTGGAGGATATTCAGGTGGCGGAAGCGGAGGCGGAGGCCGGTGGTGGTGGAGGCGGAGGAGCCTTTTAGGAATCTTTGTTAATAATTGGGATGTAAACCCTCTAAAAATGCTATAAATGTAAGAATCGGAATGAAATTTGAATTCATTCCGATTTTTGTGTGTGAAAACCTTAGGCCCTACCTAGGATCTAAAAAAGCAGTATCATTGAATGGATAATATTTAAACTATAAAAAACGTATTTTTCAACATTTTTGTAATAAAATGTTGAAAAAAAGTTTTATATTCTATATAATTATTAAAGAATAATATATGGAGGTTTTATATGAAAAGTAAGGGTATTTCTTTAATTGTACTTATTATAACAATAATTGTTATAATAATACTTTCAGGAGCAGTTATATTAAATTTGAGTAAGAATAATCCAATAGAAAGTGCAAAAAAAGCAAAATTTCAAAGTGATATAGATACATTTAAAAGTGAGCTTTCAATGTATGTCTTAGGTAAATCATCAAATACTGAAGGAAACTATGATCCAAAACTGCTTAATGCAGATAAAAGTGGATCAACAGAAAATGGAAGTCAAACTAGTGATACAACAAGACCAATAACAGAGATAATATTGTCAATGAAAGGCACAAAGTATGATGAAAAGCTAAAAGTAGAAGCAGGACAATTAGTATATATAGGAAGTAATATAACAGAATCAAACTGGGCAGATGGATTAATTGAAGTAAAAGGCTTTAATATAAATGTAACAGTAAAACCGAGAGCCACTAAAATAGGTGGAAAAGTTAAAGTATCAGGTGTATTAGTGGATATAACAAAATTAGAATCATGCAAAATATATTTAAGTCAGGAAAGTGGAAAAAGACCAAATACACCAGCTGTAATAGTTTCAAAAGAAAATTTAAAAGAAGACATGACATTTGATATAACTGATGGAGTAGAACCAGATAAAACATACTATATAATAATAGATATAAAAATGAGTAATGAAAACAATGTTAGAACAAAAGAAATAAAAGTAATATCGTCATCAGATGTTTCAAATGCAAATGTACCAGTACTCACAACAGGGCTCACAGCAAAGAAATGGAATGGAGATAGTTGGGAGACAGTAACAGAACCAACAAACGATACATCATGGTATAATTATTCATCAAAAAAATGGGCAAATGCACAAACTGCAGATGGAAGTATGTGGGTATGGATACCAAGATACGAGTACAAAATACCAACGCTACATAGTTCAACAGTACAAACAATAGAAATAAATTTTATAAGTGAAGAACTAACAACAGCAACAAACGGATATATAATACATCCAGCATTTTCATTTGGAAGTACACAGTTAGAAGGAATATGGGTAGCAAAATTTGAGGCAAGTGGAACAACAAGTGAAATAGATATAAAGCCAGGAGTAACATCACTTAGGAATATATCAATAAATGAAATGTTTAAAGCATGTAGAAATATGGAAACAAACTCAAAATATGGATGGGGTACAAGTGGAAGTGGGATAGATACTCACTTAATGAAAAATAGTGAATGGGGGGCAGTGGCATATCTTTCAAGTAGTAGTTATGGTAAAATTGGAGAAATATGGATAAATCCAAATAGTAGATACTTAACAGGGCAAGCTGGAACAAGTGTAAATGCTAGTAGTACAACAATCACATACCCATATGACAATGCAACATATGGAGTAAATGCAAGTACTACCGGAAACGTATACGGAGTATATGATATGAGTGGTGGCGCATGGGAATATACAGCGGCATACGTAAATAATGGAAAAAGTAGTCTAACATCATATGGATTAAGTTTAGTAGAGTCAGCAGGGCAATATAAAGATGTATATACATCAAATGAAGATACACAAGAAGGTAACTACTCAAATAGCTCAGAAAAAGTAGGAGATACGGTGTACGAAACATCAACATCATGCAGAGGAATTACATCATGGTATAGTGACTACTCAGACATGCCATATTCAACTACTCCATTCTTCTTACGTGGTGGTACTTTTGAAAGTGGTTCAAGTGCTGGTATATTTGGTTTTAGTGGAATCTATGGAAATATGAACTCGTACTTTTCATTTCGTCCCGTGCTTGTTTCAAGCTTGATTTAGCTTAACGACGATCCTAACTCTGATGTTTTTGCACTTTAATAAAGACAATGATATTTTTGAAAATTAGTAAAAATTAGAAATAATAATTAAATTAAATTTTATATAATTAATTGAATAATCGGTTCAAAGTCAATAGTTGGGGTATCAAATCCTAAAAATTGCCAGAACTGTAGGAATCAGAATGAATTTTAAATTCATTCTGATTCTTTTCAGTATAATATATATTTTAAGTATGCTAAAGGCTCCAAACCAAATTTGGAGTATTATGTAGAGTGAAGATAAGAGTATTAAATATTAGCATTACGAATTTTAATTCTATTTGTAAAATTATTCAGATTTCTAAAACCATATCCAGAACGTTTAATTACTTTAATTTTATTGTTTTTTCCTTCAGTGGCACTGCTAGTATAATTTGTTTTAAAAGAATTTAAAATCTCTTTATTCCATTTTAGTAATGTTTCAGTAGCAGATTTAAACTTTTTAATAGTTGAAGATTCAGGATCACTTAACCATTCTTTAAAAAGTTTACACTTTTGTTCATAAGAATCAGCATCTTTAATTCTAAGGAAACTTTGATAAATGTTTTGTAACCATTAATAGGAACATGCTTAATAGATTGTAGTCTATGATCATGAATTCTTGTGGTATCAATACCACAACATGCACAAGGAGTAGGAATATTCTTCTTAGAAATATAGGAATTAGCTATATTAGTTTTAGCATCGACAGAAGTTTTAGATAAAATTATGTTTTTATCTTGAAATTTTAATTTATGGTATCATTATTTTGCAATTAAATCACCCTTTCTATGTGCTTGGTAACTTGATTTTAAGAATATATGAATTAATTGTTCTAATTTTTAAAATAATTTAACATAATATTTTAAATCATAAAAAACATTGTTTTTCAGACATTTTTGTATAAAAATGTTGAAAAAAAGTTTTATATTCTATATAATTATTAAAGAATAATATATGGAGGTTTTATATGAAAAGTAAGGGTATTTCTTTAATTGTACTTATTATAACGATAATTGTTATAATAATACTTTCAGGAGCAGTTATATTAAATTTGAGTAAGAATAATCCAATAGAAAGTGCAAAAAAAGCAAAATTCCAAAGTGATATAGATACATTTAAAAGTGAGCTGTCATTGTATGTATTAGGAAAATCATCAAACACTGAAGGAAACTATGATCCAAAACTGCTTAATGCAGATAAAGGTGGATCAACAGAAAATGGAAGTCAAACGATTGATACTACAAGACCAATAACAGAGATAATATCTTCAATGAAAGGCACAAAGTATGATGAAAAGTTAAAAGTAGAAGCAGGAGAGTTAGTATATATAGGAGATAATATAGCGGAATCAAACTGGGCAGATGGATTAATCGAAGTAAAAGGTTTTAGCATAAATGTAGCACTAACACCAGGGGATACACATATAGCTGGAACAATCTCAATAACTGGAGCACTTGTAGATATATCAAAACTAGAATCATGTAAAATATATTTAAGTGAAGAAAGCGGTAAAAGATCAGATACACCAGCAGTAACAATAGCAGCGCAAGATTTAAAATCAGAAATGGCGTTTGATATAACAAATGGAGTAGAGCCATACAAGACATACTATGTAATAGTAGATGTAAAGATGAGTAATGAGGGAAGTGTAAGAACAAAAGAAATAAAAGTTATATCATCATTAGATAATTCAGCACCTCAAAAACCACAAATTTCAAAACCGGAATACTCAAAAGATTTAATAGTATCGCCAATAGCAATAACTTTAAAAGATAATAATGGGGAAAGTGGAATAAATAAAACAGGAAGTAAATATATAATAGATCAAACATTAACAAATTATGAAGAAGATGATGTGATATGGAATACAGCAACAGGTTTAACATTAGAAAACTTTGCAGGAGATACAGCAACAATAGCAAAAGAAGTACCAAGTGATGGAGCATATTATATCCATGTATTAGCAGTTGATAATGCAGGAAACAAATCAAGTAATACATCAAGTAAAGTAATAGTAGATACAATAGTACCAAATGAAGCAGAAATAACAATACCAGCAAATACAGCAACAAATAATGTACAAGCAACAGTAAAATTAAGTGATAATACAAATGGAAGTGGAATTGATTTAAGCAACTGCAAATATATATACAGCACAGTAACATTACCATATGGAGATACTGAGACAATATGGGATTCAGCAATAGCGTTTACAAGTGAAACACAGGTAATAACAGTAACATCAAGTACAGATGAAGTACACTATTTACATGTATTGCTAGTAGATAGAGCTGGAAATAGAAGAGAAGTATTATCTTCAGGAGTAACAACAAATACAAGTACTCCAGTAGCTCCAAGTATAACAGGAACAGTAGCAACAAATGTGTGGACAAAAGATGATGTAACATTAACAGTAGGTACAGTAGCATCTCCTGGAATAACAAAATATGAATATATAATAAATGGAGGAGAATGGCAAACATATAACAGTACAAATAAAATAGTAATAACTAGTGAAGGAACTAGTGCGGTAAAAGCAAGAGCGGTAAATAATGTAGGAACATTAGGAGCTGAGAGTACAGGATATATAATAAAAATAGACAAAACAAATCCAGGTATTATACTTGGAAAAGATGGAGGGAAAGATCCAATACAGGCAAGTACAAGTGTAAATATAACAGATGCAGGAAGTGGAATAAATACAAGTAAATTACAATATGTATGGGATACACAAAGTAGCACAATGCCATCAAGTGGATGGACAGTATTTGCAAATGGATCAACGTTAACAAAAACAGGAGACGGAAGTTATTACTTATGGATAAAAGCAGAAGATAATGTAGGAAATCTAGTAATAATTGCGACAAATAAATTTATAGTTGGAGAAGCTGAAATAGTATCGATAGTGCAATCAGTAAACAAAACTTTTTCAGGAGCAACAAGCGGATATTCATATAATAATCCAGTAATTCCAGCAGGTTTTGTAGCAGTGAATACGGATGATGCAAGTTGGAATGAGTTATCTACAGATTGGGATAAGGGTCTTGTAATTCAAGATCAATATGGAAATCAGTTTGTATGGGTACCAGTAGATGGTACAAATGTAAAATATGAGAATGACTTTAGTTATCCATCTCAATATGGAGCAACCTCTAGTAATACAACAGATGATACATTGCCAAGTGGATTTAGTGTAAGTAATATAACAAGTACTTATAAAGGATTTTATATAGCAAGATATGAATCGATGTTTGATTATAATGGAGGGAATATTAGGACAGCAAGCAGAAAAAGTATGTATGCAACTGATTGGCCAATAATAAAAAATGCAGCATATGATGGGTATTTATGGAACTATATAAATTATACTGATGCAAAGATATATTCGGAGAATATGGCAGCAGCATATGGATATAACACATCGCTTATTGGTACAAATTTAATAACAGGAAATGAGTGGGATACAGCAATGAAATGGATAAAAAACTCAAATAAAAGCGTAATTAATTCTAGAAATTGGGGTAATCATCGCAATGCGTCATCACCTGCTAATATATCTGGTTATGGAAAATTACAAATATCAGGATATACTAATTATTGGAAGGCAAAAAATATATATGATTTAGCCGGTAATCTTCAAGAATTGACAAATGAGAAAGCTGATATTGCATCCGGTAGTGGTGTAGTGTCTCGTAGTGGTTCATACGTTGGTGCTGGTGATGATACTCCAGTCGCTTACCGTCTTTTCTATAATGTTACCAATACAAGTGGAAATTTAGGTTTTCGTGTAGCACTTTATATAAAATAGTAAATTCCTTTTAGTGAATAAATAACATGAGACTGATTGAAGTAGAATTATACATAAAAAGGTAAATTATCATGTCAAAAAAGTATTAATTAAATAAACAAAAAAATTGCGTTAAGTAAGCTTTTGAAAGAAATTAAAAAGCAACTTATCAATAGGGTACTTCTTTCAATAGATAAATAAATCTATTGAAAGGAGTACTTTTGTATAATTTATAACAAAAAAGTACAAATGTTCTTTAAAACTATTGATATAATATTACAACTGTGTTATAATATTTAATAGGTTTTAAGGAGAGTTTTTATGAACGATAAATTAGTAGTAAAAGGTGCTAAAGAGCACAATTTAAAAAATATAGATCTTGAGATACCAAGAGATAAATTGGTCGTATTTACTGGTCTTTCAGGATCAGGTAAGTCATCACTTGCTTTTGATACTATATATGCAGAAGGGCAAAGAAGATATGTTGAATCATTATCTGCATATGCAAGACAATTTTTAGGATTAATGGAAAAACCAGATGTAGAATCTATTGATGGATTATCTCCTGCAATATCAATTGATCAAAAAACTACATCAAAAAATCCACGTTCTACAGTTGGGACTATAACTGAAATATATGATTATTTTAGACTACTATATGCTAGAGTTGGTGTGCCTCATTGTCCAATATGTGGAAAAAGAATAAAAAAACAAACTGTTGATGAAATTGTTGATCAAATTATGAACTTAGAAGATGGAACTAAGTTACTAATAATGGCTCCAATAATTCGTGGTAAAAAAGGTGAGCATGTTAAATTATTAGAACAGGTTTTAAAAGATGGTTTTGTAAGAGCAAGAATTGATGGAGAAACTATTGATTTATCTGATGGAGTTCCAGATCTTGATAAACAAAAGAAGCATAATATAGAAATTATAGTAGATAGAATAGTTGTAGGAGAAGGAATTGCACAAAGATTAACAGATTCAGTTGAACTTGCACTTAATCAAGCAAATAATTTAGTTTTAGTTTCACAAGTAGAAGGATCAGAGCATCTATATAGTGCAAATTATGCATGTTCTGAATGTGGAATTAGTCTAGAAGAACTAACTCCTAGAATGTTTTCTTTTAATAGCCCTTTTGGGGCTTGCCCTGATTGTACAGGTCTTGGAGAATTATTAAGAATAGATCCAGATAAAATAATACCAAATAAAGAGAAAAAATTAAATGATTATGGTGCAATACAAGCTTGGTCTGGTAGTGGAAGTATTATAGACGGAATAAGTAAAATGTATATAACAGGTCTTTGTGAACATTACAAAATGAATGCTAATACTAAATTTAAAGATTTACCAGAAGAATTTATGAAAGTTTTACTTTATGGAAGTGGAACAGAAAAAATTAAATTTAGACATGTAACTAAGACATTAACTAGAGAATTTGAAGCTGAATTTGAGGGTGTTATAAATACTTTGCAAAGAAGATTTCAAGAAACCAAATCACAAGCTATGAAATCATACTATGAGGGTTTCATGTCAACTAGCCATTGTAATACATGTGATGGAGCAAGACTAAAAAGAGAATCTTTAGCTGTAAAATTTGGAGATTTAAATATTAATGATCTTTGTAATAAAAATATTTCTGATATAAGAGAATTTGTAAATAATGTATATCAAAATGAACTTTCAAAAAAAGATCAAATGATAGCTGAACAAATAATTAAAGAAATAAATAGTAGATTACAATTTTTAATTGATGTAGGATTAAATTATTTAACACTTTCTAGAAGCTCAGGTACATTATCTGGTGGTGAAGCACAAAGAATAAGACTTGCGACACAAATAGGTTCTGGACTTACGGGAGTATTATACATACTTGATGAACCAAGTATAGGTTTACACCAACGTGATAATGAAAAATTATTGCATTCTCTTAAAAAGATGCGTGATTTAGGAAATACATTAATTGTTGTTGAACATGATGAAGATACAATGAGAGAATCTGACTATATTGTAGATATTGGACCTGGTGCTGGAGTTCATGGAGGAAATGTAGTATTTGCAGGTACTCCAGATAAAATAACAGAGTGTGAAGGTTCGATAACTGGTAAATACTTAAGTGGAAAATTAAAAATAGAAGTACCTAAAAATAGAAGAAAAGCTAAAAATGGATATATCGAAATAAAAGGTGCTAGAGAACATAATTTGAAAAATGTAAATGTTAAATTCCCAATTGGATTATTTACTTGTGTTACTGGAGTGTCTGGAAGTGGAAAATCAACGCTTGTAAATGAGATATTATATAAAGCTGTAGCTAACAATTTAAATAATAGTAGAATAAGAGCAGGAGAGCATGATAAAATACTTGGACTTGATAAGATAGATAAGATAATTAATATTGATCAATCTCCAATAGGAAGAACACCTCGTTCAAACCCAGCTACTTATACTGGAATGTTTGATCCGATAAGAGATTTATTTGCTGCAACAAATGAAGCAAAAATTCGTGGTTATCAAAAAGGAAGATTTAGCTTTAATGTTCCTGGTGGAAGATGTGAAGCATGTTCTGGAGATGGAATAATAAAGATTGAAATGCACTTTTTACCTGATGTCTATGTACCTTGTGAAGTATGTAAGGGACAAAGATATAGTAGAGAAACATTAGAAGTAAAATATAAAGGAAAAAACATAAGTGAAGTTTTAAACATGACAGTAGAAGAAGGACTAGAATTCTTTAAAAATGTAACTATGATCAAAAATAAACTTCAAACATTAATGGATGTTGGACTTGGATATATAAAACTTGGACAACCATCAACAACTTTATCTGGTGGTGAAGCACAAAGAGTTAAACTAGCAACAGAACTTTCAAAAAGATCTACAGGTCAAACATTATATATACTTGATGAACCAACAACAGGATTACACATGGCTGATGTTCATAAATTAATTGAGATACTTCAAAGATTGACAGATGCAAATAACACATTGGTAGTAATAGAACATAATTTAGATGTTATAAAATCAGCAGACCATATTATTGATCTTGGACCAGAAGGTGGAAATATGGGTGGCACAATACTTAAAACAGGTACACCTGAAGATATTGTTAAGTGTGAAGAAAGCTATACAGGAAGATTTTTAAAGAATATGATAAAATAAAAAATATCCCCATGTGATTATTATACACTTGGGGATTTTTGCTATCAGTATTTATGAATATTAATTACTACGCTTGGCAGCATACGGCTTGCATTTTCTGTAAGCTTATATGTTTCAATTATTCTGTTGTTTACAAATATCTCACCAACACAATTTTTTACAAGCCCAACACAACAATATATTGGGGAATTGGATTTTATCTTATTAGTAACGCTTTTGTATACAGCAGTTATAACATCTAAGAAGAAATTCATAGCATCAAGTTTTATTGCATGAGCTTCTTCTTTTGCCCTAGTTTCACAATATTTCGCATGTGCTTCGGCCTTATATGCTTTTTTCTCAGCCATAATAGCTTCTTCTTCTGCTAGTTTTGCATTAAGATCAGCTTTATCATTGAAACTTTCAGCTTCAAGTCTTGCTTTGCTTGCATCTTTTCTTGCCTTTTTAGCATCAATTTTTGCTTGATGAGCTTCTTTTTTGTACTCCTTAGCAGCATTTTGAATCTTTAAAGCAGCATAATAAAAAGATATACACTCGTTAACTATCGAATCTGATATACTCCGATGACTGGTTGGATACAGATATGCACCTTCAATACCAATTTTAAAAGCTTTCTTTTTCAATTCGTCAAATTCAGTGTTTGTTAAACCCATACTAATAATCCTCCTATAAAAAAAATATTTTTTATATTCGTCATATTTCGACAATATACGACAATTATAACACAGGTTACATAAAAAAGTCAAGAGCATTTTAGAATTAATCTAAAAATACTCTTGATTAGTCTATTTGACTATGTATTTATATGTGCTAAATTAGCAGCAACAACATACTAGAACGATAATTATAAGTATGATCCATATGCAAGAACAGTTTCCTCCAAAGAATCCACCGCCACATCCGTTATTGCAACCACATCCGCCGCATCCGCCGCATCTTTCATCCATCATAAAATTCACCCCTTTGCAAATTTAATTGCTCCATTATAATGGAGATGAACTTCCTAACTCAAAAAAAGTATCAAAGTTCAATGGTGTAGATGACCTATCTTCTCTGCAACGAAATAAAATTGTTATTAGCAGAATTAACCATATACATGAATTGTCTTTGCACATATATAACACTCCTTTGATGCCGTTAGAATGTTTTTTTCTAACTTAATATACTATATTCTTTAATAAAAAAATGGTTACATATTATTTATATAATTTTATATATTTTTTATATATTAAAAAATGATACCAAATATTTACTTATATATACATACATGATATAATCATAAGAAAAATGGAGGTTTTTTATGAAAGAAATTATATTATCAAACATTATATTCCCTATATGGTTTTTACTTTTCAATCCTAAATATTTATTAATAGCTTTGCCTATTATTTTTGTTATAGATTCTATAGCTTTATTTATATCTTTGCTAATATTTAGAAAAGGTGATGTACTAAGAACTTACAAGAAAGTTATACTTAAAGTGTTTATTGTAAGTGCTATCTCATATATATTGGGCTCATTATTTCTGCTTGCTATATCTTTTTTACCAATAACTTCAAGTTGGTATGAAAATGTTATTTCTACTATAATGTATAATCCATTTGAAAATGTGTTTTCATTCTTGTTTGTTGCTATATCTGTATTAATAGCAGCAGTATCAATGCATATCTTTAATATTAAGATATCTTTTAAGAAGACAGATATGGATGAAAAAACTAAGAAAAGGATTGCTTTATTAGTATCAATAATAGCTGCTCCTTATCTATTCTTTTATCCTACTAAAATTGCATATGAAGGTAATAACGGAATAGGTAGTGATAATAACGTAACCCAAGATGTAAGCAAGTACATTAAACAAAATAAAGATACAAGTATTGCTAGTGATAAAGCTAAAACTTTATTCAGTGACTCTATAAAATACACTGATTTTGAATATGAAAAAGTATTAAACAATGTTGCTGAGCAAGTTGTGCCAGATGAAAAAGAAGTTGTAGTTACTTTTTCAACTACTAAAGAATTAATTAATAATGCTGAATATTATAACAGTTATTTAAATTCTGTAAAGCAAACTGCTGCAATAATGTTTAGTACATGTGCCGATTTAGAAATTGTATCTATAGTAAATAGCTATAAAGCAGAAGATGGAACTACGATGACAAAAGATGTATTAATAAGAAAAGATATACTAGAAAGAGAATATGGAGTTAACTTTTCTGAAATGTCTAATGACAGTACAAAATTAAAAGAAATTATAAACAATACGGAGAATGTAAAAATATATGAATAAAAACGAAATATATGATCTTGAAATAATCGATAATGGACCATCGTTCGAAGGAATTGCTAAAAAAGATGGCAATGTTGTATTTATACCTGGTAGTATAATAGGTGAAAATATAAATACTAAGATTATAAAAGTAAATAAGAATTATTCTATTGGTAAAATAGAAAATATAAATACAAAAAGTCAATATAGAGCAGAACCTTTTTGTGAGGTATATAAGTCATGTGGAGGATGTAGTAGTCAGCACATTGAATATGATTTTCAATTAATAATGAAAAGAAATATGGTAAAGACCTTGCTTGAAAAGCAAAAGATAAACTATAAAAAACTAAATAATACAATTGGAATGGGTATGCCTTATTATTATAGAAATAAAGTTCAATATCCAGTAAGAATTGACAAGGATGGTAGTACAAAAATAGGATTTTATTCTAAAGGTAGTCATAGGATAATTGAAAACAACTGTTGTTATATTCAAAACAGAGTTATAGATATTTTATCTAAGAATGTTTTTGATGAGTTGATTAAGCTTAACTTTGTTGGTTATGATGAAGAAAAAAATACTGGTGATATAAGGCATATATTAATAAGAAGAGGTTATCATACTCAAGAAACTATGGTGATAATAATTGTAAATAAAAAAGAACTACTAAGAGATAGTAGGTTTAATACTTTGGTTCAGAATCTCATAGAAAAAAATGATAATATAGATAGTATATTCTTAAATTTAAATAATAGCAAAACAAATGAAATACTAGGTGATCAAACTAGAAAATTATTTGGTAATGACTATATTTCAGATTATATAGGAGAATATTCGTATAAAATTAGTCCAAAATCATTTTTTCAAGTAAACACTTTACAAGCAGAAGTTTTATATAGTGAATTAAAGCGTAAATTAAATCTCAAAGGTGATGAAGTTTTATTTGATTTATATAGTGGAGTAGGTTCAATTGGAATATTTTTAAGTAATTCAGCAAAAAAAGTATACGGTATTGAAATTGAGGCTACTGCAGTTGAAATGGCTAATATAAATTTAGAAGTTAATAATGTTAATAATGCAGAATATATAGCAGGAAGTGTAGAAGATAAGATAGTAGAATTTAAAAACAGAAATATTCATCCAGATGTTATTGTAGTTGATCCTCCAAGAAAAGGCTTAGATGAAAAAAGTATAGAATATATTCTAGAGTTTAAACCCAAAAAGATAGGATATGTTAGTTGTAATCCAGCAACACTTGCTAGAGATCTAAAATTGTTAAGTGATAAGTATGATATTGAAGAGATTACCCCAGTGGATATGTTTCCTTATACAGATCATGTTGAATGTGTATCATTGCTTAGTTTGAAATAAGTTGTTAAGCATTATAAAATAAAGACTTTATAAAGAAATTGTAATTTGAAGGAGAGATGAATAGATGGAAAATAAAAAAATAACGGGATTTGATTATCTTTGGATTGCATTATATGCGTGTGCAGGTTTTGCTTTTGAACTAATTTTAGTAAATATTGAAAATATGATAGGAATAGATATTAAAAATAATACTGTAATGCCTAATATAATTCATTGGTTAATAACTATTATTGGATGGATATTAATAGGAATGTTCATATTGAAATTAGGCAAGAAAACAACTAATTTTGATATATGGGAACATAAAGAAAAAATAAAAGCATGGCAATATATAGCATTAATTCTATGTTTTGTAGTTAATATTATCGTTAAGTATATGGATTGGAATGGATTTAAAGTAATAATAGAATGGAATAATAGAGGACCATTACTATTTTTATTTCAATATTTATATTACTTAACAGAAGGCTTTCTAATTTCAATAGTTATTGTATTTGGACAAAAAGCGTTTGAAAGTTGGTTTCATAATGATAAAATTCCATTTGGTGGAATAATTTTAGGATTGACTTGGGGAATAGCTCATATTATTTCTAAAGGCAGTATAACTACTGGATTACTTTCAGCAGGGGCAGGTTTTTTGTTTGGAACATCGTATCTCTTAGTTAATAAAGATTACAGAAAAGCATTGCCAATTATTACATTATTATTTATTTTATAAATTATAACTTAATTAAAATAGTTATGGTAAATATAATTTTTATACGGTGGTTTCAAGATTAAAAGCAATTAGATTTTTTATTGGATATTAATATATAGATTTGTAATATTGTTAGGAAAGAAAGAAAAGCAATTTTCAAATAAGTAAGATTAAAAAATCACATTACATTAGTAATATGGGGGTATTTAAATGATAAGTATTGAATATAAAGAAAATTTAAATGAGGAACTTGGTAAATTAATAAACGTAGAATTTAGTAAATATGCTGTTGAAAATGATGTGACTTGTAACTATACTACATTTAATTTTATTGCTAAAGAAAATAATGAAGTCGTTGGTATATTAACAGGGAATTCATATTATAAAGAAGTACATATAGGCGACCTTATTGTTGTTGAACAGTATCGTAATAAACACATTGGAAGTAAACTTATTAAAGAAGTTCAAAACTATTATGAAGGCAAGGGTTTTGAAAATATGAATTTAAGCACTTACAATTTTCAAGCACCTGAGTTTTATAAAAAACTCGGTTTTCATATTGAATTCATAAGAGAAAATAAAGAAAATCCCAAACTTACTAAATACTTTCTTGTTAAATATTTTTAACTTATACATATAGAAAGCGTTATATGGTAAAAATTAATATACTTAAAGGAGTAGTTATGAAAAAGAAAATGGTTTTAAAACTTGTTATAATAATATTATTGGTAATTATTATAATTGGTATAATATTATTTGTTTACAATATGTATAAATTAAATAAGTTAGAAAAAATGAGTTCTAATGACATGATAAAATATGTAACTAAGGATAGTAATGACACTATAATTTCTGTTGCAATAATAAATGATGGTAAAATAAACTACGCGATTTATAGAAAAGATGGAAATGAAGAAGAATATAAGAATTATGATTATGAAATAGGTTCAATTAGTAAAACCTTTGTAGCTTTATTACTATCCAAAGCCATAAATGAAAATAAAATAAATATTGATGATTCTATTAGTCAGTACCTTGAACTTGATAAAGATAAATACTATCCTACAATAAAAAAACTGATAACTCATACATCTGGATATAAGTCTTATTATTTTGAAAAACAGATGATAAGTAATAAATTTAATGAAAGCAATGATTTTTATGGTATTAGCAAAGAAGATATAATAAATAAAATAAAAAAAGTTGATTTAAAAGATAAAGACAATGCTTTTGAATATTCAAATTTTGGAATTTCTGTTATAGGACTTGTTTTAGAGAAGGTTTATAATAAAGATTTTGTTACTCTTATGAACGAATTTATATCTAATGATCTAAATCTTCAATATACGAAAGTCGCTACTGGTGAAGGAAATTTAAAAGGTTATTGGAATTGGAGGCAAGATGATGGATATATTCCTGCAGGAGCTATAATTTCAAATATAAAAGATATGGCAAAATATTTAGAATTATATATTAATACTGATAAAAATTATATAAATAATACTAGCAAAGAATTAAAATCAATAAATAAGAATAACTATATGTATGAGAAGCTTAATATAAGAATGGATAAAATTGGAATGAGTTGGATAATAGATGAAAAGAATAACATTATTTGGCACAATGGCGGGACAAGTAATTTTAATAGTTATATAGCTTTTAACAAAGAAAAGAAATATGGTGTGGTTATCCTTAGTAATCTATCTCCAAGTAAGAAAATACCTGCAACCATTATAGGGACTAAAATTATGGAAGAATTAAGTAACAAATAATGAGTTAAAATTTTTTATTTAAAAGAATTATTGAAATGATATTAGAAGACTGATATAATAATAGTATTAATAATTAATGGAGGCAAATAAAATGAGTAAAGAAGAACAAGTTATGATGGAAATTAGAGAATTATTAAACAAATTGTCTTGGATTAATAAACAAAAAATGGAAATTGTTCTTAAAGAATATAAACCGTCTGAAGTACATTGCATTGAATATATTGCTAAAAATGAGGACTCTAATGTAACAAAACTTGCAGAGAAATTTTATATGACTAAAAGTGCAATAAGTAAGATAACTAAGAAATTAATAGAAAAAGGTTATATAGAAAGTTACCAGAAATTAGATAATAAAAAGGAAATATATTTTAAACTTACTGAGCAAGGAAAAATAATTAATGATACTCATGATGATTTACACAAGGAATTTCAAGAACGTGACAAAGCTATGTTTGAACAGATAACAGATAAACAATTTGATAATATTATTAAGTTTATAGAGAATTATAGTAATCATTTGGATAAAGAAATTAAAAAATTAGGTTTAGATATTATACAAGAATAGATTTAATAATGAAATATATACAGCCAATTATATTTTTATAGGCTGTATTTTTATTTCAATCATTTTGTTAACTAAGAAACAAAAAGATTGAAAAATGTTGACAAGGAAACTAAACCATGATATAATTATTGTTGACTAAGAAACAAAATTATAAAAGGGGAGATTTAAATGTCAAAATTAAATAATAAATATGATAAAGAATTACATATAGATAAAAAGGCATTAATATTTGGACTTATATCTGTTTTTCTTTGTGGAATAGGTTTTAGTATAATAACACCAGTAGTACCATTTCTAGTAGAACCATATATAAGCAATCCAGAAAATCAAGCTATAATTATTACATTACTTACATCTGTATATGCAATTTGTGTATTTTTTGCCGCACCAATACTTGGAGCACTTAGTGATAAATATGGTCGACGTCCATTACTATTAATGTGTCTATTAGGATCTGCTATTGGATATTTAGTTTTCGGAATAGGAGGAGCATTATGGGTACTATTTGTTGGTCGTATAATAGAAGGAATAACAGGTGGTAGTATAAGTACTATATTTGCATATTTTGCAGATATTATTCCTAAAGAAAGTAGAACAAAATATTTCGGATGGGTTAGTGCTATCGTTGGCTTAGGTGCAGTAATTGGACCTACATTAGGAGGTTTGCTAGCAAGATTTGGATATTCTGTACCAATGTATTTTGGTGCAATAATAACTTTACTCAATGTAATATATGGATTCTTTTTTATGCCTGAGAGTCTTGATAAGAATAATAGATTAAAAGAACTTACTATAACAAGATTAAATCCTTTTATACAACTTGCAAATATATTCTCAATGAAAAAATTAAAGCTACTACTTATCTCAGCATTCTTACTTTGGATACCAAATGGTTCTTTGCAAGCAGTATTTTCACAATTTACAATCGATACTTTTAATTGGAAACCTGTGGTTATCGGACTTATGTTTTCAATAATGGGATTTCAAGATATAATTTCACAAGGATTTATAATGCCAAAACTACTACTAAAATTTAGTGATAAAAAAATTGCAATCCTTGGGATGTTTTCACAGATTATAGGATATGCATTTATAGCTGCATCAGCTTTATTTACATTCTATCCTTTTTTAATAATTGGAATGTTCATATTTGGATTTGGTGATTCTATATTTGGTCCTTCATTTAACGGAATGCTATCAAAATCAGTTGACTCTAGTGAGCAGGGTAGAATTCAGGGCGGAAGTCAATCCATTCAAGCTTTAGCAAGAGTAATTGGACCAATTATTGGAGGTCAAATTTACGTATCAATTGGGCATGTTGCACCAGCTTTTATGGGTATTATGCTCATATCAGTCTCAATTGCTGTTTTATCTAAAAAAGAATAATTTGAATTTATAATAAAAAACAGATCAGATTATATCTGGTCTGTTTTGGCTATACATATAAATATTATTAAAGATTAATATAATTTAAAATGCTGCAATAAAACTTTTGCTTCACTTTCAAAAAAATATTCATTGATTTCATATGTTTTTGAAATATAAAAGCTATATGCAGGTATACCAATTATGGCGCTAATATTGGGATTAAAGTTTAATCTAATAAAGGCTTCTTGCATTTCTAACTCATACATTATTGATAAAATATTTGATTCAAGTTTTTCTCCACTATACTGCTTTGAATTACGATAACCTTCTTTTACAATATCTACATGTGTACCTGTATCATCGAGGATTATTAAAAAGTTTAAAACTTCATTCATATTAGAAGTATATTCTTTACACTTTTTGTAAGTCTCATATGTAATATCTAACTCATTCAATAATTCGTTAAATATTTCACGATATCTTCTTTCTGGAATTTCAACTATTCTTGCTTTTCCATATTCGGATATTTCTTTATTGATTCTAGTTACTGGAAATATTACAAGATTTTCTTTATCAATATCTACATATACATTCATATCCATATTCATACCTCCTTAAATATCACATTAATAGTTACATTTAAAAAATATAAATACAATATATGTCAGAAGTCCTTATTTAAGATGAATTTCTTAATAATTATTACTTATGCAAATTATACTCCGTAATAATTAGTTTGTCAATATTTGTCGAATTATAGTTAAATTAATTCCTGAGTATTAATTGATAAAAACAGAAAAATATGTTATTATACTTATAAAGGTATCTTTAAAAGTTGAAGAGGCTAAGAAAATTTGCTATATGGTGGTACCTATGCAACTATAAGTGCAACTTATTATTTTTCAATACTATGAGGAATAAGAGATTTCAAATTTTTAGAAAGAAGAAATATAATAAATTTATTATAAAAATAATATTAGCATATGCATTATCTTTAATTTCACTTGGTATATTTGGTGTATGGATTGCGTACTTAGTATATGAAATTTTACAAAAATACTTATCTAAAAAAAGATATATAAAAGTATTTAACAGTATAGGAGGAACAATTTAAATGGAAAAAGAATTTTTAAATTTACAAAATTCTAATGAATTATTTGATTTTATGATGAAAAATATAAAATATGGTTGGTTAGGAAATGATAATCAATTAAGAATTAATACAATAGAGGATCTTAAAGAAAAATATATGCTTTCGTCAGTACAAGAAATCCTTGATACAGGTTATGGAATATGTTTTGATCAAGTTGAACTTGAGCGAGAATTTTTTCAAAGAAAAGGTTTTAATATTGAAACTTATGCAATATTTAATAATCATATGATTCATACTTTCTTAACATATGAAGATAATAATGTATATGTAAAATTTGAACACTCATCAAGCAAATGTAGAGGAATATTTGAGTATAGTAATATGAATGATTTATTGAATGCAGAAATTAATAGTTTTATGGCAAGGCATAATATAAATAAAGTGAATAAATTAAAATTGATAAAATATAGTAAATTAAATGAACATTGTTCAATTGAGGACATTAAGAATAATTTTACAAATGTAAAAGAAAATTTAATAGGAATATATAAGAAAATATAATATAAATAAGTCAAGCAGATAGTAGCATTTCTAAATGTACTATCTTTTTTGTACTTTTTTCTACAAAAATTTTAAAAAAGTATTGACAATATATTTTTTTTAATATACAATACTTCGTATAAGGAGGTATTGATGGAAACACAATTAAAAAAAGGTATCTTAGATATATTAGTGTTATCTACTATTTCTAAAGAGGATACATATGGTTATAAAATTATACAAGATATTTTGCCGATTATGGAATTGCCAGAATCTACACTTTATACTATATTAAAGCGCCTCGAGGAACAATTACTAGTTGTTACTATTAATAAAGAAATTGGTGGGAGGGTGAGAAAATACTATAGTATAACAAAAAGTGGAAAAGAAAAATTATTGTTGATGAAAGGTGAATTAAGTAATCTAAATCAGATAATTAAATTTGTATTAGGGGAGGATAATAATGAATAAAAAACAATTTTTATCTAAATTAGATAAAGAATTAAAGAAAATTGAAAGTGAAGATAAAAAATCTATTTTGGATTTTTACAATGACTTTATTGATGACTCAGTAAATGAAAATAAGTCAGAAGAAGAAGTGATTGAAAATTTAGGTTCAATAGATAAGATTGTCAATAAAATTAAAAGTGAGTATCATTTAAAGAAATTTGATGATCAACCAAGGATTGGCAATTTGCTAATGGCAATTACCTCTTTATTTAGAAGAATTCCATTTGGAGAATCTTTTAAAACATCTATAAATATAGTAACAAAGCTGGTTGGATTTATTATAGGTACAGCTTTATTATATGTAGGAGAAATAATAGTATTTTTAGTGGGTATAACATTAGGTTTAGTATTTTTATATTCATCTGTTATAATACAAGATATGAGCTTTGGACCAACTAATATAATAATAATATGCCTATCAATATTAGTAAAATTATTAATAATTCCAATTATATCATTGGCATTAATATTTTTAATAAAGAAAATGACAAAATTATTTATTAATTTTTTTAGAAAAAGTAAAAGACAAATTGAAAAAAATTTTATAATATTAACTTTTTTAGTAGCAGTAGCTGGTTTATTAGCTATAACATATGTTATTTTACAAAGTAATATTTTTAATAGTATCTTTAGTAATGTATCAAGTTCTTTAGTGTATGTTGAAGCAATTTCTATAATTATATTTGGATTAACAGGAATATTAACTTATTTAATTTTTATATTTTCAAGATATATAAATAACAATATTTCAAAATCATTAAATAAAATATTAAAAAAATTGGAAGGAGAAAAAATATAATGAAACAATTATTAAAAATAAGTTTTCTTTTCGTAATCATTGGATTTGTAATGATTGCATTATTCTATATAAAAAATAATGAATCTTTTATTAGTGTAATGAATAAGGTTGTTATTAGTGAATATGAAAGTGGATTATATTCAAAATGGGATCTTGAGCTTGTAAAATCAGAAGTTTCTTTAAATAAAAATGTAAAGGCTATTTTAATTAATGCAAAGTATATTGATGTTCAAATATCAGAAAATATAGATACTGTAAAAGTAGAATATTATAATTTCCCAGGTATAATGGCTACAACAGAACCATTAAATGAAGAAATGTATTCTTTGTATTTTACTTATCCCAAATATCAAATAGTTTTTAATAAAAATTTAAAAGAATATCAAAGAGTTAAAGTAACAGTACCTAAAAATTATCAATTTGAACATTTCTGGGTTAATGGCCAAGAAATAAATATAGATGGTATAAATTCAAATGTTCTTATGATATTACCTATTGATTATAATGGAAAAGGATATATTAATTTATCTAATTTAAATGTTAATGAAGGTACAATTATGACTAACATAAAGGAAATAGATGTTAAGAATTCTAAAATTAATAACTTAAAAATTAATTGTCCAGATTTAAAATTAAAAATTGATAATGTAAAAGGTGATAATTTATCATTTGGAAGTGTAACTTCAAAAGACACTTTAGTTGAATATTTAAAAGATTATAAAGATTCTAATCAGAAAGTAGATGCAGTTTTAAATAAAGTAGAATTTAAAAATTATGGATTTTATTCTAGAAATCTAAGTGTAAAAATGAATAATGGTGTTTCTTTAAATGATTACTATTTTAAAATGAATTCAGTTAATGGTACAAATACTATTAATAATAAGAAATATGAAAATAATTATGAAAGTACTAATTATGAAAACAGTAAATATAAAATTGAAACAGTATCTACAAGAACAAGTCTCCAAATTAATTAAAATATATATAGATAAATCCTAGCATGCTAGGATTTATCTTATTTTTTGTTATATTTCAAAAAATATAAATATTGACATATTTAAATTTTTATTATATTATTTACATGGTGATATTATGGAAAATATTAAATACCTAGGTCAAGAACTTAATGTTGTTATTGATAGAAAATTAGGTTCTAAGCATCCAAAACATGGATTTATATATTCTTTAAATTATGGTTATATACCAAATACTATAAGTGGTGATGGAGAAGAAATAGATTGTTACATATTAGGGGAATTTGACCCACTTGAAACTTTTACTGGAAAATGCATTGCGATAATACATAGATTAAATGATAACGATGATAAACTTATAATAGTAAATAAAAATAGAAATTATGATGATAATCAAATAAAAGCACTTACTGAATTTCAAGAAAGATTTTTTGAAAGTGTTATAATTCGTAATTAAGTATTGTAAATATGTAAATTTAGGGGGTAAAGAATGAGTGATATTATAAATAATAAATGTGTAGGATGTAGTGTGGTTAATGGAGAAATGATTCCACTTGGTGGAATTATTTTTGAAACTGCTAACTTTGTTTTAGCACAAGATGCTGAAGTTCCACTTAAAGGTTTCTTAATAATACAATCAAAAAAACATATTAATTCATTAATAAAATTAAGTGAAGATGAGCAAATTGAATTAATGAAATTAATTAATAAAACTAGACAGGCACTAAGTGATTTAAAAATATGTGAAGAAGTAACTTTTGTACAAGAAGAGCGCTCAAAACATTTTCATATTTGGATATTTCCATTTTATGAATGGATGAATGAGAGGTTTGGTAAAGGTATAAAATATTTAAGGGATATAAACGAGCACTTAATAAAAAATTCTAATGAAAAAGATAAAATGGATGTTATTGAAACTGTTAATAAGTTAAGAAAATATTTTGAAAATTAAGAAAAATTGATTAGGAATAATGCTTTATGATGAATCACAAAATAGAAATTGTTTGACAAAAATTATTACAGAAATGTTGAGGTAAAATATGAAAATTAAACTAATTGGTACTGGAGCTATTTATACAAGGTATAATAGTGCATGTACATTAATAAATGATGATTTAATAATTGATGTTCCAAATGGTACTTTAAAGCAAATGTTAAAAATGGGACTAGATCCTGCAAAGATAAAAACAATTATTATAACGCATATGCATGGAGATCATACTGCAGATATTCCATTTTTATTAAAATATATATTTAATTATATTAAGAGTAAAAATGAAATAAAACTAATTGGACCTAAAGGAATTAGAAATAAAATAGTTGAACTATCTAATGCATATAATTTTGAAAATAAAGAAGAAATAGATGAATTATTTAATGTAAGTTATTTTGAAGTAGAAGAAGATAATGAAGTATTAAATATAAATGGATATTCCATTAAACCTGTAAAAGTATCACATGGTTTAGAACTTGCTTATGGATATGTTATAAATAATATATTAGGTCTTACAGGTGATAGTGGTATGTGTGATTCACTAAAATATATTTTTGAAAATTCAAAATATATAGTTACTGATGCTAGCCTAATTGAAGGAGATAATTGCCATCTTGGTATAAATGATATTATAACTCTTAGACATAATTCTAAAATAATTTGTACGCATGTTAGAGATATGACAAGAGAGAAACTAAAAGAACTTAAGCTTGAGAATGTTATTATAGAAGAAGATGGTTTTGAAATAGAAATATAATTTGGTTATCAAATTTAATATCAAAAATCAATTGGAATAATATAAATATAATACTAGTAGAAGAAATGGAGAGATAATTATTTTAGAATTAAATGAAGTGAAAATATATGAATTTTTTAAATTTATATATCCAGAGTATATTAGAATATTTCCTTATCAAGAAAGGAAACCATTAATTAAATTAATAAAAAATAAAATTAGCGGAGTTTTAAAGATAATGAAAATTGTTTATAACGAAAAAATAATTGGATTTATGTATGTAAATATATCTAAAGAAAGCAAGATTGTACAACTAGATTACTTTGCAATTTTTAAGGAGTATAGGGAACACGGCTATGGTAAAAAAGCGATAAATGCATTAATAGAAATGTTTAAAAATTATTCTGGCATATATATTGAAATAGAAAAAATTGGACTCGGTGATGATGAATTGGAAAATCTTAATAGAGAAAGAAGAGCTAGATTTTATAATTCTATTGGGTTTAAAAGGCTAGATTTTGACATCGAATTATTTAAAGTTATATATACACCATACTTCTTTTTCATAGATTACACTTATGATAAGAATAAATTTATAGAAGAAATTCTACAGATTTATTATTCTATAACTCCTAAGTATATATTTGATAAAAACTTTAAAATTTTAGATTAACCATAAAAGACATATAGTTTTATATGTCTTTTTGTAAATTATAAGAAAATATATTTCTTATAATTTTTTTTAGTGATATAATAATATAAAAAATTAGGAAAGGCAAATAATATGAAATATATACCAGCAAAAACTATATTAGCAAATACTAAAAACGGAAATATGTGGTTTGGAATTGCTTATAATATGAATCTGTATAAAGGATGTCCGCATGGTTGTATATATTGTGATAGCAGAAGCAATTGCTATAATATAGATGATTTTGATACTGTTAGAATAAAAGAAAACGCACTTGAAATATTAGAAAAAGAAATAAAGTCTAAAAGGAAACGTGGCGTAATCGGGATTGGAGCAATGTCAGATACGTATAATCCTTTTGAGAAGAAATATGAAGTAACTAGAAGTGCACTTGAAATTGTTAATGATAATTGTTTTGGAATTTCTATAGAGACAAAAAGTGATTTAATAACTAGAGATATCGATATATTTAAAAAAATAAATTTGACATCTGATGTAATCTTAAAGCTTACAATTACTTCAGCTTTTGATGAAGTTTCAAAGATAATAGAGCCAAATGTTTGTGTAAGTTCAAAGAGATTTGATGCTATAAAAAAATTATCAGATGAAGGTCTTTTTGTTGGAACATTACTTACACCCTTAATACCATTTATTACTGATTCAGAAGAAAATATAAAAAAAGTAATTGAACTGTCTGCAAAAAATGGTGCTAAATTTGTGTATTCAATAGGTGGTGTAACTTTAAGAGAAAATCAAAGAGAATATTTCTATAATATGTTAGATAAAAGTTATCCTGGACTTAAATCAAAGTATATTAGTTTATATGGTAATAAATACTATTGTAAATCACAAAATAAAAATCTAGGTTTAATATTTAAAGAAGAATGTAAAAAATATGGTTTGCTATATAAGATGGAAGATATAATAAAAGCATATAAAAAAGAAAAAGTAGATAACCAAATATCGATATTTAATTAATAATCAAAATATATAAATTTTTTATATGAGGTGGTAATATATTATGATAAATCAGGAATCAGAAAAATATGATGTAAAAAGTAATTACGGCAATGAGTGTATAATAAAAAAAGATGAATTTATTACGAAATATAATGTAGATCAAAATGGTTTAACTGATAAAATTGTGCTAGAAAATCAACTTAAATATGGCACTAATGAAATAAAAAAGACTAAATCAAAGAAGTGGTATAATTATTTTTTTGCAAGTCTACTTAGTCCTTTTAATATTATTTTATTAGGAATAATTTGTGTATTATTCTATACAGATGTAATACTTCCTAGATCACCTAATTATACAAATATATTAGTAATAATATTTTTAGTTTTAATAAGTACTTTACTAGAGTTTATACAAGAATATAAATCTAATAAAGCAGCTGAAAAATTAAAAGATTTGGTATCTATTTCAACAACAGTTATAAGAAATGGAAATAAAATTAAAGTACCGGTAAGTAATGTTACAATTGGAGATATTGTGATGCTTTCTGCTGGTGATATGATACCATGTGATTTAAGAGTAATTGATTCTACTGATTTATATATAGGACAATCTTCAATTACTGGTGAATCTGATGCAGTAAGAAAATATTCAGATACTAAGAAAAATTCAATAGATGAGTTAGAAAATATTTCTGATTTAGATACAATATGTCTTATGGGAACAAATGTAATTAGTGGTTCTGCAACTGCTGTTTCAATAAAAATAGGAGATAATACTTATTTTGGAAGGGTTGCTCACACAATTGTAAAAGGAAAGCCTAAAACTGATTTTAGAAAAAGTATGGAAAATATAAGCAATTTACTTATAAGGTTTATGATAATAATGATACCAATTACTTTTTTTATAAATGCATGGAAACATGATTTATTAAATACATTTACCTTTGCAGTTGCAATAGCAATTGGAATAACTCCATTACTCTTACCGGTTATACTTTCTTCTAGTTTATCTAAAGGCGCAATACGAATGTCAAAGAAAAAAACAATAGTAAAAAAACTTGATTCAGTTGAAAGTTTTGGTTCTATGAATATTCTTTGTACAGATAAGACTGGTACAATAACAGAAGATAAGATAGTTCTAGAAAAATATTTAGATGTTTATGGAAACGAAGATATAGGTGTATTAGAATACGCTTTTTTAAATTCATATTTTGAAACAGGAATAAAAGGAAGTATTGATGAGGCAATAGTTAATAGAGCATTAAAAAATAATTTAGGAAATATTGCAGAAAAATATAAAAAAATTGATGAAATGCCATTTGACTTTAATAGGAGAAGGCTTTCAGTTGTTGTAGAAGACAATAGTGTAAAGACAATAATAACCAAAGGGGCAGTTGAAGAAATTTTAAGTATATGTTCATGTGTAGAACATTCAGGCAAAACTTTAAATATAACAAATGATATAAAATCTAATATAAGAGAAATAACAAATAAATTAAATGAAGAAGGAATGCGTGTTATATGTATATGTAAAAAGATTGATATAAATAATACACAAAACTTTGAAATAAGCGATGAAAAGGAAATGAGCCTGCTTGGCTTTATCGGATTCCTAGATCCACCCAAAGAAAGTGCTAAAGAGTCGATAAAGAAACTTAATGATTTAGGTATAAGAGTAATAGTCCTTACAGGAGATAATGTCGCTGTTACCAAATCTATATGTAAACAAGTAGATATAAATACTTCAAGAATAGTTGTTGGATCAGAAATTGAAAAATTAGACGATTCAGGAGTAAGACACTTATTAAAAAATGTAAATATATTTTCTAAGCTATCGCCAATACAAAAGGCTAGAATTGTACGACTTTTAAAAGAATCAGGTAATGTTGTTGGATATATTGGGGATGGAATAAATGATGCTCCTTCGCTTACAAATGCAGATGTTGGAATATCAGTTGATACAGCCGTAGATATAGCAAAGGAAACAGCGGATGTAATATTACTTGAAAAAGATTTAAATGTTTTAATTGATGGCGTCTTAGAAGGAAGAACTACATTTACAAATCTAATGAAGTATATCAAACTTGCAACTAGTTTTAATTTTGGAGAAGTGTTTTCAGTATTAATTGCGGGTATTTTATTGCCATTTTTTCCGATAACGCCAGTTCAATTATTAGTACAAAGTCTGTTATATGATATGGGTCAACTTTCAATACCATTTGATAACGTTGATAAAGAGAGTTTGAAAAATATTAAAAGATTAAATATAAAAAGTCTAAAACGTTTTATGCTTATAATGGGACCTCTTAGTTCAATGTTTGATTTAATTATATTTGCAACTATGTGGTTTGGTTTTGGAATTAGAGAAAATAATGCTGCACTATTTCAAACTATTTGGTTTTCATATGGTATAATTTCAAATCTAGTAGGTCTACATATTATACGAACATCAAAGAAACCATTTATTGAAAGTAATGCATCAAAATATGTATATCTTACTTCAGTAATATTTAGCATTGTTGCATTAGTTATTCCGTATACAATTTTTGGAAGATATATAGGTCTTGTATCTATGCAATTCAAATATGTAATTTTAATATTAATTGTACCATTGTTATATAGTATTATTGCTTTATTTGCAAAAAAGGTGTATATTAGAAAATATAATGAGTGGATTTAAAAAATATAAAAAGAAAGGAGAATATGATATATCACATTTTATATGTATATATCATAAAAATAGTTTATGGATAAGAGAAAAATAGTATTTGTAATTTTAGTTGTTTTTATTATTAGTATAATTTTGTTTACAATTATATATATCAAAAATATTAGCAATTCAAATAAACAAGCTTTAAATGAAAATATGACTGATGAAGAAATAATACAAAAATCTTTAAGCAGTGAGGAAAAATTAAACTTAGATAATCCGAATTATGATAATTTAGTAAATGAAATTGATGATGTTTTAAATCAAACTGACCCATTAAGTCAAATACCAGAAGAATAGTATTTAAGGAGAATAGTTTATGAAAAAAAGTATAAAAATATTATATATATTAATGATTTTTTCCTTTTTTCAATTTTCAAAATATGTAAATGCTGATGTGAAAAATGAAATTACAAGAGAAGAATTTACAAAGAGTTATTTAGGAAAAATGGATGTTATATTGGATTTAGTTAATCAAACAGAAGTTGCAAGAGATGAGAATAATAATATTACTAGAAAAATAAAGGAAAATTTTAATAGTAATGAAAGAAACGATATAAAAGCAAAAATAGAACAAATAAAAAGTGTTCAGAGTAAAAACAAGGATTTAGTGTCTAAAGCCAAAGATTATGTTAATAATAGGCAAATACTAAGAAATGATTTAGCTCAAGCTATAAAGAATAGGGATAAAGATTTAGTTACTAACCTTCAGAATCAGATAACAGATATAAATAATCAGATAAAAGGCATAAAAGAAGAAATAAAAACAAATAAGGATAACATAGAGCCATTGATTAATGATGTTAAAAAATATAGACAGGAAAATAAAACAAAATTAGAAAGTGAAAAAAGTTCTTTAGAAAATATATCCAATATTCAGATAAAAATAAATAATGAAATAAATGGAAAAAATAATTTATGGGTAGGTTTTTCTAATCATGTAAATGAAAAGAATTATAATGATGCTATTAATGATATGGATAATATAATATCAATGAAAAAAGATATATTATCAGATATTAAATCCAAAAATGCAATATTAAGTTCTATTTTAGAAATCCAAACAAAATAATTACAAAATCTACATTTTAATTTAATTTTTGTAAGAAAAAAAATATTATGATCCTATATGACAAATTATGACGTTTTATTTCATTCTAAAATGCTATAATAATCATAATAAGGATGTGATATAAATGATAAGTAAATTAAAAGAAGAATTAGAATATATGGTAAAAAATAATTGTAATTATGATGAAATTGTAAAAATAAGCCAGAAATTGGATAAATATATATTAGTTGAAATGAGAAAAATAAATAATGTAAGGCAAAGGAAACGAATATATCTAAAAATGAGTAAATGAAAGACATTCATAAGATAAAATGATAGGATCACTATGTAATTTAATGCATAGTGATTCTATTATATAAAAATAATTGATTTATATACTTATTTTTTAATAAAATTTATATATATTTCAACTAATTTAGTGATTGAATAAACATTTAAATGAATAACTCATATATTAAAATAGATAGATAAAAAATATACTATCAATGGGGGTAATCATTTGAATGAAATAGTTAAAAGAGAATTATCAAAAGAGATGAAATATAAAAATAAAGTGGTGCTAAAATATAAAATAGTGTATCCAGAAATGATTGAAAGTATTTTTTTAGTTGGCAAAAAAGAATTTAATGAATATTATTTAGATAAGGCACGTAAAGCACAAAAATATGCTGAAAATGAGCTGTATAAAATGGCAGTTGAGGGTTATGAGTATTCAGTACAAAATAATTATCCTGTAATGCAGTATGAATTAGTTTCTGAATATACTGTTACATATAATGAACTATGTGTTGTAAGTTTATATACTGATGAATATATATTTACTGGTGGAGCTCACGGAAATACAATAAGAACATCTGAGACGTGGAATCTAAAAACAGGAAAAATAATCACATTAGAAGAATTGTACCCTAATAATCCCAATTTTAAAACAGATATAATAAGAGAAATTAATTTGCAAATAGCTAATGAAATATCGCTTGGAAACAATATATATTTTGATGACTACGCTGAATTAGTTGTTAAAAGTTTTAATCCAAAGAGCTTCTATTTAACACCGTTAGGTGTATCAATATACTATCAGCAATATGATATAGCACCATATTCTAGTGGAATATTAAATTTTGTGATAGATTACAATGTAATGAAAGTCGAATTACCATACTGTTTTTAAATAACAATCTAAAATATCAAAAAAAGATATTTTAGATTATTTTTTCTTTTTAATAATTTTAATTGAATTACTATATTATTTGTGATAAAATTTTATATAAGTTGAGGTGGTAATATGAAACTAATTTCATGGAATGTTAATGGACTTAGAGCAGTTTTAAATAAAGGATTTAATGAATTTTTTGATTCTACTAATGCTGATATATTTTGCATTCAAGAGACAAAGATGCAAGAGGGACAAGCAGATATTAACTTTGAAAATTATCATATATATTTTAACAGTGCAAAGAAAAAAGGTTATTCTGGTACAGCTATTTTTACTAAAATAAAACCTCTTTTTGTAACTTATGGAATTGGAATAGAAGAACATGATAACGAAGGAAGAGTTATAACATTAGAGTTTGATAATTTTTTTATGGTTAATGTGTATACTCCAAATTCAAAAAGAGGTCTTGAAAGATTAGATTATAGAATGATCTGGGAAGATGAATTTGTAAAATATTTAAAAGCATTAAACAACAATAAACCAGTAATTGTTTGCGGAGATCTAAATGTAGCACATAAAGAAATTGATCTGAAAAATCCAAGTCAAAATAGAAAAAATGCTGGTTTTACTGATGAAGAGAGAGGTAAAATGACTGATTTATTATCAAATGGATTTATAGATACCTTTAGATACATGTATCCAGAAAAAATTGATGCTTATTCTTGGTGGTCATATTTTGCAAACGCAAGAGATAGAAATATTGGATGGAGAATTGATTATTTCTTAGTATCTGAAGATATTAAAGATAAAATAAAAGATGCATATATATATAGCGACATAATTGGAAGTGATCATTGTCCAGTAGGATTAGAAATATTTTAATAAAGAGGTGTAATTATGTCTAAAATTCAATTTTTTAATGTACTAACACTAATAACTGGAGGTTTAACTATATTATTTGCAATATTTCCAATTTCTAAAGATACATATCATTTGATCCCAACATTTTTCTTAATATTGGCTTTGATTTTTAATCATGTATGTCACTCTTATGAAAAAAGTGAAATAAGGAAAAAACAAAAAGAGTTAAAATAAATTAATTGAATAAAAAGGTGCAAATTCTGCTTTAATGGGAATTTGCACCTTTCTTTTTAACATAATGATTTTGAAATTATCATATATTTTAAATAATAAAGGTGATAATTATGAAATTAAGTATTTGTATGATTGTAAAAGATGAAGAAGAAGTTTTAGAAAGATGTTTAATGTGTGCAAGTAAAATTGCAGATGAAATAATTATAGTTGATACTGGTTCAGTAGATAAAACAAAGGATATAGCTAAAAAATATACTAGTAGTTTGTATGACTATAAATGGAACGATGACTTTGCAGCAGCAAGAAATTTTTCTTTCTCTAAAGCAAATAATGAATATATTATGTGGCTAGATGCTGATGATGTTATAAATAATGAATCTATAGATAAAATTAATAATTTAAAGCAAAAATCTGACACTTCCGTTGATATTTTTATGTTAAAATATAATGTGGCTTTTGATGAAAATGAATTGCCAATATACTCATATTATAGAGAAAGGATAATACGTAATTCTGAAGATTTTAAATGGTTAGGTACTGTACATGAAGCAATAAAATTAGAAGGAAAAGTAGAATATACTGATATTTGTATAGAACATAAAAAAATCAAGCCAGTTGTTAAAGGCAGAAATTTAAGGATATATAGGAAAATGTTAGAGAGTAAAGTAAAATTTTCTACGAGACAAAAATTCTACTATGCAAGAGAGCTGTACTTTAATGGATTATATAATGAAGCTATAGAATATTTTACTCAGGTTTTAAAAGAAAATGATATACCAAATACTGATAAAATAAATGCATGTTTAGACTTGCATATATGTTATAAAATAAATAGAGATCTAGATAATTCATTAATGATTCTTTTTGAAACTTTTAAATATGATACTCCTAGACCAGACATATGCTGCTATATTGGAAATTTCTTTTTTGAAAAAAATGACAATAATAATGCGATATTTTGGTATGAATTAGCCACAAAACTAGATATAAATGTAAATACTACTGCATTTATAAATATTGATATGTGTAAATTTATCCCTTATATGCAATTATGCGTTTGCTATTATAATATAGGAAATATAAAAAAATCAAAATTATATAATAAAAGAGCAGAAAAAATTAAACCAAATGACAAAACCGTAAAATATAACAATAATTTTTTTAAAACAATTTAATTTATTTAACAGCTTGTATTATATTAGAATATAATACAATATAGAGTTTTATCTCTATAAAGGAGGAATAAAAAAATGAGTAACTACAATGGATACAATAGCAATGATTACTGTTGTAATTCTTCTTGTTGTTCTTGCGTAGGTCCACAAGGTCCAACAGGTCCACAAGGATGCCATGGATGTCCAGGTCCAACAGGACCAGTAGGTCCAACAGGTAGAACAGGTCCAACAGGAGCAACAGGAGCAACAGGTCCAACAGGTCCAACTGGTCCAATTGGAATAACTGGAGCAATGGGTCCAACAGGCCCAACAGGAGCAAC
>JAEWRE010000065.1 GCA_023460235.1 Bacillota bacterium
CTTCATAAATGGCACCCGCCTGCATTGTAGGGATTACATAGTTGTCCACATAATCATCTACAAGATCCAAAGCATAGAATTTAGTCGCTCCGGTCTTTAGAGCTTTCTCTTCCAGACCTTCAAGCTCGTCGGCCTGACCTACATTTCCAGCTACTGCAATGATTTCTGGATTGTTGTAGTTCTCCTTTAGCCAAGGAATGATGATAGATGTATCAAGACCACCAGAATATGCCAAAACAACGCGCTTTATATCTTCTTTCTTCATAAGAAAACTCCTTAAGTGAATATATATGCAATGTGATGTGCATATTGATACGACTATTAAGGAGTTTGTTCAATAGATTTTTCAATAAAAATACAAAAATAATGAATAAAAATAGGGAATCTCTGATTGATTCCCTGCTTTTATTGAATATAAATTCATTTACCTTGAAGAGCCATCATCTTGTCGATTCTTCTCTGATGTCGTTCGTCGTGGGAAAAAGGAGTATCAAGAAAAGCATCAAGCATAGCCAGTACATCGTCCTTATATTCCACTCTTCCTCCGAAGGCTACGAAGTTGGCGTCATTATGTTCTCTTGTCTTTTCGGTTGCATAAATATCTTGAGGAAGGGCGCATCTGATTCCATTCATTTTATTGGCGGCAAGGGAGATTCCGATACCGGTGCCGCACATCAGAATTCCTCTGTCGTATCCTCCCTTTCTGTACTCCTCCACGGCTTCTCGTGCCTTGTCTGGATAATCGACGCTTTTTTATTCGCCGACTCCAAGATATGTATACTTGATTCCTCTCTCTTCAAGATGCTTCAATACTCTTTTTGCAAGATCTACTGCACCATGGTCATTAGCAACGACAACTTTCATATATTTCTCCTTTTATCTATTGTTACCAAGTATTTCGATGTGGCACATCTCCATTGTTTCCAATGCTCTTCTGTGACTCTCAGGAGTAACGCCTGCAGATGCCTCAGAGTCAACTCTGATGTGGGCATTAGGTAGATATGCCTTGGCAATGAATGCGTTTGATATAACGCAGATATCTGTACAGAGCCCTAGAAGGGTAACAGATCTTACTCCCTCTTTCTCGTCTAGTTCCTTTAGTTTTTCACCCAGAGTCACAGAACCGAAGGTAGGTTTGTCTATTGCCTCTGTCTTTCTTAGCTTATCCAGTTCTTCTCTTATTTCCCAACCTTTACTGCCCTTGATACAGTGTGGGACAGGAAGATGCTTTCCTTCCTCAGTCTCCATGTAATCGGGATTATGAGTATCGCGGGTGAATAGGATAACGCCTGGGAAAGACTCTATTCTTTCCTTAGCTTTTTCAACAATAGCTACTGCTTCTTTTGTTCCAAGAGCTCCGTCAATGAAGTCATTTTGAAGGTCAACCGCAACCAAAACATCAATCATCGTCTTTTCTCCTAAAAGGGATGTACCCCTTTGTCATATTTTATTGTACCATTTTGTTATGCGTGACGTATATATAACAGGACATAGAAATCCAGACTTAGACAGCATCTGCTCAGCCTATGGCTACAGTGTGCTTAAAAATATGATTGATAAAGACCACACATACCATGCTGTAAGATGCGGGCATATGAGTGATGCCGTGAAGAAGCAGTTTGCCCTAATGGACATCGAAGCCCCTCCATATATGAAAGATGTAAAGCCAAAGGTTGGGGATGTAATGCTTCCTCCTACAGAGAGAGTGGATGCCTCTTCTCCTATCTATGACTTGGTCCAGCAATATAGTGATAACCATCCATCAGCCTTTCCTGTATTTGACAAGGGTGAGTATGTAGGACTTCTTTCTGTTGATGACATCACTTCATGGTTCTTGAAAGACAACAAAGAAAAGATTCCTGTCTATGACTTCACTGCAGAGAATATATCTAAAGTAATACCTGGTTTCTTTATTAAGAGAGGTAAAGAGACATTCCAGGCTTCGATTCTTGCAGGAGCTGCAGCATATGAAGACTTCTGTCGTTTTGTATGCGAGAACTGTAATTCTATAGTGGCTTTGGGATATAGAAAGAGATATATAGAGCATGCTATGGCCATGAATGTTCCTGCCATAATCATAACTACAAGAACAAAGGTTGATGATATAGATTTCTCTTCATATGAAGGAACTGTATATGTAACAGAGCTAGGGACCGCAGAAGTTGAGAGAAGACTGAGAATGAGCCCAGCTATCTCGACTATCATGGGAAAACAGGGAAGAAAGCTTCAAGTCACAGACCTTTTTGATGATGCAAAGGAAGAGCTTTCAACATCAAAGCTGAGAGGTCTATCTGTCTTTGATGGGAATGTGTTTGTAGGCTATGTTACTCGTCGTTGTTTCCTCCATAAGCCTTCATATAATGTAATACTTGTTGACCATAACGAAGTGGGGCAGAGTATAAAGGGAATAGAAGAGGCATCGGTTGTAGAGATCATCGATCACCATAGACTTGATGCATTGAAGACATCTCTTCCTATCTTCATTGACGCAGAGCCTCTTGGAAGTACCTGTACTATTGTTTATCAGCAGTTCTTGAGACATAAC